>NZ_JACJSI010000442.1 GCF_014698065.1 Nostoc flagelliforme FACHB-838
TGAAATTAACTACGACTGGACATGACAATACAGGTTTAAATTTGAACTGTTCCGGTATACAATCTGTTTTCTGAGGGGTCATGCTTAAAACTGCTGGAATTCATGTGCAATAGATATTTTGGCAGTTTTTGACTCCTCTTTTCTCCAGCTTCGTGAGAAATCCGGGCTTGGACAGCTTCTCGTCCCCGAAGGCGAAAAACTGATTATCCTCAAAGCCCCTAAAGGCACGGGTAAAACCGAATGGCTTGCAACTGAAGTGGCGAAAGCACACGACCAAGAGAGACGAGTATTAATCATTACCCATCGCATTCAACTGGGTGAGGCGCTATGTAATCGCTTCGGTGTTAACTATGTTACCGAAGTCCGCACGAATGAAACAGGCACATTGTTAGGATATGGGGTGTGTGTTGATTCGCTGCATCAGGAAAGTCAGGCGCGATTCAATCCTAATGATTGGGCTAATGATGTGATTATTATTGACGAGTGCGACCAAGTATTCTGGCATTTGCTCAACTCTGGTACGGAAGTGCAAAAACGTCGGGTATCCGTTCTCAAAAACCTCAAACAACTGGTACAGAATGTCTTGGGCAGCAGTCAGGGAAAGATTTACCTATCAAGCGCTGATGTCTCCGACACAGATGTGAAGTATGTTTTATCACTCGCTGGAGAATATCGTGTCAATCCCTTCGTCATCGTCAACAATTATCGGCACGTAGCTGGCAACTGTTACAACTATTCTGGCACTAACCCGAAAAATCTCATCGCTGCATTGGACAAAGCGATTTCTAAAGGGGGGCATCATCTATTGTGCTGTTCTGCTCAGAAAGCCAAGTCCAAATGGGGAACTCAGGCACTTGAAGAACGGTTCCGTCGCAAATTCCCACACCTGCGGATTTTGAGAATAGACAGCGAATCTGTTGCTGATCCATCTCATGCAGCTTTCGGTTGTATCGCTCATCTCAACGAGATTCTTACCCAGTATGATTTGGTTATCGCCTCCCCAAGTTTAGAAACTGGGGTCAGCATCGACATTCGAGGACATTTTGATGGTGTTTGGGGGATATTTCAGGGAGTGCAGCCGGTTAATTCTGTGCGGCAGATGTTGGCAAGGGTTAGGGAAACAGTTGACCGTCATATCTGGGTTAGAGAGTGGGGGATGTCGGTTGTGGGCAATGGCTCTACATCCATCGGAGGATTGCTCAGAAGTCAACACGTTGCTACACAGGCTAACATTGCGCTGCTGTCGGCGGCGGACAATGACGATTACAGCTATGTTGACCAGAATTTTCAGCCAGAGTCATTGCAGACTTGGGGCAAGCGTGGTTCTGTGATTAACGTTGAGATGCGGCGCTATCGAGAATCGGTGCTTGCGGGATTGGTCGAAGATGGGTACACCGTTATTGATACCGACGATGTTGATGACGATGAGAGTGGGGCAGTAATCGAGTCGGTTAAAGCGGCATCTGTTGAATTGTATGCTGCGGAGTGTAAAGTGATCGCGCAAGCTGATGAACTTTCCCCAACTGAACTCAAGAAGCTGCAAGACAAACGGGCGAAAACCAAAACCGAACGACATCAGCAACGCAAGGCGGAATTATCCCGTCGCTATGAAATTGACGTAACCCTTGATTTAGTCGAGAAAGATGACGACGGCTGGTATCCTCAACTGCGGATGCACTATTATTTGACGCTGGGGCGAGAGTTTTTGACCAACCGTGATGCTAAACGGGCAGCAGCGCAGTTAGAGGCGGGAGAGAATTCGATTTGGAAACCGGATTTTAACAAGGGGCAGTTATTACCTGCTGTGTTGTTACTCGAAAATCTGAATCTGTTGCAGTTTCTTGCACCAGATGTTCGGTTACGGGGAAGTGACGAGAAGATGATGCAGTTTAAGGCACTGGCTGTAACGCATCGGCACGTTATCAAGAATTACTTGAATGTAACGATTTCTGAAAAACACACACCGATTGCGATCGCACAGAAGTTACTTGCCAAGATTGATTTGAAGTTGAACTACGTTGGTCGGTTAGGTAAGCGTGAAAACCGGGAGTGCGTCTATCGGTTTGTTGCCCCTGATGATCAGCGTAATTCAATTTTTAGGCAGTGGTTAAATCGAGATGAAGCGTTTTCTTGTGAGTTGGTGTCAGTCACTAATAATATAAGTACAACTACACCAGTAACTGACACAACCTCCCAAATATTAGAAGAGGTAGTGTCCAGCCCCCAAGGACAAGCTTGGAAAGGGCTGAAACTGAAAATACAGCAAGGCTTGGACGGCGCTGGCTCATTCTACAACCAGTTAGTCTCCATAATAGGCTCCGCTGTTGGCGTTGCTGATGGTGAGCCTTACTGGAACGGATGCCTGGGGCAGTGGCAGGTTTGGGTTAACTTTGGGAGCGGCTGTACGTCTGTGGTGTGCGATTGGTTGGTGGGGGTGTAGGTTATGTGTCATCAAGCCAATTAACTTAGTCGATGCTTCTAACTAAATTTCCAATGCTGCACTCCTAGAACTCAGCAATTCCAAAACACATTTAACGTCACAAATCCGTCATTAACCTTGCCTTACGAAGCAAGAATTGCAGTACAGTTTCTTCGCGGGTAATAATATCAACTCTGCCATCCATACCCAATTGAATTTGACATTTATTTGAAACGCGACTTAAAGCAAGTTTCTCTGGCTCAATTGTAACTTCGTAAAAAGCGCCTACAGCAGTTGCTTTGGGGGTAGAATTTGTATCAGCATTTGTATCATTTTTTTGCGAACTAACAGCATCGGGGGAAATCGCTTTGACAACGCCATTGAGAGTACCGTAATCAGGATAAGGACAAGCTGTTACCCGCATTTGCACTTTTTGACCGACTTTTACCTTACCTTTTTCCTCAGAACCTACAGCTGCTTTGATAAATAAAGGTGCATGAGTGGGAACAATTTGGACAACTTCCTCTCCTGCCCGGAGAGTTTGACCAGGGTTTCTCAAATTTAGCTTGGAAATAATCCCGTCTGCTGTAGCGGTAATAGTAGTTTGCTTCAGGTCGATTTCAGCTTGCCTGAATTCGTTCTCTTCGCGCTCTAATTGTTTTTCAGTTTCAATTTTCTGCTTGAGAAGTGCTTGAAGTTCTCTTTCTAAGGATGCTTTATTTACTTCCCCAGAGGCTTTTTCTTGAGCAATGCGTTCAATCGCAATTACTACCTCTGTATTGCTTGGGTTGAGGGCTACTTGAGCGCGAGATCGTCTGGCAATAGCCCCTAAAACAGCTTGTTTTAACCGTTCATTTGTTTTTTCTTGGGCTTTATAAGTTGCTTTTTGCGCCTGTACAGCTTGTTCCTGTTGTTTCACAGCCAGCTGTACTTCTTCTAGTTGATCGGGGGATAATGCTCCTTCTTTGGCAGCACTTTCATATCGGTTCTGCTTTGATGTCGCTGCTCCTAGAGCCGCCTCAGTAGCGTGGAGATTAGCTAGTGCTGATTGTAACTGTGCTTGTCCTGCATATAATTCTTCTTGAGCTATTTTGATGTTGGCTTCTGCTTCTTGAAGTTCAGTAATAGTGGTAATGTTTTTGTCTTTATGAGCGCGATCACGTCCTTTCAATTCAGCTTTAGCAGAGACGATAGTACGATTAGTGCGCTCGCTTTCAAATCGAATTTGACTATCTATTGCATTAATTTGAGCAACGGTTTGAATTAGTTGTAACCTAGCTTGTTGAATATTAATTTGCAGCTGTTTTTTTTTGGTTTGCAGTCGAGAGTCATCAATAGTCGCAATTTTATCTCCTGTTTGCAGCGTTTGATTTTCTTTGACGTAAATCTGCATTACCTGTCCTTCTGCTGCCGCCTGCACAATTCGCAATTCACCCGCAGGACGGATAACAGCTTGCCCAATGACCGTAACTTTATATTTAACAACCGCAGTCACAGGAACAGCTAACGACAACGCAAACAGGATAAATAATCCGCCAAATGTAGTCCAACGGCTAATTGGTGGGAGAAACTCGTTGTCTTGAACTAAGGGTAAAAAATTGGTTTGAGAGTTACTAATCATAAGTGCTGAGTATATCTAAAATGCTTAATAGCCGTTAACTAATTCTGAATAATTAAAGAAGATTTAAAACCATTCTTAGAAGGATAGATATCATCAATAAAACTTAAATGCTCTCCAGCAATCTGACGTAATTCTTCTGGAGTCCCTTGAGTTTTTAAGTGTCCATTTTCAAGCAACACAATCCAATCAGATCGTTGGATGACTTGAGGACGGTGACTAATCATAATTGTGGTTTTGCCCTGCCGATGGTACAGCAGTCTATCTAGTACTTCGGCTTCACTTACTGGATCGATAGCGCCAGTAGATTCATCTAAAATTAATATAGGTGGCTCGGTTACTATAGCCCTAGCGATCGCTAATCTCTGCTTTTGACCACCAGAGAGATTCGCACCAAATTCTCCTAAGACGGTTTGTGTCGTATCCGCTCGGTAAATCGGGGTAGAAAGAAAAAATCAGAATGTAGATTGGTAGACACGGCGTTATAAAATATGATATATGACGCAAAAATCATCTGCTGGGAACTTAGTATC
>NZ_JACJSI010000443.1 GCF_014698065.1 Nostoc flagelliforme FACHB-838
TCTTTGAGTGCTGGTGTACCGAAAAAAGCCTCTTTAGCTACAGCACCTAATACATAATACTCATTCCCAATTCCTACCCAAGTCGAGTCAAGCCGCACCTGTGTAAATGAGTGCGCTATTGAATCCCTGCTCACATCTGCCACTTCTGCACTCATCGCTATCACTATTGGCACACCTTCTGGGTATATCTGAACAATCCCTCGGTTATGACTGCCACCTAAATCAAACGACGCTACTATCTTTGGCATCGTTGAGGTTATCTCTTTGTTGGGCGTATTCATACATTTTCCTATTTATGTGCGAGCGCAAAAGAAAATAGACATTGCCTGAAGAGTCTTATTCACAAATTTCTCACCACACCTCGAATGGAGGAGTAATGAGTAGTAAGTAAGGAGTTATGAGTAAGGAGTTAGAGGTTATGAGTTAAAAATTTTACTTATTACCCATTACTTATTACTCATCATCAAACGCAAAGGAGCTTGTGAGAAATGCGGGTTATTCACCCTTGAGAGCAATTATTAACTGGTTATTGGTATAGTCAGGACACTTTAGTTAACCAATACCAAACAGTTTATTAATCTGTTGCATTTCTAGTGACGGTTTTATATCTATCCATTCGAGATCAGTCTCATCGTCATCAGCCTCATCGTCATCAGTCTCATCGTCATCACAATGCTCTAACGCTTGGACTTCTTCTGTCTGGGTCTGGTGTAGACTCGACTCTACACCATTCGCCTGTTGAGCTTGAGCTTGAGTTTCGCCCCTTGAAGTCTCCGTCTTCACTACTGATGGTTCTATAAATACCGTCCGAATTAAAGCCGCTTGTGCTTCCAACTGTTGAATTGCCCATATAGCCCTTTGTCTTAAAGGCTCACCATCTACCCCATCAGCAGACATGGCAAAAGGCGACCAATGTTGTTTCAGGGTCAACATCACTATTTCCGGTAGTGTCCCTAAATCAAATGGTTCTGTTTGCAGATAACTTAGTAGTCGCCCTTCTTGGGTATCTATCGTCCGCTTAATTGTAAAAAAGACTTGTTCCTTTTGTTCCATATTTTTCTCTGGGCAAAGTTTTTATGCAATTATTCATTGCACTTTTGTAACTGTTGTTAGGTAGTTCCATTTTCTTTGCACAGTCGAAATTCAGAAATTTCTTATGTACAGTCTAGCCGAATAAAGTTATTTTTTCAAACTAAATTTTTTACCTACTAAATCTGTGCTTTGAGTTAATTCTCAAAGAGAAAAATGTATCTTAAACTACATTTTTGGGGGCTTAGTGTAGACTTAGTGTAGACTAAGCGCAGACTTAGCGTAGACTAAGCCTAGACTAAGTTTTACACTAAAAGCTATTTGTATTTAAGATTTCTTAGACTAAGCCTAGACTAAGCCCAGACTAAACCTGAGATAACCTCAATTAGCCGTCGAAACAATTCTCTGAAAAAATAATAAAATAGTCGTACGTACTTACTACGGTTTTTTACCCATTTCCGCATTTGAGCAATTTAGCTATTTTAGGGGTAGCCAAAATTTAGATAATTTCAAAAAATCAGCATTACTTGAGAATGATACCAAGTTTATTCAAGAAGTGAAGCCATGAGCTACGCGATCGCGCGATTAAAAAAATTAAAGCGGGGTAATATATCAGGGAGTGCATCTCACACTGCAAGGGAGAGAGAAACCCCAAACGCTGACCCCACTCAAAAAAATATTCGCTTCATCGGTAGCCTCGACCTGGATGAACGACTAGAGGATTTAGTCTTAGCCAAAATTGCCGAGCATGAACAAAAGCGAAAGATTCGCACTGATGCGGTCTACTGTGTAGAGTTACTGTTGAGTGCATCGCCTAGTTATTTCCGTCCCGACTGCCCAACTAATGCTGGGTACTATGAACAACAAAAGTTGGATGACTGGGTAGAAGCGACTCACCAGTGGTTGGCTGATGAATATGGCTCATGCATTGTCAGGGCAGAATTACACCTAGATGAAGCCACCCCGCACATTCACGCTTACTTTGTGCCGATTGATGATCGGGGGCAATTGCGCTGTAATCATTTCTTCGACGGACGGCAGAAAATTCATGAGTTTCAGGATTCTTACTACAACACGATGCGCCTAATTGGGCTGGAGCGTGGGATTAGGGGAAGTAAAGCCAAGCACCAGGACATCAAGGACTTTTACCGGATTGTGGAGGAGGGGCGTGACTTAGAAGTTGATGAGCTAAGTGCAGCGCAATTGAAGGCCAAAGCTGCCGACCGAGACAGGGCGAATCAGCGAAAACAGGAAATGGAAGCTACAGCCAAAGCTCTCTCACTTGAAAATGAACAGTTACGGCGACGAATTGCACAATTAGAACAAGATAATCAATCAATAAAAAAGCTTACCGAGTGGTCAACTGATTTAGCTTTAGATGATGTTGCTATTGAGTTGGGGCTGTGGTGTAAAGGGAATGAATGGGTAGGAGGAAACCACATCATTAATATAGATGCCTCTCAATTTACTGACTTTGCCAATGGCTCTTCGTTAGGGGGTAATAGTGCTATTGATTTAGTCAAGCATGTTAATCAATGCAACCAAGCCCAAGCGATCGCATGGATCGGGGAGCGATTTGGTGAAGTCGGCGCAAAACGTGCAGCGAGCGCTCATGCTCAAAAAGTTGCGGCTCTTATTATCCAAACTCAACCAGCATCCCAATTCACCCCACCCGTTGAGGATAAAGCTAACTGGTCAGGCGTTGAACATTACCTAACCCAGAAACGAGGCATACCTTCTGATTGCGTACAAATGTTACATAACCAGGGTCTAGTTTATGCCGACTCAAAAGCAAATGTAGTGTTTGTGATGCGGGACTTGGAAGGGAATAGCAAAGGGGCTTTCTTAGAAGGTACAACCAATAAATTCTCTGGTTATGAGTTAGGTACTGTTCGCCGTAATAGCTGGTTTTACTTTACTTTGGGGAAAAAGCCTAGTGATAAAACTAGCACTGCTGTACTGTCTGACTCTCCCATTGATACCATTTCAGTAGCCATGTTGGAATATCTCTTTAAAGGAATACCAGAAAACAGAACAGTTTACATGGCAGTAGATGACACTTCAAATTTACCTGTTGAAAGATTACGTAATGTGACTCATGTACAAGTAGCTTTTACTCAATCAACTGCGGCACGGGCTGTTAAAGAACTACTGCCACACTCGACTCAACTCAAGTGCGAAAGTCGGGATTGGAATACGCAGTTAATCAATTTCTCCCATCAATTGCAACAACGGCACTCACAACAAAAACACGAGGAATTAGAGCTATAGTTGCAAAAAAGTCAAGCTACTCTAGTACCGATTTTTTCAGTACTAAAGTAGCTAGTAAAGAGTTTTAGCTATCAATAATATTGGGGTGAAATTTAACTAAAGCCCTAATGAATAATGAGTTAACAAAGCAAATATTCTCTCTAATCAAACTTAACAATAAGCTGATTGCTGTCGAGTCTCCATTACAAGAAAGACTCAAACTTTTGACAAATCTCGCCAGTGAATGCCAGCAATACAACATTAACTGTTACCTGTGGACGCTGGAGGATGATGCGCTACACCAGTTATCTACTAATGAGGAGGGATTAAGTTTACAAAGAGTTGACCAGTATCAAGCGATCGCAAAGAATCGACGCGAACATTACTTTGAAATTCTCCGATTCTGGAAAACTACTGATTTACAAGGGATTCTCATACTAGAAGGTATATTCCCCTGGCTGGGAGAGTCTACCACTGACCCCGATTTCTTTCTGACTTCCGAGTGGATTAAGTCTGCCCTCATTAACCTGAAGCTGTACAATTGCAATGCTAACAAAGCAGCGATTCTCTTAGGGTCAAACGCCACCGTGTCATCTGACATTGCCCCCGAAGTTGCGACAGTCATTCAACAACTGCCAGCTATAGAGGAAATAAGCAGTTATTTATCCCAAGTATTACCTGATTACAGCCGCAGCGATATTTATGCGACAGCGAACGCCGGCTTAGGCATGTACTTGGCAGACATTGACTATGGAATTAGACAGGCAAGCGCTCCTGGTGAAACTAAACCGGATAAGTTAGTGTCTCAACTGTCCGCTTACAAAATCGAACTGTTTAAGCGAATTTATAACATTCAGTTCCTTCAACCTCCAAGCACACCCATTGGTGGTTTAGAACTGATCCAGCAAGCGTTTAAAACTTATAAGCGCCTTCTATCCTCATTGGCTAAAGCTTACAATCTTCGTTTACCCAAGGGGATTTTACTAATCGGCCCACCCGGAACAGGAAAATCTTACTCGGCTAAAGCAAGTTCTGCACAATTGGGGCTACCTCTGATTATTTTGGAGTGGGGGAGTTTCCGCAGTTACGGTAATTTGGCTGAGTACAAGCTAAAGAACTTACTCGCACTGGTAGACCGAATCAACCGTGTAATCTTATACCTCGATGATTTTGATAAGGGATTCGCCGGGGATGATGATTTATCCAAACGCCTCGCTGGTATGCTTTTGACCTGGATGCAAGAACGTACTAGTGAGGTTTTAATTATCGCTTCGGCTAACAA
>NZ_JACJSI010000444.1 GCF_014698065.1 Nostoc flagelliforme FACHB-838
AAGTATGGGAGCGGACGGAATCGAAAACCTGATGTCCATGAGGTGAACTCCTTCTTTAGGGTATGCAACGCGCTTGATGGTGAAGACGAGGATACTAAGAGCAGTGGCTGATATACTTTACCTCCGGCTTCTTCCACTGCCCGTTGCCATACTTCCCATTGCTGTTGAGGTTCCAGTTTTGTTATCGGTCTAACCTGTCGCTCACTCGTGGGCAGAATTTGTGTCCCATTGGTTGTCAAATTTTGATTTTCCCCATTTTGACAACCAATGGGACACAAATTTTCGTAAACACCAGCTGCGGCAATCAAATAATTTGATTGTTGCCGACTATGCCCAAAGCGATGGCTGCGCCAACGCCAAGGGCGAACGCGGCAATATTCTTGAAATGTTATATACGTGGAGCGATAAAGCCGTCTGTCCCTCAATTCCGTCAGCGCTTTGCCCGCCTCAAAAAACGCCCGTTCTACCTTTCGCCAGGTGCAAGCGGTAAGCGTAGCCATGCCGTCAGGCTTATCGCTAATTTTTTGCTCGGTTAACTCTGGAATTTCAACAGCAGTAACAGTGATTGTTACTAACCAATCAAGCAAGCTTTTTCGTCATAAATACGCTATTCGGGTCATCAACGTATTCACCAAACGGGCCTCGGTACTCAAACCCATACCGTGTATACAAGGCTCGTGCTGAAGCAAATTCTGGAATTACCCCTGTTTCTAAATTCAAGCAATCGTAACCACGCCGTTGGGCTTCTTTAATAATCTGTTCCAGAATCTTTGAGGCGACACCCCTACGTCGGTGAGCCTTGACAGTACGCATTGATTTAATTTCACCGCTTCTTGAATCTAGTTCTTTCAATGCCCCGCATCCAACCAGTTCTTCGTCATCCCAAGCCGTCCAAAAAGTAATATTAGGCGAACGCAATGCCTCTATATCAAGAGCATGAACGCTTTCGGGTGGGGTAACCTCATGCATGTTTTTGAGATGTTCCCTCAGAAGGTCAGCAATATTTTTACCTGTCAGGTCATCTTCACGAATTTGCAATCGGCTCATTTCCTTCATTAACCCCATATTCCTGCTCAATCAAACCCAACAGCCTCTCCTCCATAGCAGTCAAATACCGTCGCTTCAGTTCCCCCAAGTGCTTCAGCAGAGCACAGGCAGCATCTTCCAAGTTCTCATTTTCCTGTAGTCTGTTAATGCGATCGCAAAGGAGCTGCATCTGCTGACATTCGGACTCCAAGTAATTCAGTGGTTTCAAGTGGTCAATTTTAACGGTGTACTGCCCATACCAGAAAAACAAAAGATTAGCTGGTAGTATTTATGTAATACATCAAAACCACATAATACCTTTATGCGAATTGAACCATACGAAGATAGCCAACTTGATCCCATCAAAAGTCTTTCACTCCGCGCATGGAGTCCGGTCTTTGATTCGATTCAAAAAGCGATGGATATTGAGGTGTACCATTCATTCTACCCTGATGGCTGGCGTGTAAGCCAGCTTAATGCTGTCGAGTCCGTCTGTACTACAGCAGACATGAAAGTGTGGGTTGCCATCGATTCTGATTCAACCGTGGGCTTTGTAGCCGTGAAGCTCCATTCAGAGAGTAGTATGGGAGAAATTTACATGATTGCTGTTGATCCAGATTATCAACGTCTTGGCATTGGAGCCGCTCTGGTCGAGTTCGCTCTTAATCAGATGAAAGCTGCTGGTATGTCCGTTGCTATGGCCGAAACCGGAGGCGATCCAGGTCATGCACCAGCACGTTGTACCTATGAAAAGCTGGGTTTCGGGCTGTTACCAATTGCAAGGTACTTTAAAAAGCTGTAAAAGGCATTGAGACAGGATATTTGTAAAAACCTGCATTCGAGCCTCACTCATGCTTTATTTCTCGTTACCGAACAAGGCTTTTTAGTCAAAATTTTATTTTGTAGAATCACTTAAAGCATTGTTGTATTAATCTCTAATTTCCGACTCCAAGACAGTCAACAATTTCTCTTCCAGAGCAGTCAAATAAGCACGATTCAGTTTCCCCAACGACTGCAACAGATTTTTGACAGTCTCCTCCAGCGAATTGGAATACACTCGACTGATGCGATCGCAAATCACCCGCATCTGCTCACGCTCCGCAGGCAGGTAGTTGAAGGACTTCAGATGTTGCAACCCAATGGTGTACTCGCCATCCCACATCTCCAGGGTGCAACTGAACTCATTCACTGCGCTGACTATCCCCCAGCAGCCACCCTTACCCCTGAGTTCGGCGTTGTCTTTGGCTAAGATTTGGCATACCTCGCCTAATTGATAGGTGTTAGGTACTTGAGTGCGTTCCATTATTCGCTGCACCGCATCTTTGACAATGCGATGAGATGGTACTTTCCCGTTGGCAGACTCTACAGCTTGCTCCCATGCTTCGGGCTGAATGTCCGGGTCTAGCTTGGACAGTGGCCTGATTTGCCACTCATTCGTCGGCAAAATGTGATCGTTCCGATCACATTTTTGCTCTAAGTTATCAAATATTACTGCTGCATCCATTAGAAGATAAGATTGGCGACGATTATGCCCAAAGCGATGGCTTCGCCAACGCCAAGGGCGAACGCGGCAATACTCCTCAAAGGTTTTGTGAGTAGAGCGATATAATTTGCGATCCCGTAATTCCATTAATGCCTTCCCCGCCTCAAAAAATGCCCTCTCTACTTTCCTCTCCAGAAATAGGCGATCGCTTTGCTCTTCCTGGGTCAACTCTGTTACTTCAACAGCAGTAACTGTAATTGTTGCTGTAGCTGGATCTACTTGCTGGGAGATATCCTCGTTTGCAAAGTTAGGGAGTGTTTTTGAATCATCAGAAGCAGCAGAGGTGGATTTTTTGCTCTTACGGGTTGATTTGTCCATAAACCCACCTCTAGGTTGATATTTAAGCTACTTGTTGCCGATGCTCTACTAAATCAAGTAAAGGAGGGAATATTCGGGATTTATCGGTAGAAACTAACACAAAAACTGCATTTGTCGAGAAAGGTTCTTGAATATAGTTGTAAAGAATCACAAATGCTCTGGTAGTCAGATAATGAGCATTTCTAAGTAAAATTACAACTTTGCTATCTTTTGACTCTGCCACCAAAGTTTTTACTTGTTCTATGAGCCTTTCAATATCTTGGGCTTCATAAGCATTCTTCGCTTCAAAATCTATGATTTGGTCACATATAAACGATGTCATTGCTTTGCCTCTGTATCTTCAACTTTCTCAAAAGTTCCATCAGCACGTCGCCGCCAACCATCCACAATTACATCATCTTCAAAATTACGAGGTTTTGAGGGATCGCGCCAGTCGTAATCAATAGTTTTATCGGACGATTCTGGCTTTTTGTTAGGTATTTTATCCTGATTAGATTCGTTCGCTTCAGTCATGCCGTTTTTCTTTTCAATAGCAAAAAAGCCGTCTCATAATCATCCTGGAGTTGGCTATTATAGAATTTGTCTCATGCCGCACCTCTATTGGCATCAATGATAATCATGTGTGGTTGACGTTTTGTTGATTTTGGCGACTCGCTTTTTCCTTCTACTTCCTCTGAAGCAGTTTTTAACACCTCATCATTTGATGAGTGGCCAGTTTTGCCATCAATATTGTTTGGCCGCCATTCCAAAATATCTCCAGGCTGACATTCAAGTACTTCACAAAATCTCCCCAAGGCATCAAATGTAATTGAGGCAGCTCTTCCTTGTTCAATTTTTTGAATATTTTGCAGGCTGTAACCAGTTTTCCTCGCTAGCTCATTTTGAGACAAGCCTTTAGCTTCTCTCGTCTTTTTCAGTTTTACAAGCACAGGCATTTCCTAATTCTTACTCCCTAAAGTAGCACTACTTTCAGTTGGTTATCTATACTGTGTGTATCTATAAGTAATCTAAATAATAACTAAGAGTAGCATTACTAATCGTAATACAAAAGTTGACTTTAGACTATTGCTAGCTACTTATAGTAGCGCTACCATAAGTAGTACAAAAAGTAAAAAACAAACACAAAAGACGACCGACTGAGCCTGAGAAACTTCCGCGATCGCCTTTTGTTCCAATTAATTATGGAGATTTCAATTATGACGCATCCAACCTACACACAGCAAGCCCTTTGCCGCTATAACCTCCCCCGTCTCAAAAGAATCGCTGCCGAACTCGGCGTTGCACCCACCGGGGATAAAAGAGCGGTCCAAGCCTGGGTAAACGCAATCATCACCCACCAATCCACCCAGCTTCAGAAAGTTGACAACCAAGCAACAGCCCAAGCCGAACTCGACCATCACATCGCAACCCAAGCCCAAGTTGTTGCCCCCGAACCCCTCACAATAGTCGAAATCTCGTTTGGCGATCACGAATATTACGCTGATGACAAACTGGTAGCCAGCATTAGTCATGACGACAACCATTTAACGCAACGCTGGGTAGTTATCAATACTGCTCGGTTAAGGAGAAATAGAGGGTAAAACAAGGAAGGTTTTGTTCGCGTGAAATTTCCGCGAATAAAATAAATAATTAGACTTACTTTTTCTCTTTGAGGCTATC
>NZ_JACJSI010000445.1 GCF_014698065.1 Nostoc flagelliforme FACHB-838
AAAAATCACGACGAGCAGCGATGAACGATCGCTATATGCTCTCTGTGTTAGCTGCGGCTCTCTCAAACTCAGTACCTCTGCCATAATCCCCCTGTCAATAGGGTTTGAGACGCGCTAACCCTGCTCGGATCTCCTCTTTCAGATGTACCTAGTACCACTGAAGCAATGCCCACAACACCAACACCAGAATTGATCGGCTGGGGCATTTTATCAAAAGGTACTTGGTTTAATCCAGGGACTTGGTTGATATAAGCCTGCTGCCATGTCTGAAATTTTCCCAAGGGAGTTAATGTCAGCCCTGGAACAGAATTAATTGAATACTTGCTTAAGTCCAACTTACCAAGTGGAGTATTAGCGCCTTGGGGATTTGAGCGCAAAAGTTGAGAAATTCTACGCCCTCCAACAGAATTGCCTCTAGATAATAAAGGAGCTAACACTGGGACTCTACTAACGCTGAGATTCCCCAACCTCGGGATAGCTTTGACTAGTGATGCTGGTGTTTGCCACTTCATCAACCCGATATCTTTCAATGTCAGTTTCTTTGGCAGCGACGCTATTTTATCAATAGATTTAAGAGTGAAATTAGACATTTTTAATGCGTCATCTGCATCACCCAGCATCACAACTGAGCCTACCTTTTGTCCCACAGTCCATGACCGTGACGGATCGTAACCAAATATTGAAATATATTTTTGGGGGATTTTTAAATATCCCGGTTGTTGGACTGGTGGTAAGGTGTCCCAGGTGATTTTTGACCAGTCCGGCGCTTGTGCTTGATATTTACCTTGGGTGTAAGTGATTGTTGGAATTTGAGCGATTGGCGGAACATGTATGAACATTTTTTTCGGTAAAGTGACTTTTTTTTAGCGACCCCATTCAATTAATTGATGAAAAACTTTAGCATCAACCCCAGACAAAGATATAGCTTCTTCTTTGCTCTTACCCTGACGCAATAATCTGATAGCATCTTGAACTTTTTTCCATGTAGTCGAGTTAGGCTTAACTTGACCATTGCGCCCAGCAATCGCTAATCCGTATACAAGAGCATTGGCATCATTTCTTTGAAGTATCATCCCCGGAGTCAACTTAGAATTATTGTTATAAACAACTGCTAATGGTTGAGATTTAAAAACTGTTGACGACTCCGGGGGTGATGTCTGTTGTCTAGTTTGTGGACTTGCTGGAGGATTAGCTACTAGCAGTGGTTCCGGTTTATCTGAATCTGGCTTAATTACCAAGCTCGTATATGACGGCTCTCCCGTTGCAGGTGTCAGCTTAAATTGATATTGTTTCTGATTGGTGAGTACTGTAATTTGAGTGCTACCATCTTTGCTAGATGCGAGAGCAGGAAATTTAATCGGGTTAATTTGACGTAAAAACAGCACAGTGGCTTTTCCTCCTGCACAATCTGGATCGTCGCCACCTTTAGGACATAGATTACCGTTCGAGGTAAAAGCAAATCGAGTTGGATCGCCTATCCAAACTTGCTTGATGACTTCTCCAGTAGACATCAAATTAATGGTCAGCCCGTAACCTTTCCATACCTTCAATTCAATAGAATTAACCTCTACATCTTGTGAGTAAATAATTCTATAACTTCCTGCTAAAGCCTGACTAGAATTAATTAACAATAACGTTGCGGCTAATACTAAAACTCTTTTCATAACGAAATCGTTTGATTAACGAATATCTCTACTGTCTTACCAGCGTCAATTACAAAAACTTTTTCTTGGCTATCTAATTGCCCAGAACGTCTTTCATTGGATGCTTTAATTCCTTCAAGAACATTATTAAACGCACCTTCACCAAAAGCAGCGGTTATATTTCTATCATCGTTGGTAGTTGTACTACTAGAAAATCCATTAGAACTAATGTTAGTCTGGCTTCTTGGGCGATTTTGTATCTCCGCAGCCTTAGCGACCCCTGCAATTACAGCCGACATCAAATCACTGCCCAAATTGCTACCTTGACGAGATTCTGCTTTTAAAAAACTGCCGTTCTTAGACATTATTAACACAGCGTTTTCGGGGAGTTTCTTCTCTTGCGTGTCACCATTAGAATTGATGAGAACTGAAACCCCGCGCAGTTGCGCAAACCCTGAACCATTGGAATTAGTCATTTGAGCTACTAGATACGATCCTGTAGGTAGTACCTCACTACCATCTGATGCTTTCAAGGGAAGAGATATCTTAATCAGGTAATTTTGACCTATATCATCACCTGTTCCCCAAAATATTGGAGTTTCTAACTGTCCTTCTGTAGTGCTGCCAACTAATACGCGCTTGGCATTGTAATCAACTACTTGCGCGGTAGTTTTACCCTCAATTTCTGTACTTTCTCCTATTCCACCTTCTATACCCTCAGTGTTCAATATTTCATCATCAGAGCTGACTGGACTACTAAAACTACCAACATTTGCAACTGCAAGCCATTGTTGCATTGGGTCTACAGATTGAGTGTTGACAGTAGCCTTAGTGGGGGTAACTCGTGCTGCTGGTTTAGGCTGAGGTTGATAAATCCGTCTTGGTAATTGAGGTGTGTTATTAATTCTAGGTGGAGAAGGATTTCTAGTAACTGTTACTGGTTGTGTATACTCCGGTGTCGTTCTTGTTGGTGGCGGTGGAGCAACCGCAACAGGTGTAAATGATGGTGTTGGTGTTGATGTTGATGTGGCTTCTGCTTTTTGATCTCGAATTTTTTTAAATTCGGAGTTTTGACTAGTTAGAGCCAAAGCTGTTTTAGTTTTACCTGTTTCATCTACAATTTCTGATAACTCTGTAGTTTCTTGATTAGTTTTTGGTGATTCTATTTTTGTCGTAGATATGTTTAGGGCATTCATCGAGCCATTAATTAGTCCACCGATTATCATGATAAAAACAAGTATTCCCCCACCGATAACAGCCATTTTTAAAAGTGGGTTTTGCGGTATTGTACGAGTAGTTACGATTTCTTCTGGTTCCGGAACTTCTGATTGAGGTAAGGGTTCAGCTTCAACACTTACCCCATTCATTGCGGCAAAATCTTTCTTATTAGAAGTAGTGGAATCCGCCACTTTCCTCACTAATTGTTCCGATTTTTGTTCTACAATAGGCAGAACTTCTTTGTTTTTTATTGGAAATTACTGTGTTTTTGTCATAAATTTAAATCTTGAATTTTATATATTTCTAAACCAGCCTTACGGACACGATAGGCTGTTTGTTGAAAATCAGATGAAATCTTAGGTAATGTTGGTGTATCTATCACTCTCACAAAAATAGTTTTATTAAATCCAATAGGTGAACCAACCATATTGCTACCCTGAAAAACAATTACCTCCGCAACCATATCTACTGACCATTGTCCATTTTTGATTTTTTTAGGTTCACTAAGCAAGCTGATTTTTAAAATTGATTGAGTCGTGCCATTAAAGACATCTGGAGGCGTGAGATTAGCTATTTCCTTAAGAAAATCAGCGCGAAAATCCTCAGATAAAGCAAAGCCAGTAGCCCATACATTAGTAGTAATTTTATTATTGCCTGCTTGGACACCAGCATCTACTTTTAATTTTTTAGTAGGGTCTGCATCATAATTACTGCTTACTTTAGGCAATGCATTCCAACTAAGTAAGCCTGTC
Source organism: Nostoc flagelliforme FACHB-838 (assembly GCF_014698065.1). Classification (GTDB taxonomy): domain Bacteria; phylum Cyanobacteriota; class Cyanobacteriia; order Cyanobacteriales; family Nostocaceae; genus Nostoc; species Nostoc flagelliforme_B. The sequence continues at coordinate 3,614 of NZ_JACJSI010000445.1, forward strand.
ACCGTCTGCCCGACAAAATATGTAATTGCTTGAGGCGAACGCTCATCACTACTTACCGAAGATACTCTAATCGATTCCCCATCATTTAATTCTACTAATGTCGGTGCTTTCGAATTAGCTATAGTTCCTAATCTCGCAAAATTGATTATTTCTATTAACAGTAGCAGGCTCAGTAATACTGCATTCCCTATCAAAAATATTGGGGTAAAGTTTAACTCTTTTTTTTCTAGTAGCCTCATTATCTTCTTAACCCCACAGAGAATTTAATCCCACTAGTAAATGCTGTGAATACTGACATTCCGCCACCTGTGCCAATGGCTACAGCAAGTAATGGTGAGAAAACAGCCTGTATTAATTGCATCAACAATGGATTGGTGGAAGGTTGATTAACTATTGCACTAGCTGCAACACCAACAATAATTGAATATGAGACTAACACTAGTGTCAGTCCTAGCCATCCTGATAACCAAGCATAGATAGGTTTACTTTCAAAAGGCAGTAAAGACAGTGCTAAAAAAATAGGAGCTACATAAGCTACTAGCAAAAAAGATAATTGGATTATGTATTGAAATCCTGCTGATAGACCACTAAGAATAACATAAATGAAACCTTGCACTAAATTATTAATTAATTCCCCACCAACATCAAATAGTATCGGCTCAAAATTTCGGGGTAGAGATTTATTCAGGTAGCCACGACCAACCAAATGGGTTAGAAGAAGACTTCTCTCGAATAATGTTACCCAAACAGGGAATATCACCGAGTTGCAAAATCCGGTCATGCATATACTCAAAAAAGCTAATACCTAACTTACGAGTAGTGGCAACCAGGGACATGAAAATATCCCATGCTTTGGTACCAAGTTCTGTTTGGGTGGCATAACTAATCTTGCGTCGCTGTACCATAGTTCTAGCAGCCAACT
>NZ_JACJSI010000446.1 GCF_014698065.1 Nostoc flagelliforme FACHB-838
CAACCGATCCATTCTTGCTCAAACCACGGAAAAATCGGTTTTCCCTGGAATAAAACTTGCCAGATGCTATCAGTAGAAAGGAGTGTACCAATCCAGAAACCAATTGCACCAACGAGCTTGTATCCGGGTGTGCCTGGGGTAACGAATTGGGCAATGATATGTGAGATAAAGATGACTGGTAGCGAGATTAATGCCACAATCCACCGAGCTAATAATTCTAAGTAGTCACTCCCTCCTTTTTTCGGCTCTTTTTGTGGTGATGATTCTGGTTTTGGTTGTGAATTAGATTTGTTTGGAGTGAGATATTTCATAGGTCGAACAATTGTAGATTGCCGATAGCGTAGCGTAAAGCCTGCGGCATGGCTTCGCTTAGAGCGACGTAGGAGCGTCTTGTAGATAAGAGAATTGACTGTACTTACAAGAGATGCAGCTTCTCTGATTTGAGATTTATTCCGCCCACTTTCCTGCTGGGCTTGTACCAAAAACATTCAATCTCCAATCTGCGATCTTCAATCTCCAATGTTCTTGGTCAATTACGGGAATCTTGGTACAGTGGCGAATTCTTACAAGCATTTTTGAATCGATATTTCCATTTCCATTGCCTCTGTTCAATTCGCCCAATACATAAACCAGTTGAGTCATACACAAAAACTGTCTCATCTTCTAAATAACCTGTAGTGTCAGGTCTAGGGTTACATTTTTTTGAGTCTAGATAGTTCCTGATTCGTAACTTCCTGAATGAGGGCGTAACTCCAAGAGAGTTAATTTTGTCGGCGGTTTCTGCCCTTTGCTCGGCTTTAATCCGTTCTAGTTCTTCAGACTCACGAATAGTAATGCCACTGTCCAATGTCCGGGGACAAATACCTAAAATTTTCGCCGCTTTCGCTTTTGACATTGGTAAAACTAAGGGATTTACCCCTGATTGGCTTTGTTTTTGATTAAAAAGTTGTTTTCTCCATCCTGATTCCATGAACTTAGTCAAATCCGTATCAATAGCCTCAAAAAGATAGTCAATATCCGTAGCATCTAAGTGTCAATATGGATATCAATATGGATGTCCATGTGGATATCAATGACCAGTGTCTATTGACTGTCTATTGACCTTGCTCTTTTATAATAAAAAACCGCGCCAAGCGGTTCAAGCTACTAAGTTGACAACTTTGTTGATAACTTAGAAATTTTCAGTGAGATATTTACCAAGCTCCTTCGGGGCGAAAACTCTTACCTTCTTTCAACCATTTATTATGATGTATTGCGGCTAAAGCTTTTACTCTCGAAGATGGTTGACGATGAGTTTTGGAAGATTTACTACAAGCATACGCTGTCATTGTTCTGGCTCTAATATTTAAATATTCTGAAGCTTGCTCGTAACTTAATCCCCAAATTTCACAAAAAACTAACGGGTCAAGTTCTTTTAGTTCATCAGTTTGTGCGATCATATTTCTAGCTCCAAAGTTACGTTTTGGGGTTACTGCCCTTTGTGGCAGGAGCGATCGCATTCCTTGTCCGGGGCGATCGCTTTCAATTCTGCTTCAGAAATCTAATGATCTTGTGAAGCAAAATACTAACTATATCCTGACACACTTACTTGTTAGAAAACTTAAATAATTCAGATAATAAAATATTAAAATTTGGACTTGTAGTTTGAGATTTATCAAATTAAATAATTATTTAAAAAAGTCTGGCTTAAAAATTTGGGAATATCTATCTAACTTTCTTCCAGATAGAATTTTTTTAATAATGAACAATTGTGACGCTCAAAGTCTTGCTCTAGTAACAACTTGAAAGTTAAAGTTATAAATCTGTATAATAGTAGTTAAAGCAACAGACTAACTTATGAGCGAAACACCGAATCAATCAACAAGACTCGATAGAATTGAGGCACTAGTAGAAAGAGTTGCTCAACAGCAAGCCCAAACTCAAAGCCAGATTGATAGCCTAGCTCGACAGCAAGCCGATACTCAAGCCCAGCTTGACGCATACATTGATACAGCTACCAGTGTTTTAGCTCGTAGTGCAGTTCTGGATGGTGTTGTCTTGGAATTACGGGAAAGTACAGAAAATTTACAACGTAGTTTTGAACAACATCAACACAACTTTGAGGAACATCAACTTAGTTTTGAACAGCACCAGCGCAACTTTGAGGAACACCAGAGAACAACGAACGCTGCATTAGCTTCTCTTGAGGCAATTCTGGCACAGTTAATTGGGCGGTTATCGTAATTGTGTATTTAAATTGGTATATTTTCATGTGTCGGTTAACTCCACATATATCCCTGCACCAGTATTCGTAATCTTCACCATATTGTTATTTATCAGTGTTTGGATTACTCCAATACTGAAATAAATACTACTGAGTCTTGCGCTACCCCCACAACGCTTGATATATTGCAGGCATAGAGAACAACTGTCTTGTGAAGTCAGATGTAAGTTATTTCGTGGTATCATATTTTCTCTTTGTAATGTATAGGTCATGCAATTGGTCTTTTGGGATGCATTAAGTTAAATGCAAAGTACGCTAATCTAAAAATTGGCGTTGTCAAAAGTAGGTAACTCTTATGACTTTCTCCCAATTACGGACAGGCGATTATTTTCGGATACCTGGGATGATTTCAGGATATGTATATAGAAAGGCTAATGACTCTCAATGCAGTATCAATTGTGTATTACAACCAATTAGATCCGAAACAGAAGTTAGACGCCTAACTCCAACAGAGGTAATTAATCATTTTGCCCAAGAGCATCAAGAGTTTCGTCAATTCAAAAACGCAGTAATCATTCATTAAATCTAACTAGTAGTCTGCCAACCCAAAAATGTGCTCGTGAGGGCTGGGAAAAGGGGAAGGTGGGGGCCCCACGAAGTGGGGATAAAGGGCAGGGGTAAGGGGGAAAGGGTTTAAATCCCTTACCCTTTTCCCTTTCCCCTTTTCCCTTTTCCGCACCAAGTCACGAAAGCAAACTAGTAGTCTCGATTTTGTAGCCGCCATGTTTGGTTTTGTACTCTTTCATTGCCTTTAACTTACCTAAAATTTATTTCGTTGAATACTGAGGCTTGCTCCGACTAAAGAAGCCCCGAAGAAGGCAGAAAAACTTACCAACATTGCACCCAAGCAAATACTTTTCTGCTGTTGCCACCCAGAAATGATTATGTTGGGATTATTAGTCTCGATAATCTCCAACCCCCAGCACCCCATTGCCGCTACTCCTGAAAACCCAGTTAAGAGCAGAGAGACAATTGCAGTTGTTTCTATGATGCGGTCGATGAAAATCCTGGGGTTGAATCTTCTCCTAGTACGGCGACGAAGAACCATTTTACTCTTGTAGTCTAATTGAGATTGGTAAACAACTTGTTTATGGTTAGTCATTTGGAATCCTCCAATTCAATAAAAAACCCTGCACCAGTATTCTTAATCTTTACTTTTCTTTGATTGACTAGCATTTGAATCACGCTAAGACTGAATTTGATATGACATAATCGAGCGCTACCCCCACAAAGATGGAGATACTGTAGACACAATGAGGAATGGTCAGCAGGAGCGGAATGAGTGGATTTTCTGGGCATAATCTTGACTATGGCTCTATGATTTGTAAATGATGGGGATTGAAAAAAATTCCTTGACCAGGCGGCATATCTGGAAAATGAACGCAAACCATGCCGTGTCCTGAATACTGAATTACTGTGCCTGTTTGCCCTAACCTTGGGTCTTTTTCTGTAAGTGCTTCAATTACTTTGACAGATGAATTAATTGGTGGAAGATTAGCCATTCTTACTCCTTTAATGGACAGCCTATTATTGGTTAGTAATTCGAGTTTTCACCGATACCATATTGCCATTTTAGAAAACTGACGGGAGTACAGATTTCTTGCCAATCACAAGCTCCTACTGGGGCATTCCAGTCATTTACAATTTACAAGTCGCAATTCGAAATTCGCAATTAAATGTAAAAAATATTTAATTGTTTAATTGTTAATTAGTAGGTCTAAATCCACCACTGATCCCAAAAAAACAGCGGTCTTAAATGAGTAGTGAGTTTAAGCCCGACTGATGAAACAAATTGCGAATTGCGAATTGAAGTTGACTCCCATCCAAACCAGAGAGCAACATTTACTTTAATCAGATAGAACAACTTAATCATCCATCCGCCATCGTAATCAGAAATAAAATCGTAAAAGTCTCCTAAAAAGCGTTCATTTGTTAATGCAATTAAATCCATTCTTGACCAAAGGTTCATCTTTTTCTTTACCCCCTAGTTTGAAGTATGATTTACCTTTTCAATTCAGTTCAGGCAATTGTGCAAGCGCTCCTTCCATCCAGTCGCTGATTGCTGTTGTTTCATCTACCCCTCGTGCTACAGCGTCAACTACATATTTCTCATAAGAGTTAGCAGCATGATTTGGATGCCCAAACTTATTCCCAGCCCAAGCCAAACACATAGTCTTTACTAATTCATCAATTTGAAGAGAATCAAGCTCACTCGGACTCGTAACATTTCGGGAATGCAGCCATTCCTTAAC
>NZ_JACJSI010000447.1 GCF_014698065.1 Nostoc flagelliforme FACHB-838
AACGAATTTTTGAGGACGCTGTATAGCGAAAATCTGTTGACCTTTGATACACAACATTTAAGCTGGCAATGGAACATTGCTCAAATTGAAGCCCAAGATATTACCGATAATGTTGTGGAGCTAATGCTTGGCAGATTAAAGAAACTACCGGAAGTCACACAGCAAATTCTCCAGTTAGCCGCTTGTGTCGGGGCTGAATTTAATTTAAATACTTTATCGATTATTTCTGATAAAACTCCGAAAGCGGTTTTCCTAAATTTACTGACAGCCATCCAAGGTGGGTTAATTCAACCTCTATCTGAATTAGACAAGGACTTGTTAATTCAAGAGTATAGGTTCTTACATGATCGCGTGCAGCAAGCAGCGTATATCTTAATTGATGAGGCATATAAAGAAGTTGTTCATCTTCAAATCGGTCGCAATCTCCTCGAAAAAACCTTGCAAGAGCAACTATCAGATCGATTATTCGAAATTGTAGATCATCTCAATCAGGGAATTGGGCTTGTTACCAATCAAGCAGAACGAAATGAAATTGCTAGATTAAATTTAATCGCAGGTCAGAAAGCAAAGGCAGCGATCGCCTATAATGTGTCCAAAAAATATTTAGCCACAGGCAGAGCATGGCTGGCAGCTTCAAGCTGGCGAACAAATTATGACCTGACATTAGAGCTATATTTAGAAACAACAGAAGTCGAGTTCTTGTGTGGTGAGTTTGAGCAAGTAGAATCCTGGGGAGTGATCGTTTTAGAAAAAGCCAAGACGGTTCTCGATACCATAAAAGTTTACGAAGTCAAAATTCAAACCTGTATTGCCCAGGTTAAACTATTAGAAGCTATTGATACTGCATTGCAAATTTTGCAGCAACTGGAAATCAGTTTTCCTGAAACTCCCACTCATTCAGATATTCGCCTCGAACTAGACGCGCTCGCATCTCTCCTCAGTGAAAAACCGATCACCGACTTGATCCATTTGTCCCCAATGACCGAGCCAGAGAAACTGGCAACGATGCGAATTTTATCCAGCATCACGATCACTGCCTATATTGCGGCTCCTAATTTGATGCCGCTCCTTGCATCTAAACAGGTCAACTTGTCAATTCAGTATGGTAATGCGTTTCTGTCTCCCTTTGCTTATGCCATCTTTGGAATGATACTTTGTGGGACGCTTGGAAATATCGAGTCTGGCTACCAGTTTGGAAACATTGAGTCTGGCTACGAGTTTGGACAGCTTGCTCTAGAGCTGTTATCGCAGCCGAGTACTCATTCACTTAGAGCTAGGACATTGTTCATCGTTCATAACTCTATCATTCACCACAAAAAACATCTAAAAGGAATATCGGAGCCATTACTAGAGGCCTATCAAAGTGGGTTAGAAACCGGAGATTTAGAGTTTGCCGCCTATTGCGCTCATGTTTACTGCTTTCAGTCCTATGCCACCGGAAAGGAACTCGTAGAACTTGAACGCAACATGGCAATATATGGCGAGGCAATCCGTCAAATCAAACAGAAAACTGTACTAGCCTGGAGTCAAACATATCGCCAAACAATCGCAAATTTGATGGGACACTCGGTCAATCCAACTCGTTTAATTGGCGAATTCTACAATGAGGAGAAGGGGCTACCACAACACAAAGCAGCAAATGATGGAATCGCAATCTTTGGTGTTTATTTCAACAAACTTTTCCTATGCTACTTATTTTCTGATTATCCTCAAGCAATCGAAAACTCCATTTTAGCAGAACGTTATTTGAGCCGCACGACTGCGACACCCCTTGAACCTTTATACTACCTCTATGATTCTTTGGTAAGACTAGCAACATACCTTGGAAGCAGCACTCAGGTGCAGAAGGAAATCCTTCAAAGAGTTGCGGTTAGACAGGAGAAAATGAAGCAATGGGCATATTACGCGCCAATGAATTGTTTGCATAGATATCATTTGGTGCAAGCAGAGAAAGCGCGAGTTTTGGGTCAGTGGTTTGACGCAGAAGAGTTCTACGAACAAGCAATTCTTGGTGCTAGAGAAAATGAGTACATTCAAGAAGAAGCCTTAGCTTACGAATTAGCTGCCAAATTTTACCTATCTCGCGGTCGGGAAAAGTTTGCCCAAACCTATATGAAAGAAGCTCACTACTGCTATGAACGGTGGGGAGCAATTGCGAAAGTAAGAGATTTAGAAACTCGCTATCCACAGCTATTTCCTCAATCGTCGGATGCAACTTCACCAACCCCTAAAACTTTTGTCACCACCTCTAATCACTCACCCAAGACTTTCGACTTAGCGGCGGTGATGAGAGCGTCACAAGCAATTTCGAGTGAAATTGAACTGGATAAGTTACTCAGTTCCTTGATGAAGATATTAATAGAAAATGCTGGCGCACAAATAGGTTTTCTAATTTTAGAAAACTCAGGGAAATGGATGATTGAAGCGTCTGGTGAACTCAAGGAAGGTGAGAATACTTATGCTACACGATTACTGCAATCTATCCCAACTGCAAATCATCTACCTGAATCAATTATTAATTATGTGATTCGTACTCATGAATGTGTCATTTTAAATGATGCTACTCGTGAAGGTAATTTTATTCATGAGCCATATATTCAACACAATCAAATTAAATCAATCTTATGCTTGCCTCTGCTCAATCAAGGTAAACTAGTGGGCGTGTTGTATTTAGAAAACAAGTTGGCGGCTGGAGCTTTTACACCACAAAGATCGCAAGTCTTGAATCTGTTATCATCCCAAGCAGCGATCGCCATTGAAAATGCCAGACTCTACTCAAAGCTACGGAAGAGCGAGAGTAGAATGAAACAATTTCTAGAAGCTGTCCCAGTAGGAATTGGAGTATTGGATGCGGCTGGTCGTGTTTACTACGTCAATCAACGGGGAATTCAGTTAATGGGTAAAGGGATTGATCCTTCTGTGGCACCAGAGCAAATCCCAGAGATTTATCAATTTTATCTAGCAGGAACAGTTCAAAACTATCCAACTGAGAAACTACCAGCTATTCGGGCATTGAGCGGCGAATGCACCACAGTTGACGATCTGGAAATTCACCAAAACAGTGCAATAGTTCCAGTCGAGGTGTGGGGAACTCCTATCTTTGACGAACAGGGCAATGTAGCTTATGCGATCGCAGCCTTTCAAGACATCACTGAGCGTAAACAAGCAGAGAAACTGTTAGCCGATTACCACCAAACGTTGGAACAACGAGTAATTGAACGGACTTTGTTGCTTTCTCAGGAGATTGAAGAGCGCCAACGAGTTGAAAACGCCCTGCGCCAAAGTGAAGAGCAACGCAGACTGACAATGGACTTTACCTACATCGGCAGTTGGAACTGGAATATCATTGAGAATACAACACATTGGAACGATAACCACGCTCGATTGCTGGGGTTAGTACCCAGTGAAGTTGAGAGCAGCTATCAGGCATGGCGCGATCGCGTTCACCCAGAAGACATTCATCGGGTCGAGCAAGCTATTACAGCAGCTTTAGCAACTCATACCGATTTTGAAGCGGAATATCGAGTCATCTACCCGAATGGTAATATTCACTGGTTAGTTGGCAGAGGTCGAGGCATTTATAACGCAGCCGGACAGCCTGTGCGAATGTTGGGTGTGATTCTTGATATTAGCGAACTGCGTAACGCAGCACTGCGTGAACGCAAACGCGCCGAAGAAGCCTCAATTTTGGAGGAGCGCAACCGCATGGCACGCGAAATTCACGACACGCTGGCACAGTCATTCACGGGTGTTATTATTCACGCTAGAACTGCTGCGAACAAGATAACAGTAGACCCTCAAAAAGCTCAGGCTCACCTAGCTCAAGTCCAGAACTTAGCCCAAACTGGACTCTCAGAAGCACGCCGCTCTGTAGAGGCACTACGCCGCCCCTACTTGTTAGAAAATAGTGATTTACTCAGCGCTTTCAAACATCTGACAAGTCAGCTAGAATCATCCACTGGTATAACAATTATGTGTGAAGCCATCGGCATCCCCTATCCGCTACCCTCTGAGGTGGAGAATAATCTGCTGAGAATTGGACAGGAAGCGTTGACTAATGCTCTCAAGTATGCACAAGCAACTAAAATTCGTGTTGAACTAATCTACCAGTCCACGCAATGCATATTACGAATTAAGGACGATGGACAGGGATTTGCAATTGATCGAGATTCTAGTCACAATGGCTTTGGTTTATTAGGCATGGCAGAACGTGCCGATCTCATTGGGGCACAGATCCAGATCCAAAGTGCCCTTGGACAAGGAACAGAAATTGCGGTGTCCGTGAATCAGCAGGAAAAACCATCATGAGTCAACTTAACATCATTCGTGTTCTGGTTGTAGACGATCACCCCGTTGTACGTCAGGGTTTGGTTGCGATGCTGGAAGAAGCGCCAGATATCCTTGTCATTGGACAAGCTGGGAATGGTGAGGAGGCACTCGCTGTCTTTCGTCAAAAACAGCCAGATGCAACTTTGATGGACTTGCGAATGCCCCA
>NZ_JACJSI010000448.1 GCF_014698065.1 Nostoc flagelliforme FACHB-838
TGATATCAGTCTTTTTAAGGGCCAACGCTTCTGATACGCGACAACCAGTAAACAGGCAGATGCCAAACAGAGCGCGATCGCGTGGGCTGAGAAATCCCTCGGTGAATAATCGCTTTAATTCCTCTTGGCTTAGTATTTTGCCTTGTCCGTTGCCGCTAACCTTCATGTTTTCTACTTTCTAGGGGATTACACGTTTCTCTACAAACGTGTAATTGATGACCCAAAGTATTGTAACTCCGTTGGCGACGCTATGGCTCACTCAAGCAATCAATTCCAACTTATCAATCGCAATCGCTACAACCCGCATAACTTCGTTGGCTGATAAAACCTGCTTATGTTTGCAGCGTTATTGCCAAGTACAGGTATAATCTCCGTTAAAAAGCGACTGCTAGCCTGAATATATACGACAACTGAAAGACTTATGAGTAAAAACATAATTACATCTGAGGTCGTAGTAGCCTACTCACAATGTCCTCGAAAAGCCTATCTTCTCCTTTACGGGGAAGACTTTGGAAATCCTCATGATTATGTCCACATTATTGAGGAGCAAAAATGTGCTAATAAAGTTCAGTATCTAGATAATTTTAAGCGAGAGAATCCTAACATTGCAAATTATGATGGCACTCAACTGAAGAACAGTAAATTTTTCATTGAAGTCCTGCTGAAGTCGGATAATTTAGAAGCTTATTGTGATGTTTTGACTAACGTAGGTGACAAGCAATGCAGCTACGAGCCAACAATAATTGTTGGAACCTACCAATTCAGCCAAGAACAAAAACTCGAACTATTATTTATCAGCACTGTTTTGGGAAAAATCCAGGGGGAGACACCTGTAGCTGGCAAAATTATTGGCATGGAAGGAAGAAGGTTAAACGTCAAGCTAGAAAATAGCTATAAAATCCTTACACCCTATCTCAATACTTTAAAAGAATGGATGGTCAAATCAGCAGTGGAAGACCCCCCAGTTATTTTGAACAAACATTGTCCAATTTGTCAGTTTCAGAGTTTTTGTAAGGATAAAGCAAAGAAAGAAGATAATCTAAGCCTGTTAGATCGGATGACTTCTAAGTCTATCAATAGATATAACAAAAAGGGTATATTTACCCTCCATCAACTTTCGTATTTATTCAAACCGCGTAGGAAAAGAAAACGAAAGACTAAAGTTTCAGTACAACATAATCTCGAACTACAAGCTTTAGCTATCAGAGAGAAAAAGATATATTTGCAAGAGTTACCAGAGTTATCTAGAAGCCCAGTCGAAATATTTTTAGATATTGAGGGACTCCCTGATCGCTGCTTTTATTATCTTATGGGTTTGTTGATATCTGATGAAGTTGGCAGTAGTTATTATTTTTTTTGGGCAGATACTATTAATGACGAAGATAAAATTTGGAGACAGTTACTTGAAAAGCTAAACGAATATCCCCAGGCTCCTATCTATCACTATGGAAGTTATGAAAATAAAGCGATTAATGAACTATCAAAAAAGTATTCAACTGATTGTGATTTAATTAGAAAGCGCTTACTTAATGTCAATATATACATCTACGGTAAGATATACTTTCCTACCTTTTCAAATAGTCTCAAGGCAATTGGAAATTTCCTCGGCGCATCTTGGACATCTCCAGATGCTTCTGGACTCCAATCTATAATTTGGAGGCATTATTGGGAATGCACCCAAAATTTAAAATATAAGCAACAGTTAGTTGCTTACAATCAAGAAGACTGTCAGGCTCTCAATTTATTAATTCAGGAGTTATCTCAAATAAAAGAGATTGCTGAATCCTGTTCAAATATTGATTTTGCAGATCAACCTAAGAAGTATTCAACAGAAAGCAGCAAAGAAGTTCACAGGGTATTTGATATAATTACAAAATCTGCCCATTATGATTATGATAGAAATAAGATAAGTTTTAAAGAAATTGATACAAAAGAAAAGATCGAAAAGGATAAAAATTTAAGCGAACGAAAAGTCATCAAAAGGCATCAAAAAAGAATTCCTAAGCCACATAAATTAATTGAACTACAGCCAATTTTGGACTGCCCTAAACATCTTAATCCTCTCCAAGAATCAAAGAAATTAGGATCAAAAAGAGTTATTGATCTTGTCTTCACCAGAAATGGAGTTAGAAAATCTATCATAAAATACTGGGGAAGGAAAGGTTACTGTCCAAGCTGTGATCAATATTATAGTCATCCTAATATTAGTAAATTTCATCGCAGACAAATATATGGTGATGGTTTTAAAGTTTGGTCTGTATATCAGAGAATTGCACTTCGACTACCATATAAAACTATTGCAAAAAACATAGAAGATTTATTTAAAGAAGTTATCAACCATAGTACAATTGTATCTTTTATAAGAGAACTCTCTGATTCCTATGTTGAAACTGAAGATATTATTATTAAAAAACTACTTGAAAGCAATTTTATTAATGTTGATGAGACATCCATTACTATTCAAGGTTCTGAATGGTATGTATGGGTTTTTACAAACGGGAAATATGTTTTTTTCAGGCTAACAGAAACTAGAGAAACAACAATCGTTCATGATTTATTGTCTAAATATAGTGGAATTTTAATATCAGATTTTTATTCTGGCTATGATTCTATAAATTGCAGACAGCAAAAATGTTGGGTTCATTTGATTCGCGATCTCAATGATGATCTCTGGAAGAATCCATTTGATTGGGAATTTGAAATCTTCGTTTTAGAAATCAAAAACCTAATCGTACCTATAATGGAAACTATAGATAAATTCGGGCTTAAAAAACGGAATTTAAAAAAATTTCAGAAGGCTGTAGAGAACTTTTATGAGAGAATAATTACTAATAAAAGTTATAGTTCTGAACTTGTAAACAGATATCAAAAAAGATTTATACGTTATAGAGAAAGTCTATTCACTTTTCTGGAGCATGATGAAATTCCTTGGCATAACAATATGGCTGAAAATGCCATCAGGCATCTGGCTAAACAAAGAGAAATATCAGGTTCTTTCTTCGAGTCTCCTATTTGTAACTACTTGCTGATACTTGGAGTCATGCAAACTTGTAAATTTCAGGATAAATCATTTCTGAAATTTCTTTTGTCAGGAGAGAAGGATGTTGATAAATTTAAGTCACCTAAGTATTTTAAGAAAACCAAACCCGTTGAGTAAGTTACTTTGGTAAGTTGCTTTAGTTTACTAATTAACTATAAGTATATTAAAGCAGACAAAGCGAGAGAAGGTAGAGGACATACCAGGGCAAACGCATCTAAAGTATAAAAATCCTTTAATAGCAAGGGTTTCGGCGTTTTTTAATCTAGCCTATTTTTTCGTCAAGATTCTTATCCAGCAAGGGTTTCAGAAATACCGTGCGTTCGCCCTGGAGGGCATACCCAGAGGCAAAATCAAATTCTCATATTCTGATCATGATGCTAAACAGGGGCTAACCAAGACTGACCTGTGTGAGCGGATAAATATCAACGGCAGTCAAATCAATCAATGGGCAACGATGCTTAACCTAGAAGAAAGATGAATACCTGTTTGAGTTGACTGGCTGGAAGAAGCCGCTCAATGCTCGGCGGTACTTTCCGGTGTTGGAGAATGAGCAAAAGCAAGCTGCAAAAACTAGTCAGTAGTTCTGCTCACCCTCATTGGCATTCTTGTATTCTATACAGCTTAACAACGAGCAGTTTATAAGGTAAAAGTAGATACAGCTAAAAATTCTTGAAAAAATCACAATGGAATATAGCATGAGTGAATTAGTTGTAGTCAGCTTTGATGACAAATACAAAGCAGATGAAGTGCTGCTAGAACTGCTGAAACTTGAACAAGAGTATTTAGTTGACTTGGAAGATGCAGTTGTTATCACCAAAAATGCACAGGGAAAGATTAGGGTTAAACCGTATCATGATTTAGTCAAACCCGGTGATCTGAGCAATGAACTCTGGGGTGGAATCATTAGCGCAACTTTTTTTCACCGCTCTCTTACTATTAAAGAGAGTGTGTTTAATAGTAGTTTCTTAACCGAAGTTGAAGAATGTTTAAAGCCAAATTCTTCATCTCTGTTTGTCCTGGTTAAATATGCTAATCCAGAGAAAATAATTGCAGAATTTCATCGGTTTCAAGGAAAGTTAATGAGAACAACTCTTTCTCCAGACAAAATAGAACATCTACAAAAAACATCAGCATTATTTCTCTAAATATCTAACAATAACTGGCTAATTAGAGGGCCGATTTATTATTGGTGTCTAGCGGACACGAACTAGACACGATTCAGACACTTTGAATAAGGGTAGTGTCTGTAGCGGTGTCTAGTACTGTCTATGCTGTATAAGGCTTTCAAGGTTTGGTGTCTGTGGTGTAGGCGTGTCCGATGTCCGCAAAAAAGGGGGTTTTTGGGAGCAGACACCAGACACCGATGGCAGTCAAATTTGATTAAGCTTGATAACACCCTCGGCTATCCAGTCCGCCAATCCTGCCCTCACAATT
>NZ_JACJSI010000449.1 GCF_014698065.1 Nostoc flagelliforme FACHB-838
GAGCCTCCATTGTTATAGGTTACGTTATTCGCTATTAATGCCTTTCCGCTATAGGTTCCACCATCTTTAGCTTTGATAGTAGTATCAAGCATGAGACCGTGTCCTTCACTGATATTCCCTGTCTCCCACACGGGAACTAAATTTTTATTATCATAAACGATGTTGTCTCGATAAATTATCCTGTAGTCAGTAGTATTGTCATCGAAATTAAAACTGCGGAGAGCAGTAATTCCTTGATTACCGTAAGCAGAATACCAAGCGTTTCCAGATACAATATTTTTTTCAACAATGATATAGTCTGAGTCGTTAAATGCAATACCTCCACCTGGAAAATTACGAACTGTGTTACCCCTAATGACAATGTGATGAGTATCACTGCCACCTTCTCCCCCTATTTTCGCTGCTTTTACAGCAATTCCATTGGCACGGGTAATAGGATTGTTCGGGTTATCTTTTTCTTGTAAGGCATATTCTAAAGTGATGTTTTCCCGACCTCCCTCTAAATCAAGTCCTTCAATCAGCACATAAGATGAACTAAATACATTAATGCCATCTCCTGTTGTCTTTATCTTAGGTGTATGCCCTGGATAAGCTTTTATTGTTGTCCAATTATCTAGTGAGCCATTTTTATTAAAAAGCGTAGCTCCTTTGTCATAAGTTCCGTTCATGACGTAGAGTGTGTCACCGGTTTTCATCTCATATACGGCTCTGCCCAAAGAGCGAAAGGCAGTTTCTTCATTTGAGCCATCATTTTTATCATTGCCTGTTCCAGAAACGTAATATGTTTTACCAGCCATAGATTTACTCCGAATAGGTGTAAGGTGAATCAGTAGTATGCTCTCAGCAATAAACTAAGTTGCTAAGTAGTTTAGTTACTTGAATGGGTTATTTATCTGGGCTTTTCAAGACAGTCGCAAATATGCGAGCACAATTTAAAATTGCGTCGTTTATGAAATTGAAAACTTTGTTTGCATCAAGTGTTGATAGTTAAACCAGCGATGTCGATATCGTCAATCGTTAAGGTTTTATTGAGGATGAGCGGACGAGTTGCACATAGAAAAGGCAGCGCAAAGCCAAAAACATTTCCTGTTTTCTCTGTGTTTGTTAAGTGGTCAAAGTTGAATTGGTTGAGACTTTAGTAGATTTACCCCTTAACTTAAAAGAACTAATGTAACAATTTAGTCAAACTTGTTGTAGCGCTGGAACTGAGCCTTGTGAACTTATGTATTAAAATAACCTTTATACAGAAAATATAAAACAGTGAATACTCTGAAGTCTGTCCTATATTTTACAAAAAAATCAAAAAAATTATGGGGATATCGTGGTGGAGTCCTGCTAATTTCCAGAGTTAGATAGGAGTGAAAAGCCTTTTGTGCAGCTTGTTTGCAAGCTTATTTTACAATCCTAGTGGCTGAGTATTTGCTGATATGCCCCTCACTGCAACCGGGGAACAAATAAACATAAATAGTAAAAGGCTTTAACACCGCTAACTCCGTCTTTATACGGCTTTAGTTAAAGATGTCATAAAGCTAATTTAAGTAGATTCACAGAAGACATAGCACTATCGACAAACTAATCTATAGGAGTCATATTTGATTTATGAAAAAAAGTCCGAGATAATACATGGGTACGGCGTTTTTGTGCTTTGATTCCTTCGTTCTCTCATCTGAAATGGATGTTTGAGTGGTTTATCCAGCACACAAACGAGTGATTTTGCCACTCTTCAAATGTACGGAGCTTTTTCAGAAATCAAATACTAGTCCTATATATGAATCTTGTAGTGGGTAGGGTTTCTCCGTCACTATAAGTAACATTTGTTTTATTACCGCGACTACTAACAAGTGCCTTTCCGTTTGTGCGTATTATTACTTAAAATTTCTTTTTTCAAAGAATTACGTAAAAACTTGCAAGCATAAATCGTTCTTAATTGATATACCAGTATAGTAAGTACTACTTTTGTCTCAGATATATTTACATTGAATGCTAGTGCCTTAGCTCTTAATTTTACATATCAAAGAGCTTTGGAATGAGTAAATATAAATATAAGTCTAGAAAAGAGTTTTTGACAGATTCAAATATTATTGTTAATTATTCCTAATAAAAGGCGAAGTATGTCAATGAATAATATTTTACTAACAAGCAACACTTTTCTAAAAAAAATCTTATTTTGGGTACATCCCATACAGCAAAAATTCAACTTTACTCGATATCAATCACCAAAACAACGTTTAAGAATAGCAATTGAAAAATTAGCAGATAATACAATAGAAACTAATCTGGCTGTAATTGATGATTTAGAGCAAATTAGCCATGAGTATCAACAATACCAATGGTTAACTATAGATATTCTAACTGCTTTTGTGCGGGCTAATTCTCCTTGTATGCCCCAAGAGAAAATAACAAGCAACTCAACAGGAAAAATTCGCATAGATATTCAATTAGCCCTTACAGTTATTGCTAGAAGAAATACAAATAAAGACCTAGAAAATGAGCAAATTGATTTGAGTCACACGGACATGAGGGGAGTAAACTTGAAAGGGGCCAATTTAGAACAGACAAACCTCTATCAAGTTAATCTCTCTGGAGCAAATTTGAGAAAAGCAAACCTAGCAGGGGCAATCTTGAGCGCAGCTAACTTAGAAGGGGCAGACCTCACAGGAGCCAACTTAAAAGGAGCAATTCTCAGCGCTGCTAACTTAAAAGGAGCAAACTTTTCTGGAACCAGCCTGCATCAAGCAAATTTATATTTAGCTAGCCTATATGAGGCAATCCTTGATGGTGTCATACTCAACGGGGCAAATCTAAGGGAAGCGAAATTCTCGCAATAAGACATCACTATACTCCTGTTTTGTTACTCTCAGAAAACAATAATCGAAGCTAAATTTTGAAACTCTGATTTAATAACGCTTTAAACTTTTAATTTTTAACACTAACTAAAGTTTTGTAGCGAAAATCTAAAAATTAAATATCCGGAAATTTTTTAGCAATTGGCTTCTTCTAAAGGGAAAAAAGAGGGTTATATGTAGCAACCGTCAATCATAATATTAATAATGCTAATTATTTATATTGCTATTCCAATCATGAAATTTATATTTGGCAGGAAAGTTGTGAAGCAATTTTTCTATTCCTAAGCGAATTAAATCTGCTTGGATACCGTCTAATTTCAACTCAGTTTGAATAAATTCATCAATTCAATTGGTTTTCGTCTTCTCCAAAAGAGCTAACAAAATTTGTGATTGGGCAAGTGGGGCATCAACCGATGAATTAGTTTCAGCTTGAGAGGTTTGCTTATTACTTGGTGCAGAGTCAATAAAGTTTTTAGTATCCCGGTTATAACCAGAGAAATTCTTTAACTGTGGCATTGGTATCCATTCATTGATGCCGCCGTAATAAACTGCTCGACCGACTGGTGATTGTGTAGCAATCTCCATTACTTGGGTTGAGGTAATCTTGCGATCGCTGGGGATGAGTTGAGTGGCAATCATGGCATTGTAAGCTGGGACGTTATCAGGATGAACCAGCGCCACAGACGTTAACTGCGATCGCAGTCCACCAGAAATGCCCAAGTCATCAGTGTGAGGATTTTGCACGACAATCCAGAAATGCCAACCGGAACTATCACCGCAAGAACAGTAAGAGATGATTTTGTCTTTGAGCCAACCAATCTCACCTTTGGTATTTTTAAATTTGGAACAAACAGCCGTACCTTCATCTAAAATAATCAGCTTGGAGCCAGAGATATTTTGAAATTCGGTAAAGCATTCTTTGACCCATAAGACTGCTTCGACCGGGGACATTTCTAGGATTTTAGCCCGTTTAAAAGTATCAACACGACCTTTGAAATAACCGGTTTCTTTCTCGTCACCTTTGGGGTCAATATAAAAAATGTGTATGCCAGGATACAGTCGCTTAATAGCATCGATTGCATTGCTAATGGTGATACCCTTGCCAGAACCAAGGACACCAACCCACAGCATATTGGTAACTTTTTTAGCAATGTGAGCGATTAGGTCATACTGCACTTTGAGTTTAGTGGTGTAGGTGGAGATATCAGTATTGACTGGAGGGCAAGAAGCAGGGGGGCTCTTAGCTGGGGGCAGAGGGGAAAGATTCTCTCCCATGCACCCCGCACCCTGCTCCTTGTCCTCTTCAAACCTTGTTGCTCCCACAGCATGATTTGGTAATTGAGCAAATCGAGCTTGTGGGATACCAAGGTTTTGTGGTTGTATCGCCTCTTGAATAACTGTTACTTGTTGGTAGTTAACTCGCGGGTCAATTGTCACTTGCGCTAAATGTCCAGACAATTGCTCACGGGTGGGAAACTGCCCACGTAGCTGAATAAACCAATCAAGTAACCAACGGTAAGCGTAAAATCTTTTTCCTGGCTCAACGGCGCTCAAGTATTCACACACCACATGAGATGATTGCTTG
>NZ_JACJSI010000045.1 GCF_014698065.1 Nostoc flagelliforme FACHB-838
AGTTGGCTGCTAGAACTATGGTACAGCGACGCAAGATTAGTTATGCCACCCAAACAGAACTTGGTACCAAAGCATGGGATATTTTCATGTCCCTGGTTGCCACTACTCGTAAGTTAGGTATTAGCTTTTTTGAGTATATGCATGACCGGATTTTGCAACTCGGTGATATTCCCTGTTTGGGTAACATTATTCGAGAGAAGTCTTCTTCTAACCCATTTGGTTGGTCGTGGCTACCTGAATAAATCTCTACCCCGAAATTTTGAGCCGATACAATGTAAAAATTGAGGGATTCTTTGGCATTTTCTTTGATAATCGGGTCATTGCTAATTAACAAAATTGCAATGGGTATGCCAATAGAGATGATTGTAGAGCTAAAAAATATTGCTCCGTGGCTTAAGGCTGATAAAAGCTTGCGTTGCTGAATGTCTTCCATGCCACAATTCCTCTTTTAGAGACTCAAGGTGTCGCGTCTAGTGACTATTACTCGTGGATATCACTCACTGTAGTATGATCTGATATTAGCGTTAGTTAATCACTCTGTGCACAAACCACCCTAAGACACTCAATCCCAATAACACAGGTGTTAACCAATCACCCCAACGCACATATAAAGTTTGTGTCTGTCGCCGATAAATTGTTTCAGCATGAGTTTCGTAAGTATTATATCCAGATATCCACAAGGTTCTACCGTGAGGATCTAGAAATGCTGAATATCCCGTATTAGTTGCTCGTGCTGACCATCGATCACTTTCAATTGCCCGCATGATATCCTGTGCATGGTGCTGAAATGGCATGGATGCACTGTAATGGGCATCGTTAGAAGAACTGAGAATAAATTGTCCACCCGCCGCAGCTTGACGACGAAATTGTTCAGGAAAAGCAGATTCGTAACATATACTAGCGATCGCACGACCAAAAGGAGTATCAAATATTTGATTTGCCGAACCCGGAACTTGGTGTGCTTCCAGTGGCGACAAGCGCTGAACTATTCCCCCTAAAATTTCTTCAAAGGGAATATATTCTCCCAAAGGTACTAATTTGGACTTATCGTAGCGGCTGACAATTTCACCCTTACTGTTGAAAGTAAACAAGCTAATTGTATAACTGTCTCCCCGTTCGCCAAAAGCCCCAATCCAAGCAACGACACCTTTCTCCTTCACAGCTGCAACTAAAGCAGTTCCCAGCAAGTTACGCTGGAAAATAGGTAAGGCTCCTTCTGGGGTGAGGACTGCATCTACACCTTGGTCGGCTAAAGTTAGATATCCATTGGTATAGTTTTCTTGGGCGCGACGAAACCCTTCGGAACTTCGTAAAAGTTGGTTTGGGATATTACCCTGAACAATCCCCACTTTCAAGGCTGCTTCTGGTAACTGGGCGATGGGACGGCTATATAAGATAAAACCGATCAGGTGTAAGGTAATTAATAGTCCTGTGGCGATAACCCAGTATTTATTAACGAACCGCAGAGGCGCGGAGAAGCCAGTGCGTTGGGCGGGTTCCCCGACTTGTAGCAACTGGCGCGACGCAGAGGAAATCTTGGCATCTTGGCGGTTCGTCCATCCTTCCGCAATTAAGCCATTAATAGCAACGATCGCTGCTGTCACAGTATTAGGCCCAGAGAGTTGCCCCAGATGTACAATTACGAGATTGTGCGGACTTTGGGTATAAGCAAGGGAACTCCACCACAAAGGCCCCGCACTCCACAGACTCTCTAATCCGCACCAGACGGCTGTACCAATAAGTATGCGTAGCCACGGTTTTTGTCCGTTTAGGCGAACCATCACAGCCGCCCAAATAGTAACGAATATCCCTCCCAAAACACTGATAAATCCCCAACAAAAAAGGGTGATTGCCAAGCTTGGCAACCAAGGAACGCCCAACCATGTCATCGGATGAATTCCAGTAATCCAAGATAGGGCGACACCGTGATAACCGATACCCCAGAAGAGAGCAGGGGGAGCAGGGGGAGATTGGTTTTTGCGTTTGGCTGAAGTGATAACTAGCACCCATAAGGGAACTAGGGCAATCCAAGCCAAGAACCAAGCACCTACAGGGGCTACGGTTAGCCCCATTAAAATGCCGCTAGCTAAGGCAATCAAGCAAGGAAGTAAAGAGATAAACCTCTCCCCCTGCCTCCCCTGCTTCCTTTGCTCCCCCTGCTTTTTACTCTGCTTCTTCTGCATCGGCAGCATCAGGTGGAACTACTGCCACTCCGATAATGGCATCATCTTCGTCTAAACGCTGCACTCTGACTCCAGTTGCCGATCGCGATTGGATAGAAATCGCATTCACCGCTTGACGGATGATAATACCGCGATTTGTCACCATCATGATTTCATCATTATCATTGTTGACAATGCGTAGGGTTGCCAGCTTGTCTTTGGTTTTGCGGTTTTTGAACTTGGTTGCCATTAAACCCTGACCAGCACGGTTTTGCAGGCGGAACTGGGCAACTGGTACGCGCTTACCATATCCTCCCATTGTAATTACCAACACCCAAGGCCCAACAATGCCACTGCTAGGGACTTCTGCGGACTCTTCATTAGTTTCAGTAATTTCGATATCTTCTGTTTCGATTGTTTCGATATCTTCTGTTTCGGCTTCTGTAACTATATCCAAAGTTTCAAGAATTGCTGCGGGCAGAATATCCATACCCACTAGTTCATCTTTATTTTTGAGTTTCATGGCTTTCACCCCACGAGTTGCCCTACTTAAAGGACGCAGTTGTTCGTGGTTGCACCGGAAGTTAATCGCCATTCCGTTCCGAGAACCAATGATTACACTGTCCTCTACTCTAGCGCGTCGCACCCAGCGCAGTTGGTCGCCTTCTTCTAAGGAAATGGCAATCAAACCATTGGCGCGAATATGACTAAACGCTGCCAATTCAGTTTTCTTGATATTGCCGCCCTTGGTGAGCATGACCAGATATTCTTCACTGCTAAACTCGTCAACAGGTACAATCGAAGTGATTTTTTCCTCTTTGGGAATCGGTAGCATCTGGACAATTGGTGTTCCGCGGCTAGTACGCGAACTCGCTGGAATTTGATAAGCTCTTAGGCAATAAACAACACCACGCTCACTAAAAAATAAAATACTGTCGTGATCGCAGCAAGTTAAAAAATGCTCAATGGTATCATCATCTTTCACCTTGGCTGCGGCTTTGCCTCTGGTAGCACGGCTTTGCGCTTCAAAGGTGTTAACTGGCATCCGTTTGATGTAACCTTGCTCTGTAACCAGAATTATTGCTTTTTCATTGGCAATTAGGTCACGGTCATCTAATTCCCCTTCCCCTGGTAAAATCACTGTGCGGCGGGGTGTGGCGAAATTAGTTTTTAGTTGCGCGACTTCGGTTTCAATGATTTCTAGCACTCTTTCCCGACGTGCCAAAATATCTTGCAAATCGGTAATCTTCGCTTGTAATTCCTCGTGTTCCAAACGAATTTTGTCTGCTTCTAAGGCAGTCAACCGCCGCAATTGCATCTGCAAAATCGCATCTGCTTGCACTTCCGAAAGTCCGTAAGTTGTGATTAATTCGCCTTTGGCTGTGGGCGCATCGGGAGCATGGCGAATCAAGACAATAATTGGATCTAAGTGTGACAGCGCAATTAATAATCCTTGCAGAAGATGGTCGCGTTCCTCGGCTTTCCGCAGTTCGTAGCGGGTGCGTCTGGCAATGGATTCGATGCGGAAATCCAAGAAGACGGTTAAGAACTGCTTGAGGGTGAGTACTTGGGGTTCGCTATTCACCAACGCCAGCATATTTGCGCCGAAGTTGGCTTGCAGTGGCGTTTGCTTGTAGAGGTTATTTAGAACGACGCGGGGATAAGCATCACGCTTGAGTTCGATGACAACTCGCATCCCGTCGCGATCGCTTTCATCCCGGATATCTGCGATGCCCTCTAGCCGCTTCTCGTTCACCATTTCGGCGATTTTTTCAATTAGCGCCGCTTTATTGGTTTGATAGGGCAATTCGGTAATAATAATTGCTTCTCTATCTGGCCGTCCCCGTTGTTCAACGGTTTCAATGTTAGCGACACCACGCATGGTAATGGAACCACGCCCGGTAGTGTAAGCTTCACGAATGGCAGATGTCCCCAAAATTTGCGCCCCAGTTGGAAAGTCTGGGCCGTGGACATATTGCATTAATTCGAGATCGGTGATTTCTGGATTGTGGATTACAGCCACCAAAGCATCAATCAATTCGCCCAAATTGTGCGGCGGAATGTTGGTTGCCATACCCACGGCAATCCCAGAGGAACCGTTGAGTAACAACTGCGGAATCCGTGCCGGTAAGACTGTCGGTTCTTGCTGGGAACCGTCGAAGTTATCAGCAAAATCTACGGTTTCATACTCAATGTCGTGCAGTAAACCAGCGCTAGTTAAAGCTTGTAAGCGACATTCTGTGTATCGCATTGCGGCTGGCGGATCGTTGTCTACCGAACCAAAGTTACCATGTCCGTTAACTAGGGGCGATCGCATGGAAAAATCCTGCGCCATCCGCACCAAGGCATCATATACTGCTGTATCACCGTGAGGGTGATATTTACCCAACACTTCCCCAACTACACGGGCGCATTTCTTAAAAGGGCGATCGTGGAGCAAACCTAGCTCGTGCATTGCGTAGAGAATGCGACGATGCACAGGTTTTAGACCATCCCTGGCATCTGGCAACGCCCGACCCACTATCACGCTCATGGCGTATTCCAGATAAGACTGCGACATTTCGGTTCGCAAGTCTATCGGGATAATCCTCTCCTGTGAGGTTGTCATAACCTAAAAATCTCCAAAAATCGTAGATTTTAGCTTGTTTACTCAACAAAGCGCAAGATTATTCTAAATTGCTCTTGAATAATTGCTATAATTTGATACAATCTTAGCATATATTGATTTTTTATGCCTGGGCAGCTAAATTCAAATATTGAGCTAAACCGCTGTATAATAATTTTTGGATGTGAAAAGAACTCTTGCAGGATGTTTAAAAAGTATTTTTGGTAAAATCTAAGGCTCCTAAACCTAACCCCCATTTCCTTGTAGGCAAGGTAATAGGGTTTTCAAAGAATCTTACCGAAACGGTGAGAGGTTTCTAGAGGGGTTTTGATTATACTTTAAATACTGTTTGAACAACCTCTTAGCTAGTTAATAAGAATAGTCAACTAAAAGATTGTTTAGTGCAAATTTATCTAACTTGAAAAATGATCGGTAGGGTAAATTTAAGTTAACAATCCAAATTTGCTTTATAAACTCTTACTTTCACAACTATTATTTCCTAAAAATTCTGACAATCTATAAATTTAGGATTGCTATATAATGAGTAGTTTTGAACATTTCATTTTAACTAGATTTAATGTAAGAACTAATTTTAGTCAAACATCACAAGGACTTGATCCAGATTGGCTGAGTCACCGATTCAAATTATTTGAAGATTTTTGCTATCCTTCTGTTCGTACTCAATCTCAACAAAATTTCAAGTGGCTTGTTTATTTTAATAGCGGAACTCCTGATTTTTATAAAAGTAAAATTGCTGAATACACAGAGTGGAGAAATTTTATTCCAATTTGTATAAATACGGACTGTGAACTTTCTGCTCAATTAAATTGCACTTCTATCTTGAATGAATTGAGATCAGAAACTCAATACTTAATTACTACTAGGCTAGATAACGATGATGCTATATCTAAAAATTTTGTAGAAGTAGTTCATGATAATTTCTGTCAACAAAATTTTGAATTCATTAATTTGAGTAATGGCTATGTTTGGAGTGAGGGGAGAATTTATTTGTTTAATTACCTTAGTAATCCCTTTATAAGTTTAATAGAAAAAATTAATAGGTTTGATACTGAGCCATTTAAAACCATTTTTTGTGGAGACCATACACAATTATCTTCATTAGGTAGAATTAGGCAAGTTCAAGTGAAACCGAGTTGGCTGCAAGTTATTCACGGAAAAAATGTATCCAATAGAATTAGAGGTATACGACAACCAATAACAAGTCTTGGTAATGATTTTATTATTAATTCTGAATATATTCTTGAGAAAGAGCAGTTCCTACCTTACTTGTTAGACAAAGGGTGGACTTTACTAAAGTATCCGATAGAATCTATTCTGATAAATTTACCTAAAGAGAAGAGAGAAGAGTTAAAAAGATTGTTGAGATTGTTGAAAAAATTTCAACCTAATTTTCAGTAAATCAAAAAGTTTTGTCTAGTAAGTAGGTAGGCGAGAGTTAAGAGAAAAATAGCACCAAAACTAGTAGTGAGGGGTGAATCTAACTCTTCATGTCTAAAATAACGCGTAAGGGGTAATAAAACTGCTAATCTGCCAAGTCCCAATCCTGCTAGTGTTGTGCGTATATAAATGGGGCCCGGAATCAGGGTAAAGATGCGTAGACGTGAAACGGCTTGCCAAAAGGCATCGCAGCTCCGAAAAATGGCCATAAAATCCATCCTGCTACTGCGCCGATAAATCCAAACATGATCGCGATCGCAAAATCATCAATTTTTTCTAGGTGATACTGAGGAAAATGCCAAGTTGGCGCAATTCAGAAGCAAGAACCATTGAGGGATTCTTACTTATTCTTGTGTGAAATTAAGTCTCTAGATAGTGTAAATCTGACTACAAAACAACTTAAGCTTGGCATATAAGTTTGGGAAATAGTGATGAATAAAGAAACAGTTCCTAGTCAAGCTGAAAAGTCTAGTCCAGAAGGCGATCCATCGCAACTAGATCCAGAGGTACTGGACAAAATTAAACACCCTGCAAGAATAGACGATGTTATTCGGGAGCAATCACCAGAAGAACGTAAAAGTAACCCAGCTTTAGTACCGGAAATGATCGATGATCCAACTGATGATTGATTGGGTTTGCAAAAGAGTAATCGAAATGCTCTGATTCCCGACTTCTCCAAGAAGTCGGGAATCTTATTAGTAATCTATCGCTACCCAAAATTATGCAGTTCTTCCTGATGTACTTCTGGCGTGTTAATGTCTAATAGGACAGCCGTAGTATCAAATTTTACCTGAGGAGTTGCTGGATAAAATTCTTTTATAATTTGGCGTAAACCTAAGTTTTGTTTACAGATATTTTGTAACTGTTTTAAAGGTTCAAGGGCTGCCAATACATTGATAGCGCTAGAAGAGGCAGGAATTTCTGCCAAAAATTATTTTGGCTCTTGGAATGAATGGTCTTGCGACCTTTCATTACCGATTGATAGTAGAGTCATGGAATAAGCGTGTGAGCCTGCTGATAATTAGCGATCGTATATAGCGGTTCTCAACGTTAAACTAATTATTGACCTCACTGCTTTTAAGATACTGTCCATGCAGCTACTTCAAACTACCGACAAAGATTTTTCTGTCAAATTTAAAACCCTTGTAAGCGATCGCCGGGAAGTTACAGTTGATGTTAGTGGGACAGTACGCGAGATTCTAGCTGATGTCAAAGTGCGTGGTGATGCCGCAGTCAAGAACTATACTAGCCGCTTTGATCGCAACAATCTTCAGTCTTTGCATCTAAGTGAAACCTTTATTGCCGAACACGCAACGCAATGTCCTGCCGATGTCTTGGCTGCGCTGGAATTTGCTGCTGAGAGAATTGTGGCTTTCCATGAAAAACAACTACCGCAAGATATTGGCTACACCGATACAGTCGGCGTAAAACTAGGATTGAATTGGGTAGCGCTGTCGCAAGTGGGAATTTATGTACCAGGGGGACGGGCTAGCTATCCGAGTTCTTTGTTAATGAATGCCTTACCAGCCAAAATTGCTGGTGTTGAAAGAATTGTCATGACAGTACCGATGCCTAACGGTGAGATTAATCCCGCCGTATTGGCTGCTGCTCAAGTTGCTGGTGTTACAGAAATATATGGCATTGGTGGGGCGCAAGCGATCGCAGCATTAGCTTATGGTACAGAAAGCATTGCCCCGGTAGATAAAATTGTTGGCCCTGGTAATGCTTATGTTGCTGAAGCCAAGCGTCAAGTCTTTGGCACTGTAGGCATTGATAGCATCGCTGGTCCTTCAGAAATTTTAGTGGTAGCCGACAGCCAGAACAATCCAGATTGGATTGCCTGGGATTTACTATCGCAAGCAGAACATGATCCTAGTGCCCAGTCAATCTTAATTACCGATTCAGAAATTTTCGCGCAACAAGTAATAAAGGCTGTTGAAAAAATTCTTGCCGATCTACCCACCACAGAAGTTGCTAGTGCTAGTTGGCAAAATTATGCAGCCATTATTCTGGTCAGCGATTTAGCACAGAGTATACCACTGCTTAATCAACTAGCTCCAGAACATGTGGAATTATGCACAGATAACCCGCAATTGCTTGCCAATCAAATTAAGTGTGCCGGGAGCGTGTTTTTAGGACGCTATACTCCAGAAGCGATTGGCGATTATTTAGGAGGCCCCAACCATGTACTGCCAACTGCCCGTTCTGCCCGCTTTGCCTCTGGTTTGAGTGTCTACGACTTTCTCAAACGAATTACTTATTTAGAATGTGACAAACAAGCATTACAGACGATAGGCAAAGCAGCTATCACCTTAGCAGAGGCAGAAGGTTTGCCAGCCCATGCAGGTAGTGTATCTGTACGCTTGCAATAAAAAGCTGAGATAATTTGTAAAATTGTGCAGATTGCAACTGCCCAGATGAAGATAGTCTCGTATCTTACTAGATGCGGTTTGAGACTTACAGCATATTTCAGGTATGGGTAGGGGCACAACATGTTGTGCCCCTACGATTATCTGTACTCACGCCCGTTGCAATCTGCTGTAACTGCTTAACCAAATGGTAAAGCGTCCTTTTGATCAAAGATTTCTACAGAATCGCCACGTCGAACCATGCGTTTTCCCAGATGTGGAAAATCAGCAATTTCCACATCAAGATTTTCTCCCCTCATTAAGTAAACTAAGTTTTCATCCCCTACATTCCTGAGATGGTGGGCTACTGAAGGAGTTGGGAATGCCATAAAGTCCCCTGGAAAAACCTCAAATTCTTCCCCATCTATTTCTGCGTAGGCGTAGCCCGCCGCAGGCATCGCTCGTCCCGATAATATATAAATCCATTCTTCCTCGCAGTGATGAGAATGGTAAACAAAAGATTCTTTCCCCGCAGGAATGACAGCAAAGTTGACCCCAGTACGCTTTAGCCCAACCGTGCGCCCCATGTATATTCCCGATATTTCCGAGTTTGCATTCCAAGGGTGAGAGAAGGTCTGCATACTGTCGGCAATTTGTTTAGCACGCAAAATCAAAGATTTTTTGTTTGTCATATTTCATAACTTGCTAATGGCTCAATCTCCCCAAATTCAATGACATCAGGTTCTATAATCTCTATTTCAACATTAAGTAACTAAAGTAACTAGACATGAAAAATTATAAAATTAAGAGTAGAAGAGAACAGATTATTGAAAATGCCAGCAGCATTAAGAATAAAACTGACTAAAGAGGAAGACAAAACGTTACAGGTGTTGAGCCTTGCAGATAACGTAAGTAGGTCGGTGTCAATAATTATAGTTATATTTAATCATGTCTAGCTACTTATCTGCCGCCTGGGTAGTCACTATAACAAAATCATCACTACTTGGTAAGATTATATAAGGTTAAATTTTCTAACCACCGTTGTATATACAAGACCTCTGATGGAATAGTTTAATATTCAATGATTTATTATCTCTACTGTGAGAAATAATACTTACAGCAGTTTTCATGTATTTAAACCTAGTTCAGGAGTTTAAGTCCCTTGCTTCTATCAAGCAGCGCGAATTGAAGCCAAAGCTAAATCCCCGTCACGAAACGTAATTGCGTTAGCGACGTAGGAGCGTCATTGCGTTAGCGTAGCGGGGCGTTCGGTTTTAGGGTCTCGCAGAGAAGCCTATTGCGAATTGGTTTAACCACATTTGTCGTAAGGGCGCAAGACCTTGTGCCTCTATCGGTTAGTCTATTTAGCTGAAAATGGCTGTAAGCAAATAAAATCTATCTTAAGATATCAATTCTTTATACAAAAGATAGTTGCTGAAAATATATATATTATGAGACAAAGCATACTAATCATGTACTTTACCTAACAAAAAGGAGGCAAAATTTGTCAGAAAACTAATTTGATAACTACAACCTTTTAAAAGGTGAAGCAAAAAATAGCTAGAATTACTGCTCAGATTGAGGAAGTGCTAATTAAGTACCATACTCTAAATGAAATCTCCAAATTTAAGGCAAGAAATCAAAAATGTTGTGTAACAAATGTTACTTAACATAATATATAAAGCCGCAGCTTGTGACTGGCTGATACAACTATTACTAGCCTGTCTCTGAGCTAATTCCAGAAAAAAGTACTGGTACTAGTAACGATCATGAAACGATCTCCAAATTCAGGAAATAATCAGGAACCATCTAATCCTCGTCTGTGGCTCCTGCTTTTAGGACGTACCAGTTTAGCTGTTGGTGTTGTTTTGCTGGTTGGAATTGCAGTCGGTGCTTGGTGGGCTAGAAGCTATATATATAAAGATTTAGCTCCATTAGTGCAACAAAATCTCGAACAATTGCTTGGGCGTCCAGTAAAAGTTGGGAACGTTGAACGTTTTTCGCTTTCTAGCCTAAGATTTAGCTCTCTATCAATACCAGCAACTCCCACCGATCCAGATCAGGTGGTAGCAAAAGCTTTGGAGGTGCAGTTCTCGCCCTTGCAGCTTCTCCTCAGCCGAAAACTGGCATTAAATGCGACGTTAATTCAACCCAATGTTTACATCCAACAGGATCAGGATGGTCGCTGGGTTACTGCCCAAGTCAAGGCTGGGGAGGGACAAGGTTTTATTCAAACCGACTTGGAGACACTTCAAATTCAAGATGGGAATGTAGAGTTATCGCCAGCCTCCGCACCAACTAGACCGAAAGGCTCAGTAATATTAAATCAAGTTGGTGGTATTGCCCGATTTTTTGATCAAAATCAACGAATTGGTTATGACCTTAATGCTCAACTCGCCAGGGGAGGTGCAGTTAAAATCTCTGGTGAAACACAAACAAAAGCTCAACAAACTAATCTCAAGCTGCAAGCACAAAATTTACTAGCTTCTGATATTAGTAGATTAGTTGAGTTACCAATTGCTTTGCAAGCAGGGCGAATAGAAGCTGACTTAGGGGTTCAGATTCCACCCAAACTGTCAGAAACAGCCGTTACGGGAACCGCCACAGCTAATCAAGTCATTGCTAAAGTTCCAAATATTCCTCAGCAAGTTTCTAATTTTAATGGGAGATTTATATTTAATGGTCAGACAGTTTCTTTAGAAAATCTAAATACAAACTTTGGCAAAGTTCCTATTCTGGCTAATGGAACAATTAATACTCAAACAGGTTTTAATGTTGTAGCTCAAATAAAACCTGTTAGTGCGAAAAATATTTTAGACACGCTGAATGTAAAATCGCCAGTCCCAGCTAGTGGCGAAGTTCAAGCAAATATTAAGGTAGGCGGCGCACTACAGCAACCAGTCGTTAGCGGCACGGTAAGCAACACAAAACCTATTCAAGTTGACCGCCTTCAATTTAAAACCGTCAACACTGACTTTCGTTTGAATGCATCTCAAACTGCATCTCAACTTACCGTCTCTAATCTAAATTTAGTCCCCGCAGCAGGTGGTCAAATTACAGGTGGCGGTCAAGCTAATATAGGAGTCAAAGATAACGTAATCTTTAATGCTCAAGTTGATGGTGTATCAGGGGATATATTAGCACGTACCTACGGCCTTACTCTTCCGATCGCAGTTGGGAATATTTCAGCAAAAGCACAAGTTACTGGCTCACTTGGCAAACAGCCTTTGAACCTTGATATTAATAGTGTTCAAGTAACGCCGCCAACTGGGGGGCAAATTACAGCCAATGGTCAAATTCAACTAGCACCTCAAGGTCAGGTAAGCGTAAATATTCAAGCTCAAGGTTTACCAGGAAATGCGATCGCTCAAGGTTACGGTATTTCAACACCGATTAATATTGGTGGTATATCTGCGAACGCTAAAGTTTCTGGTTCTCTGGATAAACCCTTAAATGTTAATATTGGTCGCGTTCAAGCAAGTCCAGAGGTGGGAGGGCAAGTAACAGCTAGCGGTCAACTTCAGCTTGCACCCCAAGGTAGAGTAGCGTTGAATGTCCAAGCACAAAATTTACCAGGGGATGCGATCGCAAAAGCATACGAATCCTCACCCGGTATTACCATTGGGAATGTATCAGCAAATGCCAATATTTCCGGTACTCTGAACAATCTGCAAGCAGTAGCGCGGGTGCAAGCGCCTAACGCCACCTATCCCACTACCGGACGAGTTGTTGTTGATCAACAAGGAGAGAATATTGTCTTTCCAAATGCTGTCGTGAACGTGGCAGGTGGGACAATCAGAGCTAGTGGTCAACTTGCACAACAACGCTGGCAAGCAGCTGTCAACACTTCTCAAATTCAACTCAATCGGTTTTCACCACAACTGCGAGGAAGGCTCAATAGCAACATCCAGTTAGCAGGTACAACAGAATCTTTCCAGCTTGCAGATATTCGCGCCGCAGGACAAATCCGCCTTTCCCAAGGAGTAGCGCTGCTAGCACAACCGCTCACCGCTCAATTTCAGTGGAATGGACAGCAGATTATAGTTGAAAACGCAAGTACCCCAGGATTGAGTGCTAATGGTGCGATCGCTATTCAAACTCCACCAACTGGCGCACCGGAAATTGCAGGATTTAATTTAAATGTACTGGCACAGAATTTCAACTTAAAAAATACTGGTTTTGAAATTCCCGGTGACGTAGAACTAGCGGGGTTACTTGATTTTAAAGGACAAGTTACAGGTACTCCAGATGTTCCGCAAGCTACTGGCAATATCCGACTGCGGAATTTCCAGGTTAGTGACTTGGCGTTTGACCCGCTTTTAACCGGAAACGTGAATTTTCAAGGAGGACAGGGAGCAAGTCTGCGATTAGCCGGGAAACAAGATCGGATTGCGCTGAACCTGGGTGCAGATTATCGTCCCACTTCATTTTTAGTCAAGCGGGATGAGGCAGTTACCACAGGTAGAACTGAGGGAGATAACTTACTCATTAACGCTCAACAGTTTCCCATAGCTCTGATTGGAGGCTTTTTACCGAACAATCAATTGCAACCACTAGCGGGGCAACTATCGGGAGATTTAGTTGTTAATCTGAATAATTATGCCATTGCGGGAGACGTTGCGATCGCCGGGCCTCGTGTTGCCAGAGTAGCAGCAGATGAATTTCGCGGCACTATTAATTATGCTGATGGCACTGCTAGCTTGGCTAATGGTCAATTGCGGATTGGAGATAGCAACATCGCCCTGAGTGGAAATGTAAAAGCAGGTAACGACCCGCAATTCCAATTCCAAGCTAATTTTGATCAAGCAAGAATCCAGAGACTTTTACAAGCGTTTAATATCTTTGATTTTCAAGACTTTGGTACCGGGTTGCAGCCTCCAACGTTAGCTGGAGCAGAGGTACTCGATACCAACGCTATCAGTTTGCCCAATGCAGATTTGCTAACACAGCTTGCATATTTCTCAAAAATTAGAAGATTGGTAGCACAACAACAGCAAGAAGAGAGAAATGGAACTGCATCTTTACCTACCCTTGCAGAATTAACGGGTGCTTTGAGCGGAGGAATTACAGCTAATGGCTCGTTAAAGTCTGGGTTGAATGTCGGCTTTAATTTCCAAGGTGCTAACTGGCAATGGGGTGAATACTCCATTAATCAAGTCGTTGCTCAAGGTACTTTTGCCGATGGAATCGTCACACTTTCGCCGTTGAGTGTCGGTATAAATCAAGGACTAGTGGCTTTTTCAGGGCAGTTAGGAACTGAGCAACTATCTGGAAACTTGAATGTAGCAAGTTTACCTTTATCACTTTTACAGCCTTTTATCGAACAATACCCCATAGATATCACTGGTAATGTAAATGCTAATGCTGCCTTGGGAGGTAGTTTACAAGATCCCAGAGTTCAAGGGGAAGTGACACTGGCTAATGCAACTCTCAACAAGCAACCTGTACGAACAGGACAAGCGAACTTTGATTACAACAATGCTCGTTTGAATTTTGACAGTAGCTTACTAGTGACAGGAACGCAGCCAGTTACTATTACAGGTAGCGTACCTGCTCCGTTACCTTTTGCCGAAGTGCAACCGGATAGCAATCAAATCAACATCAACGCCAATGTGAACAATGAAGGATTGGCACTGTTAAACCTGTTTACTAACAATCAAGTCGCTTGGGTAAATGGTCAAGGACAAGTAGATTTAAATGTTCAAGGTACTTTAAACGAACCAATTATTAACGGCAATGTCACACTTAATGATGCAACTTTTAGCGCTAAAGCCTTATCTGAACCCCTAACGAATGTCACAGGAACAGCGCAATTTAATGGCAATACGGTGAATGTCCAAGGTATCCAAGGCACTTACAATGAAGGGCAAGTAAGTGCATCAGGCATACTCCCGATTCTTCAGCCTCAGCAAGCCGTAGCAAATCCTCTCACAGTATCAATAGCAGACAAACTCAACTTTGAAATTGCAGGACTGTATGAAGGCGGTGTTGGCGGCGATATCGTATTTCGCGGAACAGCGTTAAAACCTGTAATTGGTGGAGAGATTGAACTGAGTGATGGTCAGGTGATTATTGGAAACTCGGCTACTGGTGAGAAAAAATCAGCAGCTACAGCAGCGGCTAACGCTAACGTCATAAATAGGGAAGAGTTTAACATTAATGTCACACCTACAGCAGAGAGTAATCCTAGCCCAGTGATTACACCAGAAAGTAGCACTAGCACAGCAACTCCACCCAATTTAGCTATAGAGTTTGCAGATTTAAGGTTAATTCTAGACGACGATGTTCGTGTTACCAGTCAATCCTTTCTCGACTCAATACCAGGAGCAGCCGTCTTTAGTCAGCCCCTATTGAGCTTTGATGCAAAAGGCGACTTGACCATTAATGGTACATTAGCCAAACCGCGTCCTGAAGGAGTCATTCGTTTGACAGGAGGACGAGTAAGTTTATTTTCGACTGAGTTTACCTTGGAACGAGGGTATGAACAAACCGCGCGGTTTATTCCAAGTCAAGGACTTGACCCTACTTTGGATGTCCGACTGCTCGCAATTGTACCTGAAACATCGGCAATCAACAATAGAATTTTGGAATCACCATTGTCTGCTGAAATCAGCGATGTTTCTGCTACCAACTTTGGGACTTTACGTACAGTTCGCGTTCAAGCCAGGGTTAACGGGCCAGCTAGTGAATTGGGCGAAAATCTGGAACTGACGAGTCAACCTAACCGTAGTAGAGGAGAAATAGTTGCTTTACTGGGTGGCTCGATTCTTGGTTCTTTCGGTCAAGCAGATGCAGGACAAGGACTGACTAATTTCGCTAGCTCTACCATTTTAGGTGGTTTGCAAGGAACTATTACTGCGATCGGTCAGGCTGTTGGTTTCAGCGAATTTCGGATATTCCCCACCCCTACCACTAGTGATGAAAAAACGACAGCTTCAGTTCTGAATTTATCAGCAGAAGGTGTATTTGACATCAGTAGAAATTTCTCTGCTTCTTTATCACGACCTCTTTCTAGCGATGAGTCTTTCCGTTATAACGTGCTTTATCGACTCAATGACGAAATTTTGATGCGAGGCTCAACTAATTTGGGGGATGAAAATCAATTCCAAGTTCAGTATGAAACCAGGTTTTAGAGCAATACAGTTCGAATCTCTACAAGTTGGTTCTAGGCAGGTTTTTAACTTAACTTGACACACCGTAGCCCCGCGATCGCGAAGGGGTACAATGACTAGAGAAGCTCTTATACAGTTAGCAAGGCAATTTCTATCTCTTTCTCCCCTGCTCCTCTGTCTCTCTAGGAACTAAAGGACTTGCAAAAAATAAATTATCCCAAATTATTTCTAGATTTGTAAGGACGCAAGACCTTGCGCCCATACAAAACAATTTAGTTTCAAAGAGTCAATGGTGAATTTTTGACTTGCTAATGACCAATAATTTATTGAGAAGTTAGGATGAAATTACAATCGAACATCAGTTGAGATATTTTCTTCTGATGCAAGTAAAAACATCAAACAGCAACGTTTATTCTGTCAAATTTTACCAATTTTTAGTAAATTTAAATTACCAATCCCATGCCAAATCGTCATTATCCTCCTGCTTACTTACGCTATCTCAAAGCCAGGTTATCGAATCTAGGGAGACCTAGTTTTTGGGTAACTGCAATTTTTTTATCTGTAGTCGGACTAGGAACCTGGGAATACTGGTCAAACCCCAATATTTTTGTTTCTAAGCAAAAAACCCCAGCCACTTCACAAAAGCCTGCTGATTCCTCACTCTCAGAAGAAAACAAAGCTATTGCAGCAGATATTGATAACCTACCAGTTTTGTTTAATGACTTTGAGCAAGCATCTCTCTCATTAACGGCAAATACGCCCCAGGAAAAGACTGACGCAAAAAACAGCAAAGGCTTATTAGAGGATGTAATTAAAAAACAAAATTCTGCTAGTGATACCAAATTAAACCCTGGTTTAGGTGTTAATAGCGACACCTCCCCAGCCATGAAAAACCCCTTTGTAGTACAAACAGAAAATTTATTGCGTGCTGGGACGGTTAATAGTAATAACCAATTTCTGGGTGTTAAAACCCTAAATGCGGCATCTGAACCAACAGAGGGTCAACAAACATCCTCTAGTTTGAGTATTGGATTGACTAATCAAACTAACAAGAATCAAAATTCTCTCCCTGTCAGCCCTCTGCAATCAGCGCTCAACCAATGGACAAACCAGAAATTGTCTAGCTTTAATGGTACCGCAACTCGAACAAATGCGTCGAGTCAAGTATCTGAGGCAGGAACAACGTTAATGCCACCCATTAACAGCTTACCCAGTCAGAATTCTCTACCAAGCACTGGGTTAACTACTGGAGCAGGCTACACATCAACGGGTACAAACTTACCACAAAATAATCCTTACACTAATCTAAATGGTGGTCAGGTAATCCCTGGTAGTGTGTCAACGAGTACGAACTTACCACAAAATCCTGACAACACTATTTACACTAATTTAAATGGTGGTCAGGTAGTGCCTAATGTCGCACCAGTAACGCCCCCATTCACCTCTACTGCACCAAATAATCTTGTACCTTACTCTAGTCCGAGTCAAGGTGTTGTCAACCCTACAAACCCTGTGGGATATGGAAATTATGGTTTGCAGCAGCGAACGCAACAACCACAGTCCAATTATGGAAATTATGGTTTGCAGCAGCGAACGCAACAACCACAGTCCAATTATGGAAATTATGGCTTGCAGCAGCCAACACAACAACCACAGTCCAATTATGGAAATTATGGCTTGCAGCAGCAAACACAACAGCCACAGTCTAATTATGGGAATTATATTTTGCAGCAACCAACACAGTCAAATTCCTTATATCTTCGGCAGATTCGAGACAAGTATAGAAGTCCGGGTCAAAAATGATTGTAAGCACGTTGCTTGACTGAATAAAGTGCAGTTAAGGAGATTGTGGGCTATTTGGAATAATGGGAACCTCTGGTGTTTCAGGTTGTTGCTGTTGTCGTTGTAAATATTTACTCAGTACATAAGCCATATCTCCACGCGTTACGGGTTTTAATGGGGAAATATTTCCTTGAGCATCTGTGTTAAGAAATCCCTCAGTAGCGACTGTAGCGATCGCTTTTCTGGCCCAAGCTGGGATAGACTTTTCATCTGGATATGAAGCCAAAATCTCATTTACAGCATCATCGGGAAACTGAAAGACACCATAAGCCTGGGCGAAAATAGCCAGAGCTTCTGCCTTTGTCACCTTTTGGTTAGGGAAAAACTCATTGCGCCGATAGCCTTTCATAATGTCAGTTTTTAAAACTGTTTGTATATCATTAAATGCCCAATGAGAACGAGGAACATCTGGAATCGCTAAATTTTCTTTATTAACAGCTTCTCTTTTATTTAGCCCAAATGCTTTCACCATAATCGACGCTAATTCTGCCCTACTCAGTAACCTTTCTGGGTAAAATTTGCCATCAGAAAAGTTTGTCATCCATTTGGCAGCAGTTACCTTTTCAATAGAATCAGATGAGATTCCAGAAGTAGATTCTGGGACTTGAGCAATTGCTGGCAGGTTTTGTAATAGTGCCACTAAAGATAGAGTAATTGAAAGCTGACGCATGATGATAACCACTTTTAGCTGCTGTGAATTTAAAAAACTACGTTACTGAGGTTAAGGCAAAATTTGGTATTCCTAATAACCTGTAACTCAGTTGATGACGAATTTAAGCTGGGCAATGTTGCGTAGCTACATAGTGTGTTAGCTGGTTTTCATAACCAAGAGAGTAGCAATCAGCAAAAACTTGTTTTTTACCTTTCATTTTTTGGCGTTATCTGCCTACTACTATGGACTATAGACAGTTTTTCAGGAGTTTTGGCAATGACCGCAGCAGCAGATCCCGTAAAGTTGATGAAGCAAGAAGTTGGCAAAGCCGCCGCGGCCCTGGTTAAGTCGGGTTCCATTGTGGGGTTGGGTACGGGGTCAACTACAGCATATACGATTCAGTTTTTGGGCGATCGCCTCAAGTCTGGTGAACTCAAAGATATCATTGGTATACCCACTTCGTTTCAGTCAGAAGTGCTGGCGAAGCAGTATGGTATTCCTCTCGCTACCTTGGATGCTATTGACCATATCGATATTGCCATTGATGGGGCAGATGAAGTCGATCCGCAAAAGAATTTGATTAAAGGCGGTGGTGCAGCTCATACCCGCGAAAAAGTCGTAGACTACCTGGCAGAACAGTTTATCGTTGTGGTAGACAGTGGTAAGTTAGTAGACCGCTTAGGTTCTAGTTTCGCTGTGCCCGTGGAAGTGATTCCAATGGCAATTACTCCTGTTACCAATGCCATCAAAAAACTCGGTGGCAAACCAGAACTCCGTATGGGTATAAAAAAAGCTGGGCCAGTAATCACCGATCAAGGGAACTTTGTCTTAGATGTTAGATTTGACTCTATTGAAGATCCAGTCGGACTAGAAAAGACATTGAATAACATTCCCGGTGTCTTGGAAAATGGTATTTTCGTTAACTGTGTCGATTTAGTTTTAGTTGGTGAAG
Organism: Nostoc flagelliforme FACHB-838; assembly: GCF_014698065.1. Taxonomy (GTDB): domain Bacteria; phylum Cyanobacteriota; class Cyanobacteriia; order Cyanobacteriales; family Nostocaceae; genus Nostoc; species Nostoc flagelliforme_B. The sequence continues at coordinate 19,132 of NZ_JACJSI010000045.1, forward strand.
TCAAAGATGGTCAGCCATTAGTGCGGCAACTGTAAGAGTTGTAGATTTTGGATTTTAGATTTCAGAGACATCTAAAATCCAAAATTGAATAATTTGGCGTTGCATATTTGCGGGATGATTTGGCAACTTCTAAAATTCTCCCCCTGCTTCCTCTGCCTCCCCTGCCTCCCCTGCTTGCTCCAATTCATCCCACTGTTCTGCAATGCCAATAATTTAATTTCTGGAAGTCCCCAAATAAAAAAATACTCAACTACTTCTTGTAGGGTGGAGCGACACGAGCGTCCGTAGCTAAGGGCGGACATCTTGTCCACCCCACAAGAAGATTGGATAATTTATTTGTTGGAAGTCCCCTAGACGATGACGTTAGTACCGACTACCAGATTTGTAGCCGTGAAATTATCTAAACTTGTCAAGGTGGAAAAGAAGTTGTCGTAAAAAAGGGAATCCACACGAGAGACTTGAACTAGTGTAGAAGTACCCGATTGCACAAACTGTAGTCTGCGATCGCTGATAGGATTGCTGCCAGTGTACCCCAAGCTCTTAAACACGTCAGTAAGGACTAACTTATCCTCGGCCTGATTAAAGTCAGTGATTTTATCACCAAAAAAACCGAAGGTTTGGTAAATGAACTGGTCATTACCGCTACTGCCAGTCAAGATACTCTGTGCAGAATCACCATTTTTGCTACCACGAAAGAGAATATCATCACCAGCACCACCGATCAGGCGATCATTACCTGCATCAGTAAACAAGATGTCATTGCCAGCACCACCGATGAGGCTATCATTACCAGCATCACCGACAAGGATATCATCGCCAGCACCACCGATCAGGCTATCATTACCTGCACCACCGCGTAACAGGTCGTTACCACTCTTGCCATCAATGCGGTCATTACCTCCCTGACCATTAATAACATCAGCTAAGTTGTCAAAACCATCGACATTGTTGTTTAGGTCATTGAGAAAGGTGACTGTGTTTTTGTTGATGGTGCTTGGGGTGGAGTTGGCATTAAAGACATCAAAGCTGTCACGAATGCTGCTTTGCCCATCAAACAGGATATTACCGACAGTAGAGAGGTTTTCTAGGTTTTCGAGAGCAAAGTTTTGCAGGATAACTTTGTCATCAGCCACCCCTTCAAAGGCGATTTCCAGATTGTTACCATTCTGGGTGAGTAGCAAATTTCGGGCAGTCAATCCAGCACCTTGGAATTTCAGAATATCCAATTCGCCAATGATTGCTGCCGAGGGATTTGAGCCTTTGCCTAACCCGCTGAAATCGGTGATAGTATCAACACCATCACCTAAATTGTAAACAAATCTATCTTTGTCACCGCCACCGATTATGAGGTCGTTGCCTTGATTACCTGTGATGGTATCGTTCCCGGCTTGAGCGTTAATTATCTCACCGTAATTCTTACCCACTAAGTTATCAGCGCCACTGGTTCCAATCAGACTATTGAACTCTAAAGCACCAATATCAACTGTAGCCTGAGATATTCTGTCAAATCCAGCGCCACGTTGATCGGTGGTAATACCTGCTGGAATCAGGGCATTATTGCCTGCGTTAATAGCGGGACTACCCTCAAGTAATGCATTAGTAAAAGTTGCACCACCGTTATTTTGCAGGGGGCTGAGTTTGGGATCAATTGGGTTGGCGCTAGTGCCGACGAGGATACTAGTGGTAAAGCCTGTACTATCTGTGTTGTCACCAATTAGGTTATTGCCGAGGTCGGTGAAGTTGCCTTTAACATCGCTGGAAACATCAAACTTTAAGTTGCCTGCAATGATAGTGTTTTCAACAATAACAGTGCCATTAGATTCATTGAAAACGCCCCCATTCTCAGCAGTAGCGAAGTTATCTAATGCCTCGTTATTGGCAATAGTACTATTGGTGAGGGTGAGAGTGCCGCTGTTGTTATAGATGCCACCGCCCCGAGAATATACACGATTACTAGAGACAGTGCTGTTAACCAGGTTAAAAGTACCATCATTAAAAACGGCGCCGCCCTCTACTGCCTCATTACCAGAGATAGTGCTTCCTGTTATATCGACAGTGCCAGAGTTATAAATACCACCACCATAAGACGGATCGCGCGAAGGAGTTCTAGCATTAATACCACTGGTGGAAGCCTGATTACCAGAGATAGTGCTTCCAATTATCTTGAGGATGCCTGTGTTAAATATGCCGCCGCCATATCCATAGAAGCCGAATACAGTATTACCAGAGACATTACTATTAGTCAGGCTGAGAGTGCCTGTGTTAAATACACCGCCGCCTAATGATGACCCCTGGTTGCGAGAAACAGTGGTGTTGGTCAGGCTGAGGTTGCCTCTGTTAAAGATGCCTCCTACTGCTCCCTGATTGTCTAAGACAGTGCTATTAGTCAAGTTGAGGCTGGTATTGCTATTGAGGAAAATGCTCCCATATATGACATCATTAGCATTGGCAATCTTCAAGCCATCAATGCTAACATCTGTCCCTGTCCCCGCGATCTCGAATACAGTGGAGGCATTATTGCCGCTAATGGTTAGCACAGATGCTCCAGTTCCCACAATGGTTACATCATCAGTAATCGTCAGTTGCCCAGAAGTCAGGGTGATGATATCTGGGGTAGCATCAGTGAACACGCTGTCTGCAAAGGTTATTATATCTGCGCCAGCAGTCGCATTGGCATTCAGGAGCGCTTGCCGCAATGACCCTGCCCCAGAATCATTGGTATTAGTTACTACTGTATCAGTGTTAACAGGTAGCGGGGTAATCGGAGACTGAACTTCATAAGCACCGATATCAACTGTACCACTGAAAATTCGGTTAAATCCATTACCTCTTTGGTCAGTGGTGATATTAGTTGCAACTAGGGAATTATTGCCTGCATTAATAGCGGGACTACCTGCAAGTAAGGTAGAAGTTAAGGTTGCACCACCGTTATTTGCCAGCGGCCCGAGTTTTGGATCAATGGGGCTGGCGCTCGTACCTACTAAGGTGCTGGTGGTAAAATTAGTGCTACCAGTCTGATTACCAATCAGGTTATTGCCCAAATCGCTGAAAGTGCTGCCGGACACGTCGAGGTTGATGTCGCCAGAGCTAGATTTGTCAAAGTTGCCTGCAATAATGGTGTTGCCCACAATAGTGCCAGCAAGTATGCTGTCAAGAAAAAGATTAGGCTCAGTACTAAAAACACCACCACCATTGTTATTGTTAATCGTGCTGTTGATGATGCTAAACCTTGTAAAGTTATTAACAATGCCACCGCCTGCTTTGTTGCCAGAGACAGTGCTATTAATCACGACAGCTGTACCAAAGACATCATCACCATCAAACTGTCCGTTAGAAATGCCGCCGCCACTGAAGGTTGCCGTATTATTAGAGACAGTGCTATTGGTAAGCTTAAGAGTGCCTCCGTTATCGATACCGCCGCCACTGAAGGTTGCCGTATTGTTAGAGACAGTGCTATTGGTTATAAAGGTGCTGGCGAAGATTTTATTGTTAATACCGCCACCGCCACCGTCACCGCCCTCGCTCTGGTTTGCCGTATTGTCAGAGACGCTACTTTTCGTGACGTTGAGGATGCCTGTGTTATTGATACCGCCGCCGCTAGAGGTTGCCGTATTATTAAATACATTACAATTACTCAGGCTAAGAGTGCCAAAGTTATTGATACCGCCGCCGTTGGAGGTTGCCGTATTATTAAATACATTACTATTGGTGAGGCTAAGGATGCTATTGGTATTGATCAAAATACCGCTATCATTACCATTAGCGATCGCTAAACCATCAATACTGACATCTCTCCCTATTCCCGATATCTCGAACACCCTGGAAGCATTATTCCCACTCACGGTAAGCTTCGATGCCCCAGTACCCAAGATGGTAATATCATCAGTAATGGTCAGCTTCCCAGAGGTAAGAGTGATTACATCTGGGGTGTCATCTAAGAATATGCCTCCAAAAGCGATCGCATCATCCCCAGCAGTAGTATTAGCTAGGTTAATTGCCTCCCGCAATGTCATGATGTCGTTGTTCGCGTCATCATCGGTGTCTTGGGTACTATTCACCGTAAACGTTGCTAGTACTCCTGGGTAAGCTTCTCGCGTCGTTTGGGTAAACGCAAGATTTACTTCCATCTCATCTGTGCGAACTTCTAACTCCCAGTTACCGCCTAATGCTGCATTGCCAATCCGCTGACGCGAAGCAGCAATATTCGCTCCTGTGAGTTGCTGCAATTTGGCAATAAATTCTGCCCCCATATCACCGGAAGCAACATTGCAACCATAGATGAGTAGGTTCAAGGGGTTATGGTTTTTGGCAGACACTGAAAATATCTTCTGCCATTGTTGGAGTTGCTGGCTGTATTCTGCGAGGGTATCAAGTCCTAAATGGGTGTTGCCCAATTGTAAGGAACCTGGGACACCGTGGCACACAATATGAATGTTAGTCAAATTCGAGCGATGTCTAACGAGAAGCCCCTGCGGGTCTACGCAACTCGCCAGAATTTTTGTAATTTGCTCAACACCGTTCTGTGTCGAGTCAAGCAGAAACACTTGGGTATTGGGAAGCACACCATTAACTAAACTGCTATAGTCTTCAATCGCCATGTCGATGAAGACTAAACTATCGGTATAGGAGATGGAAGTTACGGGATTTTCTTGGAGGTGTGAGGTATGTAGAGTTGTCATTTTGTTACTTCGAGCTAAGTGATGAGGAAAACTCAAACCGACTTCAGCCTTGTAATTACAGGAATTTCACACAACTATCGAAAGTAAAAAAAATTATATGTTTACTAATTCTTTTTCCTTTCGTTTTTATCATCTAGCAAGTTGCTGTTTTTGTAAAGCGATTGTAGTATGCCATCTTACTAATTTCCCCAACTTATATTTAGCAAATGTATCAAAAATCAGCTTTTATCGACGGTGAAAGCTAAATTACCTCTATTTTTAGGCAAATTAAATTTGCATTATCCATAACCCTTGTAGAGACGTAGCACTGCTACGTCTCTACATTTTTTTCACTCATATCTCTATTGATAAAATCTAAAAACATACCCTTAACCAGTCTTTAACTTTAGGCTTACCGCGCTCCCGCGCTATCATCTGAGAAAGATAAAACTTTTGTGATCATGGGGAGGTCTTTCTCACTTAAGGTATTTCAACAAATAAATGATCCCGTAAAATAGACAGGCAAGAACCCTGCCCGATAAAAATATGGGAAAATTTTTGGGAAATCCCTGAAGACTCAGGACTCGCTACTTATCTGCTCACTCAGGACTCAGGACTCTTTATGTTAGCAGGCACAATTTTGCAGGATGGAAAATATACCCTAATTCAAGAAATAGGGCGGGGTGGCTTTGGCATTACATTTAAAGCTACGCATCACTACTTGGGTCAGGAGGTGGTGATGAAAACCATCAATGAACGGCTGCGACAACATCCTGATTTTGCCAAATTCGAGCGCCAATTCCAAGATGAAGCGAGACGATTAGCTGCGTGTATCCACCCTAATATAGTCCGAGTTAGTGACTTTTTTGTTGAATCTGGATTACCTTACATGGTAATGGAATACATTGCTGGCGAAACCTTGGGAGACGCATTTGTATTACCAGGGATACCACTGCCTGAAGCCACAGCAATTCATTACATCCGGCAAATTGGGGCAGCGTTGCAGGTAGTACACAACAACGGTTTGTTGCACCGGGATGTAAAACCAGATAATATCATTCTTCGTCTGGGAACACAGGAAGTGATACTAATTGATTTTGGCATTGCCAGGGAATTTAACGGCGGTGCTAGACAGACTCACACAGGTATGGTTTCTGAGGGTTATTCTCCCATTGAGCAGTACTTGACGCAAGCACCACGCACACCTGCCACAGATGTTTACGGTTTAGCAGCAACCTTGTATGCACTGTTGACAGCCCAAGTTCCCATACCTGCATTATTGCGCGATCGCGAACAAATGCCTTCCCCCCGCGAACTGCAACCACATTTGAGTGCTGCTGTCAACCAAGCGGTAATGCGCGGTATGGCGGTGGAGTCTCGTTTTCGGCCAGCGACAGTTGCTGAGTGGCTGCAATTGCTTCCAGGAAATAGCATGAATGGAACACGGCAAGTTTCACCCACTTACGCAGTGCCAACTGTTAATTTATCTGCCCAGCAAGCAGAAACTGTAATTGGGAAAACTGCCCAAAATTTTATTAATAAACGATCTGCCTTGGCGCAGCCTAACCCAGGCATCGTTAAAAAAACTGTACTGGCTAAAAAGCTGGGATCATCTCAAGTATTTATTGGTCTAAGTGTAGCCGTAGTAGCTGCTACAGCAGGTTTTGGGATTACGAGCTTATTACCTAAATCTCAGCAGCAGCCAACCACAAAGCCGCTTTTTGAACAGCCAACTCAAGAATCAGGCGCAAAAGCACCCAACTTCAATAGTAAATCTTCACCCGGAGGTGAAGAGACTAACACCACCTCAAGAACCGAATCAGCACCAGCCTCTCGGCGTCGGCGCAATCGTCGTTCTTCGCAAGAAGAATCTCCCAGCGCTCGCCCTACAAAAGAATCACAACGCGACAATTCTGAACAATCCACACCTTCACCTAGCGTTTCACCTACACCCTCACTAGTAGAGAAACTACGGGCGATCCGCTCATCTCGTAATGCTTCCCCTAAACCATTGCCAGAAAATAACTTACCCACTTCTAGTCAAGATTCTGCCTCTCCTCAACCCATGAGTCCATCGAACCCTGTGGTTATACCAGCAGCACCACCAACGGAATCCAAACAATCAGATCCTTCTGCTGTAGTAGTACCAACACTGGAAAAGCAAAATTCACCACTTAATAGTCAACCCCAAAATGTTCAAAAGTTTGAGGAAAAGCCACAAGATGACAATAATTAGTCAATTTTGAATTTTGGATTTTAATGAAGCCGTGCGGTGAGTTCAACACTGCACTGATTTCTATTAATTAATTACGTTAGCGTAGCGTCATTACGAATTATTTTAAGGACGACCAAGCTTATTCTGTACAACAACTTCCCCCTTTTTATTAATCTTCACCGGATTCTTGGGAAAAGCTTGATTATTTAAATAACGCATAAGTCTTACAGTCTGAAAACTCTGATCAATATGAGGAATTCCTTGTCGATCCATCCGAACAGGTATAATTTTACTTGATACCAAATCTCCCACTTGGTTGAGTTTAGCTTCTAAAATCATTGAGTCACCTGTCTGAGCATTTGTAGATAAAGTCCGATATCCTAAAAAGTTTCCTAAAGAATAAGCAATAATTTTTCCTTTATAAATTTCCATCGCTCTTGGAACGTGAGGCCCATGTCCTAGTACTAAGTCTGCTCCTGCATCAATCATGTTTCGAGCAAACTTGATCGAATTACCTCGGTTTTCTCCATAAAAAAACTCTGTCTGATTCTTAACGTGCAGCGCCCCCGTTCCTTCGGCTCCAGCGTGCATCGATACTATTACTATGTTGGCTTTATTTTTGGCTTCTGCTACGAGTGCTTTGGCTACTCCTAAATTATGGATGGAGTTATACATTTCATAAGGAGAAAAGCCAATCATTGCTACAGGGATATTGTTAGCTTCCAAATAAAGAATTTGCTTTTTATGACCTAATGTTGCAATACCCACAGCCTCAAGATTTTTCTTTGTATCTTTGAACCCTACCGGCCCGAAATCCATTGCATGGTTATTTGCCATATTGAACACATTAAAACCAGCTTCAGCAAATAGCCGGGCATACGCGGGTGGAGAGCGAAAGGCAAAGACTTGTCCTCGACTGATATCTTTGGCTGTATAAGGATAATTAGTTAAGCTACTTTCAAAGTTACCAAACAAGATATCAGATCCTTGTAAATGACTTCTCACTGACTTTGGTAATAATTGATCTCGAAAGCGAGGTAATCGATGGTTAGGGAAATTAGTGCCGGGAATAATATCTCCAACGGCTTTGATAGTAATAGTCTTTGTAAAAGTTTGTTCTTTTTTTGCTGATGGCGTAAGTTCAGGGATAGATAATCGAGCTTGTACAGGCTCGGTAGGTTTAGTAGCAGCATTTAATCGCTGTGATTGCCCAAGCCGGATAATAACTCCTATACTAATACCTAGATATAAACAGATGCTGATAAAACTAAATGAGAATACTCGCCCCAGGCTGCGATCTACCATCGTTCACTCCTCACACGATGGCATTAGTTTATCCTGAAAGCCTGTGCAAACGGTGTATATTTTAGTATTTTTTGGGAAATACTTGACTAAGTAAATACTGAACTATTATCTCATCTTATTTGTAAATAATGATGTATCCCAGCTATCAAGCCAAACAACATCGGTTTGCCTGTAGCAATCTTATGGACTTCCAGTTAAAAAAAATATCATATCGTAGGAGCGCAAAGACTTGCGCCCCTACGATATATATGGTTCAAATACATGAAAGCTGCTGTAAAAGTTTTTTTGCGTAAGTATTACTACAGTTCAAGTTACTCTCCAACTTGGAGAGTAAAGGTTTTACGTAGCAAAACCAGTGATATCAGGTTTCAGCGTAACTCAAGCTACCGATCTCAATTAACCAGAGAATTTACTCTGAGCCATTTGTTAAAGGTAGGCAGACTTTCACAATCTTTTGAACGGAGAGGGGGGGATTCGAACCCCCGTTGGGTTGCCCCAAAACGCATTTCGAGTGCGTCACCATGAACCACTCGGACACCTCTCCAGCTATTTATTCAGACATTTGATTATGTATTTTACATTCAAATGCTGTGCAGTGTAATGGAAATATCACTATATTCCCTAAAGTATTATAGCATTATCGGTTTTTTTTGGGTAAAGCAATGCTCCAGGAACGCCAACAGGGTAAGAGCATCTAAATTAAGCTTGACAAAAGGGATGAAAAGCATATATCGATTTAATGCTTCTAGGTCTATGAACTCAAACACCTGACGGAAAGTGTCAGTTTACCCTGGCATTTACAGCCAGCCAATTTAGATGTTGCAAAGGTTTTTTAAATGGGATAAAAAGCAGATAGATGATAGCAGATAAGATAAAAAATGATAATTTTTATACTTCCTAACTCATCATTAGTCTTGCAAATAACTATTAAATAAATCTATAAAATATGAGGTAAATTTGTCAATTAACTTTAAATGTCCATCAAAAGTTAGAATAGTTATTGAGTTAAAGAATTAAAATCTAGATTTTGGTACTAATTTTGTTCAGGTATTATGGCAGTTTATATTAAGTTATGAAACGGCGTTTATTTAGGCAAAAACGAACAAGGGTAAATACTTTATTTACCATAGCTATTTTTACTACATTGACCGCAATTAGCAGTATTTCTTGTAGTAAGAATGACAATGTATTAGTGACAGAAATAGGAGTCAGTCAACCTAGCCGTCGTTCAACTACAACGTCCATTGGTGGGGAATTCTATCTTCAAGGAAAGAATCAGCATTTAAACGGCGACTTGCAAGCTGCGATCGCTTCATATAGTAAGGCAATTGCTCAAAACTCTCAATATGGCGCTGCCTACAATGGCCGGGGATTAGCCTACTTTGATTTGGGAGACAAGGAAAAAGCGATCGCAGATTATAATCAAGCACTTCGCATCAACCCTAACGACGCTGAAGCCCACAATAACTTGGGAAATGCCCGTGCCTCACTAGGAAATAATAGAGAAGCAGTTAAAGATTACAGTGAAGCGATTCGTCTGAATCCCAACTATGCCGAAGCCTACAATAATCGGGGGAATGCCCACGCCACCAATGGGGACAAAAGAGGGGCGCTAAATGATTTTGACCAAGCAATTCTCCTCAACCCTAAATATGCGATCGCTTATAATAACCGAGGAAATGCCCGTGCTGCCAATGGAGATCCGAAAGGTGCGATCGCAGATTACAATCAAGCCATTCGTCTCAATCCTAACTTTGCCCCTGCCTACAATAACCGAGGAAATGCCCGCGCCACTAATGGAGACAAACAGGGGGCACTCAAGGATTTACAGCAAGCAGCAAACATTTTTCAAAGTCAAGGTAACAATGACTTATACCAACAAGTGATGAATAACATCAAAGAGCTTGGACAGTAGGGAGTGGAGATTGGGGACAAGGGGACAAGGGAAGCTACTAAACGCAATGCCCAATGCCCCAATGCCCTACTCTTCAATCAATGGGCTGCGAAGGTCTTCTACCATCGCTTGAATTTCTGCTGGAGGAGGTGGCGTTAGGCGTGAAACTACTAGGGTGACAGCGAAGTTGATTAGCATACCTAAAGTACCGATTCCTTCTGGAGAAACCCCGAAAAACCAGGGTTGCATCCCGCCAAACTTAACGCCGACAATGTAGATGATTGTAAAAATTAAACCCGTTACCATGCCGGCGATCGCACCTTCAGAGTTAGTGCGCTTGTCGAAAATCCCCAGGAAAATCACCGGAAAGAAACTAGCGGCGGCTAAACCAAAAGCAAAAGCTACCACTTCACTCACAAATCCCGGCGGATTCACCCCAAAATATCCGGCGAGGACAAGGGAAAAACCTACCATGATCCGCCCGACAAATACCCGTTTTTGTTCTGAGGCTGATGAATCTATGATCCGGTAGTAAATATCGTGGGCGATAGAACTGGAAATTACCAGCAATAAACCTGATGCTGTAGACAAAGCAGCAGCCAAACCGCCAGCCGCTACCAAGCCAATCACCCACGGAGGCAGATTAGCTACCTCTGGGGTAGAAAGCACAATGATATCTCGGTCAATCTTGATTTCATTGGTGTCTTTATTTGGTGTTAACTGGAGACGCCCATCTTTATTTATGTCATCAAAAGCCAACAGTTTAGTTTTTTCCCACTTGGCCGCCCAGTCTAGCTGCTGCACTTCTGCAACTGTATGATCGTGCAGGGAATCGATCAGGTTGTAGCGGGCAAACATGGAGAGGGCTGGAGCAGTTGTATAAAGAATGGCAATAAATAGTAGTGCCCAACCAGCAGAATAGCGAGCTGCACGCACACTTTTTACTGTGTAAAAGCGGACAATGATATGAGGCAAGCCAGCAGTGCCTACCATCAGGGCAATGGTGGTGAACAGCACATCTAACATCGACTTGTTCACAAATGGCTCAGTATACGGCTTAAACCCCAAGTCAACCTGGATTTTATTGAGTTTGTCAGCAATATCACTGAAGGTAAATGCTAGTTGGGGAATAGGATTACCAGTCAGAAACCAGGCGATCGCGATCGCTGGAATCAGGTAAGCAAAAATCAACACAGAGTATTGTGCTACTTGTGTCCAGGTGATGCCTTTCATCCCCCCTAACACAGAGAAAAAGCCGACGATCACCATACCGATGATCACGCCTGTATTAATATTTACTTGTAGAAAGCGGCTAAAAACAATGCCCACGCCCCGCATTTGTCCAGCAACGTAGGTGAGAGAGACGAAAATGGCTGCTACTACTGCCACCAGACGAGCGATATTAGAGTAGTAGCGATCGCCTACAAAATCTGGCACCGTATACTTACCAAATTTCCGTAGATAGGGAGCCAATAATAATGCTAGCAATACATAGCCACCCGTCCAGCCCATTAAATAAATAGAACCGTCGTAACCCAAAAAAGAAATCAGCCCCGCCATTGAAATAAATGAAGCTGCGGACATCCAGTCGGCGGCGGTAGCTGCACCATTAGCAATTGAAGGTATCCCTTGACCTGCTATAAAGAAGTCTTTACTATTTTCGACTCGTGATTGCCAACCTATATAAATATAGGCGAGGAAGGAAAGTCCAACTAATACAATAGTCCAAATTTCAACTGACACGGTTTTTCCTCACTTCTTGAGATTGTATTTTTGGTCTAGCTTGTCCATTTGAAAGGCATAAATGAAAATCAAGGCCACAAATACCAGGATTGACCCTTGTTGCGCCATCCAAAAGCCAAAGGGCACGCCAAAAAACCGTATCGCATTCAAAGGTTGAACCAACAAAATACTAAAAACTAGGGAAACCAATGCCCAGACAATTAAAAGATTACGAATTAAAGCAGTATTAGCACGCCAATAAGACCGGCGCTGATCCTCATCCATCGTTGTTCATCATTATTGCGTTAGTGCATCAAAATAATACCAGTAAGCCGTTGATATCCTGCCTAATGACTGTATTAATTTTTAAATTATTTAGTAAATAATATTTATCATTTAAGTAATAAATGCAACCAAGTAATTGCTGTTTAAAAATTCGCCTATAGCTGGTTGTAAAAAAATGTTGGTTTATGAAGCTGAAATATCTCACAAATGATTAGTAACATAAAAATTTTATATACATAATCTTTAATATAAATTACGTACTATTAGCTAAAAAATTTACGCCCTGAAAGACTATCTATTGACTTTTGACTGCTATACAAGCAATTGAAAACCATAAAAGTTAATAAAGTAAATTTTTAAAAGATACGAATAACTACTATGGACTATCGCGTATTTATTTTTATACTATATGTATAATGAGCTTGTTATTACACATACATGGCATTACCAAAACATAGTAAATTATTATACAAATGCTGTTTTACTCAGCTTTCCGATGCATTGCAGCTAGTATAGATGAAAATTTATATCATCACGGTGAAAAAAAGCTGATTTCAACAATCAGCATCTCCATAGATTTTTTAACTAGTCTTGGAAGCCGCGCAAAAATAACTTACCTAATTATTTATGAGCAACCTTGGTTCTCAAGCTTTGCAGTTTTGAAATTGGGTAACTTTTTCGTGCGTGTCTTCAGAAAGTACGGATTTCAGCTTTAACCATACCATCAGCCAGAATATATGTTTATCGAAACACTCATCACAGAGCCGATTCATTTTTTCAGAATTATTGTAATTGTTATATTCTCTATCACTTTGCATGAACTTGCTCACGGCTGGGCTGCTATGATTCAAGGAGATGATACTCCTCAAAAAACTGGTCATCTGACGCTTAATCCTGTAGTTCACATGGGCAAAGAATCGATCATTTTTCTCTGTCTTATGGGTATAGCTTGGGGACAAATGCCTGTCAACCCCTCTAAGTTTCGCTCTGGGAAGCTAGGCAATATTTTGGTATCCGCAGCTGGGCCATTATCAAATCTGGCTTTAGGAATTCTATTTATTGCGATGCTGAAATTCCTCTCTAAGCCGAGTCTTTCAGGACTTTTTAGCGGAGAATTTCTTTACTTAGCTGCTCAGATAAATTTGACCTTGTTTCTTTTTAATCTGCTGCTAATTCCACCACTGGATGGTTTTCATGTTTTCAGTGAAATTTTTCCTCAGCTAAAGCCACTGCAATATAGCCAATTTGGAGTTTTTGCAATGATGCTTCTATTTATAATTCCAGAATTTGGGGCAGGAATTAGTGGCATTGCTCATTTAGTTATTCAGTCTGCACTTGGATGAAAATCAACAATTTTGTAAGCAGAAATAGATTATTTATATAGTAATCTGATTTTATTTGTGATGAGTAAAAGCCAAAGATGCCCCGTTTTTTTTGAAAAGCCGGGGCATCTTATTGTTTATGAATGATTTAGGATAGCCACTTTTCTGCTGTAATACTCAGTCTTAGCATAGATGCTGATAATACTATTACCAACTGCAAAAAAAGTACCTTCTTGCTCATCTTTAGAAAATTGCAAACTTGGATATTTAGCAGCAGCTTCTTCTGCATTCATGGGTTTTGCTTCTATTTGCTCTGGCAAGGCTCCAGTACAACCAATATAGAATACCAAGGGAGAAATCTTCTCTCGATATATTTTTTCTACATATTGCTCTAGTTTGCTATTTGCAGTTGTCAATGCTGTAACCATTTCTTCTTTACTGATTTGCTTCCCAGTTTGCTTATCCTGCAATAACTCCACCAAACTATTAGCACCAACTTTCTTAAGAATATCTCCAACTACACTATTTTGCTCAAGTCCAAGAAAATCATCGAAAATTGGTTTCATAAACTCATCAACTTTCGTAATCTTGGTGCGTGATGACAGTAATCTGTGCCTAACAGCGAGATTTTCATTAAATGCCCTCTCAAAAGTAGGCTTGATGAGAATTTCTCCAGTCTCTTTATCATAAAGACGATACATCTTCTTTAAAAACTTGTTAGCAGAAGGTAACTTACTCATGTTCAGAATATCTTGACTACCTATGTCAATTTTATAGCTCAATTTTGAGTCAATAGTAGCATTAGCTAGAGCTTCATGGATGTCTGTGTATTCATTAGTTGTAGGAAAATTGATGTAAACGTTCTTGGACAAATAGTGCTTTTTAAATTCATCTAACTGTCCTGATACAAATACATCTGACTCCTTTTTTAAGTGAGCAGAAATAATGCTAGTAAGTACTTTAATTTCTGCCACTTCATTGAATAGCCCATCAATGCTGCTGTAATAACTATTAGCAGCCACAAGCGGCAATTTATCTAAGTAAATGGTATGTTCAGCACGAAAGTCAAAATCTTCTGCATTCAACACACCCTTTTCTTTGAGTAAGTCAAAAGCTTTTTTACTGCTAATTTTGACTTCTAAGGACTTGACGTTTATTTTGCCGTCACTGACAATTGTATAATTATTAAAGCTATTGAGGTCATTTACTAGCAAACCTGCTACCTCAAGAGTGGGGGTTTGGTCTGCAAATTTGGTAAGTTTGACTTTACGTTTGATAAGCATATTGATAGTAGCGGTATTGCGATTAAACTGAAACTCACCCATACCAACATACTCAGCATTATCCATATATTCAGTTTGCAACCAAGGCTGAAGCAGTTCGCCATTTTCGTTTCTTACACCTTTAACCCGCTTGATACATTTTCTTTGATAATGTTCTTGCAGGTGCTTGATGTTGACGATAATATTATTGCGATATTCTGCGAAAATTTGGATTAGTTCTATGAGAGAAATCTTATTATTCGTCATATTGCTACTTTCCAGATAAAGGTTAAGAATTATTGAAAGCCACAGTTAATGAAGTTTATTACTATTCCTAAATAAGCTGTTATAGCGGTTTCCATTGAGGTGTGGTACAACATTATATCGCGTGGTGTAGGGGCACGGCAGTGCCGTGCCCTTACGGGTGTACCTCACACAAACGAGAAGCGCTATACAACCGTAGAAAGTTGAAGGGGAAATACACGATTAATTGATGCCAAAATCTTAAGATTGACACATACCACACAACTATTGTGTGTTTATGATTGCATTCACAAACTAGCTACTATGGCTTTCATTTACTACAAACTTTGGGCATCGCCTGGTAAACTTCGCGTTGCATATTCACCGGATATTCTTTTATAGTACAATTGTATCATATAAATGCCAAATTGTGTAGGCGTAGCCCGTGATAGATAAACCTCTTCTATCACTCTCGGGAAGGGCAATCTCTAGAAACTTTATCAGTCGATGTTTATCGAGGAGTTTACTACTTTTTACCTTTGGTGCTAACAGCAGTTTTGCTACTTTTATATGAAATTAAGTTTAGAGTAGGTAGTTCAGCAAGTATCAATAAATTGTGAAGTTCAGCTTCGTATATCCATAAACAATAAGATACCCAACTTCTCTAAAAAGTCGGGTATCTAAACCTTGTTGTTAACTGATGGTTGTGATTGCCCTACCTAAATTAATTTGCAGCTTATCTAGAGATTGTTGACTTTGAATAATACCAATCAATTGCTCAGAACCATTACCGTCAAAACGATCAGCATCAAAGAAAATTCCTAGACCATAAACATCATTTGGGAGAGTGACATTTTCTAGCTTATATTCTATGGCTCCCTTAAGCTGAATGACATCTTTCCCCGGCTCAAAGTCAGCAATTAGAGCGTAGCTTGGTGGGGGTTCATTAGGAGAGGGTGCAACAATAAATCGAATTTGACTATCATCATAATAAATTTTAAAGGGATCTCCAAGAACAAAAGTATCTCTACCTGCACCACCAATCAATGTGTCTCGCTCTAACTGACCTGGTTTTTCTTCTAAAGAATCCACACCAATGAGGATATCATCACCTCGGCCACCAATTAAGGTGTCATTACCGTTACTACCAATTAAGGTATCAGTACCGTCACCTCCAGAGAGGATATCATTAGCAAAACCGCCAGCAAGTGTGTCTTTTCCAGCACCGCCCTTGAGGGTATTATTTCCTAATGAGAATTGGGCAGAAAGGAAATCATTTCCATCGCCACCAACAAGTAGATTACTGCCTGTTGAATACTCAACATTCAAGTTATCATTACCATCCCCACCGCTGAGAGAATTATTACCAGAGGCACTATTAAATAAGTCGCCAGAAGCATTCAGAGAATCATTTCCATCCCCACCAAAGAGCAAATTATCGCCTGTTGAGTTGTTAACATCTAGGAAATCATTACCAGCACCACCCTTGAGGGTGTTATTGCCAGATGGATTAGGGCCGTTAAAGTCAACAGCTATAAGAAAGGTGGAGGCAGAAAGAAAATCATTGCCATCACCACCAAGAAGTAGATTATTACCAGATGAAAAGTCAACATACAAATTATCATCTCCAGCTCCACCCTTAAGGGTGTTATTACCCAAGGTGTTAGTAGCAAAGAGATTATCGTTATTAGTGCCACTAAAAAGCAGATTCTTACCAGATGAAAAGTCAACACTTAATGAATCGCCACCAGCCCCACCCTTGAGGGTGTCACTGCCCCCATTACCATCTAAGATATCATTGCCTGTCAGACCTCTAATCAAGTCATTGCCTGTTGTGCCATTGAGAAAGTCGTTACCATTAGTGCCATTGATCTTTGCCATCGCTTTTACCTAGCTGAATTAGTTTTTTGAGTTACTTAAGCTTTTAAAAAGCAGTTACCACTGTTTTGGGGCACAAAAAACTGCCTTGATTTTCCCGTTGATGTCATCTTTGAAAGACACTAAATTGTCTAAAACATTCACCCTGCTGACTACTTGCAAATAGGACTGTTTAAATGTCACGTATTGTACAAATTTGTGAGGGTGTACATTCACGAAAATACTCAGCTTTAAGCTTTTTTAAATCACCTTTTAACCAGCAGCGTATGCTTTGAAAGGTTCATGACGGCTACTATGAAATTGGAAAACATTCAATTAGCTTTACATTAGCTTGATAGCGCAGATTTACTTAGATGTCTATATCTGAACAAATAACTTTGCATATTCTTTACATTATTTCCGTAAAATTGTATTTGAAAATACTTCTCTTTATGTATTCTTTACTGAAAAAACAAGAGTTATCCAACAGAATTCAGGAGTCAAAATGGGTTAAACGCCCCGCTACCCTAACAGAATTAATTCTGTACAACTTTCCTTCTTCTTAGGTTGCTTCAAATAGGCATTCCCAGTCTCTGACATCAGAGGCTGGGAATGAGAAAAATGGGAAATTGAGCTTTTTGTAAATTTCGTCAACAGAGACTTGTGGGTACACAGTAGCCTTTTTAAGGGGAGCTAGTGCATTTATCCTTAATCTTTGATTACTTGAGCTGCTAGCAATGCTAATGCTGCTGTACCAGCGATCGCACCCCACTGGAGAACCGGATTTTTTTCTAGCCAGTCGGAAACACTAGGTATAACCAAGTGACTATAATCTCCGTTAACTCTGTCGTCTTCAGCAACAGGTTCGTAAAAATTATTTGATGCATCTTCAGACTTCGGCTCGGAACTATGCTGTAACTTAAAGCCGATAAGCAGTAACAGTGAATCTACTAATGGTGGTGAGACGCGCTGTACCAAATCTAATACTTTAGCTACATCCCCAACCAAGTAGTCACGAGTTGGATGTTCAGCTACATGGAGGATGGCATCAGCTACAAGTTTAGGCTCGTAGTAAGGTGGTATCCCGGCAGGCTTTACGCCTAACTTCGTCCGGCCATTATTCCAGAAGGGACTGTTGATCACCCCTGGCTTTACACTTGTAACACTGATGGGCCATTTTTCATGTTGCAACTCAACGCGCATCGCTTCGATAAAACCCTCGACCCCATGCTTGGCTGCCGAGTAAGCACTTTGGTAGGGGAGCGATCGCGTACCTTCCACTGAAGAGACATGGATCAATGCCCCCCGTCCCTCACGCTTCAAATGGGGTAGGGCCGCCATTGCACCATATACCTGTCCCATCAGATCGACATCAATAACATGCTTAAACTCTTCTGGTGTTGTATTGTCGAAAGTGGCAAAGATGCCGATGGCGGGGACATGTACCCATGTATCCAGTCGCCCGTAGACTTCCACAGTTTTATCTGCGATCGCCTTAACTTGGTCAAATACTTGCACATCAGCTACGCAATAAGTTGCCTCGCCGCCAAAGCTGCGAATTTCCTCTACTAAAGACTTTAGCTTCGACTCACCGCGAGCGGAGACTACCACTTTTGCCCCGCGTCTAGCAAACTCAAGAGCTGTGATCCGTCCGATGCCACTGGAGGCTCCAACGACGGAAACGACTTGCTGATTGATTGGCTTTAATTTCATTAGTGTTACTCCTTAAAAGGGATTGGGGATTGGGGATTGGGTACTGGGGATTGGGAATTAAAATTCATTTCTAGAGTCCCTAGTTCCCAGTCCCCATTCACAAATGACAAGCAAGAAACTGGTTCAATGCGTCGGTAAATAATTCGGGACGCTCGACTTGGGGTAAGTGGCCACAATTGGGTATCAAAGCTAGGTGTCCTTGCTTTAGACGGCTGACTGCATCTTGAGCTTGGTAATTTGGCAAAACTAAGTCATTAATACCCCATACAACTAGGGTCGGCATCTCTACCTTTGGTAGGTATTCAAGTGCTATCTGCTTCTGTCCTAAAACATATAGTTGAGAACGCAGTATAGATAAATTCGCTTCTAGGAAGCCTGGAACAAGCCCTAGCCGCTCTTGTTCTGCTAGCCATGCGTTGGGAACTTGCAAGGGATTAGCAAAAAGCAACGCCGCCCGTGACCAAGCCCTTTGCTTTGCGCCCAAAGGTGTTTTGCTCCAGGCGATCGCTAACTCTCCATACCAGGGCAAAGTCAAATTTGCCAGAATTGGATTGACCACTTGGCTAAATCCCATACTGTCTACCAGTACTAATGCTGGTACGCGTTCGGGGTTTGACAGTGCATAGCGTAAAGCAATCAAACCACCTAATGAATTACCTACCAATACTGCTCGTTGAATTTCTAAAGCGTTGAGAAAATTGCCTAAGAACTCTGTCAGAAATTCCAGTGAATATTCACGCTTGGGTTTAGCACTATCCCCGGAACCTGGGAAATCTACGGCTATAACACGATGTTTAGTTCCCAAGGTAGGTATTACCCAAGACCAATCAACAGCGCTATCACCGACTCCATGTAGCAGCACTAACGGTGGATCATCATTACCCCCACTCAAGTAGCGAATATTAAGTCCATTTACATCTATTTGCTGCTTATCAAATCCCATATTCACAGTTACTCCCACTATTTTGAATTTGCCATTTATTAAAGACTGAGACTTTGAAGAGGCAGGAGGGCAGGGAGCAGGGAGCAAGGGAGAAGATATTACCTAATACCTCTAGTCTCCAATCTCTAATACCCATGCCCAATGCCCCATCCCCCATGCCCAATTCATGTATGATGAGCGCCATTGACTCGTACAACTGTACCAGTGACGTAGCTGCTGGCTATTGGCGAAAGCAGAAATGCTACTGCCCAAGCAACCTCCTCCGGTTTCCCAAAGCGAGACAGGGGAATCTCAGACAAAATCCGTTGCTTGACTTTATCTGAAATTGGGGTGAGCATATCAGTCTCAATAAATCCCGGTGACACAGCATTAGCCCGCACTCCGTAACGCGCCGCTTCTAGAGCCAAAGATTTTGTCAAGCCAATGGTTCCTGCCTTAGATGCTGCATAGTTTGTCTGACCGAGATTTCCGCGTTCGCCGGAAATTGAAGTGATACAGACAACAGAGCCAGAACGCCGTTCGTACATCTTAGGAATAACGGGTTTTAAGGTGTTGTAAACTCCTTTCAAGTTAGTGTCGATTACTGCATCCCAGTCTGCCGTTGTCAGTTTTGGGAAAAAATTGTCTCGAGTAATTCCAGCATTAGCGACAACCCCGTAAATTGGGCCAAGTTGCTCTTCAACCTTTTGTGTCACTGCCTCCATAGCTGCTTCATCGGTGACATCGGCTGAGATCGCCAAACTACCCATCTGCGGATTGTAATCGCTGCGGTAGGTGTAAGCTACTTTAGCTCCCAACTCCAAAAGCAGATTGACGATCGCAGCTCCAATTCCCCGATTACCGCCAGTTACCAAAACCACTTGATCTTCTAATCCCAAAGATGTCATAGGAATTACCTCAGCCTCTCCAGTGCGATCGCAGTACCGCCACCAGTCCCGTGACAAACTGCTGCCAATCCAAACTGCCCGTTTTGCTGTTGCAAAGCGTTGAGCAGTGTTACTAAGATTCGCGCTCCTGAAGCCCCAATGGGATGTCCTAAAGCGATCGCCCCGCCATAGACATTTAATTTTTCATAAGGAACGGCCAACTCCCGATTGAACAATACATTGCTCAAAGCAAATGCTTCGTTGTTTTCAAACAAATCAAAATCGTAAATTTTCATTTTGAGTTTGTCTAAAAGCTTGTTCACTGCCATGATGGGAACTTCAGGGAACCGCCAAGATTCTCCTCCTGTCCAGACTCCACCAATTAGGCGTGCTATAGGATTGAGTTGGTAGCGTTCTACTGCTGTTTTACTTGCCAAAACTAGAGCTGCTGCTCCATCGGATATTTGACTGCTGTTACCAGCCGTGAACACGCCATCTGATCTGAAAGTAGGCTTCAGTCCAGCAAGAGTTTTTAAAGTAGTATCGGGGCGAATTCCTTCATCTTGATCTACAACTTGCAAACCTTTCTTACCCGCAACCTCAATTGGTACAATCTCGTGTTTAAACAAGCCTTTTTCAGTCGCTTCGGCTGCTCTAGCTTGGGAAAAGAAAGCTACTTCATCCAACTCATCCCGCGTAATTTGGTAAGCAGTTGCCAGTTGTTCTGCTTGCTCTCCCATCGTTTCGCCACTGATGGGATCGGTAAGTCCGTCTTGGAGTAAAACATCGGTGAGTTGTTCTGGTGAACCTAATAAGGATTTGTATCCCCATCTAGCTCGTTGCGATAACAAAAACCCCGTCTGGGACATAGATTCCATGCCTCCAGCAAGTACCATTTGGGCATCACCAGAACGAATTGCACTAACACCGTTAATAGCACTCATCATTCCTGATGAACACACCATATTTACTGCATATCCGTTCACCTTCTGCGGAATCCCAGTTTTGAAAGCTGCTTGACGAGGCAATGACTGTCCATGTCCGGCGCTAAGTACATTACCAAAAATATACAAGTCTAAGGCTTCTCCTGATACTCCGGCTCGTTCTAAGGCTGCACGCATGGCGATCGCACCTAAGTCTACTGGAGACAAATCTGCTAAGACACCTCCAAACCTACCAAGCGGTGTGCGTACTGCTGAGACAATATAAACTTCTTCCATACTTCTCATCACGTTGGTGAATTAAAAATTGAAAGTAATAAAATAAATGTATTTTTTAAATAGATTCCTATTTATAGTTTTGCTAATAATTGCTTTGAATTTAATGATTGTTTTACTAAATTCAGTGCATTTAAAAAATAAAATTAACTTACTTAACAATAATTTACAATAATATTTTTAGCAAAAAATCAATCTTTAGAAGTAAAAAATAGTATAGTCGTCCACCCAAAGAAAGGATGTGATATTAAACAATTTTGTATTTTATAATACAAACATTTGAGAAAGCGAATATTTTATTCTCGCGCCTTCAGCCAATCGGCAATCGTTGGCGGTAGGTCTTTTTGAACTTTGCCGCTTACATACATACCAATATGTCCAACTGGAAACGATCGCACTGTATAGTCAACACTGCCAACATATTTCTCAAGAGCTAAAGATGATGCTGGTAAAACTAGATGATCCTGTTCGGCATAAATGTTTAAAATTGGGATGCGGATATTTCGCAAATCTACTCGCTTATCGCCAATCTCAATTTGACCTTTAATTAATTTGTTTCCTTGATAGAAGTCCTTAATAAACTGCCGAAAAGTCTCTCCAGCTTGATCTGGACTGTCAAAAATCCACTTTTCCATGCGGAGAAAATTGAGTAGTTTGTCCTCATACTCAACAATCTCTAGTAAATCAATATACTTTTTGACACCTAACTGAAAAGGCTTCAGCATTACGAAGACAAAGTTGAGAAAGTTACCAGGAATGTTACCTAAAGTGTCAACTAGAAGATCCACATCTAATGCTTGTGTCCCTAAACTGCTTCCACTCCAAACATTGAGAAGTCCTTCATTGATGTGAAAATCGACTGGCGTAACCATAGTAATCAGGTTTTTTACCTTTTCTGGGTAAAGGGAACTGTAGCAAAGACTGAAGGTTCCCCCCTGGCAAATTCCCAATAAGTTAATCTGCTCTAAGTTGTGGCGATCGCGGATGACATCTACACAGTTATTAATATACCCATTGATGTATTTATCAATAGTCAGCCAGCGATCGTCTTGATTAGGATATCCCCAATCAATCAAGTAAACATCTAGACCAAGATTGAGTAAATTAGCAACAAGCGATCGCCCCTCTTGTAAATCTACAATGTAGGGACGGTTAACTAACGCATAAACAATTAGGATCGGAATCTTAAATAAGTTTTTCGCCTGTGATTGGAAGTGATACAGTACTACCTTGTCTTCCCGGTAGACTTCTTGCTTAGGTGTAACCCCAATGTCAATCTCTTGTTCGCGCAGGCGGTTAAAAATATCTACGCCCTTAACCAGCTTTTCGATTAGTTTGATAGACTCGTGCATCGTTTTTTGATAACATCTTGGATGAAAAAAAGTAAAGTTCAAACCTCAGAAAAATATGGCAGTGCTTCCACCCAAATAAGGGTTTTTCATAAACTCAAAGCACTACCATACATTTTGCTGAGGACCATGTTATATCTGAAATTCTTCAATGTCATCAAAAAAACAAAAATTTCCTGTTTCAATAAATAGGATTAGAATCGAATAAGCCCGTAATAAGCACTTACAGCAGCTAGGATAATTGTTATAACTCCCAGTGATGTGCTAAGTAGAAATTGGGCAGAGGTTTTCTTATTGAGAGCTTCTTTGCTTCCACCTTCAAGTGTTGTCCGTTCGGTATTGTTAGAATTGGTTACGTTCTCAGTGTTCATGTTCTTATCTTAATTTGATTACTTATTACAATTTCGCCTCTAATCCCAAAAACCACATCTAGCTTTAGGATTAACAAAAAAGGTAGAAATAATTAGATGTAATTAAATCTGACTTTCATCCCTCTGATTACAAATCGGCAGATCAAGCTTCTTGCGAACTCCTTCTAGCAGGTGTTGTTGTTCAACCCAATAACTCATGCCTACCTTCAAGAATTTCCCTTGAATTGCCTGGGCATCTTCTGAACGGAACTTATGTGCAAATTCTCGGTCAAATATATTACTCCAGACTTCCAGAAACTGTCGCCAATTGTCAATTGTTTCACCCTTGGCTTCGTAAGAGGCCAACTCCCGCGTTAGTTCCGAAAATGCCTTTATCCAAATATCTGTCAGCACTAACTGATAGTCAAAGCTAGCTTGGGATAGCTGGATTAAGGCATCAAAAGTTTTTAGGAGTTGGCTGATTTCACAGGTATGCTGCTGTGTACGCATCAGGTTTACTCCGTTATTTTTCTTAAGATAATCCGCACAATAATCGCTATCAGAATTCGTTAAAAATTCTGGATTCAATGCACAGATATAGCAACACCTGTGAAAAACCTTTTTGTTTTGAACAAAGTACTAGTTTCCCTCACCATTTGAAGCCTGCGCGGAATCATAAACGCCCCAATATTCAATACCACGATCGCGTAATATTGGTTCAACGCGATGAATCTCTTCTTCTGAGCCTTCTAGGATGAGCAAATAATAACTCTGCTGGAGGCGATCGCTATAAACTCTGGCTTTCTCTTCGGGTATGCCTAAATCGCCTAATGCCTTGAGTAAATTCTGATTTGCTGCGGCTCCCACAGCAACACCTCCTACACTAGTGACTAATGCTACACCTACAGAACCTGCTGCTAGCACGGCTCCTAAGCCGGGAAGTGCCAGACTACTCAAACCAACTAACACGCTACCCCAAGTACTTGCTGCCAGTGCCTCTCTTACTGGCCCGCTTGTATTGACATCTTGATCACCGATGCGATCACTCATCTGCGCCTCACCTACGCGATCGCCCTGATCCGCATCTTTAGCAATGACAGAAACTTTCTCTATAGAAAAGTTTGCAGTTTTCAATTCATTAATTGCCTGCTCTATTCCTTGAGAATTAGCAAATACTCCTAATGCACGTATTGTATCTTTAGTTATCATATTTTCTCCTTCGCAATTGTATTAGTGCGTCCATCTATAAACTTGGCGTTAGACTTTACATCACCAGTAAGTTAAGTACTAAGAGGCTACTAAGTTGTTCTTTATTCATTTCCCCTAACGGGGGATAAATATAAGCGAAGATTTAGCGAACCAAGTGGAGTACGTCACGTACTAAGCTATAGCCAGCTAAATCCCAAAGTACGTAAGAAACAAAGCCAATCATCGCTAAACGCCCATTCCACAACTCTTGTTGGGGATTCCACCCAATAATCCAAGCATTGCGATCGACACCGTTATAGGCTTTAGCTTCAGTAGATAATTCAATCGCTTTATTAGTTTCAGTTGCCATTGTAAATATTCCTTAATAACTCTCCTACATCCACATCTTAGTTACTATTACGGTTGCAGTTCTCTGTCTATTGGGGAATTTGAAAGCGTCACAGGAAGGATCTGTAAGGATTTTATAGGCTTTTGATCATTTCGGCTAAAAAGCATCAGGAACCTGATCAAAAAACCTCACAAAATTTACCCAAAACAAAAACCTCACCCTGTCCCAATACGCTTGGGTTAAAGAAATTTTTCCGCTAAGGCAGGCAGGGGGGAAAAGAAAGCTTAACTAAACGGTATTGCACCCTGTCCTATCGGACATCCCTCTCCTTGATAAGGCTACCGTATACACAAAAGTCTTTAAAGCTGCTTTATATTTTAACCTGCAATTCTATTGCATCGACCTGCAATGCTATTACATCGACTCGCAATGCCAATAAACTTGTAAAAATTAGCCTACTCTACGCTATTACATAGCAACTCTAAAAGGCTTGTGTCTACACCGTAGCCTTGATAAGGAGAGGGAGAGGTTTTGCATAGCAAAACCTGAGGTAGCTTAGGATCTATCTGCGCGATAAATCTTAAATGACCTCACCAAAGACTTGTATGTACACCGTAGCTTTTTAAAGGGGAATAATCTTCTCAAAGTCCTCCTTTTTAAGGAGGATTTAGGAGGATCTAAAGTTTGTGATACATCACCCAGCACTTTTCAAACAGCCTCTTAGTCTGATTCATTCCTCAAGACAGATGCAAACGCAGATTTAATTGAACCTCCTGCTTCCTTGATTTTCTGGGCGATGGGTTGCTCATTATGCAAAAACACACGCGCACAGTTGCGTCCCGGCAAACCAGAAATTGAACCACCTGGATGAGTTCCAGCACCAGTAAGATACAAGTTATCAATTGGTGTTTTATAGTTAGCTAATTCCGGCAACGGACGGAAGCAAAGCATCTGCTCTAAGGTCATATCAATATGGTAATAATTACCTTTGTAAGTCCCTAGCCGTTCTCCCAACTCAGCCGGACTTTCTACATGACGGGCGATGATTGAATGTTGCAGATTGGGGGAATATTGCGCCAGTTTATTAATCACCCTGTCTGCAACTTTGTTTTTCAGTTCATCCGTCCAACCCGTACCTTTTAACCCCGTACCGTCTGCACCAGCAATTTGATAAGGTGCAAAAAACTCTATCCATAATGTGTGCTTGCCTTCTGGCGCCATTGATGGGTCGAGTCCGGTAGGCATCACTACATACATCGATGGGTCTTCATCAGGAATTTTGCCCAGAGTAATCAGACTATGAGCTTGTTCTACATGATTGACGGAATCAGCAATCAGAATAGAACCCATCAGATAATTATCTTGGTGATTGTGGTGGACAAAGCGCAAGGGTTCAGATAAAGCACAATCGATTTTGAGGATGGTTTCATTGTTGTTAATGATGCGGCGGTCTAACCTTTCGCGCAAGTTGCGATCGCTATTATCGACATCGCTACTATCCATCAGTTGCAAGAATAAGCGCTTGGCATCAATACTTGAAATTACACCTTTATTGGCCCGATATTCTTTGCCACCAGCAACCCGCACACCGACAGCTTTACCATCATCTACCAATACTTTTTCTACCTTTTGGTCGGTGAGAATCGTACCACCTTCACTTTGTACCAGCTTCACCAAAGCTTCCACAAGTCCGCCACTACCGCCACGCGGTCTTGCCATACCGGGATTATGACGCAACATCATCATCATCGCCCCAAAGGACATAGCTTTTTGTGAGGGAGGGGAACTCAGTTCGGCTGAGAGTCTAGCCAGAGGTGCTTTGACAAACTCAGAATCAAAATATTCGTTAATATTATCTGTGGCACTGCTGAGTAGGGTACGCAGTAAATCAAGGGTTGTGTTAGAGCCACCTAGAAGGGAAAATAAGTCTTGCAGACTATTGAGATTGTAATTACCAGCAATATCAACAATTGATTTGGGTGGTGCATTGAAGAAAGGAGCAATCCCTGTAATAAAGCGCTGCCAAAAATCGGCATATTCAGCGTATTTTTCAGCATCACGTTGACTGTAACGGGCAATTTCCGCACAAGTCTTTTCCACCGATTTGTGAGCTAAGAAGTACTTCCCATCTGGATGGGGGCAAAAGGCAACTGGATCGCAGCTAAGATATTCCAAGCCGTACTTATGCAGTTCCAATTCTTGGATGACTGGCCCTAAGAAAATAAACAGATGGTTAATCGCGCAAGGACTAAATTTAAAACCAGGTGCTTCATCAGGCATAAGTTCTTCAGTTGTAGAACCGCCGCCGGGGAGCGATCGCCCTTCCAATAACAGAACGCTGTAACCAGCTTTCAGAAGGTAGCCAGCACAAACTAAGCCATTATGACCAGCGCCGATAATTACAACGTCATACGATTCCATGAGTGCAATGGGGGGATTAAAGTATATTCCCTGATATTAGAAAGTGCTGAAGATATCTAAATCTTTCGTGGGTTATAGAATATTTATATATCTAGTAGTAGTGTTTTTATCACCAAAAAGTAAATTTATTCTGAGCCGACTATAAAGCGATCGCTTCTAATACTGGAGGGAGTTTAACTTCAATAGAGCTATATTTGACCTATTCAAAGAAAAGTTTCTGGCTATTGCTTCTACAGAAGTAACAGTTTATAAGCCCAATGATTGGTTTTTGTAGTAAGTTTTTATCCAAATATCCGAAAAATAACATAATAAATGAACATTGAGAATATTCGATTAAAAAATATTAAAACACAACAGAAAATTATTTTGCAGTCGATTTTTAACTTAGTGTCTAATTCTACTCTAAAATCTACACAGGCTCAACAAATAACACAAACTTTAGTAAAAACAGTAACAGCAATTGAAGAAATATGTTTTAACAAGCAAGCAACACCAGCAAACCTAAGTCGTTCATTGCGGCAAATCTACTCTTGGATGAAGTTCTTAACGGACGAAGTTAACCTACAACTTCACCTAGAAAGTACTTTTCGTATGCAGCAAATTGCTAAAAAAATGTTAGTAAAACATGAACAACAATCAGTAAAACTAATGATTGAATTCACTAGTTTTGCACTTTTATACAAAGTCAAAAGGTCTGGTGATGCTGCTCATATTATTGTTAATGAGGGATTCATCAATGCGTCAGAAGAAGTAATGACAGCATTAGTGGAATCTGCTTTTTTTGGGAAAAATCAAGATAATACGCGACTAATTAGGTCGTTTGCCAGTTCTGAAGAATACAGTAATGTACTGCTAGAGCTTGATTTAATTGCGGAAGTGATTGCAGAAAACCCACAAGGCAAGTTTTATAACCTAAATGAGTTATTTGACAAACTCAACCGTGAATACTTTGCTGCAACTCTTGCCAAACCGCGTCTTGCATGGAGCCAAATTCATACTTACCGGAAGTTTGGGCACTATGAGTCAGCTAGAGATCGGGTTGTGATCAGCTTGACCCTTGACAATGATAGTGTACCTGAATTTGTGAGTGAGTTTGTTTTGTATCACGAATTGCTGCACAAGTACCACGGCACAAATTGGGTTGAGGGCAGAAGAATGGTTCACACAAGAGAGTTTCGTGCCAGTGAAAGCAAATTTAAACTGTACAAAGAAGCATCAACATGCCTGGAAAAGCTGGCAACTGGCCAAAGCAGTAAACGGGGGCATTTTTAAATGATTATTTGCTCGTCATTGCTTTGGTTGCTAGAGGTGAGGTGTCATAATGTGCTAACAAGTCAGCAGGCTCGTTGTAAATTGCGATCGCATCTTTTAATTGACTATCATCAAAACCACCGCAACGAAACGCAATCACGTTAACACCAGCTTTATTTGCAGATTCAATATCGTAGGGAGTATCGCCCAGCATTACTACCTCGGATGGCTGGATCTTCAACTGGCTCAAAGCCGCTTCCACAATATCTGGAGCAGGTTTAGAAGCTTCGGCATCGCTAGATGTTGCCGCCTCATCCTGACTGAGTAAATCATCAACTTGTGCAGCTTTGAGCAACACTGACAGTTCTTGACTCGTTGCTGAACTAGCGATGATTAAACGCAACCCCTGATCCTGCATCTTCAATATTAATTGCCGCGCCCCACTCGCAGGAGTCAGATTTACCGCCAACTTGTTGATAATCAGTTCTTTGCGCTTGTCGGCGATTTCTTTACCTTTTCCTTCTTTATCAGAAAGTCCTGGCGCAAACTTAGGAATAACCTGGTCGCCTCCCATGCCAATCAGTGGTCGAACTTGCTCGAACTCTACCTCATAGCCAAATGCTGCAAATGCTTCTACCCAGCCTTGAGCATGGGCATCATTACTGATAACAAGCGTCCCATCTACATCCAAAATTACGCCCTGATATGCCATTGAGAAATTTCCAGCTTACTTTACGCCTCTACACTACTGGAAAGTTGTTGCCATAACCTCTACCTCGGTTGTTACTTCCAATGGCAGATTTAAAGAAGAGGAAAAGGGGCAGAGGGCAGGGGAGAAAGATACTGGAATTCCCCTGCAAAAAGGGTTTCAGCAGCTCTAAATTTATTTATGCCCAAAAGCAAAAATATTTATTTCCATAGTGCAGCGTCGCGGAAAGTGCCACAAGAAATACTGCGTCCAAGTTTTCAGCAACCCTAAATTTATATATGGGGTTCTCCCCCTTGCTCCCTGCCCCCTGCTCCCCTGCCTGTTCGTTCTTCCATACCGAAGAGGCGCCGAATAGCTGACTGCATCAAATTAGGAGACAAGTGATAAATTGCTTTCCAAAAGTTTGTTGTGCCTACCATGACATCAGCACGCTGATTCTTTACTGCTTCCCAAATTGATTTTGCTACATCTTCAGGCTTTTCTAGTACAGGAGCTTGAATTGCTTTACCTACCAACTCAGAACGCGCCTGAGCCGCTTCTTTGTCCTTACCGCGAAACATTGCTCGTTCCATCAGTTGAGTACTGATAAAACTGGGATAAATTCCGCTAACGTGAATCCCTTTAGGTGATAACTCTGCATGTAGTGATTTTGTCAACCCAGTTATGGCGTATTTAGTGGTTGTGTAAGGAATGTGATAAGGAATCGGTTCTATACCACCAATCGAACTGACATTAACAATGGTTCCATTGCGACGTTCTAAGAAATGGGGCAGGATGGCATTAATAGTATGGATGTAGCCCCACAAATTGGTATCAATTATCTGATGCCAATCATCTAAGCTAAAATCCTCGACGGGCCCTAAGCAAAAGATACCTGCATTATTAATTAATACGTCTATGTTACCAAAATGATCTATTGCCTTCTGGATCAGGTTGTTTACTTGTAAAGGATCTTTCACATCGCAAGAAATAGCGATCGCTTCTTGTCCAAGTTCCCGTATCTGTGCAGCAGTAGCTTCTAAACGGTCAAGTTGACGAGCTGCCAACACAACATTATAGTTGTGACGGGCAAACAATAATGCTGTAGCTTTGCCGATTCCTTGTGATGCGCCTGTAATAATTACTGTATTTGTCATAAAATCAATTGCTTTTTCTTGTACATCTTAGAAGTTGTTTTAAAAATGGTACTTGAGGTATCCAAAACTTTAAATCCTCCTTAAAAAGGAGGAATTTGAGAAACTTATATTCATCCGATTAATCAACAACGCCAATTATTGCTGCGTTTTAATTTCCTTGAGTAACGCCTCATCAGAGTATTCTTCTTCCCATTTGCCTTTTAACTTCAGCCGTACAGACTGTGCGCCGCCACTAGGAGTACACACAACCCAGTAAGTATCTGATTCTCCTTCGACCTCAGCTGCATCTTGAGCTTTTGAGGTATCTGAAAGACCTGAAAATGCTTGAATACAAGTCCATGTAATTCCATCTGAATCTTTAATTTCTCTTTCCATATCTATTCTTTAGATAAGTAGGTGGGTGTGGAAAAAACAATATATCTAAAGCAATGTTAATTGTTTTAATGTCACAGATGAAATGCTTTATCCGGTTCTGATTCAGTAAACCATTCCATAGCTCTTTGGGCGATCGCAGTAGGAACTGTATGTAACCCGTTGAACTCACGGTATTCTAGGTCATAGCCTGCTCGTTTTAACTGCTGCACAATCCGACGACTGCACCGTTCAATCGGCAACACTGTATCCGACTTTCCATGAGAGATGAACACACGCGGTTTCCCAGATTGGCTAGCAGGAGCCATGAATCCGGGTGAAAAAGCAATAATGTGGTTAAATAGGTCGCCATTGGTAATGCCAACTGAAAGGGCGTAGGAAGCACCATCAGAGAAACCGGCGATCGCTACCTGGTTCGGAGCGATCGCATAATGACTGAAAGTTTGTGTTAGTGCGCGATCGATAAAGGCAATATCAGGGCCATAGCCACCCCGAATAATGTCCCAAGTTTGTTGGCGTGAGTCTACTGCCAACAGAATTGTCCCAAAGCGAATTGCCAGATGATAAAGGATTTTTAGCGCACCCTCCGCGTCGCCTCCGGCTCCATGCAATATCAAGACAAGTGGAGCGGGCTGATCTGCTCGATAGGTTTCAGGTACATAGACAAAACCATCTCGCTGCCCATCCAGCCCTAGTGGGTGTAACCCGGTCAAAGCGGTTGTTGTGGGGCGAGTTGGGCGGGACAACAACTGTCCTTTAGTAGCTCTAGAATCAACTTGCTTTGAGCTTTCCATAACTAATAAGTTTCGCTTTTGGCAATTGGATAGTTGAGAGGCAGCGAGTGGTAAAATCATCCCTGCTAGCCCGAACTGGAGTAGTTGTCGTCGTGTCCAGTCAGGAGGATTGTTGTTTTGTGTCATTGCGATCGCCTCAATCAGCAATTAACTGACACTACACTAGAGGATTTAAAACGAACCGCAGAGGCACAGAGAACACAGAGAGAAAGAGAGAAAAATTCTAAAACTTTGCTGGGTTTATGCTAAGAAAATCAAGTCTTGGAAGAAGATTGACAGCAGAAATTATTTTTTCTGCCACCAAACTTATTAGATACAAGAAGAGTTAAATATTTTCCGCTACATTAACGCCCTTGACTTTAGCTGGTATGACAATGCTGTAATAAGCAGTTGCGATCGCTGCTAATGCATTGAGCAAAACATTGTAACCAAACAGTGGCATTAAACCAAAAGATGTCTTAGCGAAAGGCAATAATCCCATGACAGCCAGCAACGCATAAGAAATTGCAAAAGCACGGTTGAACAAGCGGGCAGTGCTAGCATTACTGTAAGAAGTGATTCCAAACAATCCTACAGCGCAGCGTACAAGGTTATGCAAAAAGTTGGTAGGAATTAGACCAAAGATATAACCAAAGCCCGCAGAGTAAGCGCCAGTAGATTCATCAAGTGGAATAAAAGATTCGTTCGTTCCTGGCAATGAAACTAAAGCTGGTATAAAGCCAGCTAAACCTAAAAGTAAATAAGCAATTCCGATAGCCAAAGCAATATAACGCTCTGTCATTTTTGCCGCATTGATATTTTCCATTGCAGTCAATCCTTGTAATTCGATTAGTTAATACTGAGATATTTAATGTTGTAACCCAAAAAAAATCTTTTATAATCTATCAGAAGTTTCAGCGTTAAATTTAGCTTTGTACACCTAGAGTGAGAAATTAAGAGATTAGCCCCGATGGGGTGTTAGCAGTAATTTACAATAGGGAATTTCGGCAGATTAAATCATTACTATATATAGCCCTTGCTGTAATCGACAAGCGCATTGCATACAGGCTTAGGCTGCAATACTGGACACAGGCAAAACTATAGACTCCCACTTGATTATTCACTTCAATAATTAGTGCATAATCTAAATATTTTTCCTTTGTATTAGTAATCACATATAAATTTAACTTTAGTAATTATTATATATGCCTTAAAACCTTCCATAGTTAGATGCAGAGGTTGGTTGAAATAAGTATAGTTTAGAAACGCAGAGAACAAAGCTCCTCACCTCTAACTAAACTTTAGATTAGAGGTTTCCTCATGATTAAATATATTTTTAAAACAATGATAAATACCCATTTTGTGTGAATTTGACAAAATAAACCATGATATACAAGATCAAGGAGTATCACCCTCTTCTGTAGTTAGTACAGTAGTTTGGGTTCCAGGGTTATCTTCAGGATCATATTTAGCGTCATCTTGACGGCTCTCTGGAGGAATGTTTGAGGTTAAAATTTTGTTACATACTTTTAAATTTTTCCACCCACTTACTTAATGATTAGGAAATTATTTTATGAAAACCAGAAAACTAGGGAAACTTGGGTTAAAGGTTTCAAATATCGGACTTGGTTGCATGGGAATGTCTGAGTTTTATAGTGGGCGTGATGAAATTGAAGCGATCGCTACAATTCATCGAGCATTAGAACTTGGGGTGAATTTTCTGGATACTGCTGATATGTATGGCCCCTTTACTAATGAGCAATTAGTAGGCAGAGCAATTAAAGATCGTCGAGATCAAGTAGTGTTAGCAACCAAATTTGGCAATGTCCGCACTGAGGATGGTGGTTTTAAAGGGGTTAGCGGCAAACCAGAATATGTCCAGACAGCTTGTGATGCCTCACTAAAACGTCTCGGAGTTGAGGTGATTGATCTCTATTATCAACATCGTGTAGATCCAACCGTACCCATTGAAGATACTGTCGGGGCGATGGCAGAGTTAGTGCAGCAAGGAAAAGTGCGTTATTTAGGGCTTTCTGAAGCTGCTCCAGCGACGATTAGACGGGCTGTAACAGTTCACCCCATTAGTGCCCTGCAAACAGAATACTCTCTTTGGAGTCGAGAACCAGAGGATGAAATTTTAGCAACTGTACGGGAATTAGGAATTGGGTTTGTTCCTTATAGCCCATTAGGAAGAGGATTTTTATCAGGTGCGATCGCTACCCCTGATGATCTTGCACCTGATGACTATCGCCGAAATTCTCCTCGCTTTCAAGGTGAGAATTTTTATAAAAACCTGCAATTAGTAGAACAAGTTAAAGCGATCGCTAGCGAAAAAGGAGTAACTGCTAGTCAGCTTGCACTAGCATGGCTTTTGGCTCAAGGAGAAGATATTGTGCCAATTCCTGGTACAAAACGCCGTACTTATTTGGAGGAGAATATTGCAGCTACCGAAATTACCCTGACTGAAAAAGATTTGAATCAACTAGAAGCAGTTGCACCCAAAAATGTGGCAGCTGGCGATCGCTACCCTGACATGAGTACTGTTAACCGTTGATGCTGTGCCATATTACATCTTAACCCCAACGTATTGGGTTATGAGTTTGATGATATAAAACTACCGTTAACATATCAATACAGCGATAATGATTGATTTTGAACCCTGGAATAGATTGTTGCGTCAGTATGTTGATCAAGACGGTCGTGTAAACTATTTTGCTTGGAAAACGGAGCAACCTCAAGCGATCGCTAATTGGTTATCGAGTCAAAAAAATCTGGATTTTAAGTCTAATTCCAACAATTTTGAGCAATTGGCGTTGTGGATTAACCTTTACAATGCGTTCACCGTTTCGACAATTTTGGAGAGATACCCGCTTGAGTCAATCCGTCCGTTAATCTTAGGCATTCCCAACTGGCTGGCTTTTTTGTGGTTCTTTCAACGCCGTGCCTACTATATATTTGACAAATATTACAGTTTAGCCGAAATAGAAAACCAGATTCTGCGGAAAAATTTACAGGAGCCACGAATTCATTTTGCAATTGTCTGCGCTTCGGTTGGTTGCCCGTTACTGCGTGCTGGAGCTTATTTTCCTGAACAAGTTACCCAGCAGTTAGATGAAGATGCTCGGCGCTTTATTAACAATCCTGAAAAAGTCCGTTATGACTCAGATAAAAAAACGCTCTATTGTAGCAAAATTTTTAAATGGTATCGTCAAGACTTTCTCAAAGTTAAATCTTCCATTCCAGAATATATCCGCTCTTACCTAGAAACAGACTTGCCAATGAATGCCTCAACGCCGATTTCCTATTTGTACTATGACTGGAGCCTGAATCAGCGAATATCTTGATAAAATTGTTTAAGATAATTTGCATCAACACCAATTCCCCATAAAAACCCAATGTAAAGGTAAATTGCATTTGCTTTAAAGCTACCCCATTTTGCTACGCGACGATCTGAAGAGTGAACAATACGATTCACCTGATGAATACGTCCTTTTTTAACCAGTTTTAAGCATAAATCTCCGTCCTCCATAATCGGCAATGCCTCATCAAATCCACTGCAATCCCAAAAGTCAGTGCGACGACAAAACATTACCTGATCTCCAAACAACAGACGCAATCCTCGAAAAAACAGGTGAGGTTTAAATAGCAATGGTGCGTAATAGGTTTTTAGATAGTTATGCAGAGAGATACCCCAACGAGTTGTTTGAGATCCACTCATCAGAGAAATAAATCCTCCACAAGCAATGGTTGGCTCTGCCAGAGTTTTGTTAATGATGGTAATTAGGTCATCCGGCACCCAAGTGTCTGCATGCAGAAAGCAAAGAATATCTCCAGTTGCAGCCGATGCACCGTAATTCATTTGAATAGAACGCCCACGCCGCTCACATGAGAGAACTTGTATACATAGAGACTGATTGAATGATCCAAAACCTTGCTTTGCAACAGCTAGTGTCTGATCTTCGCTACCACTATCTACAATTATCACCTCCAAAGGAGGCGGATTAAGTAAAGTCAGTTGGCGCAATGTGCGCCCCAAGCTGGCTGCTTCATTTAAAGTCGGAATGACGATCGAAACTTGAGACATGTAGCTTAAGTAGTTTTATCGTTGCTTTTATTCTACTTGCTCGACGTTGATGGGCTTTAATCCAAAGAAACCGACCTCTGTGAGGGCTGGCAGCTTGCAAAAGAGACTTAACAGGAAAAATCAGATTCTGCTGAGGTGCAAATTCATCTGTGTTTAATTACTTCTGACTTACCTCACTCAACTGAATAATTGCTATAACTCACTTCTTCATCACAAATAGTCAGAGCATCTGGGCGGCAACGTTTAATGACGACTTTTATCCCCAAGGCTCCCTCGCTTTTAAGGTCATCAATATACCCAGGACAAGCAGCTTCCGCTTCAAGAAATGTTTGAAAAGGGCCAAAATAGTAGATGCAGTGAGGATGCCCACTGATGATTTCTGCCCAGTAATCACCAATAACTATCTGAATAATTCTTGAAATCACAGATTTAAATCTGTTAACCATAAAAGAAAAAGTGAGGAGGACAGCTAGCTACTATTTAACAGCATGGCTGTTCCTGTAATAGTTATTGTCTGCTGAAAGCATGAGAATATGTAACAATTGTATTGCTCAATGTTAAGCGCCTGTGTTACCATAACCACTTGCGCGATAATGGCTTTTTCTCTTGGCGATCGCGTCTTAGACATCTGACTTTTCACGGCATCTGGAAAACGCCATTTTGAGCTTTTCCAAACCTTGATTTTTATGTTAGCTATTCTCATTAGCTTAGAGCTATTGAGAATTAGCCTGTGGAAAAAGTCACGTTGTTTCGAGGTTTGAGGACTTACCGTGAAAAGTCAGAAAGTCCTCAAGTGACAGCAAAGCCACTAGACATCTCCAAAAACTATCAAAGCTTTGCTGTGACTAGCTCTTAAGATGCAAGCGCAAGCATCCTTGACTAGCTAGTCAGCACGATAAAATAGGGCTTTGAGATATTTCTT
>NZ_JACJSI010000450.1 GCF_014698065.1 Nostoc flagelliforme FACHB-838
GCAAATAGATGCGAACCATATCGGAACTGAGGCTGGACATACAAACTCAACGCTTTTTTGAAAACCAGGGAATTCAAAAGTATAAATCAAATACCTCAATAAAATTTTCTATTTTCAAAAACCAAAACATATCACCAATGCAGCTCTGCCTGAAGTAACCTCTGCTGTAACCGTGTATAGCGCTTTTGAGCATCGGTAGAGCGCACTGCTAGAGATATCGCTTTTTTTGCGCCAACTACGATCGCTAATTTCTTGGCACGAGTTATACCAGTGTAAAACAGGTTCCGGTCAACATCATATAATGCTGCATATAGATTGGTAGAATCACCACCGGATATTCTGACCCCTGGCTTTTATGAATAGTCACGCACCACGCCAGGGCAATTTCATTTAAGTCAGCGTAATCATAAATTACATTGCGTTCGCCATACCCAACAGCAACTTCCTGCTCGACAGTATCAATGGCTTGGATTATTCCCAAGTCGCCGTTGAAGACTTCGCGGTTGTAATCATTGGTCAACTGGATAATCCGATCGCCCTCGCGTAACAAATTCCCACCTCTGTTAATCTCCACCTTGTTGGGGCTGGGTGGATTAATCAACTGCTGCAAGACTGTGTTTAGGTTGCGAGTCCCGACTACTCCCCGTGTCATCGGGCAAAGTACTTGAACATCAGTGGCAGGGTTAAAACCTAAACGGGGAATAAAATCAGCTATTAACTCACAGATTGCTTCTACTCCATGTTCAGGTTGATGACCGCCGCCGTGCCAAATACAATCAGACACGGGATTATCAGAAATTGGCTCGATTGTTGGGTACTGTCCCCGGTTGATTTGGTGAGCAGCAGAGATGATTGCGCTCTGTTGGGCTTGGCGAAATACTTGGGTTAACCGCACCACCGGAACTCGCCCAGAGTTGATCAAGTCAGCAAGTATTTGACCTGGCCCCACAGATGGTAGCTGGTCAATGTCACCCACCAACAACAGTAGAGCGCCAGCCAATACTGCTTTAACCAAGGAGTACGCCAGAAATAAATCAAGCATCGAAGCTTCATCAGCGATAATTGCCGTGTGGGGTAAAGGATTAAGCCAATTCGCAATTCGCAATTCGCAGTTCGCAATTACGGATAAAATTGTAAATTGAACCATTGGGCTACAGAGCTAACAAGCTTATCTTTGATGAGCATGGTCTTAAATCACATAATGAGTCCGAGCTTTTGCTGATTTATAATTGCGAATTGCGAATTGCGAATTGCGAATTGTTTCGTCATTTCACCTAAGCGTTGAGCAGCTCGTCCAGTGGGTGCTGCCATTGCAATAGATTTCCCCATTGCTTTCCATAAACTAACTATGGTGTGAGTTGTGAAGGTCTTTCCAACGCCAGGGCCAATAGTACTGGGAGTGGAGCTATTATAGTACATAAATACTAAAATATACCCCCAGTATTAGTGTTATTGAAAACTCATCTTCAAAGAATACATTGGTCAGGAGTCAGAGTTAGGAGTACGTGGTTGGAGAAGTGAATATAGGTTATGCCTTGCTACCTATTCTTCTGCAAGAAGCTTTTCTATTTCTGCGAGGAGCTTGTCAAACTTCTGTGTTTTTTTAGAGTCATCCCATACTTTAGTCTTTTTGGCTTTTGCAGATATAGCCTTGAGACGGCTTTGGTACAATGCACTTTTTTCAGACGTTGTTTTAGTAACGGCTGGCTTTATACTGGCAATACGCTCCTTAATTTGATTCAAAGATAACTTTTCAGTAATTGCTACTGTTAACAGTTCTTCCCGCTGGCTATCGTCTTTAATTCGGGCTATTTCTCTTGCTTTTGTATATTCTATTTTTCCTTGTTGAAGATATTCCAAAATATCTTTTGGAAGATTGAGTAATGGTAAGCGATTAGTACGAAAACTGTTAGGAGTAAATTTTCCTATGATGTTAAAAGCCTCCAAAACTACCTTCCACTCATCACTGTGAATAACGTTATTCGCCGACTCCCGTTCAGGGTGAGAAACTACGTGAAACAGTGAGATAATTGCTTCTCTTGACTGATTAAGTTTTAAGGATAACAAGTCTAAAATACCTTCTGTTTCCTCAAGAGGGTTTAAATCCTCTCGTTGGAGATTTTCCACAAGAGCAATTTCAAAAGTTTCTTCGTCGGAAAAATCCTTTATGATAACTGGAACTGTTTCCAACCTAGCTTCTTTGGCAGCGCGATAACGTCGTTCACCTGCAACGAGTTCATAGTGATCTTGCCCCTTGGGACGAACAAGAAGTGGTTGTAACACCCCTTTTTGTCTAATTGATGCTGTAAGCGCTTCCATCGCCTCAAGATCAAAGTAGCGTCTAGGTTGCTTTGAGGGGAGATGGATAGCTGATAATAAAACTGATTCTAGAGGTGTTTCATTTTTCTGTAAAAATAGTAAATCAACACCCTTTACTTTATAAGCAGGCTCAGAGCTTTTCTTATTATTCATTGTAAAGCATCCAGACTTTTAGCAATTTTTTCTAAAACTTTTACTGTTGGATGGCTTGAACTATAAAGTGCTAAAGGCATGTGTTTTTCAGAGGCATCCGCAAAGGCTATAGCAATAGGAATAGTTTCGTAAACAGGAATTTGCGTTCCTAGTTGGCGGACGGAATCAAGGCTTCTATTACCTTGTGCGGTGCGGCCATCATACATGGTAGGAATGATGCCAGCAACTTTAAGCTGTTGGTTTGCTCCCCTTTGAACACGAGCAAGTGTTTGGAATAGTAGTTCTGTTCCTCGAAGTGCTTTGTTATGTGTTTGAATAGGGATTAGGACATGAGTAGCCGCAACTAAGCTAATATAGCTTAATATTCCTAGACTAGGCGGACAGTCTATCAAAATAAAGTCATAGTTATTTACTACTGGTTCTAAGGCTTGCTTTAGCTTAAAATCTCGCATATCAGCCATAACCAGTCCCAGTTCAGCACCACTCAAGTCAATATTGGATGGTGCAAGATCCATACCGTGAATGTTTTTGTTGATAGGTAAGGCGCCACCATCGACAACTGCATTGTAAACTGTATCTTCCAACTCTGATGCCTCTAAACCCATAAACATCGTCAATGACCCTTGTGGGTCCATATCAACAAGTAGTACTTTATTATTTCGTTGTGCTAAATGATAACCAAGATTCATTGTAAGAGTGCTTTTTCCTACACCTCCGGCTTGGTTGAACAGTGCGATAATTCTTCGAGTCATAGTTCTTACTGAGAATAAACGGTGATTTACTGTTAATCCCTGAAATTTATATAAGGGACTATCAGAAGCGAATAACGTTATTCGCCACTACTATTTTTATTTTTAAATAAGCGAAATCAAGGAAGTCGGCTTTAGTATTGTTCTCCTTGCTAAACGTAAATTTTAACGAAGAGTATATTTAGAGCCATAGTACATCTTAAGTGTTGACTATAAATGAGAAAATATTTTACTCATAATTTATGTTGGAAAATCAGCAAAAAGCCTTACTTAATAAGGATGCAAGGTATTATCTTAAGAATCTAGGGGAGCCAGTTGCTCTGTCTAGTAGGAATAGCCGAGCAGATTAAGAGCAGCTTTATCCAGAGTCATCTGAGCTAGCTAGCGACCCTATTTTCTTGTCCAGAGTGATGCGATGCTTACGGCGGGCTGCGCCTACGCACACAGACTCAAAAAATTAATCTTAAACTTACGAGCGTTAGCCACAAGGGACAAAAAAGTATCAATTGCCTGTGTAGCCTCATGCATCTGAATAATATAGTTAATGTTGCGTTACTGTACCATTTATTGGTTCTTGGCAATTTTTGGTGATGATGAAAGGTTAGGCGCTTTAAGGCAGAAGGGTTTTAATATTTTGCCTGTCGTCGTAGAACTTGTGACAAAGATCCAGATCCAACCTGAAGACTTTTCTTGTGATGTGGAAATTCTGTAACCCTTGTACCACAGTCGTTTCTGTAATTTTATTCTTTCTTACTTCTGCCTTTTGCCTGAACCAGCCCACTATTGATCACCAAAAGCTGATAAGAACCCATTTATTGTTCTAACTATTTAATTCGGCAGGATTATTGTGTAATGGAACTGTAGTTGAAGATTATATTGGGCGACCTTCAATCATTCAAATTGAGGTGAATTGCCTCAACCGTGAACCAATGGCAATTCACCTGAGTATATGACAAGCGCTTTTCACAACAGTGATTCCTTGTCTTTAAGCATGAAAAGTTTTTAACTAACCAAATAATCTTTAATTTTGTCTTGCTGACGTTGCAAAGCTTTGATACCTTGTCCATGAGCAGAGCGTACCTTGGAGTGACTGAGATTTAGTTTTTGTGCAACCTGTTTTGCAGTCAACTTATCCTCGCCCGACAACCCAAACTGTAACATTAAAACTTGGCGTTGATTTGGTTTCAAGGTAGCTAATAA
>NZ_JACJSI010000451.1 GCF_014698065.1 Nostoc flagelliforme FACHB-838
CGTTGGGTGATGGATATGTTTCGCTGGATTGTGGAAATTGTGCTTCGACCATTGGAAAAGAAAGGTTTTGTCCATTTACCAGAGCGCTGGGTTGTTGAGCGAACTTTTGGTTGGCTTAACTGGTGTCGACGTTTAAGTAAAGATTATGAACGACTACCAGAAACCTCTGAGACTTTTATTTACATTGCGATGATCCGGATTATGGTCAGGCGACTGGCATAATTTTTAACTCGCTTCGACTTTTAAAACATCCTCTAAATTTGCTGTTTGGAGCGTTACGCTATCTTCCTAACATTAGTTATTTATGGGACAACAACATGGGAGAATCGATTTGACTTAGCGTTATCTGTGGACAAAGGCAAGGTAGGGTAGCCTAATAAACTTTTAGGTTACTGGAATCAGTGTCTACTAATGAAGGAGGATTGATGAATCCCAATACAAGAGAACTGATGCAACAACTAGGGCAACAGTATGAAGGTGCTGTGATGAAGCCCTTGTATACAGCTGTGGTCACTGTAACCCCAGGGCAAGAGGGACATGCACGGATGTCGGGTCATGCTCGTAGTGACGATGGCTTACTCGACTTGAACCTTGCTTTTCCTACTAAACTTGGTGGACACGGGCAAGGAACCAATCCAGAGCAACTTTTTGCAGCAGGTTATGCAGCCTGCTTTCATGGAACACTGGCTTTGGTTTCAACAAAAGCAGGTATTGATGCTTCAACTGCCACGGTTACATGTGCTGTAACCATTGGCAGAGATCCAGCCGATGGTGGATACATACTGTCTGCAAAATTAACTGTTGCTCTTCCTGGGGAAGACCGAGAGAAATCTGAACAGGTGGTTGCCCAAGCATACAAGCTCTGTCCCTACTCCAAAGCTATTCATGGCAATGTTGATGTGGAAGTGACGGTAGCTTGAATCATCTGGACATTATGACTATTGATAGCTTTTTGTAATAACTTTTAAGTGACTTGCCATCTGACGCAATCATGAGGAGCAGAGCCTTGTATAGTGTCCATAAAAAAACGCGATTGTGGGACAGGTATAGCGATCGCGGTCATTTTCTAACCCATGACTGAAAATTAGCTGTAAGCTAATCGTCATTCATTTTTCCAGACTGATTCACTTGTAGTAAGGGCTTCAGCCCTGGTGTTATGCAACTTAAATGCTCATTAGCTTATCTGCTATTGAGTAAGAACTTTAGCTCGACCGTGCCGATTGATTTTCATGTCCCAACTGTATACCCTGTATCACAGCCTACACCCGATCTAAGCCCCAGCGATACCCATTTCTACGTCTTTGGATACAAGTTTATTTAATTTTGAGAGATTAATGAGATATTAAATTGAAAAACGATTCTTCAGATAGAAACTTAGTAGAACTTACCACAACCTGCAAACAGAAATAAGAATGTCGTTTGCACTCAAGCGCGGTAGGATGGGCTGAGGTACAAAGCCCATCCATCGAGTTACACGTAAGCTCGTAAGCTTAATAGGAATCTTTTGCATAATAAGTAAATGTAGGATAATTCTACTCACCAAAATGTAGCCATTTCTGAGTCAATATGAGTGTTCAAGCCGCATACGATAATTGGTCAATCACCTATGATGCTGATCAAAACCTGACGCGCGATTTGGATCAAATCGTTACTAAAGAAATTTTAATGCGTAAGAGATGTAAATCAGTCGTTGAAATTGGCTGTGGCACAGGCAAAAATACTTTGCTTTTATCACAAATTGCCCAAACAGTCTATGCAGTTGATTTTTCAGCAGCCATGATCGAGAAGGCGAAAGAGAAAGTAAATTCAGTCAACGTGACGTTCATTACCGCAGACATTACAAACCAATGGATTTGCAGCAACAAGTCTATTGATTTTATCACT
Organism: Nostoc flagelliforme FACHB-838; assembly: GCF_014698065.1. Lineage (GTDB taxonomy): Bacteria > Cyanobacteriota > Cyanobacteriia > Cyanobacteriales > Nostocaceae > Nostoc > Nostoc flagelliforme_B. Next base: position 1,885 of record NZ_JACJSI010000451.1, read on the forward strand.
TGTAATCTCGTTTTAGAACACATCAAAGATTTGTCAAAAATTTTTTCAGAAGCCTCCCGTGTACTCGTTCCGGGAGGATACTTTTTCATTTGTGAACTTCATCCATTCAGACAGTATCTAGGCACACAAGCTAATTTTCGAAGAAATCAAGAAGTGATTGAAATCCCAGCATTTATACATCACTTATCAGATTTTTTTCAAGCAGCCAAAAATTATGGTTTCCGGCTTGAGGATTTCAACGAGTGGTGGCATGAGCAAGACCAAAATAAACCACCCAGACTTGTATCATTCTTGTTCAAAAAGTGAATCTTAATAATGAAATTACTCATGCGTGAATTTTGAATTGTTTTGACGGGTGGTATATTTTTTCAAGGTTTGTGCCTAAACTGTAAACTCTGCCAATCCCTGCATGAATACCTTACTTGCCTCTGAGCGAATGTTGCACTAGCCAGCAATGTAAACCCACCATTATGAACGCCAATGGCAGCATCAACATTGGAATAATTTCTAAACCTGCCCAACTTGCAACCCAGCCTGCTCCAGTGGGTATGATCGCTGCTCCAAAACTGGCGATGCTGGTGGCAAAGCTAACAGCCGCAGGAACCAAGGCATTTGGTAATCGTTGAGGTATCAACCAGATGGTGGCGGGAAAGATTGCTGCCAATGCAAAGCCAATTAGCGGTAAGCTAATCCATTGATCCCGAAGTTGCCACCAAGCAAGCAATCCAATCATTAAAAGACTCAGCGACATACTGATTGTGCCGACTGCCCCAAGCCATTGCAAGAAATAACCTAAGATGAAACGTCCTAATGTTAATCCTAGCCAGTAGGCACTAACGCTGTAACCTGCAATCAATTCGGGAGTTTGGCGAGCGACGGATTGCACAGTGTATGCCCAGTTGCCGATGCAAGCTTCTATACCAACATAAACCAGCAGGAGTAACCCAGTTAGCACTACTACTGGATTTTGGAGCGAGCACCCCAAATTTTCTAAGGCAGTTGTATTTGATGTCGATACCCGTAGCGTTATTGGTGTGTAGCGAGAAATTATCGCACCTAGGACACTTACAATCAATAGGCTGACGATGCCGGCTAATACCCAATAAACCTGTCGCCAGTTCATGCCAAGTGATAGCAAAGTAGTGGCGATTGCGGGCCCAGATAATGCACCAATACCATAGAAAGCATGGAGTAAACCAATCATATTTGCACTGCGCGAATCTTGCACAATGTAGGTATTGATTCCTGCATCAATCAGTCCAATACCCAATCCCAACACTGACCCAGCAGCAACCATAAACCACCAGTAAGGTGAGGTCGCGTAAATTACCAGCGCCATTGTCAGCACAACCGCAGCAATCAATAGCATTCGCGCTAACCCCAGACGGCTACTCACCAGACTGCTGGTGAATGCTGCTAGAATGTAGCCGCTAATTTGACTTACAAACAGCAGGGTAACAGTGGCTGGAGTCAAGTTATATGTAGACACTATAGAGGGCAGAAGAACGCCTAATCCGCCTTCAGCAACACCAATGGCAATAAAGGCATATAAGGCGATCGCTACCCCAATCCACAAAGGCGATAAGCTGCGTTGATTGTATCCCATCGGATAAAATGCTTTTGCTCCAGACGATTTGATTGCTTAGATTTACTCAGCTGATAATCCTCAAAAATAACTTCATACCCATCTCCCTGTATTGGGTGGAATAGATAGCTTTATTTTTGGGGTTATTAATGTTTATTGAGTTAATCATTTTCTATCTCTTCAGCAGTTTTACAAATTAATTGCCAAGCCTGCTTTACGTGTATTTTATCTGTGGTTGCTTGTCCAATTGACATTCTTAAAGTTAATTTTTGCTCCAGTTTGGTGGAAGTAAGATAGATTTTACCTGAAGAGTTGATATTGTTAATAATTTTTTCGTTAATTGCATCACCCAATTTATGGCGAAAACATACCAAATTTAACGGAGGATTCACAACTAGCTCAAAACGAGGATGAGATTTTACACATTCAGCAAATTCTTGTGCTAAAGCAGTAGTAATCCGCCAAAAAAGCAGTCAGATCATCTGTTTAGGGCATGGTTTAGGGAAAATTCATGATTTTAGGCTATTTAAAAACAGTGGCGTAAAATTTGGAGAATTACTCAAAGTGATAGCGGATAAAGGCTATCAGGGGATTACTAAAATTCATCAATTAAGTGAAACACCAATTAAGAAATCAAAAGGGAAAAAGTTGACGAAAGAACAGAAAAAATACAATCAAGAACTCAATCGATTAAGAATTGTTATTGAACACGTAAATCGCCGTTTAAAGATATTTAAAACGTAACCGTTCACAGGATAAGAAACGCTACAGTCAAAAATGGGTTACTGAGATGGTAGATTAAGAGGCATGGATGAAAACTGCCTCGCCTACGGAATTGAAATTTCCGACTCAGATTGGGAAAAGACTCCAGCCAGCATCAAACAACTGGTGGAGAAAATGGGGCAGCATATAAAGCAATCAGAA
>NZ_JACJSI010000452.1 GCF_014698065.1 Nostoc flagelliforme FACHB-838
CTGTTTTAGGAGTTCATTTTGCGAATTCATTTATCTCAATGCTCAACGGTACTTCAGTGCGTTAACTATTCTACTGTTACCAATTAAATTACGTTGAGACAAATTCGTGTCATTGAGTTAAGCCTTCCCCACTTTAGGGAATGGCACGCTTGAAAAGGTGAAATCTCGCGCTTGGCTTAGGGCGAACGCATCTAAATATTAAAAATCGATAATCAAGGTGGAATTCCCTAACACTACACCACACAAGACTTTCAGAGAATTAGGTAGAAAATTGAATAAGAATGATAATCGTTGTAAGGAGGTAAGTTTGTGGCAGCCGTCGGCTGCCAAGTAATACGGGTTCGTTTTTGTAGTAAATTCATTCTTTGCGTTAAATAAGAAGAACCAGATTATAGTTCAATGAAGCTCAAGCCCAAAATCACGATTGCTGACCACTTTGGTGTAATAGAAGATCCACGCATAGATCGTACTAAACGACACAAATTAATCGATATCATGACTATTGCCGTGTGCGCGGTGATTTGTGGGGCAGATGGATGGGTGGGAATCGAGACTTATGGTTGTGCGAAGTATGAATGGTTAAAAACATTTTTAGAACTCCCGAATGGCATTCCGTCACACGATACTTTTGCACGAGTATTCGCTTAAAATTTATCCTCAACAATTTCAGTCATGTTTTGTGGATTGGATGAAATCAATACATCAGATAACTTCAGGAGAAGTAATTGCAATTGATGGTAAAACTTTACGCGGTTCTTATGATAAAGGTAGTGAGCAAAGTGCAATCCAAATAGTCAGTGCATGGGCAACTACAAATAGATAAGTGTTAGGACAAGTGAAGGTAGACGAAAAATCAAATGAAATTACAGCAATTCCAGAGTTGTTAAAAGTATTAGATTTATCTGGGTGTATTGTGACAATCGATGCAATGGGTTGCCAAAAAGAAATTGTAAAGTTAATTAAGCAGCAAAATGCAGATTATGTAATTACGCTAAAAAAGAATCAAGGAAATCTTTATGATGAGGTTGGAAAACTCTTCCATTTAGGGATAAATACAGGTTTTGAGGGGATTGAACATAGCACATATAAAACAGATGAAATAGGGCATGGTCGTCATGAAATCCGCCAATATGTGATGTTATCCCAAATTCAGTCTCGGCTTAACCCAGATTCAGTTTGGTCAAACTTTAATAGTGTTGGGATGGTAGAATCCATTCGTTCATTAAATGGTGAAACAACGGTTGAAACCCATTATTTTATCAGTAGCCTTGAGTCAAATGCTAAACAGTTGGGTAATTCTATTCGCAGCCATTGGGGAATTGAGAATTCATTACATTGGATATTAAATGTCGCTTTGAAAGAAGATGACTGTCGAATTAGGAAAGATAATGCTCCACAGAACTTTGCAATTCTCAGACATATTGCAGTCAACCTTTTAGGTCAAGAGAAGCGCGTTAAACGTGGAATAAAAAATAAACAGTTTCTCGCTGGGCTGGATAACAATTATTTAGCAAGAGTTTTAGCATTAACATAAACTAATATACCAGAAATTAAATTTGAATCTTTAAGAAGAATTTCACTTTTCCTCTAGATAAACATACTTTTATAAACTCGAACCTTGAGCAATTTTAGTATCAATAAATAATGATTTAGCATCAGATAATCTAAATCATATACTTCCGAGATAATTCATTCATTTTATTTATCACCTCATCGATTTTTGCAATTATATATGTCATTTTGAAATCTCTCTTAGATTTTATTAGTAAATAAGGTGCGTTTCCCCTAGCGCTTGGCTATCTTGTTGGGGGTAGGGTTGCAGGTTTGTGTTTCAGACAATTTGAATGCCAGTACGTCAAGGAGTTCAACATCTTCTTAATTTCCCAGACCAACACCCCACACCCAAAAGCTAGGCATAGCAGGGATTTACGCTGGATGCTTAATTTTATGAACAGAGTGTTTCAATCTCAGCATAAGCAAAAATCTTAGTAACTATTCTAGCTTGATAATTGCTACTTTGCACTTACTTCGTTTACCATCATAAATTTCAATTGATAATGTATCAAAACATGTCTTACATCAAGCAATGTGAATTGATTTTTTATTGTTTGTGAGAAATTTGGGTTGATACTCCGGGCAATACATTAAAAAATACTTACGGGAAATCTTAAAGGAATTTTTATGACTTATTATTTTTGTCAAACCTTTGAGAACAGGACGTTAATACATCAACTCAGCCTCGTAAATTGGCGAAGGTATTGAAGTAGAGGAGCTATTTATCATTCCCTCTACCACTTCCCAACGCAATGTAGTGCCGTACTAGCCAATAACGTTTTGGAGAATTTACAGATGAAGATTTTTGTTGCCGGAGCAACAGGAGCGATCGGTCGCCCGCTACTCGACCAATTACTTGCCAAAGGACACAACGTAGTCGCGCTGACCCGCTCCCAAGAAAGAGCAGAGTCATTAGCGGCACAGGGAATCGAATCGGCGATCGCAGATGTATTCGACGCAGATTCAGTTAAAGCAGCGATCGCCCACGCTCAACCGGAGGTGGTGATTGAACAACTCACCGCCTTACCCAAAACTTACAGCCGCGAATCAATGAGTGCAGCAGCGCCTCTGAATACGCGCATTCGGTTAGAAGGCGGAGCCAATGTACTGGCGGCAGCACAGGCAGTAGGGGTGCGCCGTTACCTGAGACAGTCGGTCGCCTTCTGGGGAATTCCCGGTGCTGGATTGGCAGATGAGGAAACGCCTCTAGTGCTTGATGCTTCCCCCGTTGTTGCCGCAGAGTCTCGCCTTATGACTGAGATTGAACACCGTTTATTGGAAACATCCAATCTTGAAGGAATTGCCTTACGCTATGGTTTCTTCTACGGACCCGGTACTTGGTTCAATCCTGATGGTGATGTAGCGCAACAAGTGCGGCAGCAACAGTTTCCGATCGTCGGGAATGGAGATGGCGTCTGGTCATGGTTACACATTAAGGATGCAGCGATTGCAACAGTTGCAGCCGCAGAGCAGGGCAACAGGGGTGTTTATCTGATTGTGGATGATCAGCCTTTAGCGGTGCGTGATTGGCTGCCTGCGTTTGCTCGATCGCTGAATGCTCCACCCCCGCCGCGAGTATGCATTGAAGATGCTCTCAAACTAGAGGGGGGTAAGGACAGTGTTTACTACCAAACTCAGATGCGAGGCGCATCGAATGCCAAAGCAAAACGCGAACTAAATTTTCAGCCTCGACCGTTGGAATGGGTGGTTAACACCGTTGCGGCTCATGCCAGTTAACAAGTTAAAGGAAAAGTAAGATGAAGATTGCTCAGTATGGAACAGGGATCGTCGTTATGCATGTAATCGTTCATGGACTGCACGGCTTCGCGCATAACGAAATCCCAGCTTCCCTTTCTCTGCTTCAGGGTTCGTTTGTAGGTGTTGTGGTGATATTAGCTCCCATTATTGCAGCCGGTTTACTCTGGATGCCGTTCTACCGCATCGGTAGCGTCTAAACAAAACAAAGTAGAGCATTTCAACATTCAGTGATTTAGACGGTAAAGGTGCGGCTTCCAAGGTTCACACCACCGTGGCTCTTGGTTAAAAGGAAACCTGTTACTTGCCTGAGCAGCATGGTTTCATCGCAACTTAACTGCGTCTGGGTATGAAAAAGTTTGACCAGTAATTTCAACAACATTGGAGAACAATTATGACTCAAGCAAAGCATCCTGCTGATCCAACCCCTCCAACCCTGGAAGGGAAACTGGCTCTGTTACGGAAATTAAGGGATGAATTGGGCAGCGATGATACCATTCGTCGCCTCTTTTTTGGCGACCTGGAACCTATTGCCCTTCAACCTGGAGGAGCGAACACAGTCGTTCATCTTTACAACAAAGCTGATGATGTCACGATTGCCTATTGTTCTTCCTACGATGTATTTCTGGCTGCCCATCCGGGACGGGTCATCGAATTCGACCCCGCCGAAATCAAATAGAGATATGGTTAACGCCTTATCTAAGGGAGCGTGGCATTATGTCCTCAATTGAGGAAGTGACAAAGACAATTGACCTGATCATTGCGCCTGTCGTCATGATCACGGCTTGTGCCATCGTGGTAAATGGGTTGATTGTCCGGTACGGTTCCCTTGGCGATCGCCTACGTATCGTCAACCACGAACTAAGCGACTTGCAGGAGTCCGATCTGGCTCACAATCAAAACAAAGCTCAGAGGTTACAAGAACTTGAATCCCTGCTGAGGGATCTGCTGAAACACCATCATTTCGTGCATGATGCTCTTGTTCTTACTTATACTTCCATCCTAGTCTTTATGCTGGATATGCTGGTCATTGCCATAGCAGTCGCCACGAATGCCAGTTGGCTATCACAGATGGCACT
>NZ_JACJSI010000453.1 GCF_014698065.1 Nostoc flagelliforme FACHB-838
AAAAATCACGACGAGCAGCGATGAACGATCGCTATATGCTCTCTGTGTTAGCTGCGGCTCTCTCAAACTCAGTACCTCTGCCATAATCCCCCTGTCAATAGGGTTTGAGACGCGCTAACCCTGGCCGATTTTGCGAAACAGATGAAAAATTTAGTAGATGTTTGCTACCGAGATGCCGATGTTATTCGTTTAGTAGTTGATAACTTAAATATTCATACCCCCAGTGCATTATATGAAGTTTTTCCACCAGAAGAAGCACGTCGAATTATTCAAAAATTAGAGTTTCACTATACTCCTAAACACGCTTCTTGGCTGAATCAAGTAGAAATTGAATTATCTGTTTTATCTCGCCAATGTTTGGAACGGCGTATTCCTAATGCAGAAACATTAACTTCTGAGATTGCCGCTTGGGAGAAACAACGTAATCAGCAAAAAGCCAGTGTCTATTGGGCTTTTCAAACCAAAGATGCTCGTCGAAAAATGCAGCGTTTATATCCGAGTTTAACCTAGCAAAGTTGCCTTGGCAGACTACTAGTGACGTACCTTAATTATGCTGTTCATAGCAATGAGACGGTATTTGTCAGACTGAATTTTGTGAATTTTAAACTAATCAACTAGTACATTAATCTCCTAATTATTTTAGGAGATTAAAATTATCAATTGAAAAATCAATTGCGGTTTGAGCCACAACCTAAACAACGCATACAAACAGAGAAAGCCGCTAGAAGTGAGACAATCTCAAAAAATAATTGTAATGACAATGGAGCTAGAGCTAACCCCCAAATTAGAGAAATTGTTCCGTTAAACATCGCCGTAATGCGATTAATTTCATCTTGAGTCCTCCAAGCTAAGAAAAAAATTCCAAAACCTATTAATAATAAAAGCAAACTACGGACTGATGGAACACATTTTTAACTGTTCGCGGATGAATCAGCTTTTCGAGACTTATAGTGAACGCCAATACTCTCAGAGCTACTGTTTTCGACTCAGGTGGAAATGATTCGTTTGGTGGTGTGTGGGATGTATCCATCAGTCCATGCTGCCTATCAAAAGAAGGCAGTAGAGGTGAATGTTAGCACCACGGCACTATACAACAAATTGCAACGGGTGGAACTGCCTGTAAGAGGTTATTTATAAAGTAAATCTAAAAACGGTAAGAAAGGAGTCCTGGCAAGTATAAGATACATCATACACAGTGTATTTACATATTTGCTTATGGTACGAAAGTCTTACACCACAGACTTAACTGATATGGAGTGGGAAATCCTGTCTCCCTTGATTCCACCAGCTAAAGAAGGGGGGCATCCACGCACAACAGATATGCGTGAAATATGCAATGCCATCTATTATCATTTGAAGACTGGATGTCAATGGAATATGCTTCCAGGCGATTTCCCCCCAAGTTCAACGGTATACAGCTATTACCGTAAGTGGCAGCGTAAGGGAGTTTGGGAAAAATTAAACCATACTCTGCGGGGTCAAGTTCGCGCAAAACTAGGTAAATCAACACAACCAAGTGCGATCGCCGCAGATAGTCAGTCGGTAAAAACGGCTGAAAAAAGGGGGATGTGTACGGCTTTGATGGAGCTAAAAAGGTAAAAGGAAGAAAGCGACAAACCATAGTTGATAGCCAGGGATTGTTGTTGAAAGTCATTGTTAGTGAAGGAAATGCCCCAGAAAGAGTACTTGCTGCCTATGCTTTGATGGAGTTACTAGAAGAACGCCCAGAATTACTGGAAAAAGTGGAAGTTTTATGGGTCGATTCCGGTTATGACGGTGATAAATTTGCGCTTTGTGTCTGGTTGATGATTCAAGCTCATGTTGAGGTAATACGGCGTACTGAACAAGAATGGAAGGTTTTGCCCAAACGTTGGGTAGTAGAAAGAACATTTGGTTGGTTGAACCAGTACCGTCGTCTTAGTAAGGATTATGAGCATCTGTCAGAAATGAGTGAAGTTGCCATATACGCTGTTATGACTCATATTATGTTACGCCGTCTTGTTGTCTAAAGATTTACTTTATAAATGGTCTCTAAGATTGTGCCTTTCTCACCTGATAAGTTTTTCAACGCTGTTCCTAATGAGCGAGAACTCTTAACCATCCATTATCTGCTTATTAGGAGTCAAAACCACAAAATAATCTTGAAGTACAACCATGATGAAGAAGCGACCGCTTAATACTTGCATCTGTGCAACAGATTATGCTAAGGCATCTGCACGAAAAAGAAATTTGTACTCAATTGGTAAATTCTTCAGCAAGAGACTCGTATTTTCCATGGATTTGGTGTACCTTGTTATTTCTGTGCAAATTATTTATACCTACCTTCCCCAACTTTAGCCAGACAAATTTTTTGCCAATGCCTTTGAGGGAATAGCCAATGAATACTTCTAATGAGATACGTACAAAAAAAATCATCAAAAAATCTGAGAAACTGACTTTGAAGCAAATGATGGAAATCGAAAAAGCCAAAGACCAACTTCAAGCAGCTAATACTGTTGAGATACATACAAAGAAAATCATCAAAAAATCCGACAAGCTTACCCTGAGACAGATGAAGCTAATCGAGGAGGCAGAAGATCAACTTCTTCGATCTGATACTGTAAATTCTTCAGATCCTGTGGTTGAGCAGAAACCAGTAATCACTCAAGAGCCTAGAGTTCCCGACTATATTCCATTGCTTGACAATCCTCCAGTACAATCTGTGGGCAACTCTGGCTGGCAGGTTTCTGATGTCTGGCGCGATATCCGAGTGGATGATTTTTGTAGTTAAAGCAGACAATTTGTATTCCCAGACGGTTCTGCATCGAGGCGGTTGCAGTTATCCACGATCCGAATCTTAGAGATTGAGGGACAGGCACAAAGCAAAAGAGAAAAGTTTTCCCGAATGCATTCTTGTGCAGCAATACCTCAATACTTCGCTAAACCAATATTATGGCAACCGCCTGAGCAATTTTTGTAAACTATCTTTGCACTCAGTCAAAGCTATAGTTGAATCGTGCTTATAATAAGTTACGGGTAACTATAACTATAAGTTAGCACCATGTAAGTGTGTATTGCTGGATTACGCATCAAAGGCAATACCAAAGACAAGCAAAATTTATCGGCAGCGCAATAGGTTTTATTCCGTTGCCAATATGCACCCCGCGATCGTGTGGGTTTGCAGACTAAATGAAATTTTTTAAACGTAATAATAAGGGTTTGAGCAACCTTTGTTGCAGACTAAATGAAATTTTTTTGCGGACTAAGTGAAAATTTCCCCCTAAATTCGCAGACTAAATGAAATTTTCCACCAAATGAGTATAAAACGTTCCAATTCATTACAACACAAGGCTTTGGAGCAAAAATTCTGTAAGTAGCGTTCGTCCTTGACGTTGGCGCAGCCATCGCTGAGGGCTATGGAATAATCAGGGTTACACAAGCACATTTTCAATTAGTCTGCGACAGAATTTCACTTAGTCCGCACGAATTTCATTTAGTCTGCAAACCGACAGTCACATGAAAGTGTTGTATCTGGGGGGAAGTAGTTTTTATCGTAGATTATGTCGGATAAAAGATAAGGGTGCTCTTATTTTATGCTACATTTGTATTGCAAATGTTGTCACTGAAAGCATAAGATGAGCAAGTTGCTCGCTTTATGGTTTCAAAGCAGGTTGCTCATCTTATGCTTACAAAAGTAGAGGTAGTGAACTCAAACCGAAAGTAGCTCTGTTGCTCGATTTCGGTTTTCATAGCAGCTATACCTAACCAAAGTTTTAATGCTGGGCATGAATATATTTGCTCTTATTGTATGCTACATTTGTATTACAAATGTTGTCACTGAAAGCATAAGATGAGCAAGTTGCTCGCTTTATGGTTTCAAAGCAGATTGCTCATCTTATGCTTACAAAAGTAGAGGTAGTGAACTCAAACCGAAAGTAGCTCTGTTGCTCGATTTCGGTTTTCATAGCAGCTATACCTAACCAAAGTTTTAATGCTGGGCATGAATATATTTGCTCACATTAGGGTTACAAAACAAAACCTTTGCTCATGTTATGGTTTCAAAACCTGTTTTCGATAAATAATTTCCGACGTAGTATAAAGGCTTTGGGCTACGTAATTGCTCAACTTATGCTTTCAAAGTTGCTCATCTTATCCTTACAGTGACAAATGTAGCATAAAATATCGGCTTGACATTTACCTCAGTGATTGCTTTGGTAAATGTCAAGCCGGCGAGCGAGTTGTAATTAATCGTTTGGTTCTAAAAGCTTGCCCAAAGCTTCAACGGACTGCCGCCAGCCGCTTTCCATGCCCCTGGCAACCATGCCGTCACGGTCTGACTGGCTCATTGCTGTGCTATGGGTACGAATCTCAGTTGTATGTTCGTCAA
>NZ_JACJSI010000454.1 GCF_014698065.1 Nostoc flagelliforme FACHB-838
TTGGTGCGGATAGAATTTATCTTTTGCTGTAACTGTGAGCGCGTATCAGAAGCAAGATTCTTAGACTCAATCGCTGGATCGTTAACGATAGAATCTAAGTGCGTCATCATCGCCTCCAAGCTACTGCCTGCCTCCGGTGAAGCGTTTGCCAGTAGCACTTGAACCTTCATTAGATGACGCTCCATTTTTCTTTTAAACTGTACGGGCTTCCGTCCCGGTTCCCAATCAGCCAACTCTTCAAGCAACTGGGCGGCGAGTTGTTCACCGCCAGCTAAAGCAGATTCCCGTAGCCGTTGCTCCAAATTTTGATCATACTGTTGAATGAACTTGGTAATTTGGTCAAGACATTCGGCTTGCTGCTGGTTCAGTTGTTCAGAGAGGGCAGGGATAATCACCGGACGACCTATAACGACTTGCAAATAGTCTTCAAGATCGGTCAGAATCGGAAATGCTCTTAACAAGTTTGCTTTGACTGACTCTTGCTTATCCTGTGCTAATTCCCAAGTGTTAAGTGAGAGGAACTGATCAATCCGTTCCTGATAATCAAGAAGTCCCGCCTCGTAATCAGCTTTTAATTGATTACGCAATCCAGGAGCGATATTATCTCTGATATTGATTAACTGATTCCAAACAAGTGGAGCTAAATCAATCGGACAAACCCAATCATTTCCAATTCGCAATTCGCAATTAATACCTTAAGCCTGAATGCACTTGCTCTGAATATTGATACTACTTGTTTTTCATAACTGAAATTAATTGCTATGCGCCTAAATGAATCAATTATTAGTTACTTCCATAATTGCGAATTGCGAACTGCGAATTGCGAATTGTTACGACATCCATTCTTGAACTGAAGCAATCTCTTGACGCAATTGGGCAGCAGCTTCATCTAGCTTTTTGAATACCTTAATACCTCGCAGACCGACTTCGGAATTTGTACCTTTCACGAGGTCTGATTCAATTTCAGACACTTCAGCTTTTAGCACATCTGCCCATTTAGGTGCGGCAGATTTTGTACTTTTCTTTAGTTGAATACGAAAGCGAATACGGGTTTTATTTAACTGTGAGAAGTTGTGGCGCTCAACTACTGCATCAGTTAGGAAATTTGCAGCAACAGGGTTGTCAATTGCTTGTACCATGATTATTCACCTCAATCATTATTTTTCACTTTCAATTCAGCGAAGCTTTCTTTGTGACTATTTGAATGTCTTTAGTAGCCCTCTAGATTACTTTTTTAGAGATTTTTTGTAACCTAATGTGTCTTTTGATGACTGGTGGTTTATGTATGGACATGGCTCAAAATAGCTGAAGTTGCTGTGAATTATCCTGTACCGCAGGCTTCTCATAGACCATACCTTCGACCTCATAACAGCGAGTCATGAGTTTGTTTCGGTTTAGTCGAAAGCTGGCTTTTTTCTTTTGATTTGGCAGAGGTGCAAATAGATACTGTGGATGTCGTATAGTACCTTCATCACCCAAATATCGGGAAAGCGTACCGTTTATTTGGTAAACTTTTGATGAGCTTAATAGCGTCGTGTCGTAAACCTTAATCAAATTTAATTCCATCTTAGTAGCAGTGAAGTGTGCCATAATTTATCGTGGAATCGATTTTTCTCTATAGTCAGATTTAATTAGTCTGACTGTAGAGTTTTTCATACATCATCTGATTATTCTTTCGTCAACATTTTCGTTACCTCTGCGTTAATTATTGATTGAGAGTGAAAAATGTTACAGATAGAAATGCTCAAAGATTTGATTTAGTTTTTCCTTTAATTCATCAGGCAGAGCTTTAAAATCAAACTCGTCTGATTCCCAAACTTGATCCAGGCTTGTAGACTCATCGATAATATTTGCAATCAAACTTGATTCATCGTCGTAGTTCCAGCCATTTGCTAAAAACCACGGCAGAATTCCCTTAGATTGCAATAGTTTCTCAATGTCTAACGAGTCAGAGAACTGCTGTAAGTTTTCGATACTAAGGTGAACGATTGTTGTAGTCATTTATTGTTATTGGTGAATAGGTAGACAGCATGTATTAGCTGTAGACAAGGCTTGAGCAGCTTCTAATTACAGTTGCCCAAACCCTGTTTACAACGAGTTAAAACGCTATCTCATTTGCTGCTTTTGTTACAGCTAAAGCTTGTTCCCAAATTTCTTGCCAATTAGTCTGCTCGTTATAGGATGCCATAACTAATTCCGACTCTACCCATACGCGACAGAACAACACATTTTCATCTGTCGTCCCTGGAGTAGGCTGTAGTGTGATGGGAGAATACAATTGTTCTGGGGTCAAAGTTGCGATCGCCGCAAGTATGCACTTTGAGAAATGGGTATCGTAGCCTGATTCTAAGATATACGTCCGGTCTGCTTGTATAGTTATTAGCAACTTGCAGGTTTCTTTTTTGCGGCGTTCTGTATTCTCAAACCGCAGTTCTTTAAGATATCCAGTTAAGGCAGTTTGAGGGACATCACTCGGTTCACCATTGAGTGTGTACCACAATCCTCCGTGCTGACGATTGCAGTAGATTTTACAATTGCCAGCTTCAGAGTGCAATCCCAGTTTTGGCTTATTGATTGCTGCAACTAACTGCTTAAGTAATTCTTCCTGGCGCATTAAGGCAGCAAGTAATTCGGCATTTTCTTGAGGGTTCATTTGTTTGTATCAAAAGCATTTTCACTTTCGCATTGGCGCAGCCGTTTAATTGTGATATATGAAGCGTAGAGCCAATAAAACAGCGCTCTTGAATCAACAAAAGCGCTTTTTGTTACTAACTATTTGCCCTATACAGATTATTGATGTGAATTAAATCTTGCCAGCAAATCTTCACGAGATAAACTAGACAATTCGAGTAAAAATCTTGCAAAGTCATCTGGTGTTAACTGCAACAAATTGTCGACCACTCTCGCTAATTCTTCATCCACAGAACCAAACCGGAATTTTAACAAGTTTTCTACAACTTGACGGCGTTCTTGTTGCACTCCTTGCTGTTTGGTAGTTTCTTCCCACTGTTGGTAAGCTTGCGACAAATTCATAATTAATTCCTGCTCATCTTCTGTTAAAGTTTCTTGCTGTTGAACTATAATCACCCGCAAATTAGTAATCAGTTTGAGAGTATTCTGTCTTAATTGGTTGCTTTCGGGTAGTGCTAGCAATTCATCAATGGCAGTACGTTGCGTTTCGCCTCTACCCAAAATCCTCAGCCATAATGTTTCTTCTGTTACTGGTAGCTCGTTAACCGCTATTATTGCTGCTCTAAAACATTTCTGGAAAAAGTAAACTCCCCTGCTCCACTTTTCTAAATCTAGTTTAACCTCTAAATCCTCCAACAGAGAGGCGGAAGCGCTAGGCGATATAATCCACAAACGAGCTAAACTATCTTCTGGTAAGCTGGTTTTCTCTCGCTTGGCTTTGCGTTGTGAGTCTGCAATCACGGTGAACAGTTTCAGAAAACAGTTGCGTACCTCTGACCTACTGGGTTGATTGCGGAATGGTTCCAAGAGTGCCGTATTTAATACAGCAATTCTGCCCAACAATCCAAGATTTTGAGCTTGGGCAGTTGCTGCGCTTGTAAACAAAACGTCAACAAATCTGGTTTCATCAGTGACTTGTTTGTTAACTTCTACTCTACCTAAAGGAGACAACAACTCCTCTAATAATTCCTTAGAAAACTGATCGTAAGGCTTGCTACTCATGTTTTAAAGGCGAACTGTGTTTTATTTTACAAGGATTGGTTATGGTTGCATGGTGGGTTCTCATACCCACCTTTTTATTTACGCCGTTACCAACTCCCGACGAACTTGCGGCAGTTCAATCGGAGCAGTTGCTCTGGACAGTCCCTCTACAGCCTCTTTTACGCTCCAATACCGTACTCCATCCCCACACCGCCAATAGTAAGTCTTGGGGTCGTTTTGCCATGACTCATCAATGTTCCTGACCTTAAAGACAATTCCCAAGAACTTACCATCTAGATATACGTTGTGAGCCGTCTGAAGGTCAGTGCGTCCTACATAGGTCAGTCGGTAGCCGTCCACTGGCGTACACAAGTCTTCTGCGCGAGTATAGGAGCAGTTACCGCAGCCGTGTCCTTCGCAGTCTGGACAAATAGCCCCACGAGGAGAACTAAACTTGGGCGGAGTAAAGTCCCATTTAGAAGGTGGGGTTAATATTCGAGCCTTGTGAGAGATGTAACAACCAGCATGACCGATTACTTTATCAGGATAGTAAGTAGAACGGCGTGGAAAAACCAAACTATGTAAAGATAAATAAATACAGAGAATGTATCT
This sequence comes from Nostoc flagelliforme FACHB-838, assembly GCF_014698065.1. Lineage (GTDB taxonomy): Bacteria > Cyanobacteriota > Cyanobacteriia > Cyanobacteriales > Nostocaceae > Nostoc > Nostoc flagelliforme_B. The sequence continues at coordinate 4,285 of NZ_JACJSI010000454.1, forward strand.
ACTGAGGTAAGCAAGATATGGGTGCTCGTATAAGGGTATTCTTAACTCGTGAAGATGACAAAACCCTGTTAAACCTAAGA
>NZ_JACJSI010000455.1 GCF_014698065.1 Nostoc flagelliforme FACHB-838
TTCTGATTGCTTTATATGCTGCCCCATTTTCTCCACCAGTTGTTTGATGCTGGCTGGAGTCTTTTCCCAATCTGAGTCGGAAATTTCAATTCCGTAGGCGAGGCAGTTTTCATCCATGCCTCTTAATCTACCATCTCAGTAACCCATTTTTGACTGTAGCGTTTCTTATCCTGTGAACGGTTACCAAATATATTGGTTACATGATGCTGAGGAGTTTGCTCAATTGGCATTAGCAGCAGCTACCATATATATGAAACTTGGTTATACTCAACAGCAGGCAGAAACGGCAGGTAACTTAATTAGTCAGGCTTATCAATTAGCGGATGATGCTGCTTTAGCCCAGAAAGCAGGTAATTTTGACAAAGAAATACAGTTTTATCATCAAGCTAAAGATAAATTAACCCAAGTAGAAACTACATTAGTTTATCAAACCAGCATTGCTATACATCAAATGAAATGGTGGATGTATTTTCGTCATAAACAAAAATTACAGATTCTGCTCCACTTATTTTTACAAAATTTTAAAGCGGTAGGATTGATTAACTTACTTACTGCTCTTAAACTTACATATTTTCTAATGGAAATAGGCAGAGTTCACAAATCGCGTGACTTAGAAACCACCAAACATAATGCTATAAAATACTGGACAGAATTATTGACAATCAAACCGCCACAATATCCTTATCTTGGTTAAACTGCTTATTTTTAGGCTTGAGCGCGATTGGTAAACTACGCATCCTTAACTTTTCCTCGCTTGAATCAAGGATAAACACAATCAAATTACTGCTACTTTACCTAATGCTGTCTCTAAACGGCTGGTGAATTCTGAAGGGCGATCGCACTTGAATTAGGCGGCTACGCCATCGCACCACTATCAAGCAAGTATCACAGCTAACCAAAGAAATTCTTAGAGGAAAAGTCAATGACCCATTGAATAATCAAATAGGACGATGTATGTAATAGATGCGATCGCTCTCGCAAGCGGGGCTATGCCTATCGCCCAATACGGTTTAGTTAAGCAAATTTATCTGTTAAGGCAGGCTGTTCTTGAGCAGGGGAGGCAGGGGAGGCAGGGGGAGAGAAAAAAACTGTATTAGCCGGCCCATCGCCCTCTTTCCCCCAGAACTAGAGACAAGCGCTTGCAAGGTGTGGATATAGCGTAGGGTGTTAGATGTATGCCCCAAAGTCTGCTGTACCAATTGCACAGGTGCGCCCCGGTCTAAACTATGGCTAGCGTAGGCGTAGCCCGCCTTTGGCATCGCCGTCTTCAGTTTCTTAGAGGAAACCTCTATAGTTGGCACAAGTAATTCTAAAACTGTCTTGAGAGAAAACTTATGGTTATTACACAAAGACGTAAACTTGGACGTTCTGGACTAGAAGTATCACCACTATCTTTTGGTGGAAACGTCTTTGGTTGGACTATCGATGAAAATAGTTCATTTGAGATTTTAGATCACTTTATCGCGGCGGGAGGTAATTTTATTGACACAGCTGATGTCTATTCCAAGTGGGTTACAGGAAATCTTGGTGGAGAGTCTGAGACAATTTTAGGAAAATGGCTCAAGCAGCGTGGTCATCGTGACCAAGTGGTGATTGCAACTAAGGTTGGCAATGACATGGGTGTTAGAGGCAAAGGGCTTTCTCGTAAACACATTCAACAAGCTGTTGAAGACTCGTTGCAGAGATTACAAACCGATTATATTGATCTATATCAATCGCATATCGACGATGAAAGCACTCCACTTGAAGAAACTCTTGAAACCTACGGAGAATTGATTCGTCAAGGAAAAGTACGCGCGATTGGTGCTTCAAATTATAGTGCAGAGCGTCTGTTACAGGCATTAGAAATTAGCCGTCAGCATGGCTATCCTCGCTACGAAAGCCTTCAGCCCCGTTATAATTTGTATGACCTAGATGGTTATGAGCAGGATTTACAACAAATCTGCCAAGAACACTCAATTGGTGTGATTAGCTATTCCTCTCTGTGCAGTGGCTTTCTCTCTGGTAAATATCGCTCAGAAAAAGATTTGTCTATTAGTCTGCGTGGTAGTTCTGTAAAAAGATATTTAAATCCTCGTGGTTTGCGAATTTTAGAGGCACTGGATGAAGTGGCCAAGATTTATAATGCTACTCCCACCCAAGTTTCTCTGGCGTGGCTCATTGCTAATCCTACCATTACCGCTCCTATTGTTAGTGCAACAAAGGTTGAGCAACTCAACGATATCATCAAAGCTGTTAATATAAATCTCGACCAAGATGCTATTGACCTTCTCAATCAAGCCAGTTCCTCAAACAGCTAGTATCGCTACCTTGTCAGTCAACAGTTAACAGTTATTCTCCCCATATAAAGAGCTTTCCTCTTTGAAAAAGGGCGGCACATTCTGATGCTTGGCTTGGGCGAAGGGCTGGGGGGTGAGGGCGATCGCGTGAGCATCCTCGCTTAAATGGGGAGAGTGATCGCTTTCCTCGCTTGAATCATAAACAATCGCTCCTGGCTTTCTTAATTTTAATTTTTGAATTGGTATAACTTTATTCCCAAACAATCTAGTTTAATCTAGACAATATATGTCCAATTAAATTATAAATAACTTGCTTTCGAGAGTAAATATATATGCTTTACGATATTACAATGTGTCCCGGACAAAATTGCCCAATAAAACAAAATTGTTCCCGTTTTACAGATGAAATTCTGGGTCGTCAAGATTTTTTTGGAGAAGCTCCCTATAATTTTACTACTAATTTTTGTGAACATTTTATCATTAACTGCCCAGATGAAAATAAAATCCGTTTGAAAGCTTATGAAATTTGGCAACAAATGGGCTATCCAAATGGCAAGTCTGTAGAACATTGGCTTCAGGCTGAAAAGGAGTTAATAGATTTGAAAGTTTAACTTTACTTTTGTAGATTCAACTCTGAAGCTAACTGTTAGCCATTAGACCTATTGCAAAAAAGTTTTGTGGTACATGGCGATCGCTCGAAGTGTCCTCTAAGAATTTACTTTGCTTGTCACCTTCTCTAATGCTTTCTCCAAACGAGTGGTGAATTGTGAAGAGCGATGGCATAAACAGATAACTCATAAAGGTTAGCTTTTTGGTGGTGGATCTACTTATAATGATTCCAGCATTCACCAATCACCCCCCATCACTTATGGCAATACTTCAACTTATTGAACCTGAAGTTAAAGATTTGGGTGGGTTTGTTGCCCGCCGTAGTTTGCCATATTCTAATCGCCAAATGGTTGGGCCGTTTATCTTCTTTGATCATGTTGGCCCGTCTGTTTTGCCACCTAACAAAGGTATCGATGTCCGACCACATCCTCATATCAATCTCGCCACCGTAACTTACCTATTTGATGGTGCTTTGATGCACCGTGATAGTTTAGGCACTGTACAGGAAATTCAACCAGGTGCTGTGAACTGGATGACGGCAGGAAAGGGGATTGTACATTCAGAGCGATCGCCCGACATTGATCGTCAAAATCAAGCTGCCATTCATGGCATTCAAACCTGGGTCGCCTTACCCGTGGAATACGAAGAAATCGATCCAAGCTTTGCTCACTATCCTGCCCAAACCCTTCCTACCTGGGAAGAGAATGGCGCTGTCATTAAACTCATTGCAGGAGTTGCAGGCTCCTACACCTCACCTGTCAAAGTTTTCTCACCTATTCTCTATTTAGATGTGGTGCTGTCTGCCAATGCTCACTTTACTATCCCCACAGGTTATTCAGAGAGGGCAGTATACAGCGTCACAGAAGGTTTAAGCATTAATGGGCAGCCGCTAGAGCCATATCGCCTCGCTATCCTAGAACCAGTCGGTGAAATCAAGGTTTCTGCTGCTGCTACTCGGTGTATTGTTATTGGTGGTGAGCCATTGGGTACACGCTACAAATGGTGGAATTTTGTTTCTAGCCGACCAGAGCGAATAGAGGAAGCTAAAGCCGATTGGCGCGACAACCACTTTGCTACTGTGCCAGATGAAACAGAGTTTATTCCACTGCCAGAAGTGGTAACAGAGGCTAATCCCTTTTAGTATCAGTCATGAGGGTGGGCGTGGGCGATAGCTTGACTACCAATTAAACTAGCTTGCCTAATACTGTCTCCAAACGACTGGTGAATTGTGAAGAGCGATGCTTACGGCGGGCTATGGCGACGCCAGGGGAAACGCACCTTATTTCCTAACAAAAACTAATAAAGATTTCAAAGTCATTTATACAAGTGCAAAAGTTGGCAAGGTTATAAACAAAGTAAATTGATTCTTTTGCAATCGTATAAATTAACTTATCTCTAATAAAAGAACTTTTATTTAAGGATAAATTAGCTAACTATTCAGCCATAAATAAGTAAACTCATCCTTGAAAATAAGC
>NZ_JACJSI010000456.1 GCF_014698065.1 Nostoc flagelliforme FACHB-838
TTATGAGTTATTACCAGAAACATCAGAGACTTTTTTATATCTTGCCATGATCCGCATTATGGTAAGGCGATTGGCATAATCTTTGACCTCTGAAAACTTTTCAAACATCCTCTTAGCCAGCGAGATTTTTAATGAGGAAATATGCAGCCTACTCAAAAATAAAATTAAAAGCAGTGTATATCATCTTGATGATTTGGGAATCAAGTTTGATTACTCTGGTGAGGTGACTCTACTCGACTCTGAAGAAATTTTAGAAAAAATTTCTACCATCCAAGATCAGGTAGTTAAAGCTTCATTGTCTACAAAAAATGAAGAACGTAAACAATCTCTGCAATTGTTTGCTAATAATCTTTCGAGAGTATTTTATGGATTTGAACCCGACTTTTTTCAACAAAATGTCTCTAGAATAGTTGATGATGTGATTAGTCAATTCCATGCTTCTTTAGAAATTTGGCCAACTCTAGTTGAAGTTTGTTACTTACACAAAGATAAAAAAGATCTGCCACAGGTCAGAGTCAAAAATAAGAAAATTAAGTCAAAAAACGGATTTAAGGCTGGTGAAATAGTGGCATAACTCTCTATAAAAATTGGTAATTCAGCTTAATTAGTTATACATAGCTGACCTTAATCACGAAAATTACAGCGTGATATTGTAAGCGGTGTGAGTATCCTTTAATTGCAAATAACTAGAGTTTAACAAGCTGAATTACCAATAAATCCAATTTTTATCATCATTACATTCAGTTTGTAGCAATGCCTAAGAAAAACGAAACTCCCTTTCTTCTATTATCTCTGCTAATTACAGTTGTTTTCCTCGGTGGTATGAGTTGGTGGATCTTTAAAAGTTATGATTTGAGCAATTTAAGTAACTCAATCTCTATACCTAGTAATTCTACTTCGCCATCTGAATCTAAATTGAAAAAATAGTAGTTTCAATAAAGATTTATCATCTTTGTTTTCCGTTTTTATTCGAGGATTAGATTACACTATCCTTCACCAAGACTGACAACAGCATAATTGGCAGCAGACAAATGAATATAATTGGTAGAACACCGCAGGCATCGCAGTACCACAGGATCAATCGCCTATCTCATCTCTAAACCTTCACTGTTCAATAGCTTTAAAATATGTAGTGCCTATCCCGCATAGCTTAGAGCTTTTCTTAGTGCCATTCGGGTAAAGGTTAAAGGGGAAGGTTTTTTCTTATTCCTTTCACCCTTCCCTTTTCCCGCAAGAGTGCACAAGTCACTTTTGCAAAGGTTTAATAAATTGGTTCATTGGTTTATCCTCCAGTAAAGCCTTAAAAACTACGACCACGAGATAAATTCTTGAATCTGGTAAACTGATGGTCAAACAAAAGCTTGACTGTACCAGTGGGGCCATTGCGTTGCTTGCGAACAACTAACTCAGCAATGCCACGATCTGGGGTATCGGGGTTGTACATTTCTTCGCGGTAAAGCATGATCACAACATCACTGTCTTGCTCAACAGCACCACTGTCTTTTAAATCACTTAGTACAGGGCGTTTATCGTTACGGTGTTCAACTTCGCGGTTGAGTTGGGACAAAGCCAGTACAGGCACATCCAAATCTTTAGCTAATCTTTTTAATCCCCGGCTGATTTCACCGACTCGTTGAGCCATATTCACCCGTGAATCAGTATCAAGAGCCATCAGTTGTAAGTAGTCAATGATCACAAGCCCAACACCATCGTAATGGGATGAAATTCGGCGGACTTGGCTACGGATTTCATTAAGAGAAGGGCAAGATTCGTCGTTGATGAAAATCTGTTGTTCGCTTAACTGCGCGATCGCCACGCTCAAGGGTTGCCACTGGCTGTCAGAGACATTCCCAGTTTCCAAAAAGTTATTTTCAATGCCAGATTCGCTGCTCAAGAATCGCTGTACGTACTCATCAGTAGACATTTCCAAGCTGAAAACGCAGATAGGCATTTTCCCAGTTTTGGCAACATTGAGAGCGAGATTACCAGCCAAAGCGGATTTCCCAACAGAAGGACGAGCAGCCAGTACATACAACCGTCCTTTGCGAAAACCACCGCCAAGTATACTGTCCAGGTCATAAAATCCACTCTTCCTTGCTGGTGAGCCTGTACCAGCATGACGCGCTTCAATTTCGGTAAAAGTGTCGGCTAGGGCATGAGAAATATGAACCAAGTCAGAGGCAGAATGCTCAGACTTAATGCAGTAGACTTTTTGTTCGGCTTCGTCGAGAATTACAGGTAAATCGGTTTCGGTGGCATAGCCAAGTTGAACAATCTCAGTGCCAGCAAGGATTAACTGCCGCCTTTGGTATTTTTCCATTACCAAGTCAGCTAAAACATCGATGTTCACAGCTGACACAGTACAGTCAACCAGACTGGCCAGTTTATTGCGTCCACCGATACGGAACAATAAACCATTATCAGACAACCAGTTGGTGATACAAAGCAAATCCGTTGGTAATCCCTGGCTGTACAGCCGTAGGGCTGCTTGATAAATGTCTTTGTGGGCATTGATGTAAAAAGCGTCTGTCACCAAGCGATCACTGATTCGGCTCATGGCACTTGGATCGAGCATGATGCCACCGAGTATCACTTCTTCAGCCTCAATGCTTTGAGGAGGTAAGCGGTCTTGTTGGGATGTGAAGTTTGATTTGTCTTGTGTCATAAATCCTCAAACAGAAGTTGGAATTCGGAAGTCGGAGGTCGGAAGTTAAAGAGAAGTCAGAATTCGGAAGTTAAGAAACAAGAGCAGGAGTAGCTTGGGAAAAAGCCAGAATTTGGAAAAAATACTTCCGACTTCCGACTTACTACTTCCGACTTCAACTCATGCAGCTTGCGGATGTAAGTAGGCATACATGGAGGGATGTGTCAGCTTTAACCAATCCAACCATTTGAGCGTTGCGCCTACGTCTTCTCGGTCATAACGGCTGCTGAAAGAAGCGATCGCTTTGTCCTTGCCAACTTCATCCATGCGGTCTAGAAGTTCACTGAAGGTCGCTTTATGCCAATCAAGAGAACGGTTTGAGTAGTAACCGATGGGTTGGTCATTGGCTTTTGATTGTTCAGTTTGTGGCGTAGATGATTCAAGAACTTTTGACCAATAAACCAGCAGTTCTTCTAAACCAGCTTTACTCACCTCCAAATTGCTGATTGATTTGATCACAGTGGGGACTTTTTGCTGCCAATTAACCTTGTCCCACTCGGCTCTCTCCTTGGCGATTAACTCTACTAAACGGCGATCGCAGGTTTGGTAAATCTTGTCTCTGCAAGAAGTGCGCCAAGGGAAACGCCAACATCGGAGTTTGATTTCATTTCTGTAAACTGCGGGTAAAGGCTCAGATGCCAAGATGCCGGGGTCAAGCAAGATGTGATTGAGCAAATCATCAATCGACTGAAATCTTGGTTTGCTTGGTTTCTTGTTCGCTTGTTCGTTTTTATCGAACAACCCCGCCGCAATAGTTGGTCTACATGAGGGAATGTCTGTTTGATGCAAAGTCTCGGATTGATTTGACAACGAAGTGAGAGATTCGGGAATTGGTTCTTCCTGGTTTGATTGTGAAGACGAAGATTCGGGAATTGGTTCTTCTTCCTGATTTGGTTGTAAATCCAAGTTAGTTTCTTCACACACACACTCGCTTTTTGGGGGTACTGCACTTAGTGTGAATTCCTTAGATGGGATTACCTTAATGGGAATACCTTTGTGGGTCAAATTTGACCCCACCCCCCGTGCAATTTTGACTGGGGTTAATTTTGACTGGGGTTTCTTTTGTTATCTTGATTTGTGAACGAAGTAATTGAATTTGGTCAGGAGAAACCCACAAAGAAGGTGGAGTGGGAGTATAAATGTTAGTAGTTCCAATACGTTGTTGTATTTCAATCATTCCGGCGGTTAGTAAAAGCTTGATGGCATTTTTGGCAGTTTTGAGAGCGATGTAACAATGTTTAGCCATCTTCGGAATAGACTCAAAACAACCGCTTACACCTGCTCTTCTTTGGATATGTGCGTACAGCCTAAATTCTGATGATTCAAGTGGATAATCATCAAAAAAACCGGGAATGAAGACTTCAAAAGCTGTCCGATTATTAAGCTGATTTTCTGCTAAACTCATAGATATATTTTCCCTGATTACTTAGTTTTCTTCTGCCTTGATTTGCGCCAAAATATCGAGGGTTTTGCTTTTAAAGAGAAGTGAAAATTGTTCATTCTCTAAGAGGATGTTTTAAAAGTAGGGTAATGTTGTAAGAAAGCTCACAAAGCTTATGCTGAGATTTGTAGAAACCAGCACCTTGTGAGCAAATGACTAAAGCATACCGTAGCAATTTGA
>NZ_JACJSI010000457.1 GCF_014698065.1 Nostoc flagelliforme FACHB-838
ACCTCAGCCAGTCTTCCAGAACGAGAAGGAGCGAAAAAAGTTCTCAACCGAGTTCACAATACAGGCAGTCAGGTAAAACGTTTAAATCTTATTTGGATGGACGGCGGATACCGTGGTGAAGAATTTATGCGTTGGGTGATGGATATGTTTCGCTGGATTGTGGAAATTGTGCTTCGACCATTGGAAAAGAAAGGTTTTGTCCATTTACCAAAGCGCTGGGTTGTTGAGCGAACTTTTGGTTGGCTTAACTGGTGTCGACGTTTAAGTAAAGATTATGAACGACTACCAGAAACCTCTGAGACTTTTATTTACATTGCGATGATCCGGATTATGGTCAGGCGACTGGCATAATTTTTAACTCGCTTCGACTTTTAAAACATCCTCTAAAGACCAAGTTCTTGCCTTATTTTGTTTAGAGCAGAACGCACTTTTTTATACCGGAAGAAACCTGGTCTAGACATCAGTGCTGAAACACGAGCCTCAGTCGGATATTCATTCTGATTATGAAGCTTAACCGTAATTTCTCGTATTTCCTTGCAGCATTCCTCTATTGTTTGTAGATAGGAAGCTTTTCTATAAGTGAGGTATTTACCAGAAATAGTAGTACATAAATGTCGAAAGTGCTTGTAAATCGTCCTTCTGTCGCAATTAAGACGCCTAGCGACCTCTTCCATTGATGGTGGTGGAGACTCGTTACTCATTATTATTGCTTTCAGGTCTTGTTCGACTCGATTAGTATCAAATACCTTACTCGTTGCTCTTGCTTTGGTTGCCACTTGAGATGGTGGCAGTCGCATGGTTTCAAGAGAACTTGCAGACTCCACTCCTTGTGTTAAAAAATCTAATACTGATATTTTCAGGCAGTAGCAAATTTGTAAAAGTGATTTGATTGAAGGTATGCTCTCACCTTTGCACCAAAGCCATAATGTATTTCTAGGAATTTGAAGCTGACGGGCAAACGCGGCTATATTACCTTCAGTGGCTTGGTTTGCGTAAGCGCATAGAGCTTTAGCAATGCTGTCTTTTGATAAGGGAAAATTTAAAGACGGAGCATGGGCAAGCAACTCTCCAATAGCAAATGCCATCCAAATTTCAAATTCTAGGTTAGCTTCAGATGAAACTTTGCGATCGCAGAGTTCTATGTCAATTTGCAAGCCAAGCCACTCCCCACATTTGGAGCAGTATCCTGGTCGCGATCGCCAAGCCAGGGTGTAATTTGTCTGGCAGCAATGAAAACACTTTTGGCTCAACTTTTGCTTGTGATGCGGACAGACTTTCACTACATCCAGTGACCAAAGTAAAGGTTCGTAAATTACTTGACTAGTTGTGTACCATTCCTCATAACAAGCTGGACACCAAAATCGAATAGAACGGAGTAGATTCCTAGACGTTAGTAGTTCAGACCAAGTTAGCAATGTTAAAAACTGAAGATCATTGCGTAGAGTCAAGGTTTGGATAGTTTTACTTAAGTCAGTAGCCATGACACCTGTGCCATTTAGCGCTCCCGTAAAATTCGAGATTTTATGTAAATTTGTACTTCCATAGGTCTTATTAAGAATTGGGGCGAGTTCTCTTTCCATCAAAACTCCTGGGAATAGGCAGTGAGCCTCAGCTAATCGAGCAAGGTAACTAGTCAAACTTTCTATTAATAGTGTCCCTATGCCAACAGGTTCTATTTGGTATAGACGACTACGCGGTGGCATTAAAGGTAGCCTCAAGTCCCAAGACTCGTATATAGTTAGCAAATTTACTCCTAAACTTCTTCATCCTGACTGCATTTAACATCAGCCATACTGTATCTAAAAAATGTCTGGGTTTTGTAATTTTCCCAGTTTCCTTACACTTATTGTTTTTCAAACAATAACCTCATTCTTCCCAGCCGAGTTCGCGCCGCACTTTGGATACTGCTGCAAGGGCCTCTTTTTGTAATATCGAGCCGGGCTTTTTTAGAAGTTCTGAAATTCTGCTAGCAGTGGGGTCTACCCCTTCCAAATGAAGCTGAAGCGCAACCTGCCGAACTTCCTGACTCAATTTTTCTACCCGTTCTGTTCGGCGTTCTTGGATATAATTAGCATATCGTGCTGAAATTGCGCTATATAGTTCTGGAAAATCATTGGTTAGGCTATGTACAGATTTTTTACCTAAACGCCTGGCAATCTCTTGCATAGATGGTGGTGGGTATTCTTGACTTTTGAGTACTCCTTCCAATTCCCACTGCATCATTTCTAGGCGTTTAGCCATTTGATAATCAGTATGCCGTGCTACTATCTCAGGGCATAAATCTGGAGCATGATAGTACAAAACGGTAGTTCGCTTATAGCCAAGACGTTCAGCGATTTCTGTCAGAGATGGTGGAGGGTTTTCGATGAGAGCAGCGTTTAATTCAAGCCTTACGTGTCCCGAGTTGTGTAGCTGCCCGTACTCATCTCTTGCCTTTTTGTTTGCTTGATTCGGATTTCCTATGATTATGCTGCAATTATCTGTATTAATAGCATCTGTAGTGAGAAAATCGAGAATTGATATTCCTAAATGAAAACAAATTTGCAAAAGTATGCCAATTGTGGGTATGCATTTTCCAATGCACCATCTATGGGTTTGAGTCTTACCCATATCTAAATTTTGAGCAAATACATTTATATTGCCATTTGTAACTACATTGACGTAAGCAGAAAGCATTTTGGCAATTTTTTCTTTGGGCGGTACAGATAAATTCGGTGTAGCAGAAATTAAATTTCCAAGGTTCTCTGTAACCCATGTCTGCCACTTCAGTTCATTTTCTGTAAGTTTGATATTAGCTGTTGAATTACAATGTAAAGAAATGCTTCGATAAGGCGTGGGTGCGCTGCTCTGTAAGATAGAAAATACGCAACCTTATCTTCCTGCGTTTTTTCAAGAAGCGATCGCGGAAAGGAAGCTGAAATTGACATAATTAATACTCCGAATAAATTTCAAGCTTGTTCACATTGACGCTTATATTCTCCGGTGACGGAGGCTCCCAATTCTTGGACTCTTTGATATCACTACTTTCCTTCTCTTCCGATTGATCAAAAGGAATGCGGTTCGGTAAACCACCCTCAATCACACGAAACACGTTTTTCACTTGGGAATCACGCAAACGCTGTTCTAGTAAAACCTCTTCAGCTTCCACGGTTGATAAAAAACTCGCTAAGTGTTTGGCTCTTACGTTGAACTGCTTTGCATGGTTTTGGTGACGTTTGCGTAATTCAGCAGTAGCTATCTCAATCTCTTTTTCTGAGCGCCCCTTGAAGATTGAATACTGTTCACTAATACATTCAACCCACTGTCCGTGAACATAGGCATAGGCAATGCCTGCATCAAATGGGTCATATCTGACATCGACGTATGTTTTTTGGATTTCTGGGTCACGAAAGGCGTTAGACCAGTAGTGAATGTGGCGGATTTGCAAGCCCTGACTCGCATCTACTTTGGCTTTTCTTTTATCTGTAGTTGGCATTGTCAAAAGTTTAAAGTTTTCATCATAGGGGATCATGCGATGAGAACGAATCCCGAACTGTGCCATTCCATCTGTATATGCCTCCCGTGGAGTTTGTCCTAGTGCAGGATGTTCTCTGGTGTCATAGATTTCATAAGCCCATTCGCATAGATAATGGTAAAAAAGATCAAGTGTCCAAAGGGCGAGGTTTTTCGGATTAACTGATTTAGTCATCAGCCTGACTTTCTTTGTTATCGTCAATGTGACCAATCTCAAAAGGGCGATCGCCGTGGCGAGGTGTTGTTAACTCTAACTCCCAATAAAAAGCTTCTTGCGAGTAGGCAGATCGAGAACCAGAGCGCTTCACTGTTTGCTCACAACCCGAACGCATCTTGATTTCTTTGATAAACGTTTTGTAGCTAGGAATTAGATCCTCTGGAACACCAGCACAAGACAAAGTTTCGATAAAAGCACCATATACCTCTGATTTGCGCTTTTGTTTATGGGTTTCGTACTCATCCTCAATAAACTTTTGCATCAGTTGTATGGTCGGTTCGGGCAATTTGCGATTCTGGTTACCCTTCACGTTGTTGAAAGACAGAAGCCCAATGTATAGCAAGCGCCAAGGCGGTTAGGACAAACAGTATAATTAGTGAGTAAAGTAAAACTAGATACAGATGAAGCGTTCAGCTCAAGGAAAGCTCATGCCAAAACCTTACAGTTACGACTTACGCCAGAAGATAATTCAGGCAATAGAGTTAGACGGGATGAACAAAACGGAAGCAGCGCAAGTTTTTCAAATCAGTCGAAACACAATCAACCTATGGCTGCAACGAAAAGCCAGCACTGGAGATTATCAAGCATTA
>NZ_JACJSI010000458.1 GCF_014698065.1 Nostoc flagelliforme FACHB-838
AAATACTCGTTAGGACAAAGAACAAAGCAGGGGATGATTGTAGGGGTTCAGTATTATCCACCCAATAATCTACTGACTGGTTTATGTACCGAATCTTGGCGTTATGCTGTGCTGGATAAAAACGATTTCTCAGAAGTGGCACATCTTGAAGAGGAGAAAATTTATCCGCTTACATCAATTCAATTACGTGCTGAACTTGAAGCTGAGATTGAAGCGTATCAGTGTAAAATACTAATTCTCAAGCACCAGTTAGGGGCAATATCCAATGCTTAAATCATTATTCACGTACTAAGAAGTATCACTAATAATAGATGGCTTGACCAGAATTAGAGCCGATTTTTCACAAAAGACGGCGATTGATCTCATATTGAATAAATGAGATCAATCGCCGTTCGCCGTTTTGACCAATGTCAATAGTATCGAGTGTAGGAGAATCGTGAGAGATTCGTTCGTATGATTACTAATAACTTATGCTACGACTTCAAGTGGTGGCATAAGTTACCAAGCTACTGGTTCACCAAGATGGAAAAAACCACCACTAGGGCCATCATTCGGCAATATCGCTAATTCAACACCAGTTTTCGCACCTGATGCGATGTCCATCATCGCACCTTCACCACCTAATTCGGTTTTTACCCAACCCGGATGAGCGCTATTAATCTTCACCAGGGTATTGCGTAACTCATGAGCTAAATGAATTGTAAATGAGTTCACTGCTGCCTTAGAAGCATTGTAAGCAAATGGTTTGGAATCATAGATGAATGAATTGGGGTCAGCATGAAGTGTTAACGAGGCTTCAATACTCGACATATTTACAATTCGACCACTAGGACTATTCAATATTAACGGCAATGCTCGTTGAGTTAATTCTACTAAGCCAAAAAAGTTTGTGTTAAATGTCTGTCGAATAATGTCTACAGAAATAGAACTGGCATTACTGGTTAACCAATCACCATCTAAAAACACACCCGCATTATTGATCAAGACATCAAGTTTCCCAAAAGAGTTACTAATTTGTTGAACAGCAGATTCAATTTGAGTACTATCAGTAACATCCAGGGCAATTGGGTGAGCTATTATTCCTTCGTTCTCTAAGTTACTCGCTGCTGTTTTAGCTGCATCTAAACTACGAGCTGCTATCAGAACTGTCAATCCATGTTGTCCGAGTTGACGACTCATCTCCAGCCCCAGACCTTTATTTGCACCAGTAATCAAAGCTACTTTGTTCTTTAGTTCGTCCTGCGCCATGATTAAGCACTCCTGTGTGTAGTGATGAATTTAGATCACATTTCAGAACAAAATGTTTAAGCTGAGTTTAAATACTGGGTTAATCCTCTCACAAAGTCTAAATATTGGAAACCTAGAAGAAAGGCTAGGTTAAACAGCACACACTTGTCGACAAAACAAAAAAGCAATTCAAATAGGATTATTGCGATGAGCTTGACTATGCTGAAATCTTTTCACCAACAGCTTTATGTATAATTTCTTTCTTTAACGAATCGGCTGCAACTGCTCCAATGATCTCCCAATCTTCTTGTTCTAATAACAACCCAAGCAGTTCGTGCAGTATCTCTTGATCAGAAATAAATTCTTCGCCATAAAGCTGATCATTTTCCAGAATAGTAAGTATGTATTCTCTTACCTCTGCTGTTGGCAATCTAAGTCTTTCAAGTATCCTTTCTCTTGCAGCTTTTACAGCAATTTTCGTAGCCGTACCTAAATTCCAATTATTTAATCGCAACCGCACTTCTCTATTTAGAGAAATACGCAACGTTGTGAAACGTCCTAAAAATTCTAAATTGAACATTAATCCAGTAAATGCTGAACCCCAATCTAATCCAGCCCCAATGTTGCCAAGAACTTTATCCTCAGCTTCAACACTTTTTCGCAACCATTCTTCATCAAATAATAAACCCATTGGATTTACTACATTTTCTTGGTTAAAGGTGCTTTGATTATCACTGCGTTCCTGCTGGCTCATTTATTTACCTTTGCTATCTTATTCAGGAAAACGAAAAACTCCATACTCAAAATAAACTAGTTCATCGTAATCTTCATCCTCTCCCACATCAATCATGCCTTGGCTATCATAAAATTCTTCTACTCCAGGTAGTGAATGCAATCCTACTCTCCCCTCATAACCTAGCTCTAAACTACGAGTTCTGGCAAACACCAAAAATGCAGTTCCAACACCTTTTAATTTTGGGGGACGCTGGATGTATGCCCGATTCCAAGGTGCGGTAGCTATGCCATCAATGTATACCAGACGTTTACCCTCTACCAAGCGAGAACCGTGCATTTGGGTTTCAATCAGCATTAACCCTTGAGTTTCGCCTTCGTACTCAATTGCGTAGCCTTCGCGGTTTGGTTGTCTGCTAATGACAAACTGTAATTTAAATTCCCAATCCCAATATTTGTCTGATTGGTCGTGCAGTTTCAATTGTTCTTTCCACTTGTTGGCATAATCATCGACGTGCTTTTGCAATAGCTCCACTAAGTCTGCTTCCACAACCGTGTTATCTTGACCGCGAATTAGTTCTACTTTTGTTCGCATAGCACCAAAATTGCCCATGAACTAATTTTATCAGTACGAGCAATCCACAGCATAACCGTCTATCTAGCCTAAAAAGAACAATGTCCCTCGATCCGACTTCATAAAAAAGCCCCAAAAACAGGGTTTTTTTTCATCCCTATTTTTTTTCGCCAACCCTGCCACTTCCTTTGTGACACCCATCCTGTATGGCTTTGAGTGCTTTCAAATGACACCAAGTTCATAAATTAACCCTGCCGCTTTTTGTGACATTCCTTTAATAGCAAGGGTTCTAGAGTTTTACCCAATCTTGCCGCTTTCTGTGACATCTATACACAGTAAGGCTTTTGGATGTCACGGCAGACCTTGCTGCTTTTTTATGCCGCTTTGTGATCCGATGCAACAGTAAAATATAGATAGCGTTTTAACCAGAATTCAGGCGGATCAACCAAAAAAAACCTCATTTACGCTCGTTAAACTCTTGATAATTCCCCGTTGTGCCTATATTTAGATATGGTATGAATTAATGCTCATCTCTGCTGATACCAAAATTCCTTTTCCACGCTCCCTGGTTTATGCTACCTATCGTGACCAACTAATTGAACTAGTTCCCTATATGCCAAACGTGCGTCAGATCAAACTTTTATCACGTAGGGAAGCAGGCAGTAATATTTATACTGTCAATGAATGGCACGGTGGTAGTGAAATTCCAGCAGCAGCAAGAGTTCTGCTCAGTGAAGATATGCTTTCTTGGACAGAATATAATACCTGGAATCAGGCAGATTTGACAGTTGAATGGCGTATTGAAACTCACGCTTTTACAGAAGCAGTTAAGTGTTCTGGCAAAAATCGCTTTTTGCAAGATGGTAATAGTACAGTAATTGAAAGCCGTGGTGAACTAGTGATTGACGCGAAACAAATCAAGGGAGTACCATTCTTTCTCACAAGTACAATTGCTCATGCAGTCGAAGATTTTTTAGGGAAAAGTATACAACCAAACCTTGTAGCTATGAGCGCGGGAGTGCGCCAGTATCTAGAGCAAAATCCATTAGATTGACATGCAGCAAGTCAATCTAATGGCACACTAGTTTATTAAAAAGTCTAATGATGGTCGAAGAATAAATGTATTAAAGAAGCTAGGTAGTTACTGCGCGTTCGCTATACTTGCTTGCTAATTCTAGCCATCGATTCAATTCTTTTTGATTAATGATGCGTAACTTAGAGAAAGGAATACGGCGTTTAGATGCCCAACGATAGAGGGTTCGCAAAGTTACTTTATAACCTGTTTTTTCATAGATATAGTCCGGTAATTCTCGCCCTAAAAGTGGAAATTCCAGATTTTCTAAATCAATGCCAAAATTGGTAAATCGTGCTTTATCCTGCATCAGTAACAATGAAACGTCAGATAAAGAATACTTTTTAAAAGGGTTTTGACGTTTCAAATATATCAGTCCTAATAAATAGCAGCACTCTTTGAGCTTGACTTCTCTCTTGTAAGGCTGAACGCCACATATTCTTAGGCAGTTACGCCAAGTTCTTTGACAAATATTCTTACCTAAAATATGTTCACAAGCTGTTTTAACCCAAGCAAGACTGTATGCTTCTTGAATATTTTGCATATTTTGTTGCTCTCTTTACTTCAACAATGCCCAGGTTAAACCTGGGCGCGAAAATTACTCTTCTTCTCCCTGATTGGCAACGTCAGGGGAAATTTTCTCTCTCAAGCGTTTGTTAATCATTCTCTT
>NZ_JACJSI010000459.1 GCF_014698065.1 Nostoc flagelliforme FACHB-838
ACGATCACCTGCATATCGACACTACGTTTTCGACCACCGCTTTTTGACTTAGGAATTAGTCCTGATAGTATTTCCCACTGTTCTAAAGTCAGATTACTTGGGTACGATGGATTCATAGCTCTCATAACGCTGTCATACTTAAGTATTTTTTCTAATGACAGGATACCGTTATGTGGGCTTTCTTACTTCTCAGACATCCTCTAACGGTTCAACACAGAATTAGTTAACAATAAAAAGTAATTGACATTTAGCACCATGCTTTTTGGGTATCCCCTCCCACAATAAGCTTTAGTAGTTAAAGTAACCATATAAAATTTCTGTAAAGCTTAAGTGTTATTAAGCCCAAAAACGCTATGGACAATATATAAGTTTAACTCATGTATTATAATATGTATTTCTTTAATAGAAAAGTATTTTTATTTAGAAGAATAAATGAATGTTGATATATAACTTAACGACAATACCGTATTAAGCTGAAAAACCTTGTAATTTTTACTAAAAAAAAACAGGATTTAAAAAAAAGGCTTAATTAAAGTTTATAAAGCTTTCTAACAGTATTAAAAATCATAAAGTTTACATTTATAAGATTTGGTAAAGAATTTGATGTAACTTTCGTTCATTGTAATTAAATAATTACACGGGGGTTTAGAATGAAAAAAGATGAACAGGTGAAAATAATTAAAATAAATTAACTTTAAGCAATTACTTACCATTTGCATAATCAACTAACCAAATCAATAATTAATAGTTTCTAATTAACATTGGTATTAATTAGGTTAGCAAAGGTATCTGTATTTAAACTTAAACTTTGAAGCAAGCCACATCAAACTTTTAAAAGTTTTTTTGATTGAGGGCGAACTTAGGCATTAGTTATAAATTTAACGCGATGTGTAACTTATTCTTGGAATCCCTCTCCATTTCTTTCCTGCGCTCCTGGAGCCTTTGATTTTTACTCCCCTTTCGTTGTAGGAAAGTGTTTGGGAATATAGGTTTGAGAGAAAGTCGCACACGGTGTAAATTCAGGAAAAATAAATAATATGGCAGTTATTTTTGGTACTACATCTGCTGACACAAGAAATGGGACTTCGGGAGATGACACAATATATGGTTGGGCTAATGGTGGTAATGCCAATAGTTCTTCCGGTGACGACACCCTCAATGGTGCGGCTGGTAATGATAATCTGTTTGGCGGGACGGGAAACGACAGTTTAATCGGTGAACTTGGCAATGACACACTTGATGGCGGCTTAGGTAATGACACTTTAAATGGGGGAATAGGCAACGACAATTACATCATTGACAGTGCTGCTGATATCATTACAGAAGCTGCGAATTCAGGCATAGATACTGTCCGCCCTTCTTTTAGCTACACACTAGGCGCCAATCTGGAGAACCTGAGGCTGAGGGAAATTCCTGGTATCAACGGGACAGGTAACAATCTTGACAACTTCCTCTTTGGCAATATTTTAAATAACACTCTCAATGGCAGAGCAGGCAATGACACGGTAGACGGTTCTGCTGGCGATGATATCCTTAATGGTGAGGACGGCAATGACACTGTACAAGGTGGGGGTGGCAATGACATACTCAATGGCGGGTCTGGAGACGACATCCTCATCGGTAATTTTCCCGGTAGTCCAATCCCACCTGGATTAGGCGAAACTGATATCTTAACTGGCGGCGTTGGGCGAGATAGATTTATCCTTGGGGACGCGAGAAATGTCTTCTACGACGATAAAAACACTACGAATGCTGGTTTTGGGGACTTAGCTACTATTACTGACTTCAAGCTTAGTGAAGATAGAATAGAACTCAAAGGCTCTCCAAAAGACTACCGCCTACAAACTGTTGGAGCCAACACACAAATATTCTTAGATAAACCTGGAGCAGAGCCAGATGAAATCATAGGTATTGTGCAGGGCGTAATCAACCTCAGACTTGATAGTGATAGTCTCCTTTTTTATGAGCGGGAAAATGCTGGACAAGCTACAAACAATAAACTAGCCACTGCTGAAGGGTTGGGTTCTTTATCATCAGGCTCAAACGTTAATCTCTCAGGTGAGTTAGTAACAGTTCAACCGGGGGACAATCCCGATTTCGACTTTTTTACATTTTCTCTTGCAAATCCAAAAACTGTCACCATTAGTACAGTGACAACTGATGATACAGTTATCGGACTTTTTAACAATACTGGGATTTTACTGCAAAGTGACGATGATAGCGCCCCCGACTTTGGGTCATTAATCACCGCTTCACTAGGTTCAGGTACATACTCAATTTCAGTAACTAAATATGCTTTCTTTCCTGAAGATGGCGGAACTTTCTCTGGCTCTAGTGACAGTAACTCTGCTCCCTATACGCTAAAAGTCAGTTTGGCATAAGACATAGTACCCATCATCTCTAAACTTTTTCCTCATCAAGAGGATTTAACAACAAAATCATCTGACTATATTTATGAAGGAAATAATGAATAACACTAAATCATCCAAGCAAGTTGAATGCAGATTTATCAGTAAGTTGCTTCTCAAAAATTGCTTTTTTGCTGTTAAAACTCTGTTGTTAACAATGGTTATATTAAATCATGGCATTACTGGAGTAAATGCTGCACCTGAAAGCCTACGTCCTGATATTAAAATTCGCAATATTACCAATACATCTTCGGTTTCTGCTTCTGTTAGGATTGCAAAAGATCCCCGAAACAATACCCTCTATTACCTCAAACAAAATGGTGATATTTATCAAGTCAATTTAAGCTTATCTACTAGTACACTAGTGTACAACTCTAGTAATCATAATGTAGGTGAAACTCAAGGAATGGCCATTGGCCCTAACGGTACAATTTATTTAGTTGGCAATGCAGACCTTGTGAATAACCAGACCAAAGCAGTTATTGTTAAAGGCGTAGTTAATTCGAGTACAGGACAGCGTGTCTGGTCTGTCTTAGCTAAGAGTGCAGGCTATCCCAAAAGCAAAACAGCCTATGACCATCGCTTCAACGGCGTGGTTGTTAGCCCGGATGGTAACTTTATCTATGTGAATAGCGGCGCTCGTACTGATCATGGTGAGGTTCAGTCTGTTAATGGTCAATATCCTAATATTCGTGACGTAGGATTAACCACTTGTATATTCCGTCTTCCTACTAATGGCAAAAATCTCTTTCTTGTAAACAATCGAGAAAGCTTGAAGGCATCTGGCTATATTTATGCAGAAGGAATCCGCAATACTTACGATATGGCTTTTGCAGCTAATGGGGATTTATTTGGTGCAGAGAATGGCCCCGATCGCGATATGCCAGAAGAATTAAATTGGCTACGTTTAGGTGGTCATTACGGCTTTCCCTGGCGTATTGGTGGCACAGATAATCCACAACAATTTCCCAATTATAATCCTGCCACTGACAGATTGTTAGATTCTCGATTTAATGCTGTTCAAAGGGGTTACTTTCGTAACGATCCAACCTTTCCAATTCGGCCTGCTATCAACTTTATAGAACCAATTCTTAATCTTGGCCCAGACGCAGACAGTTACCGCGATCCTGTAGATGGCAAAGTCAAAGATGCTAGTGTTCTTGGGCAAAGTTTTAGCACTTTTACAACACACCGCTCTCCTTTAGGCTTAGTTTTTGATACACAAGGAGTAATGAGTCCAGAATTTAACAAAGATGGATTCATGTTGAGTTGGACACCAGGCGATCCGACCGGCGAAACATTACCAGGCCCTTTTAAAGATCCTAGTCAAGACCTACTGCATTTAAACTTAACTAAAGTGGGAACTACCAACTATAAACTTAACGCCACACGCATTGCCAAAGGTTTTAATAAGCCCATTGATGCTGAGATTATTGGCAATAAAATTTATGTTCTAGAATATGGTGGAAATCAGGAAATTTGGGAAGTTACTATGCCTACTAAATAAAGCAGATTAGAGCTTTTTTGATTATTGATAGGACTTACGCATTGACAAGAAATACCAAATATACATAAAGGTTAAAAACCATATCTTTCGTAAGGGCACAGCATTGCTGTGCCCCTACAGCATGGTCTATTTACGTAGTTTACCGCCGTAGGCATCACAGGATAATTAAGAAAAACCTGAAATAACCTATCTTTAGTTAATTCACATCACAATGCATTTGTATAGTGCGTAAGTCCTAAGAGGATGTCTGAGAAGTAAGAAAGCCCACATAACGGTATCCTGTCATTAGAAAAAATACTTAAGTATGACAGCGTTATGAGAGCTATGGTGCGAATCGTTGGCTAGAAACTA
>NZ_JACJSI010000046.1 GCF_014698065.1 Nostoc flagelliforme FACHB-838
TTTAATTCAGCAACTAAAACGCCCAAGTATTCCTATGTGCTTGGTTTGATTTAAATTGTCGTGTGGTAGGGCTACGCCCCGCTCGCTATTTGTTCCAGTTGCGTAAGTCCTGAACTATTGTTCCCAACTTGACGCGTGGCGCACGTCCATACGGGATTATTGAAAATGTTGTCACTCACCCCAATTATCGACAACAGGGATTTGGTACACAAGTGCTGCATTATGCCTTAGCTTTGGCATGGGAGCAACAGTGTTATAAAGTGATGCTTTTAAGTGGCTCAAAACGTGAGGAGACTTTGCACTTCTATGAAAAAGTAGGGTTTAAGCGTGGAGTAAAAACCGGATTTGTTGCCCTACCTCCAGAAAAGTTGTAAGTAAGATTCATCCGGATTGGACAGCTTTTAAAAAGCCTAATTTATCTTTGGATTCCTTTTCATAAAATTGTCTTTTACAAAAAACTTAATTCTTAGGCGAAAATATTGAGTCAATCAGGCTGGAAATTTTTGATTGCGATCGCTAATTTTCAGTTTAATATTTTGAAATTTACCATCGAGGACAACTATCTAAAGAGTGAAAATTTTTCCTCAAAATCCAGCCCTGAGTTAGTTGTATAATCTCGATTAAAGACTAATAATATATTATGTAGGCCAAGATACATTTTACTTATTAAATGTTGCTATAGATCATGATGCATTGAGCTTGACGGCATTAACTCTCCTCGGCAATTCTAAAGACACGGCTATTTAAGGCCAATTATTTTACTGCTTGGTTGCAATTTTAGAACTGATGAAATCGCTTACTTGCACTAATTATCTTTATTGTTGCAATCTACCATATTACCACAGTATGCTTGCTTATTTTTAGCGTCATCTGCGGTTTTTGAAAAAATAAATAAGATTCCTATACCATCTGTAGTGAACATTGGGATAAATGTTATGAGATATCAAAGTAGCTACTCATAATATCCCGCATTTTAATTTTCCAGAGTTAACGGGTTTCATATCGAGGCATAACCAAATAACTATCTGGATATTTGTATTCACCTAACGTTGCATTCAGTATTTCCCAATAGTCAACCCAAAAAATTCAAAAGAGGATATTTCCATGTCTAGTTTGTTTCGTTGCTCATCAACAAAGGTTGCTTTGCTAGTTCTGGGAATGACCACAGCTATAATAAGTCCCATCGTAATTTCTACCCCAGCATTATCCCAAAGCACTGTTCCTACAACCCCATCTACAACCCCATCTACAACACCATCTGCAACACCATCACCAACTTCAACAGTTAACTTGTCTGATGTTTCCTCAGATTATTGGGCGCGTCCTTTCATTCAAGTTTTAGCTCAGAATAACGTGATTAGTGGCTTTCCTGATGGCAGTTTTAGACCGAATCAACCTGTGACTCGTGCTGAATTTGCTGCCTTGATTCAAAAAGCTTTCGGCAACCAAAACCGAGTTCGGCAATTAAGTCCAGGTGGATTTAGTGATGTTCCTGCTGGCTACTGGGCGGCTTCTGCAATTCAAAGCGCCTACGAAACTGGATTTTTGGCAGGCTATCCTGGGAACGTATTTAGACCAAATCAACAAATACCCAGGGTACAGGGAATCGTTGCTTTAAGTAATGGCTTGGGTTTGTCTGGTGGCGATACAAGTATTCTTAGTACTTACTACAACGATGCTTCAGCTATCCCAGACTACGCTGTTGGAAGTGTGGCAGCAGCAACACAAGGTAATCTTGTTGTCAACTACCCAGATGTAAAACAACTCAATCCACAACAGTCCTTGACTCGTGCTGAAGCAGCGGCACTTTTATACCAAGCTTTGGCTAGACAAGGACGGGTGCAACCCATTGCTAGTAATCTTCCAGCTAGTCAGTATATTGTAGCTGGAACTCCTGGCGGTACTCAAACCGGTACCGATATTGTTTCTCTTGCTGCATCTAGTAATTCTTTTACCACTCTGACTTCTTTATTAAAGACATCGGGTTTAGCAGATGTTCTGCAACAGGCGGGGCCTTATACAGTCTTCGCTCCCACCGATCAAGCATTTGCTGCTTTACCTGCTGCTACTTTACAACAGTTACAGCAACCAGAGAATAGAGATGCATTAGTTAAGATTTTGAGATATCACGTAGTTCCCGGTGCGGTAACTTCCAGTCAACTTTCGGCTGGGGAACTGAGAACCGATGAAGGAACACCAGTAAATATTCAAATTGATACCGCTAACAATCAAGTCGGCGTGAATAATGCCAGAGTTCTCCAGGCAGACGTGAAAGCTAGCAATGGTGTTATCCATGCAATTAACCAAGTCCTGATCCCAGCTGATGTTAATATCAGTCAGTTAAATCAGCCACCAACAGGAAACACAGATGGTACAACTGATACTACAGTAGGTAGAGCTACTCGTGGTGGCAGAAGCTATATCGGTGTTGCTGGTAATATTGGTTTGAGTGGCAGTGATACAGCTTTGAGTGAAGGTAACTTTACAGTAATCAGTAAACTTGGTCTGACACGCAATATATCAGTTCGGCCATCAGTATTGTTTGGAGACGATACAATATTTCTGGTTCCATTGACTTTAGATTTTTCTCCCCAAGCAGCAGGTGCGGTAGGGGAAAGAACCTTTGCTATATCTCCTTACGTGGGTGCTGGCGTAGCTATTGAAGCTAATCTTGATACTGATTTTGGATTACTGCTAACTGGTGGTGTAGACGTTCCTCTGGGTACTCGGTTTACGCTGACAGGTGCTGTAAATGCTGCTTTTATGGATGAAACTGATGTCGGGCTACTATTTGGAGTTGGCTACAACTTCTAAGAGTTAACAGTATCAACATACGCTAGGGGGCGCACAATTAGTTGTGCGCTCGCTCCTATTTAGGGGCGCTTGATGGCTAAAGTAAGCCCATCGGCGATGGGGACAAGGGAGAGTGTTATTCGTTCGTCATGATGTAACTTTTTGTTGAGCGCCCGGATAGATTGGGTGCTTTCATCTTGATATTGATCGTCAGCTACTTGTCCCGACCATAAAACATTATCAATAGCAATTAATCCACCTGGACGTACTAATTGCAGCGATCGCTCATAATATACATCATAATTTTCTTTATCAGCATCAATAAAGGCAAAATCATAAGTCTCGGCTTGCCCAGTTGCCAATAGCTGATCTAAAGTTTCCAAAGCTGGTGCTAATCGCAGATCGATTTTATCGGCAACCCCAGCTTTCTGCCAATACCGTCGGGCGATCGCAGTAAATTCTTCACTCACATCACAAGCGATAATCTTGCCATCAGTCGGTAGTGCTAAAGCTACAGAAAGTGAGCTATAACCTGTAAAAACTCCAACTTCCAAGGTTTTCCTCGCTCCAATTAACTGCACCAGAAGGCTCATAAACTGCCCTTGTTCTGGTGAAATCTGCATTCCACTCCAGGGATGATTGGCAGTTTCTTGGCGTAACTTCCCAAGAATTTCTGGTTCCCGCAGCGAAACTGATAAAAGATAATTGTAGAGTTGGTTATCAAGACCTATAGACTGTTTTGGCATGGTAGATGAAAGAATTGAGAGAATCTACAGTTATACTATCGCTGATAAGTGGAATCTCAGGAATAACATGGTGCGCTTAGTTTTGATAGCAATATTGCTGGTGCTAGTAACGGCTTGTGGCAGTATTGGACTGCTACCGACTAACGATTTAGTGCAAAAAGCGATCGCACTTGGGCTAGAGCAAACTCAACAAAAACTTAGCCAACAGTTGGATCTAGATTTTCAAGGATTTGAAATCAAACGTCTATCAATTGCCCAGGAACAACCCTTAACGATTGAAAATTTACCAGCTTTCCACGTTCGGGGAACCTACGACTTGATTATTAAGCTACCAAAACGACAGTTGACGCAACCAAAAAAACCCTTTGATGTTTACCTGCAAATTCAGCAAGAAGGTAAAACTTGGCGATTGCTGCTTCCAGATAAAGGTAGCAAAAATACTCAACCAATTTGGCGTAGTTATCTCATTCAATAGCTGGTTTGTGCAACTACAAAAACCATCACAATCACCTCTGTTACGACTCTTCCCAAAAAGGTAGCAAAGATACTCAACCTAATTGGCGTAGCTATCTCATTCAATAGCTGGTGTGTGCAAATAGAAAAACCAGCACAATTACTTAGGTATAAGTGCTAGGGTAAAGTCATGATCGAGGTGATAGTTTCACCGGAGACAGGATAAGATGTATATCAACTTTTTCATCAGTTCCATTACCGGAATTGTGATTGTGGTGCTAACGGCTTTTGGCTTACTGCAATGGTTGCACCTCCCTGCGGGTAACTTTCTTGATTGGGTGATTGGTGGTGCAAGCTTTTGGTGGCTATTGGTAATTGTTACCGTACCGTGGAATGTGCATTTTCAAGCCAAAGAAGTCTTAGCAGAAGCAGCACAATCAACTGAGAGAGGAATTCCAGTCGATGAAAAACAAGTGAAGTATGTGACAGTGTTGGCAAAGCGATCGCTCTGGGTTGCCATTGCTTTACACTTATTCTCAGCCGTTGGTCTTTATACACTTGCTGTCACTGGTATTAGTACGGTGGGGTATATAAGTTCTGGCGCAGCTTTGTTATTAACAATTCTCCGTCCAGCGATTCGCGCTTATGAGTATTTATATGCGCGGTTAACGATGATTCGCCAAGAATGGAAGTATCCGCGTGAAGATATTATTGAACTGCGCGATCGCTTCTCTATATTGGAACAAAAAATTCAGTCATTGGAAGATCAACTCAACGCCGAACAACCCTATTCATTACCCGCAACTCAACAACGCTTTGCCGAAGAGACTCGTAGAGATTTAGCTCAAGTTGCGGCTAATTTAGAAGAATTACGGGCGACAAATCAAACCGAACATGAGCGTTTGGGAAGAGAAGCCAGAAATGCGATCGCGCAACTTTCCACCGACGGGCAATTTCTCGATCATGTCCGCGAAATTATTCGATTTTTTAAGACTGCTTAATTATTGCTCCCATAACTCTAGGACTTACGCAAAATATCTCTTAAACTTTTATTTCTCCGTGTCCTCTGTGCCTCTGCGGTTCGTTTCTCTTTCTTCTTTCTTGTACTTAAATATGGTTTAGCGCATCTTCATACAGAATTGGTATAAGTCCTAAACTCAACATAACTGATACAAATAGTTAGGGACGTACAATTGTACGCCCCTATAGCCTCAGTCTCCTAATCAGCGTAATAGGGCTGAGGTACTACGAATAAGCATCCATTGGCAGACAAGAGCAAACAAAATTCCTGTCACCAAAAGCTGCATCAATGCGGCCAACAGCAGGCCAGAATTTATATTCACGAGTCCAAGGCGCAGGATAAGCAGCTTGCTCACGAGAATAAGGATGATGCCATTCTCCGGTGATAAGACTTTCGGCAGTGTGGGGTGCGTTCTTCAAAACATTATCTTGGGCATCCACCTTGCCAACTTCTATTTCGGCAATTTCTTGACGAATAGAAATTAACGCATCACAGAAACGATCTAATTCTTGTTTAGATTCACTTTCTGTAGGTTCCACCATGATTGTACCGCCTACAGGCCAGGAGACAGTTGGCGCATGGAAGCCATAATCTATCAGACGCTTGGCAACATCATCGATTTCGATACTTGCCGATTTTTTTAGCGATCGCAAATCTAAAATACATTCATGGGCAACCAGACCATTTTTCCCCTGATACAAAACCGGATAGTACGATTCCAGTTTCTTAGCAATGTAGTTAGCGTTGAGAATTGCCACCTTAGTTGCTTCGGTTAAACCCCCTGCACCCATCATGGCGATATACATCCAAGAAATCACCAAAATACTCGCACTACCCCAAGGCGCAGCCGCAACAGCACCAATACGTTGGGAATTAGAGATTTCTTCCCTACTCCCCACCACAGGATGTCCAGGTAGGAACGGCACAAGATGAGAAGCAACACCAATAGGCCCCATACCAGGGCCACCGCCACCATGAGGAATACAGAAGGTTTTGTGCAGATTCAAGTGACAAACATCCGCGCCAATATCCCCAGGACGGCAAATTCCCACTTGGGCGTTCATATTTGCCCCATCCATGTAAACTTGTCCACCGTGACTATGGACAACAGCGCAGATTTCCTGAATTGGCTCCTCAAAGACACCGTGGGTTGAGGGATATGTCACCATTAAGGCAGCTAAATCATTGCTGTGTTTTTCTGCCTTACTCTTCAGGTCATCAACGTCAATATTACCTTGTGAGTCACAGGCAACAGCCACAACCTTCATCCCGCACATCACTGCACTCGCTGGATTTGTCCCGTGTGCGGAAGTAGGAATCAAACAAACATTGCGGTGTGCTTCACCCCGATTTTCGTGATACTGACGAATGACTAAAAGTCCAGCATACTCACCTTGAGAACCGGCATTTGGTTGTAAAGAAATTCCTGCAAAACCAGTAATTTCAGCTAACCATGCCTCAAGTTGCTCAAACAGAAGTTGATAACCTTGCGTTTGTGACGCGGGGGCAAATGGATGAATTTTCCCAAATTTCTCCCAACTTACCGGAATCATCTCAGATGTCGCATTCAACTTCATTGTGCATGACCCTAAAGGAATCATCGATGTCGTTAGCGACAAGTCCTTGCTTTCTAGCTTGTGCAAATAGCGCAATAACTCAGTTTCTGAGTGATAGCGGTTAAAGACTGGGTGAGTGAGATATGTACTTGTACGGGAGAGAGGGAGATGGGAGGATGAGGAAACAGTTAATTCTTCTAAACTGAAGGGTAAATCATCTGTACCAGCGAAAATTTGCCAAAGGTCGATTAAATCTTTTGGTGTAGTTGTTTCATCCAGCGAGATACCAACAGCAGTTGCATCAAAAACCCGCAGGTTAATTTGCAATTTTTCGCTAGCTGCCAGAATATCTTCTAAATTTCGTCTTCCCAATTCAACTCGCAGCGTATCAAAGTAATCTTTGGAACTGATGTTGTAACCCAAACGCTTCAGTCCTTCCGCCAGCAACACTGTCAAAGAGTGGATATTTTCGGCAATTTGCTTCAGTCCAGCAGGGCCATGATAGACCGCGTACATACTCGCCATTACCGCCAGCAACACCTGTGCAGTACAGATATTACTAGTAGCTTTTTCACGACGAATGTGCTGTTCGCGGGTTTGCAAAGCGAGACGCAATGCAGGTTTACCCTGGGTATCTTTTGATACTCCAATAATTCGCCCTGGAACTAGCCGCTTATACTCTTCTTTTGTAGCGAAGTATGCCGCATGAGGGCCACCATTCCCCAAGGGAATACCGAACCGCTGAGTGCTGCCTACAGCAATATCAGCACCAAATTCCCCAGGAGGGGTTAGCAAAGTTAAACTTAAAGGATCTGCTGCTACCGTCACCAATGCACCCTTAGCATGGGCTTTTTCTATAAAAGCGCGGTAGTCGTAAATGGTGCCATCACTTGCAGGATATTGCAGAACAGCCCCAAAAATTGCTTGTTCAAAATCAAATGTTTGATGATCGCCAACAACAATCTTAATCCCCAATGGTTGAGCGCGTGTTTGCAACACATCGATAGTTTGGGGATGGCAGTCACGAGAGACAAAATAGGCATCTGCATGATTTTTGGAGACACCATAGCTTAGGCTCATTGCTTCAGCAGCTGCGGTGGCTTCATCAAGTAACGAAGCATTGGCAATTTCCAAACCTGTGAGGTCAATAATCAGGGTTTGAAAATTCAGCAGCGCTTCTAGTCGTCCTTGGGCAATTTCTGGCTGATAAGGAGTGTAGGCAGTATACCAACCGGGGTTTTCTAGGATGTTACGCCCAATTACAGGTGGGGTAATAGTATCGTAATATCCCATACCAATATATGAGCGGAAAACTTGATTTTTGGCAGCAACTTTTTTTAACGATGCCAGCGCTGCGTACTCACTTTCTGCTTCTGGTAACTTTAGCGGTTGCTTCAGCCGAATTGCCTGTGGAACTGTTTGGTCGATTAGGGCATCCAGGCTGGGAAACCCCAAAACCTTAAGCATAAGCTGGATGTCATCGGAGTTAGGGCCAATGTGTCTTGGCGCAAAATTACTTAATTTCTGACTTTTTTCGTCCAGCACTTGCTGCTCATGAGATTTGAGAATAGGGGCGTTTAATACCACAAATTACTCTCCAGACGGTACTATTTCATATTTTGCAATAAATACTGATGAGAAGTAGGTGTAATTTTTCAGTTCATCTAAATTTCATGATTTATTTTGAGATGGAGTGGGAGATGAGAGAGATGGCAATATCGTTCGGTTAAGGAATTTTTGGTTGAGGCAGCCTGTTCTTGGGCAGAGGGAGATGAGAGCAGGGGGAGCAGAGGGAGAAGAGAAGCAGAGGGAGAAAGAGCTACTTAGTAATAAGTAATGCTTCCTCCTCCCCTGCCTCCCCCGCCTCCCCTGCTTATCAGAACCAAATTCCCCTTGTTCCCCTTACCCCCTACTCCCCTTCTACCAGCGCCCGATACTCATCGGCTGTCAAGGCATCCTCAACTTCGCCAGGGTCATTGACGCGCACTTTCAAAAACCACCCTTCCCCGTAGGGATCTTCTGACACTTCTTCGGGAGAATTTATTAAGGCTTCATTCCGTTCTATAACGGTGCCTGTCACTGGTGAATTCAGTTCCTCAACGGCTTTCACGGATTCAATTGTGCCAAAGTTTTCTCCTCTAGCAAGAGCATCGCCAATTTCTGGCAGTTCCAAAAAGACGATATCACCCAATTCATGTGTGGCAAACTCAGTAATGCCAATGGTGGCAATTTCACCATCTATTCGCACATATTCATGAGAATCCAGGTATCTGAAATCTTGAGGATATTCAAAAGACATATCACTTCCTCTCCCTTATTAAAAAAATTATTGCCTCAATAGTCATCCAAGCCATATATGGTAATGAACCTTAGTGTAGATTGAATAACTCACAACACATTATTCCTCAAAAACCTCGGCGCTTATCAGTTGGCAACACGATTTTTTGACCGATAAAAGGGACGTTTAACCACAACTGATGGATAAGCTTTGCCGCGAATTTCGACTTCTAGCTGTTGACCGACGGTTGCTAGTTGGGTAGGAACGTAGGCTAAGGCAATGGGATAGCCAAGTGTCGGCGACAGAGTGCCACTAGTTACTTCTCCCACAACTTTACCTGCGGATAACACTTGATAACCATGACGGGCAATGTTACGTCCTTGAGTTTGCAAACCCACCAATCGGCGCTGGACTCCAGCGGCTTTTTGCTGTGCTAAAACTTCTCGACCAATAAAATCGCCTTTGGTATCTAAGTGAACTAGCCACCCCAAACCTGCTTCTAAGGGTGTGGTGATATCATCGATATCTTGTCCGTAAAGCGCCATCGCTGCTTCTAGCCGCAGGGTATCTCTGGCACCAAGCCCACAGGGGATGACACCAGCTTTATAGAGGTTTCGCCACAATTCTACCCCCACATCCGGGTCTACCATCACTTCAAAGCCATCTTCTCCGGTGTAACCTGTGCGGGCTAGGAAGGCAGGTTTACCTAGTAGGGTTGCTTCTAAATGTCCGAAAGCTTTGATTGGTTGTAAGTCTTCTTGCACTAATGGCTGGAGATATTTAATCGCTTTTGGCCCTTGCACGGCGATTAAGGCTTTATCTGGTGAAAGGTCTTGGAATTGCACATTATCCAGGTCAAGGTGTTGCAATAGCCATGCTTTATCTTTACTAGAGGTTGCCGCATTAACTATAATGAATGCCCTTTGTGTACCAGTGGTGTCTTCACCTTGGTAATAAACAATGATGTCGTCAATAATTCCGGCTTGGGGATTTAACAATACGGTGTATTGTGCTTGACCGGGTTGCAAACGACTCAAGTCAGAAGGCACTAAAGACTGGAGTTGGGAAATCAGGTTTTTACCTTGGAGGGTAAATTTGCCCATGTGGGAAATATCGAACATTCCGGCTGTATTTCTTCCAGCCTCGTGTTCGCGGCTAATTCCACTAAATTGCACAGGCATTTCCCAGCCGCCAAAGCTGGTAAGGCGTGCTTTGAGTTCTACACCCAATTGATATAAAGGGGTTCGCGCCAGAGATTGGGCGTTGTCTTCTTGATTAGCCACAGGTAATTTTGCGTAGATGCGGAGCAACTTGCCATTAGGCATCGCACCTCAACATCTATCATCCTACGAGAGATTAGGGAAGAGGTAACAGGTGACAGCTAATAGGGAATAATCTCTACCCTGTACCCTATTCCCTTCTTCACTCCTTTGTCCCCTTCTGTGAGGTTTAATAGTTAATGGTGCAAGTGTTGAGATTTATTAAGAAGACATTATGAAATATTGGCGATTGTTAGCTAGTTTTGTCTTAGCTATGGTTCTTTTTTGGTTTCCCTTATCGGCACAAGCTGCAAGTTCTTCCAGTATTACCCGTTCTATGGGTAATGATGAACTCAAGGGCAAGGATTACTCTGGTCAAAGTTTAGTTGGCACGGAGTTTACCAATCTCAAATTAGAGAATGCTAATTTTAGCAATGCTGACTTACGTGGTGTCGTGTTTAACGGTACTCTGCTGGAGGGAGTAAATCTGCATGGCGCTGATTTTAGTGAAGGTATAGCTTATCTAACAAGATTTAAAGATGCTGATTTAAGCGATGCTGTGTTGACTGATGCAATGATGCTGCGTTCTATTTTTGATGATGTAAATATCAAAGATGCTGATTTTACCAATGCAATTTTAGATGGAACGCAAGTGAAAAAACTTTGTGTTCAGGCAAGTGGTGTTAATTCTAAAACCGGTGTAAATACTCGCCAGTCTTTAGGATGTAAGTAGAATTTAACCCTTTCTTTGCTAGTGGAGAGCAGGGTGGTTTCATACGACGCTGCGCTATAGTTGAGCCTCAGAAGGTCAACGTTGAACCTCGGAAGGTCAGCGTTGAGCCTCGGAAGGTCAGCGTTGAGCCTCGGAAGGTCAGCGTTGAGCCTCGGAAGGTCAGCGTTGAGCCTCGGAAGGTCAAAGTTGAGCCTCGGTAGGTCAACGTCGAGCCTCAGAAGGTCAAAGTTGAGCCTCAGAAGGTCAAAGTTGAGTCTCAGAAGGTCAAAGTTGAGTCTCAAAAGGTCAACGTTGAGCTTTGGAACTCGAAATAGCTAGGCAATGTCTACGAAGGGCTACGTCTACTCGCTTTGGCAATGAGTGTGAGAATCGAACCGCAGAGACGCAGAGGGCGCGGAGGAAAAGTTTTAGAGGGTGGGTTAGCGCAGCAAGGTGTAGGGGCACGGCATGCCGTGCCCCTACGGGTGTACGTGACGTAAGCGAGAAACGCTATATATGTGTGTATTTGCTTAATTTTGGCATCTGTCGTTAGGATATGTTACAGGTGTAAAAATTATCTCTACTGCTAGCGAAGATGAATATTGACCCTGTAGTTAATGCACTTAAAAGTATTGCTAAACCTGCGGCTTCTCTAGTTATTAATCAAGCTCAACGCAATGAAACTGTAGTTAGAACTTTAAAACAATTCAATTTTGACCCAGTACAACCACCTAAAGATGTTGATGGTGTTTATGTTTATTCTTTAATTGAGTATGGTGTGGATAAGCAAGAAGTACTGCTGAATCTTTTTCGAGAAAGAGAAATTAAAAATGCTTTTTGGAGTGCTTATACTTCGAATGATCCTTTGGGTTTCTACAAGGAAGTAGAAAAGTTTTTGCAGGGAACGGATTCAGAATATGATATCCGATTGATGAGAATTGAACTGCGATCGCAGTTAGAGGAGTTTGGGGAAATATTTATTAAGGTTGCTAAAAAAAGTAAATCGAAAGAGTTTGAACCTTTCCCTGAATGGAATTTAGATGAGTATCCAACAGAATTTAAGTCGTTAATTAGAGAAAAAATTCGCTCGTTTTGTGGTCGTCAGTTTGTTTTTGACGCATTTAAGCAATTTTGCAATAAAAATCGCAGTGGTTATTTTACAGTAGTGGGTAATGCGGGGATGGGGAAGAGTACCATTGCTGCTAAATATGTCTGGGACAATAAATCACCATGCTATTTTAATATTCGCTCCGATGGTCGCAATCGAGCAGAGCTATTTCTGGAAAGTATTCGCAAGCAATTAATTAAGCATTACCAGTTGCAGAATGCTGAAAAGGCTAATTTAGCAGATTTATTAGAACAGGTTAGCAAAAAACTGACTGCTGGCGAACATCTTGTAATTGTAGTTGATGCGTTGGATGAAGTGGAACAAGAAGCAGGAGGGAATCTTTTAGATTTACCAACAGCGCTACCTGAACGTGTCTATTTTCTGCTGACTAGAAGACCCTATACCAGAGATAAAAAACGCTTGTCTGCACCAGATGTGCCAATAGAGGAGCTAGATTTAAGGGGAAGTCAGTATGTTGATTTGAGTCGTGAAGATATTAAGGAATATATTCGGTTCTTTTTGAATGACGAGAAAGACTATAAGAATGCACTTAGACAGTGGATTCAAAACCGCAATATTTATGATAACGATTTTGTTGAGCAGGTAGCAACTAAGAGTGAAAATAATTTCATGTACCTGCGCTATGTTTTGCCAGGAATTGCTAATGGTGACTATAATGACTTGAGTTTAAAGCAATTACCCGATGGGTTGCAAGAATATTATCAAGTCCATTGGCAGCGCATGGGGATGGAGGAAAAACTCCAGGAAGTAAAGGTATTTATTCTGTTTATTTTAGTGGAGATTGGAACACCGATTCCCTGTGAGATGATGGCAGCTATTGCTGAACAAGATGAATATGATGTGCAAGTAGTTTTAGATGAGTGGGTTGAGTATTTAAAGCCGCAAAATATTAAAGGAGAAAACTGCTACAGCATCTATCACGCTAGTTTTTTAGATTTTTTGAAAGCAAAACGAATTTTAGACGCTAAACGTAAACTATTTCAAGAGGTTAATCAACGCATTGCAGACTATCTTATAAAAGAGATGGCATGATATGGGAGAATTTGCTACTAAGTTAGCGGCACAAACCCCTGCTTTTCAACGTGCTTATTTAGGTACTTTGGCTCCAAGCCTGCTGAAGTCTGGCAATTTAGAAAAGTACTATCAACTCCTGACCGATTTTGATTTTATGGTGGCAAAGATTAACCATCCTGAGTTTGGAGTGGAAGCGTTAGTTAAAGATTATTATTTAATTGATGAATTTGCAGAGTTAGATCACCCAAAATATAAGTCAGAAAAAGTAAAAATCATCAAATTAATTCAAGGAGCATTGCTACTATCAGCCCATGTTGTGGAAGTTGATCAAACACAGTTATCTGGCCAGTTGCAGGGACGTTTAGTAGAAAAAAAAATCCCAGAAATTCAAGCACTATTAGTACAGAGCAAGCATAAAACTATTACACCTTGGTTATGTCCCTTAACTGTTAGCTTAACGCCACCAGGGAAAAACTTACTTCGCACCCTGGCTGGTCATCATCGCTCGGTAAATGCAGTTGCAGTAACTCCTAATGGTCAACAAGTGATTTCTGCTTCCGCTGACGGCACTTTAAAAGTTTGGAATCTCCAAACTGGAGAAGAACAGCTCACTCTGACTGGTCATCATGGCTCGGTAAATTCAGTAGCGGTAACTCCTAATGGTCAACGAGTGATTTCTGCTTCTAGTGACACTACCCTGAAAGTATGGAATCTGCAAACGGGGGAAGAACAGCTCACTCTGACTGGTCATGATAGCTCGATATATGCGGTTGCAGTCACTCCTGATGGTCAACGAGCAATTTCTGCTTCTGGTGACACTACCCTGAAAGAATGGAATCTTCAAACGCTGAAGGTATGGAATCTTCAAACCGGGGAAGAACTACTCACTCTAACTGGTCATAATGCCTCGGTAAATGCAGTTGCAGTCACTCCTGATGGTCAACAAGTGATTTCTGCTTCTAGTGACACTACCCTGAAAGTATGGAATCTCCAAACGGGTAAAGAACAACTTACACTATCAATATCGCCAACATTATTAAAATTCCTATTGCTGAAGTGGAATTCCTGGATAAGGAAAAAACAACTTGCCCTAACTTATCATTATGGCCCGGTATATGCAGTAGCGGTAACTCCTAATGGTCAACAAGTGATTTCTGCTTCTAATGACTGCACTGTGAAAGTTTGGAATCTCCAAACGGGGGAAGAACAACTCACTCTGACTGGTCATCATGGCTCGGTATATGCAGTAGCGGTAACTCCTAATGGTCAACAAGTGATTTCTGCCTCTGGTGACTGCACTGTGAAAGTTTGGAATCTTCAAACGGGGGAAGAACAACTTACCCTGACTGGTCATAATAGTACGGTAAATACAGTTGCTCTCACCCCTGATGGTCAACAAGTAATTTCTGCTTCTAGTGACTGCACTCTAAAAGTTTGGAATTTAGAAATCGGAGAGAAACAACCCACCTTAACCAGTCATAATAGCTCGGTAAATGCAGTTGCAGTCACTCCTGATGGTCAACGAGTGATTTCTGCTTCTAATGACTGCACTTTAAAAGTTTGGAATTTAGAAACCGGAGAGGAACAACTCACCCTGACTGGTCACAATGGCTCTATAAATGCAGTTACACTCACTCCTGATAGTCAAAAACTGATTTTTGCTTCTAGTGACTGCACTCTGAAAGTTTGGAATTTAGAAACTGGAGAGGAACAACTCACCCTAACTGGTCATAATGGCTCAATAAAAGCAGTTGCAGTCACTTCTGATAGTCAACGAGTGATTTCTGCTTCCGCTGACGGCACTCTAAAAGTTTGGAATCTCCAAACTGGAAAGGAACAACTCACTCTCACAGGCAATTTATTTTACTCGTTCATGTTGGCTTTAGGGAATTCCTTATTTAAATATCCTGATGCTAGTAAGGCAGGAAATAATTCTTCAGCAAGTACAACAGTCGAAGTTATAGGCTGGATGTTGACCTTGGTATTCCGCAGAGTTGGTAGTCATAATCAAGCACTCAATGCAATTGCGGTCACTCCTGATGGTCAAAAAGTGATTTCTGCTTCCGGCGACAGCAGCCTGAAAGTATGGCATCTGCAAACAGGAAAAGAACTACTCACTCTGAGAGGTCATACAGACTCGATAAATGCAGTTGCACTCACCGCAGATGGGCAACGGATAATTTCTGCTTCCGATAATCACACGCTGAAGGTGTGGCATCTGCAAACAGGGGAAGAACTACTCACTCTTACAGGTTATAGTAGCTTGGTAAATGCAGTCGCAGTTATCCCCAATGGGCAACCAGTGATTTCTGCATCCGAGGGCAATACCTTTAAAGTCTGGAATGTGTTAACAGGGGCGGAACTACTTACCCTCACTGGTCATACAGACTCGGTAAATGCAGTTGCAGTCACCGCCGATGGGCAACAGGTGATTTCTGCATCCAACGACAACACCCTCAAAGTCTGGAATCTTTCTACTGGTGAGGCTATAGCCACTTTCACAGGGGAAAGCCCCATCTCTTGCTGTACAGTTGCACCAGACGGCAAGAGAATTGTGGCAGGTGAAGCATCAGGTAGGCTGCATTTTTTGCGTCTTGAAGGAATGGCAGGAGAATAAGGAGAAATATTTCTATCTGCCAAAGATTTCATTGACGCTAATATTCACATCAGGTAAAGCTTGAATTGATAAACCTTGACCCCTAGTGAACTTTTGCATAAGCTGATATTCTGCGGCTGTTGGTTGTTGATAAACTTCCACAATTTGCTCGTTAATATCTACTAACCAAACTTCAATAATGTTAGCTTCTGCATATAAAGGAATTTTCTCTTCTCTGTCATACACAACAGTCGAATCAGCCACTTCAATTAATAAAAAAATATCCTGGGGTTGGGGGTGTGCAGTGGCGTAGAAATCATCACGGGGTTTAAGCAATGCGACATCTGGCTGAGGTTCTGAGTTATTGTTCAACGCGACCGGATTTTGAGCAGCAAGTATAACGCCTTTACCCAACAGCTGCACCAACAGATTAACAAGTCGATTTACACAAGCAGCGTGTTTTGTCCCAATCGGCGACATATCAATAATCTCTCCCCGAATCAATTCCACTCGGTCATCTTCTGTGAGAATCCCCGACTCAACCATCTTATGATATTGCTCAACTGTAAATTTTCGTCTTACTAAGTGCACAGTTATAATTACCTCCACTACTGCTTTATCTTTTCATTATTCTCCAAAATTATGAACTCACCACCCAAACCACGCACTGCAATCAATTCCAGAGGACATCCAACGGAGTTTGAGCAAATCATTCAAGAAAAAAGCCTAAACTTTGTCGGTCGTGAATTTGTCTTCACGGCTATTAACAACTTTCTCGACCGCGATCGCCACGGTTACTTCACTATCATTGGCGCACCTGGTAGCGGTAAAAGTGCCATCCTCGCCAAATATGTGACAAACAATCCTCAAGTTATTTATTACAATGCCGAACTTGAGGGTAAAAATCGTGCTGACGAATTTATCATAAATATCTGCACGCAACTCATTAATCAATACTCGCTTAATTACACTTTTCTCCCTGATAACGTCACAGAGGGAAGTTGGTTTTTCTCTAGTCTTCTCCAGCAAATCAGCGATGAGTTAGAACCTCATCAAAAACTGATAATTGCCATTGATGGGTTGAATTGCATTGACCGCAATAGTCAACCACCTGGTACAAATCTGTTTTATCTCCCCCGCTATCTCCCGGATGGGGTCTATTTCCTCCTCACTCGTAGACCTTTCTTGCGGGAGAAGTCGGGTTTATTAATTGAAACGCCGTCGCAAAGTCTTGATTTAGCAGATTTTCCAGAAGAAAATCGGCGGGATATTCAAGCGTATATTCAAAATTACCTAACCCCCCTTCCCTACGAGGGAAGGGGGGGACAAGATTACTCCCCTCCTCTCGTAGGGGAGGGGTTGGGGGAGAGGTCAAATCTTATATCTTGGTTGAGTAATCACCAGATTAATGAGCAAGAGTTTTGCGATCGCACCACCACTTTGAGCGAAAATAATTTTATGTATGTTAGCCAGATAATAGGTGCGATACCTTCTCTGCGAGACGCTACGCGAACGGTAAGCTTCTCTACGAGACGCTCCGCGAACGCTAACGCAGAAAATTTCTACCTGGAATCTTTCGAGTCCAATCAACTCCCGCCTGGTTTAGAAGCATATTATCAGCAGCATTTACACAAAATGTTTCCACCAGAAGAAGGGACGGAACACAGCATAGATGTATTAAATGTCTTTATACAGCAGCAAAAAGCAATATCTGTAGATGCTATAGCTAATATAATCAATACAGATGAATACGAAGTTGAAGAAGTTCTAGAAAGTTGGCTTGAATTCTTACACCAAGAACAAATTGCCGGAGAAATTCATTATAGTCTCTATCATTCCAGCTTCCGTCACTGGTTAGGTACGCAACAAATACAATCTGATTATTGACTATTGATTAATTCCTGCAATTCTTCCCTTACAGATAAAGGCTGATACCCCAATGCAAATGCTTTGGAACTATCCAAAGAAACATCTGTTGGTCTAGGTGCTGCCATTTTGACATCTTGTTGCCGGCAGGATTTAAGACTAGTGCTAGGAAGTTGAAATACTTCCACTAATATTTGTCCAAAATCATAACGCGAAATCCGCTCTTTGCCACCTAAATGAATGATGCCGTTGACTTTTTTTAATGCTAATAAAAGTCCTTTGGCGGCGGTTGCTCCACTTACTGGGGTGCGAAATTCATCTATAAATAAACTTAGTTCTTTTTCTGCTTGTAAAGTCTCAACAAACGGCTGAATAAAGCTTTTAGCTGTGGGTGTTGCCGCACCAAACATCAACGGCATTCGACAGACTGCTGTTATGGGATGCCTTTCTAGCATACCTGCCTCTGCGATCGCTTTCTGCTCACCGTAAAGATTGACGGGACACACGGCATCTGTTTCTTGATAGGGAGCATTTAAGCCATCAAAAACTAAGTCGGTGGAAGTAAAAGCACAAGGAATAGAATTATCCGCGCAAAGTCCGGCAATATTGCAGGATGCAATGACATTAATTGCGTGTGATTCTTGAGGGTGGGCTTGACAAAAATTCGGTTGTGAATGTGCAGCAGTATGAATAACTGCTGTTGGTTTGACATTATTAAAGATACTTTTTAATTCATGAAAATTTGTTAAATTTGCTTTTAACATTTTCATGCCAGGAATCTCTAAAGAATGGGATAAATAAGTGCCATAAATTTCCCATTCTTGTTTGGCAAGCTGACAAAGATGCCATCCTAAAAAACCACTTGCCCCGGTGATTAACAATTTTTTCATGTCTAATCGTAAACCGCTCAAGAAAAATACCTTTCTACAGCAGACTTATATTCTAATACGCTTGGGTTAAGGGCTACTGGCAAAAATTTTGGGTTTTATAGACGCCATAAATCGCCGTCTCTACAAGTGTTTTGGTCTTATCTGAACTGTATTGGCTTATATTCTACACTGAGCGGTGGTTACAACAGACTATTGCAGCAATTCCTGAAACTGCTTTTGACTACGCACTTTGCTAAAGTCTGGGTCAGTTTTTGCTAATTTCTTGTATTTATCAGGAACAAGCTTGATTGCTTTGCTTAGGTTGCCAATTGCTAATTCTAGATTGCTTTGTAAAGCATAAGAGCAAGCTTTATTGTAATATGCTTGGTGCAAATCTTGCTTGATGGCGATCGCTTTATCATAAGATGTGATCGCATCTTGGTAGCGGTGCAGCTTTGTCAAAGCTATGCCTCGGTTAATTAAGGCTTCGTATTTGCCAGGTTGGATAGCGATCGCTTTGTCGTAAGATACAAGAGCGTCTTGGTAGCGTTGCAGCGATTTTAAAGCTATGCCACGGTTATACCAAGCTTCATATTTGTCGGGTTGGATAGCGATCGCTTTGTCGTAAGATACAAGAGCATCTTGGTAGCGTTGCAACGATGTTAAAGCTATGCCACGGTTAATCCAAGCTTCAGGACTCTCAACTTTGATTGCGATCGCTTTTTCATAAGCTTTTATCGCATCTTCATAACGTTGCCCATCTAATAAATCATTGCCTTGATGAAAGAAATCTTCTGCTTTTTGCGTAGCCTTCGCTTCTATGAAAAGTTGGGTTACATTGGTCTCTTTCACAACCTGTGTAGTATTTTCTATTGATGAGTTTGCCCCACCACTACAGCCAAACGCAAAGAAAACTATTAAGTTAGATGCAACGAAGCAGCGCCGAAAAACCATGCTGTACCTACAAAACTTATAAAGTGATATTAAAATTTGTTCGCTTTTTGAGTATTACTAAAAATACACTAGTTTCTACCCATTAATTTACTCATTTTTTAATAAAGAGCTTTGTTAAGGACGCATAAATGATTATTAAAATTAAGTGTTTATCACATTATCATATTAAATATACATAAAGCAATTACTTAGAAAATATTTCACCCAAAAAACGATCATTTCTGTTGCCATATACGCTGCGATCGCACTTGTCTGGTGTACTCTGTTTCAATTACCAAGGGTGCGATCGTACTCGTTTTTCACTAAACAATGATGTTATTTGCTTTATGTATTAATCAATGGCTACAACGTGCTTTGTCAATATGCACAACAATCTTCAGCCAAGTCAAACACAACTTTTAATTGCATATTGAGCATGGCGTGATCAGAAACTGAGTAAAAACGCAAAGAGGCAAAGCCTTACTTCGCGCTTTTGCCTCTTTGCATAAAACCTAATTAATGCCAAACACTGACTCGACGGTTGACTTAATCGAATCTCTTGCATCCTTCAAAGTTTGACTAATGGGATGTTTTGCCTGTAAAAATACACGCGCACAATTGCGTCCCGGCATTCCCGAAATCGAACCACCTGGATGAGTACCAGCACCAGTTAAAAATAGATTTTCAATTGGCGTTTTGTAGTTCGCTATTTCTGGCAAGGGACGGAAAAACACCATCTGATCTAGGGTCATGTCAATATGGTAATAATTTCCTTTATATGCGCCTAATCTTTCTCCTAGTTCTGCTGGACTTTCTACACGACGGGCAATAGTTGCACTCTTGACATTGGGTGCATAGTCTGCCAATTTATCAACCACCCTATCTGCAACTTTGTTTTTCAATTCATCTGTCCAACCAGTACCTTTTAAACCAGTGCCTTCAGCACCAGCAATTTGATAAGGGGCAAAATACTCAATCCATACGGTGTGCTTACCTGGCGGTGCTAATGTGGGGTCTAAATAGCTAGGCATGACCACATACATTGATGGGTCAGCATCAGGAATCTGTCCCAAGGTACATTTACTATGAGCCTCTTCTACATGAGCCACCGAATCGGCAATTAAGATAGAACCAACGAGATATTCGTCTTTATGGGCGTGGTATGGAAAGCGCAGTGGTTCGTCTAAAGCCAAATCTATCTTGAGGATAGTTTCGTTATTGTTAACGATGCGGCGTTCTAATCTTTCCCATAAATTTGGGTCGGCTCCATCGACGTCAGTTTTATCAGTCATTTGTAAAAATAACCGCTTGGCATCAATATTAGAAATAACGCCGTATTTAGCGCGATATTCTTTACCACCAGCAACCCGCACACCTACAGCTTTTCCATCATCAATTAAAACTTTTTCAACATGCTGGTCTGTAAGAATAACGCCACCTTTGCTTGTGACTAAATTCACCAAAGCTTGTACAAGTGCGCCAGTTCCGCCGCGCGGTCTAGCCATTCCAGGATTGTGACGCATCGCCATCATAATTGCACCAATGGCAAGAGTTTTTTGCGATGGCGGCGCACCAAGTTCTGCTGCGAGTCTGGCTAATGGCGCTTTTAGAAATTCCTCATCAAACCACTCGTTAAGTAAATCCTCAGCGCTGGTTAACATGGTGCGAATAAAGTCCAGCGTTTTGTTTGGGGAACCAATCATCGAAAATAAATCTTTGAATTTTTTGATATCGTAGTTGCCCACAATATCTATAATTGACTTGGGCGGTGCATTAAACATAGGAACCATTGCACCGATCGCTCGTTGCCAATAGTCTACAAATTCTGCGTATTTTTTGGCATCACGCTCATTATAACGAGCGATTTCGGCACAAGTCTTTTCCAGCGATTTATGTGCTAAGAAATACTTCCCATCAGGATGAGGACAGAAAACAACTGGATCACACTCCAAATAATGCAAGCCGTATTTTTCTAGTTCTAATTCTTCAACAACTGGCCCTAAGTGAATAAATTCATGGTCAATAGCACACAAGTTAAATTTAAATCCGGGAGCTTCTTGCGGTAAACATTCTTCAGTTGTTGCTGCACCACCTGGAACAGAACGCTTTTCTAGTAACAGGACGCTATAACCAGCTTTCAGCAAGTAAGCTGCACAAACTAACCCATTGTGTCCAGCACCGATAAGCACAACATCATACTCTTGCATAGTTGGAATTTATAAATAAGTAGATTTTAAAAGCTTATAAAACTTTTAATAAATTTACATCACTCCCTAGTTACAAAAAATATCTTTAACTAGTGTTAATACCGCTAAGGAGATAGTACGGTTAACGATGATGGTATTTGCTTTACTTGAGTTTCTACCAGAAGTATTAAACTACCAATTTCTACTTTTATATCTTTAATAGAAAAGGCTATATCTTCCCATTTAAGATATGGTAGACCCATTATTTCTTTAGCTTTATGCATAAATGCTGTAACTAATTCTATTGAAATACCCTCTCCCTCAGTGCAGTTAAAACTCTCCAGCATCGCGGGTTGTAAATTAGTCCGTGGGCGAAGAATCGCGGTGTAACCGAAAGGGCGAGTCTTTCCCATTTCTTTTAACAGCACCTTTCCTCTACATTCTATTTTGCCATCACCAGGTAAAAATACCTGAATTTTTTGCGGCTCAAAACTAACAATATCGCCATCAACATCCAACTGCAAATTTTGCATCTGGGTGCGAATCAAGTCTGAGGTCAAGGCGTGGTTAATATCTACTTCTGTAACTATAATGCGAACTATGGCATTTACTGGCTCATTAAGTTCTATTTGACCAAAAATAGCGCTGAAGGGATTAATGGCAATACTTTCTGTTTGCAGTTTTATTTCCTGTACCCGAAGGCCTTCTTGGATTACTAATCCTTGGCCTGTAACCGAAACTCCATCCGCCTGTCCCTGAACTATTTTCAAAAGATCGGTTTGTACATCTACTTCTATTTCTTCTACTGTATCTAGCTTTTCGGATACTCTCCTTTCAGCTTCCTGTGATAGAAATTTTTCCTCCAACCGATTCTCATCAGGCATGAATTGGTAATCTCCTAAATTTCCTCTTATTAGTTACTGTAAAGGCTAATTCTGGAGAGTGAATCTATATTGGGGTATATGTTAACTTAGAAGATTTTTCAAGATGGGTAAAAATTTTGGTCAATAAATTCCTTTTTCAGTTCTTTACTCTGTGTTATCAGCATTTATGTAGTTATAAAAGTGACTTTTAAACCGCCCAGACGCAGAGGAGGACACTTGTATGGGCGGGTTTACCGACTTGAGCAAAGTGTCCGTGGTGCAAAGAAAAAAAGAAATTTTACAAATTTCCTGGAAAGAGCTATTTTTATCCCCTCAACCCTTGCAATTTTACCTGTTTTGAGAAATGAAACGGTCTTACGTTAAAAAGAGCGTTGGGGGGAGCAAAAGCTTATGGAGCAACTCTAGAAGACTGATGTGTACAACGTAGCCTCTCAAAAAAGAAGAGTACATTCGCTCATAACAGCGCGTCTGCTATTATCAAAAATTGGTGAGAGAGTTGACCTGGGGAACATC
Source organism: Nostoc flagelliforme FACHB-838 (assembly GCF_014698065.1). Lineage (GTDB taxonomy): Bacteria > Cyanobacteriota > Cyanobacteriia > Cyanobacteriales > Nostocaceae > Nostoc > Nostoc flagelliforme_B. Next base: position 22,809 of record NZ_JACJSI010000046.1, read on the forward strand.
CTAGAGTGAAGATAAAAAGGTTAGATATCTTTTTGCCAAAGTACTAAGTACATCAGTCTGCTTATTTCGTTTCATATCCCTACTTTTGGGATAAAGATGAAGGGTAAGGGCGATACATAATTAACGCGGCAAAAACTTAAAAAAGTCCGCACAGATTGCTAAGACGTGCGGCAGTACCAAATTGAAGGAACTGCTGTGGGAAACCTTTGCAGGTGACGTTTTTCCTTCTGAAAAGACGCTTTGGCGAACGTCGCTAATGCTAGTCGCCTAAAGCGCTGAAGTCACCGCAACGCCTTGCCTTGCGTGGACGCAGAGGGTTAAATGCGCCGCCGCACCCCGATAAAACGTCAAGAAATAGCTGATTAAATCAAATTTTAAGCGATTTAATCATATATTCTGTAGCAGATACTTGTGGAAAAGCAAATGCTAGGTGTAAATGTTGTTATGAAAGTTGGCGATCGCGTCCGTGTTAAAGATTCGGTAGTAGTGTATCATCATCCTGAACATCGGAATCAGGCTTTTGACATCAAAGGCATAGAAGGTGATGTAATAGGTATTGCCAGCCAATGGCGAGACAGACCTGTAAGCGCTAATCTGCCGATTGTAGTCCAGTTTACTAAAAAGTTTAAAGCCCATTTACGTGAAAATGAGTTAGAAGTCATCTAAATCACTTATCGGCGGCGAAACCACTGAAAAATATTCAGTTCGCCGCGCATTCTTTTAAGCTCTTGACGGTTTTGCTCTGCTGTTGTGTAATACCATTCACAATAACGCTGAAACTCCGACCGTGAGCGAACTTCGTGGTAAAACTGATGGGTTGTTTGGTAAGATGCAAAAGCTTCCTCAACTTGTGGTTGAGGGGATGGAACAATATAAGGTAAGTTTTTAGACATAAAGCTAAGAGTCGGGAATAGAGAATAGGGAGTGGAGAGTTTTTAATTCAGGCAATTATCGTACTTTCTAATTAATAACTTATAACCCTTCTCTACGAGAGGCTGCGCCAACGGCATGGTTCGACTTTGCTCACCAGCAGCGGTAGTTGAACGCAGTCGAAACTCAGGGCATCGCTCATAACTCATAACTTTCTAAAAATTCTTAACTTGATTACAGCCAACCGCGTAAGCGATAAACAAAAGAACCAATATACTCTTTTAAAGCGATGGTAAATTGGTGCAAGTTGTCGGTATCAGGTAATAAATTTAGTATAGCGGCTTTGGGAGTGCTGCCGAGTTCTTGCAACTCACCTTCACTAACAAGAAAGTCAGTAGGTGCAGGAATGGCATTGATTCCTTGACGCTGGAAAATTTGAAGCGATCGCGGTATATGCATTGCCGAAGTTACTAATAATATTTGACGAATACCACGAGATGACAAAATTTTTCGGACATTTACAGCATTTTGATAAGTATTGAAAGAATCAGGTTCTTGGACAATCGCCTCAGATGGAATACCAATAGATGTGAGTATTGTTGCCATATCTGCCGACTCTGGTGAACCACTCCCACGCCAATCAATGCGACCACCGCTGAGAATGATTATAGGTGCTTTTTTTTGGCGATATAGTTGTGCAGCATAAATCACGCGATCGCCTGCTTCACTCAAATCGACAGTAGGTCTTGGGGGAAAAGCTGATTTAGTTGCGCCACCCAAAACCACAATCGCTTCTGCAACTGGCATTTGAGCGGGTGGAAGATTTTGCCATTCAAGCGATCGCACTAATGATTTAGCAATCCAAGCATTACTGCAAAATAGCAATAAAGTGAGGGCAAAAGCAATTGCGATCGCAGCAGTCCGTGGTCGTTTCCCCAAAGTTACTAATGCGACTACCAAGCTTACACAGGCTAATCCTAGTGGATAAAAAAATAGTGGTAGTAACTTGGATAGATATAAAAACATACTGGAGGTCGGGGACTTGTACTGAGCTTTGTCAAAGTATTCGAGATTTGAGATTGAGGATTTTGGCGCAGCCTCTCGTAGAGAAGTGTCCCCAATCCCTACTTTTCCCAAAACTTGAAATTGAAACTACTTCCAGCGCTGCGACGGTAACGGCGACCGGCTCTTCTTGTTTGACGTTTGTTAAACCTCTCATTTGTTAGTTCAACTCCGCCCTCTTCTGACTCTTCACCTTGCAACTGAGTTCTAGTTTCTTCCTTACTTCCCCACCAAGCAGTAATCCAGCCTCCAGCTAAAGCGCCTATTGCACCAAGCAAGATACTCATAGGTGCTGGATACCCCAAATATACAAAGCCCAGCATGAAAAATAACCAGTATTTCAATCCTGTATCCACACCATCAGAGGAGGCGACAGCTGGAGCCTGGGGACTATTATCGGTTATATTCGCGATCCAGCTTAAAATGAAACCGCCCATGATTCCTAAGAAGATGCTCAGGGCTGGTGCAGAGCCGGTCATTATTAATATAAATGTTAAAAATGCCCCAAATAACAGCTGAGAAAAGAAGCTGGGAGAAATACTGAAAAAGTCGTTCTTTTTGTCTGCCATAGAGTAAAAAAGCTCTTAACTAATTACTAATGACGCTCGCGGACTCGCTAACGCTACGCTAACGTAATTCGTATTTTCGATTCAATTACGAATTACGAATTACGAATTATGAATTATCTCAATTGTGCCTGTTATGCTTGAGTTGTATCGAAAATCTTTACGTAAGGTTGTTCTTCTTCAGTAAAAGGTTCAGCTTGTTCGATTTGTGAGGCCAATAAATCGGCGGTGGCATCAGCAATATCACCACTGCGATTGTTCAAACGCTCTTTTAGAACTTCAAGCGGTGCTGTGCATTGGATAATCTGAATAGGAAGTTGGTGCTTTGTAGCTTGGGCGATCGCTTCTTGCCGTAACTGCTGTCTATCATACTTGGCATCCAAAATCACCGAAAAACCTTGTCTAGCCAGTATAATTCCCAATTCCAAGAGCCGTGTGTAAGTTTTCTCGGTCATTTCCGATGTATACAAATCATCGCCACCCTTTTCGCACAAGGGAATTCCCCCTAAATGTTTCCGCACTGCATCAGAACGCAGGAGAATTGCTCCCTGTTGACGCGCTAAATTTCTTGCTGTGGTACTTTTACCAGAACCCGACAACCCCGACATCAAAATTAGTTGTCCCAGGTTCGGTTTAGTGTATTCCCAAGCCTGTTTGTAATAGTCAGCAGCAGTTTTTGTCGCTTCTTCTTTTACTGTCGCGGGTACACTCGGATCATCTAGCAAAAACGAAGTTACCTTTGCCCGGACATAAGCCTGACGACTTAAATACAATGGCAACACCTGTAAGCCTTCCCAGTCTCCAGTTTGCTCTATATAGGCATTTAAAAACGCATTACCCAAGTCTTTACGCTGCCGCGCTTCCAAATCCATCACCGTGAACGCCACATCGTACATCACATCGACAAAGCGAAACGGCTCATTAAACTCAATGCAATCGAACAGCAAAATTTTATCGTGCCACAGGGCAATATTTCTCAGGTGTAAATCCCCGTGACATTCACGAATATAATCGTTGTGAATTCTGCTAGCAAATAATTCTGGACGTTCGGCAAAAAATTTATCTGTATATTGCTTTGTTTCTGTAAACTGCGCCTGTGTCTGGGGGCCACCAATATACTTCTCAGTTTGTTGATAATTCTCATCAAAGGCAGCGCGAACATTTGGGACTTCACCAAAAGTACGAATATAATCATTCGTCTGTGCTTCGGCATGGTATTGAGCCACCACCCCTCCCAACTCCTCTAGGTGTGTCTCATTCAACTTGCCCTGTTCAAATAGTGTACTTAATAGCGACTCTTGCGGAAACTGACGCATCTTTAGCGCATATTCTACAGGCTCATCAGTTCCCCCTAACTGGTATTGCTCTCCTATTGAAGTTATGGGCAAAACTTCTAAATACAGTTCACCAGCACCCCGTTGATTTAACCGCAACTCTTCCTGAGAAAAATGTTGTCGCTTCTCTAAGGTGGAAAAGTCTAAAAAACCAAAATTCATCGGTTTTTTTAGTTTATAGGCGTAATCCCCAGTCAGCAACACATAAGAAATGTGGGTTTGAATGAGTTGAATAGGTTCTGTTACCGGATGGGGATAAAATCCAGGTTGCAACATTTGCTCAATAAAAGCTGGAAGAGTCGCTTCTGTCATCTCTGTCCTCTGCGCTCTCTGCGCCTCTGCGGTTCAAATACAAAAAAACCAGGAGTTTCCCCCTGGCATCATCAAAAATTATTACACAGTTTACCTAGCTTAAGAAACTGCTTCAGTTTCAGTTTCAGTCCCAGCATCTTCAGCGCTAATTTGTGGTGGCAAAACGCTCACAACAAGCCGCTCTGATTCAGCTAGAGGTGTTACACCTTCAGGAAAGGGTATATCACCAATACTCAAGCTGTCTCCAATTTGCATATTAGAGACATCGATTTCAATTACATCTGGGATGTTTTCTGGCGCACAAGTTACTTGCAATTCGGTGATTACGGTGTCTAACACACCACCTTCTTGTTTAACACCAACAGCAGTTCCCACAAAACGCAACCGCACTTCTACAGTTGTGTCGCCGTGGCCAGCAACCGCAAAAAAGCTGAGGTGGTAAGGCGTACCTTTTGCTGGATGGATCTGAAGTTCCCGCAGCAAGGTTTTGCCACGCCAAGGTGCATCAGCAATATTCAACTCAATCAAAGTATTGTTGACGGAAACTCTTTTGAGCAAGCGCTCAACAGTTTTAGCATCAATGGTCAAAGAAATGGACTCTGTACCTTTATGACCATACAAATTGGCAGGTATCAATCCAGAACGGCGCAAAGCTCTTGGCTTGCTGCCTTCTGCACGTTTTTGAGATTCGACTGTAATAGCCATAGAAGTTATCCTTTGTCATTTATCCTTTGTCTTTTGTCATTAATCATTAGTAAATGACTAATAACTAATTTACGCACTTAGCAAGGTTGCAGGTGTGCCATCAGGGTGCAATAAAGCGCGTTTGGGGCCGTGAATGGGGTCTTCTACGATTATGGTTTGATCGCGGCTGGCTCCTAGCGAGACGATCGCAATCGGGACTTCCATCAATCCGGCTAAGAATTTTACGTAGTCCAGTGCTTGCTGTGGCAAGTCTTCTAGAGTACGGCAATGAGTTGTTGACACTTTCCATCCTGGTAAGGTTTTGTAGATGGGGCGACATCTAGCAAATTTACGGGAACTGGTAGGGAAGTGTTCGCTGCGCTCGCCATCTATGTCATAAGCTACACAAACTTGGATTTCGTCTAATTCATCAAGAACATCCAGTTTGGTGAGTGCCATACAATCCATGCCATTAATCCGCACGGCATAGCGACCGATGACAGCATCAAACCAGCCACAGCGCCGTTTGCGTCCGGTGGTTGTGCCAAATTCGGCACCGCGATCGCACAATAGTTCTCCCAACTCTCCATCTAATTCCGTAGGAAATGGCCCCTCTCCCACGCGTGTTGTATAGGCTTTCGACACCCCAATTACTCGGTCAATCATTGTCGGCCCTATCCCTGTACCAACGCAAGCCCCCCCCGCTACAGGGTTAGAGGAGGTGACATAAGGATAAGTTCCATGATCTAAGTCTAAAAGCGTACCTTGTGCACCTTCAAACAAAATATTGCGCCGTCGCACAATCGCATCGGATATTTTTAACGATGTATCAACAACGTGAGGCCGCAAGCGTTCTGCATACCCCAAATACTGTTCAATCACCTCTTGTGGATCTAGAGGCGGCAAGTTGTAAAGCTTTTCTAAAATGACGTTTTTATAATTAATCGTCCACTCCAACTGCTCACGTAGCCCATCAGGATCCATCAAGTCTAAAACCCGAATCCCTGTACGTTCAGATTTGTCAGCATAAGTCGGCCCAATGCCCCGACCCGTTGTGCCGATCTTATGGCTTCCCCGTCGCTCTTCAGATGCCTGATCAATCAACCGATGATAAGGCATGGTTACGTGGGCTGTCTCAGATATCAGCAGGTGGTCAGTGGAAATATTTAATTCTTTTAGTTGGTCGAGTTCTGCGATCAAAATCTGTGGATCGATGACTGTTCCACAGCCGATAATGCAATCGGTATTTGGATACAAGATACCAGAGGGAATCAAGTGCAGTTTAAAGGTTTGACCTTTGACTACAATCGTGTGTCCAGCATTGACACCCCCTTGATAACGCACTACAACATCTGCTGAACGGCTGAGTAAGTCAGTTATTTTACCTTTTCCTTCATCGCCCCATTGGGCACCTATGACAATGACGTTAGCCAAGAGCTTAATTAAGAAGTAAAGTTTCCACAAACTACTATTGTTAGCATATTGAGTGATTCATGTCAAGCTAATTGTAGTAGGGGCGCACATCTATATCTATATATTGGGGGATGAGCAGGGCAAACGCCTGTTATAGCGGTTCTCGTTTACGTGAGGTACACCCGTAAGGGCACGGCACTGTCGTGCCCCTACACCTTGCAATATAATCTTGTACCGTATCTGAATGGGAACCGCTATATTTACTAATAAAAACTAAAAAGTATTCCCAAATTATCTAAATAAACCTTGTTCATTTTGAAACCTGGAGTTTTGAAGGAGAGTGTATTATTCGGTTGTGGCTTGAGTTCTGAGCTTTACTCTAATTCTAAAAAACTATGGTTTTCAAGGTAGACGCGGTTTAACTGTAAAAATTCATGGGGCCATAAACGACATAAATCGGAGATTTTCTTCAAATATATAACTCTTTATTAAAACTAAAATAAATCATTAATTGGGTATATAAAAGTAAATTTCTTTTGAATTCGCAGTTGCCCATGCACTCACCATTACAATTGCACTTTGGTCATTAATCATAACCAATGGTTAATATGTGTCGCATCTATTCAGATGGTGTTGCATTAACCTTGAGGTTTCATTTGCTAAGGGAGCATTTGATTACCTAATAAAAAAAATCTCCTGAGCGATCAGAGGCTAAAAAGCCAGAGAATAAGATTAAACCTATTAGTTGCAATGCTAGCGTTTGCCTCGTTGACAAAAATCTTTCAAAAGTTTGAATGCCTTTTAAAGAAGGATTGTGATAACCAACACAAATTAAAGCTTTAATAAAACTGAATTATTTTCATTATTGCCTTATGGTGGTTCACTAGCAGCAAGAGTAAGTGATGGAGAAGCCCATCCAAAATTTGACTTTTCCCACTAAGTTCAAATTAAAAACTTTTTTTGCGTAATGTCAGTAATCCGAGTACGCCAAGACCAATTAATGTCGATGGTTCGGGAACAGAAATTGTTTGTGCTGTCAAACTAGTTTCGTAAGAAAGTTTAGGGTTTGTAGCCGACTCAATCGTATAACTAGCTTCAACTTGTTTTAATCTTCCCTCACCGACGGGAATGGAGAAAATACCGTCTTGATCTCCGGTTATTTTTTACCTAAGTATTCTACTGTAACATCTGGAATTTGTTTTCCTTCGTAAAGAACTTAAACCTTTAAGTTATCTCCTGCTTTGACTGCAAGAGGATTCTGTAAGGATACTATTTCTAATGGTAAATTGAATGGTTTAGCCAGAGTTTCAGACCAATCATAATGAGCTTTTGTATATTTCAGGTAATGACCTACGTCTTGGTATTGGTTAATTTACTGCTCGGAAATACTGCGAGATTCATTGTCGGATATCCTAGCATAATAGCCATTATCAAGAAATCCAGTTAAGGCTGCAATTTCACTATTAGGAGTGAGAGATAATTTATCTTCTATCTGGTTAATATTAAATGGAACTTATTGCCTGATTGCATTATAAGCAGTAACTTGCTTAAATTTAGATGTTTGGTAAGGTTCTGGGTCATCTTCTGGATGACCAAATAAGAGATTATATTCTCCGCTTTTGTAGTCAAACCAGATAACGTGTGTTGAAACGGCTGACTAATTTAAGGTAAAACTACCACTGCTAATAGAAATTGTTTCCAAATTTTAGTAAACATCTAAAATTATCCTAAATCAGGTGATAAGTAATTAAAAACATAATATTTAATGTATAACAATCCCCCTACCAGGGATTTTTATTCAAAATAATCATAAATAATAAATATTATTTTTATTATTTGTTTAAAAAATATTTATTGTTAACAGTGATACAATATTTTTTTACAATAAATAGCCTTGTTGCACGAACAGAAAAAGTGCTAATCTATTCTATCGTGAATAACTCGGCTGCAAAACCGGGAGATAGTGAGCCGATAATTGACCCACCTTTGCCTGTTTGACTGGGGAATTAGTACCAATCAGGAAATCCCTGTAATTTTGCGGTTAATTAAAATTCTCAACAAAATATCTTGCATTGCAGCGTATCTACAAATATTATGGATAGGCAAATTATCTGATCCGAGCTGCATTGGTAACACTACGGCTAAAAATGAATTTATATTAAAAATTAGCGGATTTATTTTTAACTATTATGTATAAACTATCATTACCAAAAATCCCGTTATTTACAACTTTAATAGATTGTATTTTGTTACCCGTGCCATCAAAAATCTTAAAATATTCTCAGTATTTATTTTTAATCTTTAATCTTAACTGATGGAGGGCATCTGCGGCAGGAAGGGCGATCGCATGAGCAAAAAATGGTATCGAGTTCAAAAGCTGAAAGCAATATTCATCCTAGTTTTGGCAATTATATTTACTAATGCTGTAGTTTCATATAGCAACACTGTTAAGCTGATTCACAATCAGCAATGGGTAACAGACTCATATAAAGTGATTACTCAACTCGAAAGTATTAAATCTGCACTCAAAGATACTGAGACTGCACAACGCAATTACCTAATTACAGCAGATGCAGATGATTTACAAACCTATATTGCAGCTGATCAACAAACTAATAGCAATATTCAGATTTTTAGCAAATTAACTGCTAAGAACCATCAAAAGCAGCAGTGGATTTCGTTGTTGAAGCCGAAAATTACCAATAGACTCAACATTTTGCAACAAGAAATTTACCTTAGACAAAACCAGGGGTTAGAAGTAGTTCAGCAGCTAATCTTATCTTATAAAGATAAGCAAGTCGGCAAAGAAATTCAACAGTTGATTGACGACTCTTTAAAAGCAGAGCAAAACTTATTACAGCAGGGAATGCAGCAGTCACAAGCTAGTTCCCAAAAGGCGATAGTTACGTTTTTTATCGCTGCTATTGTGGATTTAGTGCTGGTGGCACTGCTGTATGATTTGTTGTGGCGTTATATCAGGCAACTTCAGCAGACGGAATTGGCCCTACGCCAAAGCGAAAACCGTTTACGAGCCATGATAGATGCAGAACCAGAATGCATCCAGTTAATTGCCGGGGATGGCACCCTTTTAGAAATTAATGCAGAAGGGCTGGCAATGATGGAAGTGGAAACTGCTGATGTATTAATTGGTTTACCAATTAATGCCGTAATTGTACCAGAGTATAGAGCAGCCTTTGCCGACTTGCATAAAAGTGTCTGCCAAGGTAATAAGGGGAATTTGGAGTTTGAAATCGTTGCATTCAAAGGCACGCGCCGCTACATGGAAACTCATGCCGTACCATTGCGTAACGAATCCGATGGTACGTTTATTCATTTGGCACTGATGCGAGATATAACCCAGCAAAAACAAGCAGAACAGAAAATCCGTGAACAAGGGTTGCTGCTGGATGTATCAAGTGATGCGATTTTGGTGCGAAATATCCACAACCAAATCTTGTTTTGGAATCAAGGTGCTGAACGTCTATACGGTTGGGAAACTGGGGAAGTTGTGGGTAAAAATGTTTTGCAACTTTTGTATAAAGACATTTCACCACAGCTAGAAGATGCTTGCTTGACGGTAATGAATACGGGTGAGTGGCGGGGTGAGTTGCATCAACTGACAAGGGAAGGCAAAGTAATTATTGTTGAAAGTCGGTGGATACTGATCCGAGATGATAATGGACAACCCAAATCCATTTTGAGTGTGAATACCGAGATTACGCAGCAGAAACAACTGGAAGCTCAACTTCTGCGATCGCAACGTTTAGAGAGTATCGGTACGTTAGCTGGCGGTATCGTCCATGACCTGAACAATATACTATCCCCAATTTTAATGTCAGTTCAACTGTTGCAGAAGAAATTGCCCGATTCGCAGAGTCAGCAAATACTACAAACTTTAGAAAATAATGTTAAACGTGGCGCTAATCTGCTCAAACAAGTGTTATCTTTTGCACGGGGCACGGCAGGAAAACAGACAATTGTCCAAATTCAGCCGTTGATGGCAGAAATTGAGCAAATTATCGATCAAACATTCCCCAAATCCATCATCTGCCAAACAGACATTCCCAAAAATCTGTGGTGTGTGCGTGGAGACGCAACGCAATTACATCAGGTGCTGATAAATTTAGTAGTTAATGCCCGTGATGCCATGCCCAATGGTGGTATTTTAAGAATTGTGGCGGAAAATCTGGTGGTTAGTGAACATTCTGCCCAGATAAATATTGATGCTGAACTGGGTTCTTATATTGCGATCGTGGTGACGGATACTGGTATGGGGATGTCGTCGGAAGTCCAGCAACGAATTTTTGAGCCATTTTTTACTACCAAAGAGGTAGGCAAAGGTACAGGTTTAGGACTTTCTACAGCATTGGGTATTATTAAGAATCACGGTGGTTTTGTCAATGTTTACAGTCAGGTAGGCAGAGGGACTCAATTTACAGTGTACTTGCCTGCTTCAACATCGAGAGAAGTGCATTCGCTGTCTCCAGAACTAGAATCAGTTACAGGAGATGGCTAATTGATTTTGCTGCACAATTAAAAGCTGTTAAGTAAATTGGCGTAAATAAATATAATATATCCCGTCATTGCGAGTGAAACGAAGCAATCGCAAAGTCTCTGGGATTGCTTCTCTTCGAGACGCTCCGCAAACACTCGCAATAACATCTTAATATTTAATCATGTTTTATTTGAGCTAACCGCAAGTGGGTTTAAATGTGAAAAAAATAAGATTACTGGCTTTAATATTAATTAGTTTTGCAATGGTGTTGTGGTTTAATTTCCGTTCTTCAACACCTTTAATACCCACTATTGCATCTTCACCACCAAAAACTATTCGCTACTTCGAGCGCACTTTACCCCAAAGCATCGCTCATATCGTGTTAATTCCAGCTAATAGCAGATTTTTGGTAACTCCTGCACTATCACAGAAGGTAGGCACCGTAGAGGAATTTGCCCAAAAGCATCGAGCCGTAGCTATCTTGAATGCAGGCTTTTTTGACCCAGCCAACCAAAAGACTACATCTTATGTTGTCATACAAGGGAAGTTGGTCGCTGATCCCAAGGAAAATGAGCGACTGGTGAACAATCCCAACTTAAAACCTTATCTGGGTAAAATATTCAATCGCGCAGAATTCCGCCGCTACTTGTGTGGGCAAACTATCCGCTATTCTATTGCGCTACATAGTCAATCACCACCAGTAGGTTGTCGGTTAGTCGATGCTATAGGTGCAGGCCCAAGCCTTTTACCAGAAATCACTTTAGCAAAAGAGGGCTTTGTCGATAATGCTAATAAACGAGATGCACTTGGCAGCAACCAACCCAATGCCAGAACTGCCGTGGGTATTACCCGTGATGGCAGCGTTGTTTTAGTTATGGTGGCTCAAAAACCCTCGGCTCCCGCTAACTCTGGGGTGTCGTTGCCAGCATTAGCTGATTTTATGAAAACTCTTGGTGCTAATCAAGCGATGAATCTGGATGGGGGGAGTTCGTCTTCGCTTTATTACAATGGCAAAACTTTTTACGGGAAGGTTGATTTGGAAGGAAATTCTATCAAGCGTCCGGTGAAGTCGGTTTTGCTGGTTCAGGAAAATTAGGGGCTATAGGAAGTAAATCTTAGTTCTTAGTTGAGCTATACCTACCCACTGGTAGATTTTTGCCATAGAATCAATCTCCGAAGCCAAATTGAGTCAAAATGATAATAGGCAATGATTGAAGGTGCTATCATGCTTCGTTTAACTCAAATTATTCGGAACTTGTTCCTTCGTTTTGAAGGCTTTTTTGGTGTTTTATTCCAAAGTTTTTCTAATTTTTTCAGAAATTTATTTGGTTTTTTTGCCAACCTTTTCGGATTAACTAGTTCTGGTTATTTCTTGGAATCTGATGATGCACAAGGTACAAAGCAAGCTTCTGCTAAACAGCTAATTGAACAGAATCAGGATAACACTCCTAAAATTCCCACCACTAATAGCCGTCGTCCTAATGCCAAACTTGACGATTACTACCTCAACATGGCTCGTAATGTGAAAAAGAACTAACAAAAGCTATCAACTTGAGGGTGAGTTGAGTAATAAGCGGTTCCACCTTTAACTTCCATAATAGACATCTGGTGAAATTAAATATACATTATCCATAAGCTTTGTAGAGACGTAGCAGTGCTACGTCTCTACATTCATTTTTACCAGATGTCTAATTAGTGCAAATGAAGATATTCACCCCACAAGACTTTGATTAAATTTAGATATCCAGAATATATGTGGAATAGCTTACTACAACCACTTTGTATTTTCTGGAAAATTATCCAGCCACAATTAACGGATTTGTCTGTGCATAGGCGTAGCCTGCCACAGGCATCGCACCTTTAATAATAACTATATCCAGTTTGAGGCTAGACAATAGCTAGAGATATTTTTGAGATTGAATGTTTACTTGATTTTTAACTTACCAAATCAACTAATGCGTTGCTCTGAAAGCGGACTATAGATGAAACTGAGCAACCGCGATAATTCTCAGAGGTAAATACTGATAGTGTGATATTAGCTTGACCGGGATCTAAAATGCGTTTTACCTTGCAGGTTTGCATTTTGTTGTTGCAGTAAGCAATAATGCGATCGCCAGCCTTGACTTCCAACGCTTGAATTTTCAATTAATACCAACCTTGCCAGGAGTTTGCTTCGTTAAAGGAAAAATATATTCCTATATTTCACTTCTTCAACAATAGCAATGTTTATTTAAGTATAACACAAAAATTAAAGTCTTTAATCCTATCAATTTAATCTTGATAATGTCAAGTTTATTTATGCTCAAAAGACTATATAAATGCTGGATTTTCCGAAAATAAGGATAAAATCGCTACCTTATCGCAGGCTGTAGACGGAAAGCCCCATTTGAACAATTCAGATGGTGAGAAACCTCCGCTCCAATTTCTTTCGAGCTAAATTTTTTCGAGTGCAAATTTTTTCTCTCTATGTTTTTGTTACAATCGATGAAATTTTTACATAAAAATACCACTATGGCTTTATATGCTGAATTACATAGACATCTGGGCGGCTCGGTCGTACCAAGAGTTTTATGGCGATATTTTGAGCGACATTCTTCGGAGTTGATTTCCCGCTTTACTGACTATTCACAATTTGAAGATTTTTACACCCGTCCACGCAACACCTTAGATGAGTATCTAGAGTTACACACCTTGGTAGAAAGTGTGCAAACTGTGGAGACTTTGCCTTACTTCATCTATCGCTTGGTGCGGGGTGCTTATATATTTGAAAATTTGGCTTATCTGGAACTGCGCTACACTCCCTATTTGCGGACACCTGAGCATCTGAGTCAAGCGGAAAGAATTGACAAGATGGCAGAAATTGTGCAAGTAGTAGGACTTGCCAGCCACCAGCCAGAATATCCAATTGTTACTAGCCAAATTCTCTGTATGCACACGCGCCTACCTTATGAGGTGAACAAGGCGATTGTTGATTTAGCGGCACAAAATAAACAGTATGTCTGTGCAGTAGATGTAGCAGGGGGTGATAGCTATTATGCTGATCGCTTAGAAGAATGGATTAGTCTATATGATTATGCGCGATCGCTGGGCGTTAACACTACCGGACATCTATATGAAACCACCGCTGGCTGTTACCCCGAACTATTACCCTATCTCATGCGAATCGGCCACGGCATCCAAATTCCCCTACTATATCCAGAGTTACTTAATGATGTAGCTCGACGCGGACAATGTTTAGAGGTTTGCCCGACAACTTACCTGCAAACTGGTACTTTGCAGGATATCCGTCAACTCAAATTAGTTTTTGACCGTTGTTTTAATGCTGGGGTCGATATCGCTATCTGTACTGATAATGCTGGATTGCACAATGTACGTCTACCGTTTGAGTATGAAAATCTCTTGACTTACAACATTATTAGTTTTGAACAACTACAAGCTTGTCAGGATGCAGCTTTCCGCCATGCTTTTGCTTGGCCTTACAGCCAACGTCCCGCATCCCTGTTGAACGGTTTACTCAAACCTGAACCACCTAAAGTTTTGGCAACAAGGGATAGTAATTAACGACCAGCTAGAGGTCAATACTTTTCGGGTTTTGGGGAAAAGGGGAAAGGGAAAGGATTTGAATTTACCTTTCCCCCTTTGCCTTGTAAAACCTGGTTGACCCCATTGCAAACGGGTCTTTAAATCATGGACATCAGCAACTAAACTATTACTCATAAGCTTTTCGTGGTTATCGTCTCATAAGCAATTTACCAAAAATCGCCTTTCAATTGAGTTTTATTGACAATTAATCAAAATTTCTCGTTAATTCGCTTTCTTATCTCCCCAGCTAAGGGTAAGCTAAAGCTACATCTTCCCCAGTCTTTTTATTATTTAAAAGACCCTTTGACAAGCTCAGGGCAATACGCTGCGCGTAGCTTGCTTCACTGTAAAGGGTATAATTTTTAATTGATTTCTTCCTCTGCCCCAGAAGCTATAAACTATAATTTATGGCATCTACTATTCAAGCTCTACCAACAGAAGTCGTATATCTTATTACAGCTGGTGAGGTAATTGACTCTTTAGCCTCTGTGGTGCGGGAATTGGTAGAAAATTCCCTAGACGCAGGTGCAACGCGAATTGTGGTTTCTCTATGGCCGCAGCAATGGCGAATTCGTGTGGCAGATAATGGTTGTGGAATGAACCTGGATGATTTGCAGCAAGCAGCCACAGCCCACAGCACTAGTAAAATTCGCTCTAGTGCCGATTTATGGAAAATTAACAGCTTGGGGTTTCGTGGTGAAGCGTTGCATAGTTTGACGACTCTGGCAGATTTAGAAATTTTGAGTCGTCCTGTGGGTGGAAAATTAGGATGGCGGATTAGCTATGGCGATGGTGGGAAAGTTGTGCAACTTGAAGTAACTGCGATCGCACCTGGTACAGTAGTGACAGTTTCTCATCTTTTCGGTAATTGCTCATCTCGTCGTCAAGGATTGCCCACAGCAGCACAGCAAATGAAAGCCGTGCAAGCCACAATTCACCAAATTGCCCTGTGTCATCCCCACGTCACCTGGCAAGTTTGCCAAAATGACCGTCAATGGTTCACCATTTCTCCCGCCGCGACAACTGGACAATTAATACCGCAGATTTTAACGCAAGTACGACAAGGTGACTTGCAAGAAGTGAAACTCGAAATACCCAACCCTCCCTACCAATCCCCAGTAGAGACAGAATTAATCGTATCTCTTCCCAGTACAGACACGATTAATCGCGTCTCTCTTCACTCCTCACTAAATTTAGTGGTAGGATTACCCGATCGCTGTCATCGTCATCGTCCAGATTGGGTGCGTGTAGCCATCAACGGACGGATGGTTAAGACACCGGAATTAGAGCAAACGATATTATCAGCATTTCATAGAACATTACCACGCGATCGCTATCCAATTTGTTTCCTACATCTTGCCATTTCCCCCGAGCAAATTAATTGGAATCGCAATCCAGCAAAAACAGAAATTTACCTCAACGAAATCATTTATTGGCAAGAGCAAATTACCCAAGCAATTAACCAAGCACTCAGCATCTCTTCTAACAATCTCAAAGAAGCTGTCCACACAACACGAGTTAGTAAATTACTCAAAGTTGCAGAAGCAAAAGGCGGCTACAATTTCAATCCTCAAAATCCCAATGAAAATCACAAAACTCCTAACACCTTGAAAGCTGTTGCTCAAGTTAGCAACACTTATATTGTGGCGGAACATTCTGGAGGAATGTGGTTAGTAGAACAGCACATTGCCCATGAGCGAGTTTTGTATGAGCAATTGTGTGATGATTGGCAACTTGTTCCCGTCGAACCGCCAATTATTCTTTATCAATTATCGCCAGCGCAAGTATCGCAATTGCAACGCATCGGTTTAGAAATAGACCCCTTTGGCGAACAACTTTGGGCAGTGCGAAACATACCCGCACCTTTGCAACAGCGAGACGACTGTGCAGAAGCAATTTTAGAACTTAGTTGGGGAGGCGATTTACAAACAGCCCAAGTAGCCGTCGCCTGTCGCAGTGCCATTCGTAATGGTACACCTATGAATCAACAAGAAATGCAAACACTTTTAGATAATTGGCAACGCACTCGCAACCCTCGCACTTGTCCCCACGGGCGCCCAATTTATTTATCTTTAGAAGAATCAGCTTTAGCTCGGTTTTTCCGGCGTAATTGGGTAATTGGTAAAAGTCATGGAATTTGATGGAAGTCGGCGGGAAACTCTATCCCGCAAGTGGCGTTTTACTAGATTGTCTTAAAAGGCTGTCTTGCCAAGATTTTGCCTCGGACTCATTTGTTGGAACGTTATGAGTAGCAACGACAATAGTTTCTAACCATTTGGCATCGGTTAAATCTCGACCTTTGGGAATTCTTGCCTCTAGCTGTTCTCTGAGGCGTTCAATCTGTATTTCAAGTTTACGGCGGCGTTGAGTAAATTTTTTAGCGTCTTCCTCTTTATCCTTGATTTTGCAACCATTTTTGAGCAAATAGCTGATCGCACAACGAGTCAAGTTATCTTCTGTCTTGGGATAGGACTAAAATAAGTTCTTTGATAAACTCTTGCTATCTAAATTTTGAGGTTTTTTGGGCTTTTTAGCTTTTTTTACATTCGTTGATTGAGTTTCAGCAGTACTAAGGGGAGCAAATTCAGCCAAAACTTTAGCAGCTTTAGTACGAAGACTATCTAAGCTGACACCACTATTTTCGACCAATTCAACATCACTGTTAAGCATTTCCAACCAGCGAATTTTGCCTTCTAGTTGGAACTGCGATCGCTTCATCAACGCAAACCAAGATTTGTAGATGTAGTTCACCAATGCGATCGCACTCGTGTAAAACCGTGCAGGCTGACCAGAGCCGGAGTTATTTATTTCAGGTAAAGGTAAGCGGTTTATGTTGTTGTCCAAAGCACAGGAGCGTTCGCTTGAGCTTGTGGAGTTTGACAGAAAAAAGGCGATCGCATCTCTAGAACAAGGTCAACCTGTGATTCCTGTGTGGTTAGATATCATTTATCAACAATTAGCCGAGAAACTGGGAAAATAGGGATTCTGTTTCATAAGATAGAAGCGATGTCTTCTCTACGAGAGGCTTTGCCAACGACGAGCTTCGCTAACGCAGGAGTTAAATAAAGTGCCGCGTGGAACAAGGAAAAACAGTAAAAAGCAAGCAGAGGAAAATGGTTCTGGAGATTTACCACTTCTACAGTTAGCGAACCAAGCTGATGAGCGTTTGGATATTCCCGCAATGGAACAATGGCTGTGGGATGCTGCTTGTAAGATACGCGGTTCGACGGATGCACCAAAATTCAAGGATTTTATTCTGCCGCTAATTTTCTACAAACGGCTGTCTGATGTATTTGATGATGAGTATGAAAAATGCGCCGAGAAATTTGGGGGTGGAGACTTAGCCCGTGCTTTCATTGAAGCAGATCACAAAGATGCAATTAAAAATAACCGTCAGCCGATTGTGCGTTACTATGTCCCCCACGAATACCGTTGGGATGCGATTCGCTTTCATCCTAAAGATGGCTTAGGAGAATTTATCACAACGGCAATGCGGGAGGTGGCAAAGCGCAACCCTGGATTATCGGGAACGCTGACGCTGAAGGATTATAACGAGAAGCAAAGCAATCAACGCGTTTTGGATGATGACCGTTTGAAAGACTTGATTGAAGTCATCAGTCGGCATCGGTTGGGGTTGAAGAATACCAATGCGGATGTCTTGGGGGAAGCCTATGAGTATCTGCTGCGGAAGTTTGCCGAAGGACAGGGGCAAAGTGCGGGGGAGTTTCTGACACCATCAGAGGTGGGTTGGTTGATTGCGGAAATTATTGACCCTGAACCCTACACGAAGATTTATGACCCCACTTGTGGATCGGGTAGGTTATTGACTAAGCCGCGTCTGGTATTCAACCGCAAGCATCCAGGGGAGGAGAGTAAAGCACCTCGGTTATTTGGGCAAGAGTTGAACTGGACAACTTTTGCGATCGCTAAAATGAATATGTTTTTGCAGGATTTTACTGACACACAAATTGAGATTGGCGATACATTCAGGCAACCTAAATTTACGGTTGACAAAAAGGTAATGCGCTTTGATTATGTGGTTGCTAATCCGATGTGGAATCAGGACAACTACGGCGCAGATGCTTATGAGGAAGATTCTTTTGAACGGTTTCAGGACGGAATTGCATCCAAATCTTTAGCAGATTGGGGATGGGTGCAGCATATTTGGGCATCGCTAAAAGATAATGGACGGGCGGCGGTTGTTTTGGATACAGGTGCAGTGTCTCGCGGTTCGGGGAGTCAGAACAAAAATCAAGAAAGAGACATTCGCAAGGTATTTGTGGAAAGGGATAGAGTTGAAGGGGTGATTTTGCTACCTGAAAACCTGTTTTATAACACGACTGCACCAGGGGTGATAATTTTGTTAAATCGCCTGAAACCTCTCAATCGTAAAGGCGAGTTTTTGCTGATTAATGCTGCTGATTATTTTGTGAAGGGCGATCCGAAGAATATTTTGACGCAGGAAGGAATTAAGGCGGTTGATGAGGTTTATTGCAATTGGGAAACGCGAGAGAAGCTGAGTAAAGTTGTTAAGTTAGAAGAGTTGAGGGAAGCGTATTATAATCTTAGTCCGTCGCAGTTTGTAGATGTTAGCGATAAAGTTGTGCATCGTTCCATTGAGGATATTTTGACAGATTTGGCAGTAGCAAGACAAGAGAGGGAATGGGCAGATAAAGATTTAGCTGAGGTGCTTGCTAATTTGAGACTTTAGATTTTGTTTGGATTAATTTTTTCAGGAGGATAGGATAATGACTCAAGGAATTGATAAAGAACAAATAGTGATTGATGAATTTAAAATGGTAAGAATGAGTGAATTGATTACGGCGAGTTGTGTGTTGAGCTAGATAGTGATTTTCGCGTTTATCGGAAGAATAAAAATTAAATGATTGATTTTATTATTGCTGATGGAATATGAAAGAGGGGTAGGAATGGATCAAATGCAAGTGCCGCCTCATTGGAAAATTGTAAAGTTGGGGGATATGGTTAGAGAGTCTATCAGAGATGGTGTACACCAAACTCCAACTTATGTAAATTACGGTATTCCTTTTATTAAAGGTAAAGAGATTTTTGATAATAAGGTAAGTTTTGCAAACTGTTCTTATATTTCTTTGGAAGAACATTTAAAAATTAGCAAATAAGTAAAGCCAGAATTGGAAGATATTTTATTAACTAAAGTTGGAACAGTAGGAAACGTTGCAATTATTGAGACATCTAAGAATTTTAGTATCTTTGTTCAGGTTGCTTTAATAAAGCCAAAACTAGATGAAGTAGATTCTAGATTTTTAATGTATGTACTTCATTCTAGATGTGGTCAGGAAGAAATAGCGTCCAAATCCTCTCAGTCAACTATGCGTTTTATAGGAACGCAAAAAATAGCTACGATTAAAATTCCTCTTCCCCCACTCCCTGAACAAAAAACGATCGCACACACTCTGCGAACCATCCAGAAAGCCAAAGAAACCCGTCAGCGAGAGTTAGAACTGGAACGGGAACGCAAAGCTGCACTGATGCAGTATCTCTTTACTCATGGCGCTCATAACGAACAGCGTGAGAAGAATAAAATAGGTAAAATTCCTAAGAGTTGGAGCATTGTTCCTTTTAAAAGTATCACAGTTTCAGGAACTCAAAACGGTATTTATAAGAGCAAAGAGTTTTACGGTAGAGGCTATCAAATAGCCGATATGAAGGATATTTTCAAGGGTGAAATTTTAGAAATTGTGGTAACTTTACAGGCTTGCGATCGCAAAATTCAAGCCCTAGAGAAAGAACTCACCCTTATCGACGAACTCTTCCACGCCATGCTAGAACAACTGATGACAGGTAAAATTTCCACCCAACCCTTAACTGAGACTTACGTATGAGCGAAAGTTCCGCCGTGCAAAGACCGATGCTGAAATATGCCTATCAAATTGGCTGGGAATACTTAACTGCAAAAGAGGCATTACAACGGCGGGAAGTCCTCCAACGTATCCAAGACCCGAATAAAAAACGGGGACTAGTTTGGCATACCCAAGGCAGTGCTAAAACCCTCACCATGATTACAATTGCCGCCCAACTCGGCAATATTAGCGGCGATAATACCGTAATCATGATTGTTGACCGTAACGAACTGGAAAACCAACTAGACAAAAACCTCAAGGCTTATGGCATCAAAAGCTACGAGGTGGCAAACAGTAAAGCTGACTTAGAAAAACTAATTCAAGATGATTATCGCGGGTTAATCGTCGCCATGATTCACAAATTCGACAAGATGAAGGTAGAAAATAAGCGTTCTACGATTACCGTCTTAGTCGATGAGGCACACCGTAGCACAGGTGGTAATTTCGGCATATATTTGATGGCTGCCCTCCCTAACGCCACATTTATCGGTTTCACAGGTACACCTGTCAATCAAGCAGCAAAAGGACAAAGTACCTTCCAAACCTTCGGCGAACCTACTGACCCAAAATACAGCCTAGATTCGTATTCAACCGCCGACTCGGTACGAGATGGCACAACCCTGAAGCTAAATTATGCCCTTGCTAAATCAGAGTTTCGCGTTCCCAAAGAAATTTTAGAAAAAGAATTTCTCCAACTCAAAGCCGCAGAAGATATTGACGACATTGAGGAACTGGATGGCATTCTTGATCGCGCAGTTAAATTAAAAGAGTTTCTCAAAAGTGAAGATAGAGTAGATAAAGTAGCTAAATTTGTCGCCGAACATTTCCGCGACTACGTTGAACCAATGGGCTTTAAAGCTTTTATGGTTGGTGTAGATCGGGAAGCTTGTAGACTTTATAAACAAGCCTTAGACAAATATCTTCCTGCTGAATACTCAACAGTCGTCTATTCCCGAACTACAGCCGAAGGACTGCGCGAGTACAATCTGACTGATGCCGAAGAGAAAGAAGTCCGCAAAGCTTTTATTAAAAAATCCGTCGTTTCTGTCAGAATATCCTTACCGGATGCAGTAATCAAGTTTATCGGATTGCGACCCAAAGATTTTAATTACACTAGCAAAACCCTAAGTTTTACGGGTTATTGTTCTGCTGAAGATGCCCAAAATTTAGAAAGCCTTTGCAGTGGCGATGCTGATGCTGTGACAAAAATTCGCCAACTTTACGAAGACTACCGCAAAGCATTGCCCAAAATTCTCATTGTCACCGAGAAACTATTGACGGGGTTTGATGCGCCGATACTTTATTGTATGTATCTCGACAAACCCATGCGGGATCACGTCCTCTTGCAGGGAATTGCCCGTGTGAATCGCCCCTATGAAGACGCAGAAGGTTTAGTTAAGCCTTACGGCTTTGTTCTAGATTTTATCGGTATTTTTGGCGACAAACTAGAGCAAGCCCTTGCCTTTGAATCAGGAGAAGTTAACGACATCATCCAAAATGTTGATGTGATCAAAAACCTCCTGCAAACCATGATGGAAAATACTGCACCGGAGTATTTACCACTAGCTAAGGGATGGGACGACAAAGCAAAAGAACGGGCTGCGGCGCACTTTGCAGACAAAGATTTACGGGAGAAATTCTTTAAATTTGTCCGCCAATTACAATCAATTTACGAAATCCTCTCTCCTGATCCTGACTTGCGCCCCTTCATGAAAAATTATCAAGCGATCGTCAGGCTTTACGGAACGATACGCGCTGCTTACAATACCAGTCCTTACATTGATATTGAACTCACCGCCAAAACCAAAGAACTGGTACGCCGCAACGTCACAATCGGCGAGTTAGAAATGCCAGGGACAATCCACGAACTCAATGCCCAACAATTAGAACAATTCCGCCAAAATAGCACGACGGATACTGTAAAAGTTCTAAACTTGAGTAAGGCACTTTTTAGAGATGTACACGAGCAAAGTCAGCGATCGCCTTTTTTGATTTCCATTGGCGAACGTGCAGAAACTGTCCGCGCCAGCTTTGAAAACCGCCAAATAGAGGCGCAAGAAGCTTTAGCTAAACTAGATGAAATTGCCAATGAATGCATAGAGGCAGAGTCAGAACGGCAACGGCTCAAGGTTGATGAAAACACCTTTGCCATTTACACTGTCATCAAGCAAGCAGTTGCTCTCATTGATATCAACCAAGCCGAAACCATCAACGCCATTTATGGTAACTTCCCTGATTACTGGTGGGATGCGCGTCAGGAAATTGATTTAAGAACCGAACTTTACGCTACTATCTATCCTATTACAAGCTCAGTTGAGCAAACCATTGAAGTCACCAACAACCTGCTGAAACTCAAACGAGTCGAATCATGAACACGGCTCCTTTAACAGAAAAACTCGAAGCCGCAACGCAATGGAAAGACGCGCAAGCACTTAAGAGCGCTGTGCGAGAATGGAGCGATCGCATTAAAGTCAAAGTCAAACAAATTCAACTGGGTCCGATGAAGCGCAAGTGGGCATCTATTTCTACTACAGGACGTTTAACGCTGAATACTGAACTGCTAGATTTACCAAAAGAATTGGGTGAGTTTGCGATCGTTCACGAACTTGTGCATCTCCTCGTTCCTAACCACGGTAAGCTATTTAAGTGCTTTATGTCTGCTTATTTGCCTGATTGGGAAGAGAGGGAGAAGCGATTGCAGGGCTTTGTAGGGTAATGCGGGAAACTGCTTTTAAAAGACTTATATCATTATGTTTTTTATACGGACAAGAACCTTAAAGTCTTTCATATTCTAAAACCCGTAATCTTCACGCATTTGTTCGTAATCAAACACCTCTGGCATCTGGTATTCTGTCTCACCGTCAATAGATGCCACGTCTATTTCTTCTGCTTCAACAGGCAAATACGTAATTCCTCTTCTGAAATTACATTAGGAGAAGCAATTAATCCTGCTTCCCAACGTTGATAACGGGTTCGATCACCCAAACGCGCATCAGGACGTTGATTATATTTGTCCACGATGTAGCGCACAAACTTATGTTCCAACTCCCGTAAAGTCAGACAAGCCTCTTTCTCAGCTTGCTCTGGGCGTTCCTGCACATTTGATCCTGTGTATCCCGGCAAAGTAGAAAAGAAGTCAGTATTAAAAGTGCCAAAAGAACGCTCAACAATACCACCTTCACTGGGGCGATCGCGTAAATGACAAACAAATCTCAATTGCATACCTATCTGTTGCAAATGGTTTGAGCGAAAATGTTGCTCGTTGCCAAAATTTAACCTTTTCTTTAATAAAAAATCCCCCAAAATTTGTAATGCGGCAATTTGCTTATGGATGCCAATGTCAAGAAATCCAAGTGCAGTATTGTCGTAATCTGGGTGAAATCAAGGCAATTACCAACCTTTCACTTCAACAGGTATAAGTCCTAAAATAAGCAGTTGGTTGATAGCCCATTCTTTGATACACCGGAAAGCCAGCAGGAGTTGCATGCAAAACAGTACGTTTTTTGCCATACCGTTGCCAGGTTTAAATTGTCCATCTTGAATTCCTGCCTAGATGTACTGTAATCCCTGCTCCAACCGTTTTGGATTACCTAAGCTGAACCAGATTTTCTTCAGTCAAAGTTTGATTGATGGAAACAGCAGCGATCGTCCCACTCGCGACTGCTACGGCGATCTGTGAATAAGGGCTAGACACATCGCCCACCGCATAGAGTCCAGGAATCGAGGTTTGCTTAGTCTCATCCACTTGTACAATGTCATCGTTGCCAAGTTTACAACCTAACTTTGCGGCTAGATGACTGTGCTGATATGATCGAGGGCGCAGCAAAATACCGCGACGGGGCAGCACTTCATTGTTCGTAAAGACGATCCCTGTTAGTTTGTCGTCTTGATGTTCGAGTCGAGCAATTTTTTCTTCGCGTAGCTGAACCCCCCAATTTGATAACTGCTGTCGTTGCTCATCAGTCAATTCGGCAGAACCATCTGAACACAACACTAAATCGCGGCTCCAGCCGGTCAGCATGAATGTCATTTCAAGTCCTACCTCACCTTTGCCATAAATCGCTAAAGGTTGATCTCGCACTTCCCAACCATGACAGTAAGGACAGTGGAAAATGCTGCTACCCCAGAGTTTTGCGAATCCATCAATTGCCGGAAGTGAATCTTTCATACCCGTGGCTAACAGTAGTTTGCGACCGACAAATTGGTTGCCATCACTCAGGGTGACTTGAAAGCGATCGCCCAATTTTTGAGCATCGACCACCTCGCCTACCTGAATTTCAACATCATCGTAAGGATGCAATTGCTCTCGTCCAATTTGCAGCAGTTGCACAGGTGAAATTCCATCTTGAGAAAAGAAACCATGAGCAGCATGAACAACTTGATTGCGTGGCTTTCCAGCATCGCAGACCAAGACCCGTTTGCAGGCTCGTCCGAGCATCAAAGCAGCAGTTAAACCTGCTGGGCCGCCACCGACGATGATCACATCAAAAACATCAGTCCGTGAGTTAACGTTCATAGCTTGTTCTAATATTGTTGGCATTCATTGAGTTGGCAGTAAGAGAAAATTGAAACCTGCCATCGAGTGAGGTGGATAAAGAAGGCGATTAATTAAGAACTATCCACCTTCTTTAAGCAGAGTTGCCCAGCAAAGGTACTCAGATACTAACCCCGCTTCTAAAAATCAGAACTGCTAGGTGTTAAACCCACGATGTCTGCATAGGCGGCAGCGATCGCGCAAGCACTGATTGGAATCGTCACTAGCAGACCCACACCCAGCAGCAAAACACCCGCTAGATTTAGTAGTACCAACACAAAAGCAAAGCCAAGGAAAGAGAACCAGTTTTTGGAAATCAGCTTGCGGCTAAATTCCATTCCAGCCCAGAAGTTCATCTTCTTTTCGAGTACTAAGGGCAGTGCGAAGATGTAGGCGACTGCCAGGTAAAGACCAGGAATCAGAAGCAGTAATAACCCAATACCAATCACCACGCTAGAAACGAGACTGACCAGGAAAAGCGGCAGGTAGTTATTGAAACCCCTGAAGAAATCACCAAACGTTGTGGCTCGATTTTTCAAAAGTTTAAATGCCACGATTAAAAATCCTGCATTTAAAGGACCAGAAATTAAGAGACTGATGAATGACTCCAGAGGGACAGACTGGCTAACTATGGCGATCGCAATGTTAATCAAGAAAGCCACAAGTGTAAAGCCAACAAACCCACCAGGATTTTTCTTGAATGTTTTCCAGCCACTGCCAATGTACTGGCTAATCTTAACTGTGTAGCTTTTCTGAAGTATGCCTTCAAGCCCCGTTGATCCGTAACCTTCCATAGTCGTTCTCTCCAAAATGCAAAAATTGATGCCCTCGTTTCAGACAATACCAAAAACCAACTTCAGCGCTTTGTGAAGCTGGTTTTCCATATCTGTCCGAAGAAGACTTTTCAGAATAATTTGGGTTAAATTGTGATGACAATCTTTCCTGATGTCAGATTAGATGACATATATTGCATGGCTTCAGGCAGTTTCTCTAGCCCCTGAAATTCGCGATCAATGGTAATGGGCAAGGAACCATCCGCCAACCCTTGACCCATAAATTTTTTGGCACGAGCAAAAGCTTCTTCATCTCGAACCAATCCCAAGTGACGATTTCCTGTGAAATCAAACACTTTATAGCCGTGGAATTGAACGCTGCGTATTACCAGTGGCAACCAAGGGAAAGTTTCCAGATTCTCGGCATCCAGCAAACCATAGACAATCCAATGTCCGCGAATTCTTGTTGCCTGTACTAGTTTTTCACTGAGTGCGCCTGCTACCGCATCATACACAACATCGGCTCCCTGACCACCTGTAAACTCCATCACACGAGCGATCAAATCTTCTTCTTCTGTGGCTATCACATCGTCAGCACCCGCCTTGAGCAAGATGTCACGTTTTTTGTTGGTTCGGGTAGTAGCAATGATTTTTGCACCAACTTTCTTTGCGATCGCGATCGCAGCTAATCCAGTAGTGCTGGTTCCTGCGGTAATCAATACTGTTTGATACGGTTGCAAACGACCCAGTTCTAGGAGTGCGAAATAGCCGGTGAAATTATTTCACCAAAATTGGCATAGTCGCTAATTGAAAAAGCCGGAATGGAACTAACGCGATCGCCCACTTCAAACTCAGTAACTTTTGCTCCGACGGCTTCCACTACACCTGCAATTTCATTTCCAAGACGAGAGGGTAGTTCTGGCGTTTCCAGGTAATTATTTGCCATCCACAGCAAATCAGCACGATTCAAACTCATTGCCTGCACCCGAACGCGCACTTCCCCAGAGTTTGGTTCAAGTAGAGGAACCGTATCTAGTTGCAAAACCTCTGGATTACCGTACTGATGAAATTGATAAATGCGAGTAGTTGTTACCATGATTAATTCTCCTTGTTGATGAACAATTCACTATTGCCCATGTCATCGTGACTCACCTGCCCAGAGAGATAGATGGTGTCTCCAACTTTCACTGCCTGGGAATACCCGTACTCTTGCTCCCAAGGCATATTAAGGCTTTGTGTTTCCTTGCTAATCGTCACAAAGTCCTTCTTTTGAGTTAATCGTGAAACAGAATGTGGGCAGAACCTAATACCTTGATTAAAGGTCTTCACCCTGAAAATCCACTTAACGCGGCAGCAAATCCGAAAGCGGCGGCAATTGCTACCGTACCCCATTTGAACGGCGGGTTGCGATCAAGCCAATCCATGAAGCTGGGTACGCTCAAATTACCAAAATCGCCCTCTACGGTGTCGTAACCAGAGATTGGGGCATATAAGTTGTCGGGGGCATCTGCCGATTTTGGCTCACCTGTCAGTTGAGCGGTAAAGCCAACCTGGAGAAATAAGCGATCAACAATCGACGGGGCAATGCGTTGCAGCATCTCTAATATTCGCCCCATGTCACCCACAACAAAATCACGGGTAGGATGTTGGGCCACATATAAAATGGCATCGGCAACGGTGCTGGGTTTGTTGTAAGGAGGTAATCCAGCAGGCGCTACTCCCAGCTTTGTCCGAATTTTGTTAAAAATGGGTGTATTCGTGATGGCGGGCATCACATTCGTGACGCTGATTGGCTGTTTTTGGTACTGCAATTCAATTCGCAGGGAGTCTAAAAAGCCTGCTATACCATGTTTAGAGGCAGCATACGCACTTTGCAAGGGAAACGGAACTCTCGCCGCTAACGAGGAAACATGAATAAGTGCGCCGCCGCCTTGTTTGAGGTGCGGTAGAGCCACCATTGCGCCATAGGCTTGCCCATTCAGGTTGACATCAATGACTCTTCTAAATTCTTCCGGTGTGATTTGGTCAAACGGTGCAACGATGCTGGTTCCAGATAGATGTACCCAGGTATCAAGTCGTCCGTAAGTGGCAATGGTCTGATCGGCGATCGCTTTCACCTGTTCAAATTCACTGACATCTGCAACGACCGCGATCGCTTCTCCACCCAACTGCTTAATCTCCTCCACCAAAGTTGCCAACCCAGGTTGGCTACGAGCAGCAACAACAACTTTTGCACCTTTCTTGGCAAACCGCAGGGCTGTCTCTCTGCCAATTCCACTAGAAGCGCCAACGATGGCGACTACTTGCTGACTGATCGGCTTTAATTTCATGGGTTCTACTCCTAAAATTTAATCACTTTGAATACAATCCCCAATGCTTGCGGCAAATAGTTGTTAATACTTACACCAGGGTTCATTTCTCTGATTCGATGTCTCACATCAACGTCCAGTATCAGTTTTTGAGGAACGATAGAAGGTCGTTGTTGAGTTGCTCCTTGTGCGTGTCGGTTAAACCGTGGGGTGCGCCGGGATAGATTTTTAGAGTGGCATTCTTTACCAATTTCGCAGCAGCGATCGCACAATATCAAGAGCTTTAAAAAAAATTGGGTTCACACGGAAAAAAAAACTTATGGCTATCAAGAAAGATCGGAAGTTAAACGACAAGAATTTCGAGAAGAGATCCAGAAGTATCAACAAGAGTCAATCGTCTATATAGATGAGGCTGGAATGGATAATAGAGATGATTATGGCTATGGTTGGAACGAAAAAGGAAAGCGATTTCATGCACTCAAAAGTGGGAAAAGACAAGGACGAGTCAATATGATAGCCGCCTACTGTAATGGGCAGTTATTTGCTCCGTTTACTGTTGAAGGTACTTGTAACAGAAATGTTATTGAAACTTGGCTTGAAACCTGTTTAATCCCCACACTAAAACCTGGACAAATAG
>NZ_JACJSI010000460.1 GCF_014698065.1 Nostoc flagelliforme FACHB-838
ACTAGGGCTAAGTTTCCGTCCAAGAAGCCAGTACATAAGGGGGCAGGAGTTAAATTGGAAACACTTACTTTTTCTGTAATCAATACTGCTTAGAGCTTAACCGAACCGTATTGCTTTGAGACTTGGCGAATGGTTTCTGGATCGAGGCGAATTTGTTCAGAGAACCAGATGCTTGCTTGTTCTTTGTTGGTTGCTGTGAACAGAATAGAATCTCGTAATGCTTCAAGGTACTGCTTTTCAGCTTGAGGATGTTTCTTTAGATAGTCAGTACGCATGACAGAAATATAGCGGTGCGGCCAGGTGTGAATAATTTGAGCATTAAATTTCTTGTTCAGCTTCAACACTTGAGGTTGCCGAATGACAATCGCATCCGCAAATCCGCGTTCAAAGGCTAGCTGTAGTTCATTCGGTGGCGTGTTCAGCAGCTTCACATCTGATTTTGGATTCAAATTGGATTCTTTCAAAAGCTTCAGCAAGTCTAGATGGGAGTCAGAACCAAACGAGAGGGCGATCGTTTTTCCTCGCAAATCCTTGGCTTGTTTGATACTGCTGCCGTTTGGAACCATGAGAGAGTAGCTTGAATTTCCCAAACTTGCCACAACAACTGCTTTTCCAGGATTACGAGAGATAAAGTTAATCACTGGCATTGGGCTGGTGATCACGGCGTCAACGTTGCCAGAGGCAAAGGCTTCCATCATCGGTGGACCATTCTGGAAAAAGTTGTATTTTGCCTCCAAACCTTTCTTTTCAGCAATTTTAGCCTTCTCCATTACCTTGGCAATTTGTCCATTCATACCAGCAGGATAGGCAATCCGAATCGGAATGGTTTTACCTTCTGCTTGATTGACTTCAACTACGGCGTTGCTATCAGCAGCTGTTTTATTATTGCTGCTGGGGTTATTGGCAGATTGCGTTCCAGCGCAAGCAAAAAACACACAAGAAATAGAAGGCAGAACCAGCGTGTAGGTAAGTCGCTTGATCAGCGATTGACGAGAGATAGCCATAATTTGTCATTAAATCAATAATTGTCTTGGAAGCTTAATAGAGTCGAGTTCGGTTTCGCTCTTCAATCTCTGCTTCTACAGCAGCAACATCTAGCCCTCTAATTTGCTCGGCTTGAATTTGTCCAGCGCTGGGAAACTGCGATCGCTCAATTTGAGTGCTAGAGTCCCACAACCTTGAGCGGATCAATGCTTTGGCACAGTGAAGAAACGCCTCCGCAACCGTGACTACAATTGCAGTTTTGGGAACTTTGCCCTGCATGACACTAGACAGTAACAAGTCTGGAGCTTGTGTAATTTTTGCTGTGCCATTCACACGCAAGGTTTCATTCATTCCTGGAATCAAGAACAGCAGCGCCACGTTTGGATTTTCAATAATGTTGGACATGGTATCAAGGCGATTATTACCGGGTCGGTCAGGAATTAACAGCGTTTTGTCATCCAGCACACGCACAAAGCCAGGGGCATCGCCACGCGGCGAGACATCGGCTGTGCCACAACGCTGAGAAGAACCAATCACCAAAAATGGGGCAGCAGCGATCAAGTTACGACAATGAACGTCAAGATAATCGAGGCATTTTCGTTGAGATCGCTCAGAAGGATAACCATAAATCCTGCGTAAATCAGCAAGGGTTGTAACGATTGCATTATCCATGCAGATATTGCGGCTTCCAGGGAATGACGTATTGCTCGATATACCCCAATGCCGCATTCATCAACGCTCCCAAAATGCCAATCACCACCATCCCTACCAGTACATAGCTGGTTTCAAGATTGAGTCGATTTGCCTGAATCATGTATCCTAAACCCGACTGAGCTGCAATCAATTCAGATGTCACAACTGCCATCCAAGACTGTCCTAAACCGATCCGCAAACCTGCCCAGACTTGGGGCATTGCAGACGGGAGAAAAATCGTGGTCACTAATGAAAATCTTCTGGCTCCTAAACATTTCGCTGCGTTGATATGTTGATGCTCAACGGCTTTTCCTCCCGCAAACGAATTGATGAAGATGGGAAAAAATGCCGCAAGTGCAGTAATAAAGTAGCTTGATGAATCACCGATGCCAAACCACAAGATCGCTAATGGAATCCAGGCGATCGGAGGAATGGGCCTTAGGATGGTGATAATCGGCAATAAGATTTGTCTGGGAATATAAAAGTAGGCAAGAATAATGCCCAACGGAACGGCAAGACAAGTAGCGATAAAAAAACCAATAAATACACGCTGTAAACTGGCTTGAATATCCGTTAATAATTGTCCATCTTTGATCAGGTTGAAGAAGCCAATGAATACTTCCCAAGGGGTTGGCAGCAAGGTTGGTTCATTCAGCAGTAGAGAGACAGTACCCCACAAAAGTAGAAACGAAACGAGGCTGATGACCAACCATCGAAAATTTGTTGATAGAGTTGGAGGAATTTTTTTTAAAGGCCACACTAAAGAGCGCATTTGCCTACCCTTTCAATGCAATTGATGGTTAAATGATTTCAAACTTTCTTGCCTGATGGCCGCTAGAACTTTCTTTTGCACTTTAATGTATTGTTCTGTCAGCATCACGTCGGGCTTGCGAGGACGATCAAGATCAACCATGACTTCTTCTTTAATAGAACCGGGGGTCGATCGCATAATGCAAATCCGGTCTGATAAGAATATGGCTTCATCAATGTCATGGGTGACAAATACAACCGTTGTTTTGAATGTTGTCCATATTTTCAAAAGCTCTTCCTGCATGATGCTGCGAGTTTGAGCATCCAGAGCACCAAAGGGTTCATCCATCAGTAACACTGGTGGTTGCGTTGCAAGCGCTCTAGCAATGCCAACCCGTTGCTGCATTCCACCCGAAAGCATGGACGGGTAATAGTTCTTAAATTTCTCCAACCCAACTAATGTGAGGAACTGCATTGCAACTGATCTAGCAGCTGGAAAACCAAGCATTTTAGGGCCAAAGGAGACATTTTGCAGTACGGTCATCCAGGGAAACAGCGAGTGATGCTGAAAAACAATGCCACAAGCAGGATTGGGTTCAGTTACTTGGCAATGATCAATCCAGATGCTACCTTCCGTTGGCTTGACAATTCCAGTGATCGCGTTCAGCAAGGTTGATTTACCACACCCAGAAGCTCCCAGAAGCGCCACAAATTCACCCGCTTTGATATTCAGATTAACGTTTTCAACCGCAGTAACTTTCTGATGGCGGCGTTGAAAGGAAATCGTCACGTTTTTAACGCTAATCTGTCCCTGCGTTGTTTCAACGTCATGCTGCTGGAACGGCTGAAGTGGAACAGCTTCGGCGCAAGCATAAGCAGCGATCGAAAATTTTTTGAAAGCCATTTTAGTTGCTGCGGTTATAGGACTCACTCAAAGCACAACATCATTACTGACATACTGGCGTTTGACACCAAAGTAATCCTTCCACTTTCTCCAAGCCCGCTGACCAGTAATTAGCTCTTCATAGAACTGCCCTTGAGAGAACAATGACCACGGTTGAGGTTCATCCCAGATTCCTTTTTCTTTCGGTCTTCGCGGCGATCGCTTAACCAATCATTGTAGCTTTCATAAACAATGTGACCTTCCGGGGCATCCAGTGTTGCCGCCCGAATTCTGCCATCCAACTCGATATACAGTTCCTTCTGTTCTTGAGTGAGATGGAGTGGTTCAACTTCAATGTCATAGCCCAGAGCCGTTAATTCTTCTCCAGCAACCGCTGCAAAGATTTCTTGATCCCGCAGACTCAGCAAGTTTTTATAAATACCGATGTAGCGATCACTAACTGGTTGCCCAAGCGGTTTGTGATCTTTGGTTGTTGCTCTCCGCTGTGCAATGTTTGATTTGTAAAATGCCAACATTTCCGAGTTGTAGTCTTCTGCCAAAAAATGACAAACTTTGTCTAAGACGGCCTCTGGTTCACGAACTAATGTTTCATACGAAACATCGAGCCATTGAGTTGGAGCGAGTCGCTCACGCCAGGGTTTTACAGCGTCTTGACAGAGTTTCCAAATGGTTGCTGCACAATAAATATTTGTTGGACCAAATGCAGACTCTAGATATTCCGCACTGGCATCTCTACCATCACGAATTAAGTAGATGAATTGAGCGTTGGGAAAGTCTCTTATGATCGCATCAATGAAGAATAAGTTAGAAACCATTTATAAAGAAAATCTTTAGGCAGCAAGACGACGTAACATAATACGTGTCATCACAGCATAGATGGCAGCTTCGCTCATCTCAGGAAGCCGTTCATAGTCTTTGC
>NZ_JACJSI010000461.1 GCF_014698065.1 Nostoc flagelliforme FACHB-838
ACGAGCAGCGATGAACGATCGCTATATGCTCTCTGTGTTAGCTGCGGCTCTCTCAAACTCAGTACCTCTGCCATAATCC
This sequence comes from Nostoc flagelliforme FACHB-838, assembly GCF_014698065.1. Lineage (GTDB taxonomy): Bacteria > Cyanobacteriota > Cyanobacteriia > Cyanobacteriales > Nostocaceae > Nostoc > Nostoc flagelliforme_B. The sequence goes on from NZ_JACJSI010000461.1 coordinate 80, forward strand.
CCCTGTCAATAGGGTTTGAGACGCGCTAACCCTGAACATATATCTGTTTTGATAAGCTATTGTTAAATAATCTATTTTAAGTAAATTTATATATCAATTCTCTGTTGAAAATCTATTTTTCTAAAATGACACTTCTCTACGGAGAAAAACATCGTAAAATTACGAAACTATTTCTCCGCCTAAACAAAGTCAATTAAAATATCAGTAAAATTCCTTAAAATCCACAAGAGGAAGGCAATCATATCTAAATGAGAAATATTAGGAGCAAAGTTAAACGTCTGAAGGGGACATGAGTATGAGCGCATCCCTAGCTCCTGTAACGACTACTGTTTTTTACTTTGAGGAATTAGCGTTAAAAATAAACACAAGGTCTTGTTTGAAGTATTACCTCAGCAGTGGGTTGTCAACAAAAGAGCTACCAAACCGAATCTTCGCGCCAGATTTCCCACCAACACACCACTCATCCCTCCAATAGTCCACATCAGTAGAACTTTCGGCAGTAAGAGAGAAAATCGATTGGCTACGCTTTGCTTTAAGAGCGATGTCTACGACGGGCTGCGCCTACGCTACTTCCTCTATCCCCAGATTCCCGCTCATCAGCAGCCCATTACCAGCAACCACATCCTGTGATACATCAAGGAAGAAGCTCAAAGTCGCGGATGCTGTCTATGATGTGGTGGCTTGTGCTGACTTCTAAATTTTGTAATGCCAACTTCAAGATTATTCCTTTTTTGCGTAAAGTACGAAAATTGAGGTGAATAGTATTATATAACGGTATTTATTATGGATAAACCGGGGACAACAATAAAAGTCTCCTATATAATTTACTTCTAACAAGACTGCTCCAGCTTTCGTCTAGAGCAGTTTTATATTGCGTAAGGAAGTGAATCTTCAACTATATCCTTAGCAAAGAGGTCAACGATATTCTATATAAGCGGCATATTGATTTGATACACCTGCAAGTTTTGTAATACTTAACAGTCCTTGTTTGGGCTGCCCAAAACGATCCTTAAAAGTCCAAGTACTCCAAATACCCATGTCGTTGTGCTTGGTGTCGCCTCGCTGCCATCCAAACTTTTCAATTTGAGCTGCATAATCAGCATTCACTAATTGAGGTTCAAGTTCTGTATATAATACACCATAAGAATAAGCAGACTGCTCCGAGCCAGCAGTGAAGTTTGCGTTCATTCCAACCCTGGATGGAGTATTTAAGGGCGGTAGTTGTATTTTCGGAGTGGATTGGCTCAATGAACATTGGAAGTTGGATAAACTTTTAGATGGGGAAACTTCTAAATTCAGATGCACTTGAGGACTTATTTTAGTGGTAGAGACAAACAAATAGGAGGCTTGAATATTTAGCTTGGCTTTGTGCGATAAAGAGCAAAATGTACTGTCCTGATTTGTACTACTGTTATCGACAGTAGAGCTTGAATTTATAAACCCTATCTGTTGGGTTGATAATTCGAGATGTTTTTGTTTTTGCCATCCGGTCTGGAGTAGTTTTTGCTCATAGAAGGCTTGTACTTGTTCTGGCGACTGTACCACATCAAGAATAATTTGAAAGTTGTTTGAGGATTTAACAATGCTACCAACAACTTCTGCCTTCTCAGGTAGCGGCAGATGTAGAGGCAATTGAGGAGGGAGTTGTCCTGGTATTAGCTGCTCGGCTGCGAATAAACCAAGCCAACGTTGTAACAGCTTTTGCAATGCAGTTGATTCGAGTTTACAAGTCGGTACTGCTGCGAGTGTTGTTAATGCTAAAACGATCGCACTAACCAAAGTTAAAAAAGGCGAAAATCTTACCCAGTACATGACCAGCCTTCCTATACGAATAATAACCTCTAAAAATTTATCAAAGTAATAGCAGCCGCAAAGATATCCAAAAAAGCAATTTTGGTGAGCGCAAAACTTTTCGGTCTACTGACTTTAATTTCTTTTGGTAAAGATTCAGGTGGTAGAGTATTGACAAAGGGAACACTTGAGGGAAACTATCACAGATGTGAACCAGAACCTGGCGTACCGTATTAGTCCGAGAAAGCTTGAACCTGTTATCAAAAGAAGAACTGGTGAAAGGATTCAAGGGCTTGCGTTGAGGTTAGCGTAAATGGTGAGAAAATCTACTAAAATCATAAAGAATAAAGATAAATAGCTAATTACATAAGCGTGTGAGCATACCTGTCATAAACTAAATTAGATATCGTATGCGACACATATATTCTGCAACGCTATGAACAAGCCAAGTCGCATCACAACATCTTATTCTTCTTCAATTATTGGTTTCGAGAAATCTAATAACGACTGGGATCGTTACCTAACAATTGGAAACAAACGAGCTTATCATATTGGGAATGCCTGCGGAACTTGCGTCTTCTTTTTTGAGCGGCTTGAGAGTTCCAATGACAGTATTTGTGCCGCAACCATTGCAGAACGGCTCAATAGTGGGATTGACATTATCGATCCTGCATTTACTTCTATTCTAAGCCAGATCCTCCCAACAGGAACTTACTATGTCAACTTTCCAACAATACTTCCACGCTTGATTCCACCGGGACATCCTGATGATTATTTTGTTCAAGAGCAGGTTGCTTTATGGGGCATCAATGCGTTACCACCGCATCATCCGCACGTTAGTTACTATCGTAGTCACTCACTGGCACTGGGCGAACATCGCCAACTTTTCGAGTTTGTCATTCCTTTGTTCCTTGCCACAAAGCTGGATCAACTCAGAGTGGTACATTATCAGGATGAAATAACGCATGGTGGGCAACCAACAGCATATGCTGTCTCTGTTTTGGACATTAACCAGCCAGCCGTTTGGCAGGGTAATCCTGAGATTACTGAGCATTGGTGTTTAGCTCACTATTTACTGGATGGCCACCATAAAATATATGCCGCAGCACAAACCAACAAGCCACTCAATTTAGTATCATTTCTGGCAGTTGGTGAAAGTCTGGCATCTGAAGAGGAAATCAAGTCGGCTCTGGCTTATCTTACCCGATAAGAGTATAACTGCTGGTAGTCGAATGGCACTAAGAAAAGGGAAAATCGTTGGGGCAGCAGGGGTACAGAGGAGCGGAGGAGCAGGGGAGAAAGAAGAAATTTTAGGCATTGCGTTCAGATATTTAGAAATTCCCCTCTGCCCCCCTGCTCCCCTGCCCCTCTGCAATCCCTACGCCGCTTACCTTTCAGCTTAACTTAGTGCCATTCTGCTGGTAGTCCTACCGTTCTTACTAATGTTTGCTCAGGGAATGCTACTTCTACCCGCTTCCAACCTTCTCTGCATACCGATTACTTTTCGGGTAATATAAATCCCATTATTTAGTTCCTAAGATAGCGCATCACCATATATTTTTAGATTTAACAAGTGCGATCACCCCCTACCGCCCACCACCAGCCCTCGTGCGACCCCAACATTTTCGTTGAAAGACTGCACTGTAAAAACAATCCCGTCAGCCTCATCAGCTCCAAAAATTCTGTCTAATCCTTCCTAGTGTAGATCGTTAAATAGCAGTTCATAGGGTAACTCCGCATCCATCGCCCCGTTTTGTATTAGGTAATCAATGATAGTTTCCACCAAAGGAATTTGAGTATTATTGAAACTACTGCCCTCCAAATATTTTCCAAATGCCTGCTTTGCTGCATTCCTATTAAACTCTACCAACTGACGAATGAACAGCTTCAGGCTGAGGTTCTTCCCGTAGACCTCCTCAAACTTTTCTCTGCTTTCAACTGCTTCTGCATTGAGTAGCAGTTCTTCCAAAGACGCTAAATCAGCATCAGTCAGGGATATGTTACGCTTGAGAGGAGCAATCGCGGCGATGATTTTCATGCTCCCGAATGTACGCTTCTACCTTCTTGCAGTACTGGTAAGGGCTGAAGCAAGTTTGTTTTGTTGATACATCAGTCTCGACAATCTCACCCAGTTCATCCTTAAAGTTGATGTAGACAATGCACTGCCATTATCTTGATCATTCTTAGTAATGGACAGAAGACAAATATTTTATTAAAAAGCTGCCGTAAATATACGGTGAATGTTAACATAAGACCGCAGTAATTAGGTGCTGTAATACTACCTAAAGAAAGGCGAAGTTTTCCTGCGTCAGCATTAAGTCCACAGTTTCCACGGGTACACCGAGGTATTAATGATAAATTTAAGTGGTA
>NZ_JACJSI010000462.1 GCF_014698065.1 Nostoc flagelliforme FACHB-838
TGGGGCGGTTAGCTCCCAAAGTGGGGCGGTTAGCTCCCAAAGTGGGGCGGTTAGCTCCCAAAGTGGGGCGGTTAGCTCCCAAAGTGGGGCGGTTAGCTCCCAAAGTGGGGCGGAAAAGCTAGAAAGTGGTGCGGAAAAGCTAGAAAGTGGTGCGGAAAAGCTAGAAACTGGTGCGGGTCAATCGGACTCTGTGCCATCTTCTTCTGATTCCAAGGTTTTAGCCTCAGAAGCGATCGCTTGTATCCTGGAATCCCCCAATCCAAGTTGGGAGGTAATTAAGGATATTTTGGGTGAAATGGAAATCGCTTCTTATTCGGAACTGCACGGGTTTTTGACCTTGGGTGAATTCACCCAACTTGAGATGCTAGTACGAGCCTCTGATCAAAAGCACCCCTATTGAAAAATTTTCGGACCATATTTTTGGTATAAAAACATATCAATAGGCGGATTGATAGTATGTCATTTCTGTGGCAATTCTCAGGCAAAATAACATAAAAGTCATGGTAATATCGGGCATTTATCAGTCATTCTCCAGCCACTTCTTACCACTTCTTGCCACTGACTGGAACCGATTTTTATGATAAAAACATGGTTAACTCATGGAGGAATGGCACGCTTGAAAAGCTGAAATACTTGCCTGGTAAGGGGTTTAGAAAAATAATAGTTTTAAGGTCGGAAATCAGAATAATCTGCAACTCTCAGTTTGCGATGCCGAACGCGCAGAGCGTCTCCAAGAGTTGGCGGGCGCAAGCGTCATCGCTGCTTCATTAGCCCACGTTTTTCCAAAGTGATGAAACCCTTGTAAATAATACATTTGCGCTTTTCAAGCGTGCCATTCAACTCATGGAGTATGTATGGCATACCTACCAATACGGTTCGGATAAGCTCTTGAGGCAGGGGGTGCTCTTGAGGCAGGGGAGGAAAGAGAGTAGCAATTTCTCTTCCCCTGCTTCTCTTCTCTCCCTGCTCCCCTCAACAAATAACTTTGTTAACCGAACCGTATTGGCATCTCAACGCTGACGAAAATACGTTGACCTTTGATTAGATTCAAAATCACAAAATGTTAGAATTCAGGCAAATATTAGGATTCTTATCAAATTGTCAGAATTCCGGCACAGAGTAGGCATTCTCAAGGTATATCTCAGACAAATAGAAGGATTTTAAAAATACGCTTTCTCAACAAACTTAAACTATTGAGAATTTGGTCTCAAACCGTCAGAATTCCGGCACAGAGAAGGCATTCTCAAGGTATATCTGAGACAAATAGAAGGATTTTCACTTTTTTGAATATCACAATAGTATTATTCTACAGCCAAGAAATAAAAGCTTTTTTTGACGCACAGTACGCCAAAATGGCGCGAAAGTTTTTTTGAAAAAAATTGATGAAGGAGAGTGAATTTCAAATCACTTGGAGCAACAAGAACTACTAAACAACTACGTTAGTACTACAAAAGGGAGTGTACAGTTCACTACTAGGACGCTGACAAATAAATACTCAAATCCAGCTCCAAATTGCGCTGTTGCTTTAGTGAAGCAAGACTAGCGACTGCGAACCGATATGCTTCCTTCGACCCCAGTCATAGGGATCACTCACAAGAATGCCGCCAGTCATGTAGACACTCGATAGACAATTAAGATTGAATTAGACCGCGATTTCTCCCCTATTAATAGTAATCATGGCATCTGCTGAAGAATTTACCTCGCTTGAGTCAACCCAAGCAGTACCGACAGTTGAAACTCCATCGGATGAAGAGCAAGTAAATGTTGATACGTCAACAGAAACAGATGTTGAATCGACAACAGCAATATTTCAAGCTGTTGGGGTAATTACTGGGGATGTCAACTTTACTACTGATGGACAAAGCACTGTTACTATCGGTAGCTATGAATACCCACTTTACTACTTGAAGCGACAATGGGATGTATTAAACGCTCTCAAGAAGGAAATAGAAAATACTGGAAATCATAATCAGCGTTTGGTTGTTTATCCAAAGGCAATTCACTTTCCACGCAGAGAGCAACCGCATCGCATCGCTTTTCAGTTAGTGGGCTTTGATAGAGGGCGAAAACTAGATGCCGTTTCAGGAGAGTTAGAAGACCTGGAGTTTAAATTATCGGGATTATGGCAGTTCATTCCTGTCTGCTCAACTCCCTGTATCTCCGTGTTCCGAAATTTCTCTGATGAAAGACTCGAATTTATTAAGCAGTTCGAACCTGCCCGAAAGGTGAAATTCATGAAGGCTAGTCATATACCTTTGCTATGGAAGGATGCACCCGTCCGACCCTTCAGATTTAATCCCAAGGTGGCTAAAGAAGAGCTTGGACGCGCAGCCTTTGTGACAGTCAAGGCGAAATTTCTGCCAGGGCGTGATGTCTTCGGTTTTGTTGCACTGACTGCGCTACCTAAAGATTCTGCACCCAGATTTCTCAAAGCGTCTAAGGAGGATAAAGCCACAGTGCAACTTGCAGCTAAGAAAGCGCAAAGAGCAGCAGCACCACCTGCACGGAAGAAAGGTAAGTCAAAAGCGACTAGTCAGGATAATACCTCTGTGCCGCGTACCAAACCATTACCAAAACCAAAACCAAAGTTAAAAACGGGTGAGTAAAAGCGCTTTTTTGTTTGATCATGCGATCGCCATTATGGGGTTATATCTGTTGTGTGGCCCCCTGAATAAATAAGTATTTGCAGTATTGAGTCAGCCCTGACTAGCGCTCACGTCAAATTAAGGTTTTGGGGCGGTTAGGCTATCTTATTGACACTAAATAGCCTATAGGTTGGCTTAATCCCTTATTCAGGTATTTCTCTCTCTATTTTCATTTGTAATTGGTTAGTCAACTCTTCCCAGGTCTTGGTGCAAGCTGTTAATAGAGTATCTTGAACTTCAGGATGTTCTTTAAAGTTCTTCCCTATATGATATTGAACCAAATCAGAAAACCCATTGACAGCAAGTTGAGAAGAGACTACTTTAGGTTCTACAGATATTCCAAATAATTTTTCTAGATTTGAAACAAAATCTAAAAAAAGTTTTTCATATTCTTGGAGAGATTTTAAAGTTAACTCTTGTGTCTGCTCCCCAATTTTATAGATACTTTCCGCCAGGAAAGCATTAAGTCCTTCAAAAGGTAAACTTACTGATGCAATGTGCGAAATTTCTTTCCTAAAAAATTCAATTTTGGGTGGAGAAAATAGAATCTCTATCAGAGGTATATCTGCAATTTGCTGCTCTAATTCTAGAAAAAAAGATTTTGGTATTTGACGTGTTAGATATGTGTCCTCAACTACAGCAAGGATAGCATTTGGGACTTTACAGTTCTCAGCAAGAATAACTGCTCTCTGAATTCTGCCTAAAAGTGTTAAAACTCCTATTATCTTTTCTAATGAGCAACACCAGTATATTTCTACTGAATTATAATTAACACCCAACTTCTGAGATAACCTATCTTTAACACTAGGAATCAACTGATTTACTGTAACTGCAAATTCTTCCCAATTTCCTTGTTCGTAACGAATAAATTCACGGACTTTTCTTGTCATGTCACCACGAACCAAATCTGGATCATACAACCCAAGGCACTTCAGAAGTGTATGTGCTACTGAACGATACTGTTTTGATAGGTTTAAATTAATAAAGAGTGGTTGGGGTTCTACATTTATTTTTTCAAGTTTAGCTTCTTGAATTCTCTGCTTTATCCATTGCCGCTCTTCTGCTGTTAGTGTGCGTCCTAAGTCAGTTTCTGGCTTATCACTATTTAACCATTTATATACTTCTTCTTTAGAGCTACAAGAAAAATTAAATTCTAGAGAACCGTCAGAAGAAGCTTTCACACTGCAATTTTCTGTTTTCAGTTTTGGTTTAGCATACGCTCTTATGTTATATTCACCATCTGTCACAATTTCTGGTATTTGTTTATGACGTTCACCTTTAATTCCCCAAGAATTCATGACAAATTTTGTATATGTAGTAAGTTCTGAGTCTATAGTTTGTGAAAAATACTCATTACATTTGCCACATATTAATTTATTTGTGCTGAAGGAACCACCCCAACATGAATTGAATATATGCTCTTTCTTGGTAGCTGGGAGAGTGGCTCCACAATATAAACAGGACTTACGCAACTGGAACAAATAGCGAGCGGGGCGTAGCCCTACCACACGACAATTTAAATCAAACCAAGCACATAGGAATACTTGGGCGTTTTAGTTGCTGAATTAAAT
>NZ_JACJSI010000463.1 GCF_014698065.1 Nostoc flagelliforme FACHB-838
GAGCAAAAATTGTACGAAATAATTCAAGAACATATCAGCAATCCCAGAAGAAAGGGTAGCAACGATTTAGCATCAATAGATATACGTAAAACTACGTTATTGCCTGATAGCAAATACTCTTTCGGGTTTGGTGCGCCAACCGACTTAGCACTACCGATTATTGCGTCTTATCGGGTATTTTTGGATAAAGACTATAAATGGATTCTGCCGTTTAACGAATTCGCCGAAGATTTTCTCCAACACTTGTGGGCAAACTACTTCCGCAAATATTTGGTGTCAGAGAAAACAGCAGGAAATACAGTCGGTACAAAAATCAGCCGCAATCAAGAGATTTGGGAAAGTTTGTATATCTCTGCACAAAGTTATCTCAATTCATCCTTAGTGAAAATGGTCAAATCTAGTAAATCTAAAGAATTAAAGCTGACACCGAGCTAAAACTTAAAAAGAGCAAAGGAGCGATAAATAATCGCTCTTCAACCACTCTGGTGAAGAAAATATCAGCTAAGTTTTAAACAAGACACAAAGAGTAGAAAATAAAGGCTTGGTAAAGAATGAGACTTGTCCCGATTAATAGCGAATGCAAGTATAGACTGACCATTGATTTTTATGCAAGCAAATCGCAGTTGTGTTAGTATTCAAATGAATCTCGGTTCTAGTGGGGAACAGCCGCTAGAGGAAACGGGGAAAGTCCGGTGTAAATCCGGCGCTGTCCCGCAGCTGTAAGCAAGGCTTGCCTTGTGAGTCAGAATGCCCGCCGAAGTTGACTTGTAAATTTTGTACATCTGCGAGGCACAGATAAGTATTTTTATGAAGATTTATACAACTACTCAGTTTTACGTTCTCATAGTCCCAGATATCAAGACGCTACAGATTACGACTTTCTATGAGAGGGTAAGCGGTTGATTATTACAAATTGTGTCTTGAAATGCAGCGCTAGTGATTGCTACTCCAGATGAGAGTATCGTTTGCAAATAGTCACAGGAACAACGAAATACTGTACTAACTAACAGGTGAAAGTTTTTAAATAAGAGGTAGTAAATGGCGTGTATGACGTAGATAGTCATGTTCCACTACTGAACAAATGCTTTCCCCATTAAGCATAGAAATTACTAATTTATTAGAGTTTTATTAGGTTAATCATCATGCCGAGATTCTATCTTCAGCGAGATGGGAAGATTCCCACTTCTGTTCATCCCTTTGTCAAACAAACGGCTTTCCCCCAAGATAAACACAAGCCCAGTCTACTTCAAGGGAAAATTATTCAAGATGTTCAAAAGATTGCAATGTTGATGTATCGGATAATTTATATTGCAATTGTCTACCTCGGTCAGTTACGGCATAGCTGCTCTGATTCGGGACGAGCAGTAATAAGTAAACCGTTAGATCGGCTCAAATAGGTGTACAGGAGCGTTCAAAAAAATGTCAACTTTATTATATTCTATAATTGGTTTTCTTCTACTTTTAGTAATTGGAATTGCGGCTTATTTCCTAACTGCCCGCAAGTATCAGTCCTCATCCACAGTCGCCAATTCCTACGATCAATGGACAGTTGATGGCATCCTAGAGTTTTATTGGGGGGAACACATTCACCTCGGTCATTACGGTTCGCCACCACGAAGTAAGGATTTTTTGGCTGCTAAATCTGACTTTGTACATGAAATGGTTAAATGGGGTGGAATAGAAAAATTACCTCCTGGTACTACCGTTCTAGATGTTGGCTGTGGTATTGGCGGCAGTAGCCGGATTTTAGCGCGAGATTATGGGTTTGCTGTCACAGGGATTACCATCAGCCCTATTCAGGTGAAACGCGCCCAGGAATTAACACCCCTTGGGCTAAACGCCCAGTTTGCGGTCGATGATGCAATGGCATTGTCGTTTCCAGATGCCAGTTTTGATGTCGTTTGGTCTATTGAAGCAGGTCCCCACATGCCGGATAAAACCGTTTTTGCTAGAGAATTAATGCGGGTGCTAAAGCCTGGGGGAGTGTTGGTTGTAGCGGACTGGAATCAGAGGGATGACCGCCAAAAGCCGCTAAATTTTTGGGAGAAACGAGTAATGCGGCAACTCCTCGATCAGTGGTCTCACCCAGCTTTTTCCAGCATTGAAGGCTTTTCCGAGCTTTTGGCAGGGACAGAATTAGTTGAAGGGGAGGTAATTACGGCAGACTGGACACAAGAAACCCTTCCTTCTTGGTTCGATTCGATTTGGCAAGGAGTGGCTCGACCAGAGGGATTAGTGCGTTTTGGGCTGTCTGGTTTCATCAAGTCTGTGCGCGAGGTACCGACGCTTTTACTGATGCGTTTGGCGTTTGGTGTAAGGTTGTGTCGATTTGGAATGTTTCGGGCTGTGCGGGCAAACGGAACCACAGAATTCATGGACAGAAACTTTGCCAACCAAAATCCCTCAAGCTTGGTTAGGTAGCGATCGCAGCTATTTATGAATATTTGGATTTTAACTAAGTTTGGGGGTTTAAGTCCCCTAGTTCTAGAGGCAGAACGAATTGAAGCCTAAGCTAAATCCCCGTCACAAAACGTAATTATGAATTATGAGTTATGAATTATCGAATTAAGGGATTTGTAGCAGTTCCAAACAAAGCTATGCGTCTGGTATTACAGGGTGCTGGTAATCGATTTGACTACTTTTATGACCGTCTTTGCCAACCCCAGGAATTCCGTCAAACGCGATTAGTATTGATTGGACGGGAGCTTGAGCAGGTTCGCATTGAGCCATTGCTGCTACGGGAGGAAGTCAATGCGACCATCCAATAGTGTCTGGCAAGGAAATTTTGGCTACTGGCAAAATAGTTTTATTCATAATAATCTGCTGGTCATTGGTTACACAGCATAGAAAGGATTTCAGTCATTTGGACAGGGAGCTGTCTTATGTGATGTAGATACTCAAGTTACTCAGTCGACAGTTACAAACTTTGATACAGTTCCCTTCACCCTCCAGTTTCTCCCCTGCGATCTAATTGGGTTTTACTTGCGATCACAATCACTTAACTCATCTATAATCTCATCCATTTTCCCCGCAGTCGCAACATACAATCCCCATCAAGATATTCTTCTGGTGCTAAAAGTTGAACCTCAGATTGAGGTTACTTTTTTACACCAATTAAAAATTACTCCACCCGATTGCTACGAACAAGTTTGCAAGCGTTGGTCAGAATTTCAACCAAGCTTAATGCCCTAATACTTATTTTATTCCTCAATTGGTAACAGTACAATAGTTAACGCACTGAAGTGCCGTTGAGCATTGAAATAAATGAATTCGCAAAATGAACTCCTAAAACAGCAGTTGATAGAAGCGATTTCTTGTCAGAATCTGCAAGAAATTCCAAAAATCCTAACCTTAGCACAATTAGAGGATGAGACAAGAATCCTCAAAGAAGCTCTTGTGCAAGTAGAATATGCAAATTTTGTTTGGTTCTTGCAAGAATATGTAGGTAAGGAAAGTTATCAACAAGCCGTAAAGGATGTATCGACAAGTATGACTCAAAAACTAGTTCAAGGAGGTTTCAAGGCAGGGGTTGATTTCAATTTACACTCAGATGGTAGGATGTTGGCATCAAAGGAGGCAAATGAATATTTAGAAAATTATCAAGTTAATTCTGACCCAACATTGGGAATCAACTTGACTGGAACATGATCTTAGCAAGCTTGCCAAACCCTGGAGTAAAAGCATATTCAATCTCTGCGGGATCACAAATTTCTGTTAGTTTGGATTTCAACCCAGGAAGTTCTCTAACCTCAATACAGATATTTACATATACGTCTTTAATTTCCACATGGAACAGTCCAGCATTTATGTTTAAAAAATCACCTGTTAGCATTGAACAGTAAGTTAAGGATTCAAGCCATTGTGATTTGTACTTCACTCGAAAATAATTATCACCTAAATTCTTTTTGAACTTAGATGACTTTTCCTGTGGTTTTGGCTCCCAGAATATATTATTCTCCAACTGCCCAAGAGCTTCTATTGTCGCTATATTAGTCGCCACATTGCTACTGCCTTGTTGTTTTAGCTTTTTCTGTTCAACAAAAGACATAGCCAGGATACGGTTCTTATGCCGCTCAAAAGCTTCTTTATACAATTCCCATGCTTTTTTGGTAATTGCTGATTGGGATGGCTCAACCATTTTAACGATTTCGCGCCAATCTCCAAGAGTAAATTTAGTAATATTTTCAATAAAAGCGATGAAAATGG
>NZ_JACJSI010000464.1 GCF_014698065.1 Nostoc flagelliforme FACHB-838
TGGCGGGTATGATGCATTTGATAGATGCTGGTTTATCATTGTCTACTTTTACACTTACATCCTCGCACGTATTTTCTCTTAATCTTTTTCAAAAATCAAATAGGATTCCTATATCTGGATTATGTTTGTTCTTAAATTGTCAAGATTTTTACGCAATTGATATTCAACAATAAATTACTCCCAATTTAGGAAATTATTGTTATTTGCAGAAATAATGAGAATTATTTAGATAATACTACTGCATCTCTACCAAATTATCGTATTTATAATGAAATTTACAAATTTATACTCACAATACTTTATCTAAGCACCTGACTAAAGTTAGCGATCGCCATACCCAACATTATGGTTATGGATATAATTTTCTGTGTAGCCTAGATATTAGTTTACGCATAACTAGGAGAACCTGAGCATGACAATCTTACAAGTTGTAGACAAAGAGTTTTCACAAGTTCCCATAATTGATATTAGTGCGCTAATTCCCAAACTAGCAACTCTTCTAAAGTAGTTGCAGACCAAATTAGACAAGCGTGCCAAGATTACGGTTTCTTTTATATCGTCGGACATGGAGTTGATGAAAAACTATAAGAGAAACTAGAAAATCTTAGCCAACAGTTCTTCGCGCAAGATGTAGAAACTAAACAGAAGATTCGTATGGCTCTTGGTGGTAGAGCATGGAGAGGATATTTCCCTGTGGGTAAGGAATTAACATCAGGTAGACCTGACTTAAAAGAAGGTATTTACTTCGGTACAGAACTAGAAGAAAATCACCCACTCGTGAAAGCTGGTGTACCAATGCATGGTCACAATCTCTTTCCATCCAACATTCCCCAATTTAGGGAAACGGTACTTGAATATATAGATTCAATGGCCAAACTTGGACATACCTTAATGGCTGGTATTGCTCTCAGTTTGGAGTTAGAAAAATCCTATTTTGCTGACCGTTATACAAAAGATCCATTGATATTATTTCGGATTTTCAATTACCCTCCTAATTCATCATTATCTAAATGGGGCGTTGGCGAACATACAGATTACGGAGTATTAACTATACTCAAACAAGATAATGTCGGTGGATTACAAATTAAATCAAAGTCTGGTTGGATAGATGCACCTCCTATTCCTGGTTCATTCGTATGCAACATTGGGGATATGCTCGATCGCATGACACGAGGGCTGTATCGTTCAACACCCCACCGCGTTCAGAACCTATCAACAAGTCATCGCCTTTCGTTCCCGTTCTTTTTTGACCCCAATTTTAACGTTGAAGTCAAACCCATTGAACTGAAGGGTGTAGTAGTGAATGATGATAAAAGCGATCGCTGGGATAAAGCCAGTGTCCACGAATTTCGCGGGACTTATGGCGATTATCTTTTGAATAAAGTTTCCAAAGTATTTCCAGAACTACGACAAAAAGTGCTTGAAAGTGCTGAATAAAAACCCAGTCCCCAATCCCCAGTCACCAAACATCCAAATTAACTTTGATAAGGACGTGGTAGTTGGCGCAGTTTATGAGCCGTATCCAATTCACTATTATTTTTTCTGCCATATCCCCAACCCAAGAGGCGACGATATTCACCCATTATGCCACTTTCAATTAAATCATCCTCCTTGACTTCAATATCGGTATGAGATTGGGGCGCAACATAGAGTGCGTCCGCAGGGCAGTAAGCCTCACACATGAAACAAGTTTGACAGTCTTCCTTGCGGGCGATCGCAGGTGGTTGGTTAGGTACAGAGTCAAAGACATTGGTAGGACAAACTTGGACGCACAAATTGCAATTGATACAGAGTTTATGGCTGACAAGCTCAATCATGATATGCTCCTGCTACAACTTTGATACAGTAGGTGTGGCTTGAGTGGTTTGTACTGGTGGTGTAGCGTAGGCGCTTTGCGGCTTGTCGTCAGACATCGCATCCGTAATCCAATCACGCCTCACCCAAAGCTTATCTAAGCCACCTGTTGCTTGGTAATAACGCTGATTTGGATCGGTTTCGGGATAGTCTATGCGAATATGTTCGCTGCGCGTTTCCTTGCGATGTAACGCGCTAAAATATGCCCATCGTGCTACAGCCGTTAAAGCAGCCGCTCGCCGAGAAAATTCCACATCACGCACTGTATCTTGTTTCGGGTTCCCTTGTACTTGCTGCCACAGCGTTTCTAATTTAGCGAGAGAATCCAAAAGTCCCTGTTCAGAACGCAAGTAATTCTTCTCCAACGGGAACATCTGGGCTTGTACACCGCGCACGATCGCTTCACTATCGAATGTTTCAGAAGCGGGTGAGGGCGATGATGGGCTACGCCCCGCCAAAGGCGATCGCAATCCCACTTTACCAGCAGAACGCGCAACGCGTTCATTTGCATGAGCGCCCAGACTCTTAGCAAAGTTCGCTGCTCCAACTCCAGCCCATTGCCCTGTAGAGATTGCCCAGGCAGCATTGGGGCCACCACCCCCAGAAGCTAAACCGGCTAAAAACTCCCGCGATGCTGCATCACCAGCAGCATAGAGGCCAGGAACTTTTGTAGCGCAATTATCATTCACAATCCGAATCCCACCTGTACCACGGACTGTACCCTCTAAAACAAGTGTCACAGGCACTCGTTCTGTATATGGGTCAATGCCAGCTTTTGTATAGGGTAGAAAAGCGATGAAATGAGACTTTTCAATCACTGCTTTAACTTCCGGTGTGGCTCGATCCAAACGAGCATAAACGGCAATACGGTTCAGTTAAGGCTAAAACTCTTTATCAAAGTCAAATTTTTTAACGAACCGCAGAGGCACAGAGGGAACAGAGAGAAGAAAAAAATGCTTAACTGAACCCTATTGGCATAAACGGGGCCTTTCAGCAGGGCATTAGGGAGGAACGATGGATCGCGACGACCATTGATATAACCACCCAAATCATTGCCTGCTTCATCGCTATAACTAGCCCAGCTAAAGGGAACACCTCTAGTTACAGTGGCATTGAAAGCCGTCGAAATGGCATAGTGATTGGAAGCTTCCATACTAGAAAGTTCGCCGCCGGCTTCTACTGCCATTAGCAATCCATCACCTGTATTGGTATTGCAACCTAATGCTTTACTCAAGAATGCACAACCGCCATTGGCTAAGACTACTGCACCAGCACGAACGGTATAAGTACGATTATCTTGCCTCTGCACACCTCTTGCACCAGCTACTGAGCCGTCGTCAGCCAATAAAAGCTCTAGAGCCGGACTTTGGTCGAAAATCTGTACACCAACACGCAAAAGGTTTTTGCGAAGTACCCGCATATATTCAGTCAGGGCCATAATAACTCTGACGCACAGATTCCCCATCTTCTTTAGGGAAACGATAGCCCCAGCTTTCCACTAGGGGCAAACTCAGCCAAGTTTTTTCGATAACACGCTCGATCCAACGTGAGTTAGCGAGGTTTTTTCCTACGCGATAACGCTCCGATAAAACTTTGTCCCAATTCTCTGGAGAAGGAGCCATGATGCCATTGCCACTAGCAGCAGCTGCGCCACTTGTACCCAGAAAACCTTTATCAACAATGATGACTTTGACTCCTTGGGATGCGGCTGCCCATGCTGCCCATGCTGCGGCAGGGCCACCACCAATTACCAATACATCAGCAGTTAACTGTAGTTCATTTTCACTATGGACTGTTAGCAATTCCCTTTCCTCAATAAAGTCTCCAAAGTACAGCAGAATTCAGAAGCGTTGCGTCTGTGCATAAGGCAACTTCATATATTCAATCAGCAACGCCCACAAAATTAATAAACAGAAGTCAACAATTTATCGATCGCAGCGCGAAACGCCGTTGCTGCACCAGCACTCATATCACGAGGGGCGCAGATGCGATTTCTCAAATATGCGAAAGTAATAGCACCCACAGCAGCGAAGATAGGATCAATGCTGCTATTTTTACCACCAGTCCTTCCACCCGGTAAAGTTGCACCATTGCCATGAATGAGATAATCAGCCAGTTGTCGCAGGTGAAAATCAACAGCGTCCTTAACTGTGGTAAAATCACCATCTGCTGCTATTGCTTGGACTCCAGAATTTTTGATAATAAGCTGTTCCACATCTAATTTGCATAAAATGTAAATTAAATAAACTCGTGGACTTACTGCTATGCCAGCCAAAGGATACTTAAGTAAATTACAGAAAGAGAATTTACAAA
>NZ_JACJSI010000465.1 GCF_014698065.1 Nostoc flagelliforme FACHB-838
TCTTTTAGACCTTCCTGTAGCTTACTGACTTGCTCCGACGTTAAAAAGTTTTTAGCTGCTGGTGGCATAGTTGCTTTTAAACGACTTCCTCTTCTTATTATGCAACTTAAGTGCCGATTAGCTTATTGTTCAATTCTGGCAATGCGTGATGTTTTTGCAATTGAGAGCGTAATTCGAGCCAAGTATGAATATCAACTTGTGCTAAATCAGATGCGGTAAAGGAATGAAGTTTAGTAGCGATGTCTACGACGGGCTACGCCTACGCACAAGCAAGTTTGACAGAACCACGAATAACGAGAGATGAGGGGGCAACCTTACGACCAGTACAACGACGTTGATGATGACGTAGCATACCAAAAGCATGTTCTAAGTCATTATTAGTTCTGGGAAAATCTTCAATTTCATAACAATGAAAAAGTCCAGACCAGTAGTTATGAGTGGTTTTTATAAAGTTATCTATTGCGATACTAAGTGTACCAGCCTTCTGCTTTTTATGGGACATTTCTGTTAATAGTTCCTGATAACTTGGTTTAACTCCAGCAGCATCAAGACCTATTTTATTATTGAGAATATTACTAGCTTTATCAATCCACTGATATGCAACTATAACAGGTGAAAATAAAGATGCAGTCGCAGATAATCCCTTAGCTATCAGGTGTTTTAGGTTGACTGCATGTGGTGGTAAAGCACTTTTTTTTCCATCCGTTCTAAGCTTTGCTCTATCAACGTCAAATTTTCTTGTAACTTTAACCCAGATGCCTCTAATGGTGGATGACCATCATTGGTTATAGAACTACGCACTGCCGAGCAATAATCTTCAATAATAGTCACCAAATCCTTATCTTCATTGGTAACACTACGTTCAATGTCTCGTAATCCTCTAACTTTTTTTTTCAATTCCTTTTTTGCATGTCTATCTGCCTCATATATGGGTTTAATCGCTTCTTTCAGGTAATGATAATGACATAAACCATGAGCAATACTAGGTAATGCTAACCCAACAGCTTTGCGAATTGATTGTTGTCCATCACTAACAGCTCCATCAATTGGTACATTTAGGGTATTAATTACTTCTAATAATAATGCTGCTAAATCTTCATTCCTTGATGATAATAAGGTTTTAGCTAGTATTATTTCTCCTGATAAGCAATCTCGAATTACCCATAATACCTCATGTCCAATTTCTGGCTGCATCCCATCAATCGCTAATATCACCCGTCCTTGATTTTTAAATATTGCTTCTAACCTTTTATGGTCTTTTAGCCACAAAGAAAGTAACTCGTCATATCTGTCAATTAGGTGCGTGACCGAACGCTTACCTTATACATATACCCTTTAATTCAAGGTGAGTGTGTATTTCGGGAACACTTCTATGTTCCTGGTAGCGTAATGCTCCTTATAAAATCACATCCAAACCAAATTCGTTCTGTGGTAGAGCGAGTGACCCTTCTTGCTCTGGTCGATATGCTTTTTTATACCGCAGACATGACTGATTTTGACATCGACGAATTTTTAGCTGTAGTTCTACTACCCCATTTAACGTTCTTATATGTCGAGGATTATTGTATTCATTCCACATTGCTTGACCGCACGAAGGACATTTTTTTTGAACACAATCGAGTACTTCAAACGATGTTGCCTCTGGTTTTAGACTTTTCCTTGCCAAGTTTTTGCACCATTATTTCCCTACAAGGTCAAGATTACAGGATTTCTACTCTTCTCTAGTAAGTTTTGCCACGCTAGGTTATTACAAGCTAACCAATACTTATTTACAGATACAAATGCATTAACAACTTATCAATTTTCTTTGTACTATCACAAAACTGTGGTAAATTCGCTTCGTCCAAAGACTGTAGTCCCAATTGGGGTAAGGGTAAGAGTACTTTTAAATTGAAAAGGAATAACACTAGGTCATGCACCTAACGTAACAGTTAGTGAGTCTAGCACCGAGGAAAGTCCTAGATTAGAATCAGTTAGTAATGCATTGCCTAAATTGTTGTTTACGACTTCAAAAGAGTCATTGGGATGAGAATAATTTGTGAGATAATCTTCAATGAAGTTACCAAGGGGGATGACATCTTTGAAGGCGCTTGGGTCAATTCCATTGATATAATCCAAGTTGACGGCGACATCAGTAACACTAGCACTATCAATAGAAAGTAAAATATCTTCTAATTGAAATGAGACAATATCGTTAATATCACTATTGGCTGTGCGGGTAATTGTGGTGTCAAATTGGAAAGGAATAATTTTTGGTGACACATCCAGATTAACGCTTAATGAGTTCAATACCCCAGATAGTCCTATATTGCTATCATTTAGTAATCCTTGGGTAAGGTCGCGATTGAGAACTTCATAAAGACCTGCTTCTACTGGATAATTTGCCAAGAAATCTTTAATGTAATTACCGATGGGTATGACATCTTTAAATACACTTGAGTCAATTCCATCAACATAATCTAAATTAACAGTGACATCAGCAACTATACCACCATCAATTGGAGATATAATATCTTCTAAACGAAATGAAATAATATCGTTTATGTTCCCATTTGGGGTACGAGTATTTGTGCTGTCAAATTGGAAAGGAATAATTTTTGGTGACACATCCAGATTAACGCTTAATGAGTCCAATACCCCAGATAGTCCTATATTGCTATCATTTAGTAATCTTTGGGTAAGGTCGCGATTGAGAACTTCATAAAGACCTGCTTCTACTGGATAATTTGCCAAGAAATCTTTAATGTAATTACCGATGGGTATGACATCTTTAAATACACTTGAGTCAATTCCATCAACATAATCTAAATTAACAGTGACATCGGCAACTATACCACCATCAATTGGAGATATAATATCTTCTAAACGAAATGAAATAATATCGTTTATGTTCCCATTTGGGGTACGAGTATTTGTGCTGTCAAATTGGAAAGGAATAATTTTTGGTGACACATCTAGATTAACGCTTAATGAGTCCAATACCCCAGATAGTCCTATATTGCTATCATTTAGTAATCCTTGGGTAAGGTCGCGATTGAGAACTTCATAAAGACCTACTTCTACTGGATAATTTGCCAAGAAATCTTTAATGTAATTACCGATGGGTATGACATCTTTAAATACACTTGAGTCAATTCCATCAACATAATCTAAATTAACAGTTATATCGGCAACTATACCACCATCAATTGGAGATGTAATGTCTTCTAAACGAAATGAAATAATATCGTTTATGTTCCCATTTGGGGTACGAGTATTTGTACTGTCAAATTGGAAAGGAATAATTTTTGGTGACACATCTAGATTCAAACTTAAAGAGTCTAGCACCTGAGAAAGCCCTAGATTATCATCAGTTAGTAGTTCTTCCGTGAAATTGCGATTGATAACTTCAAATAAGTCATTAGGATTATTTAGATAATTAGTCAGGTAATCTTTGATATTATTAGCAATGGGGACGACATTTTTTAATTCACTTGAGTTCAGCCCATCGATATAATCCAAGTTAACTGTAACATCAGCAACTTCATTATTCTCCACTTGAAGTCGAATGTCTTCCAACTTAAACGAAACTAAGTTAGATTTGCGTGTTATTCTATCAAGAATGGATTCGTGTGACATAATCTAATTTTTTCAGACAATTTTCTCATTCTTTAATTCCTAGAATACCAAAGTTGGGGTAAATTTTCACATCCCTGTACATTAAAGTATTATTGTCGAATGGCACTAAAAAAAGCTGAAATAGTTGCCTGATAAGAGGTTTAGAAAATTAATAGTTTTAAGGTCGGGAATCAAAATAATCTGGAACTCTCAGTTTGCGATGCCGAACGCATTGCGTCTCCAAGAGTTGGCGGGCGCTTGCGCCATCGTTGCTTCATTAGCCTACGTTTTTCCAAAGTGATGAAACCCTTGTAAATAATGCATTTGCGCTTTTCAAGCGTGCCAATTCGTCTCGGTGTGGTTGAAATTACCTGTACGGATAACGGCGCTCAAAACTAAAACGCTCACGGCAATACTCCTCGAAGGTTTTGTGCACACTACCAATACCTCTGCCAAAATAAGAGCCTACAAAAATTTTGGCAAAAGCGGCAAAATGACGCAGACATAAGCGTTGATACAAGGTAACTTAAAAACTTAAACGCTTGATAC
>NZ_JACJSI010000466.1 GCF_014698065.1 Nostoc flagelliforme FACHB-838
ACTAGTAATACACACCCTGTAATACTTCTGCTTAAAGGTAGTGAATACCCAAAATAGGTTGCGTACCAATACCAGTGCATTACAGCAATCACTAGTCCGATTACTGCGCCAGCACTAAAACGCTTAACCAACCTAATAACATTTTCTAGTTTTGATTCAGGTAGTACTGGTTCCATAAAAAAGAAAGCTTTAGCTATTGAATAATATTTAGTTTAATACCTTTTAAAAAATTATTTAATCATTAAACTCAACCGCCCACCCCTCGCCCCCGCAAGACACTCCACCGTCAGCCCGACCCCACCGCCGCCGCCAACCCCGGCAGCAGCCCCCGATAGAACTCCTACTGCAACCCCGACCAATCTCCCAAATCTTCGTCATGCAGAGATACTTGGTAGTAGCCGTAAGCTAGGCGATGCCTACGGCAACCCGAAGCGGGAACGCACTTCACAGGATAACCCAGTGCGTGACATTTCTCGATCAGCGACGATACCAAAGGTGGATATGCAGTAAGGTGGTTTGTCAAGCAATTTTGGACAAGGGTTAATTGTAGCTGGTCAGCCCCAACTTCCCCGCCCCAAAGCTCTTGCAGTATCTCCTCACCAACTTGATGTTATTTGCTGTTGATAAAAGTCAATCTCTGCGGTAATTTGCTGGAATAATTCTTCTGGCGTGAGCGGTTGGATTTGATCCTCTTGCAAGTACGATATTTCATC
This sequence comes from Nostoc flagelliforme FACHB-838, assembly GCF_014698065.1. Classification (GTDB taxonomy): domain Bacteria; phylum Cyanobacteriota; class Cyanobacteriia; order Cyanobacteriales; family Nostocaceae; genus Nostoc; species Nostoc flagelliforme_B. The sequence goes on from NZ_JACJSI010000466.1 coordinate 714, forward strand.
AGAATTCTTATTAAGCATCAGTACATAGCGCCAACCATCATCAAATTGTTCAGCCAGTTCTGTACCGGAGGGGTAGTAGTAAAGGCCTAGAATCGTGCCTTGTTCTGTACGCTGTTCCAAAGCAAAGTGAGGGTAGCCCCAGTGTTGAGGGATTGAGATCGTAGGTTGCATATTTGTGATTAATGAATGGAGGGAAAATGAGAGAAGAATTCAGGAGTCAGAATTCAGAAGTCAGAATTTCGGGAAGAGGTGGGAAGAAGAGGAGGAAGGAAAGCAGATTTTATTAACTTCTCCACCCTGCTCTTTGTTTCTTTACTGACTCCTGACTCCTGGATTCTGACTACTGAATTACGCTGTGACTAACTCCGCTCTCTCCAGCAGTCGTTGTAATTTATCGCCAGTTAGCTGTTCTAAGGGTTGCTCTAAAAAATATTCATCAAAAATGGATTTACTATCACAAGACACGTCCACCATTGACAGCGATTGAACTGCTTCCATTGCCGAGTCACACAATAGTTGTTGACATTCCCCAGTACGCATCACCCACCAGCCACCATCAGTGCAGCCCACTTCACCCAGTTTGATGTCGTTGTGGTAAATGCCATCGTCCAGGATTTCAAACCCGTACTTCTCACATTCAATGAAAATCTGCGCCATGACTTCGTTACCAGTGGTCGCAGTTTCTTCAACCTCAGTTTGTGTGGGTACTGGTTCGTTAAGTGTTCCATCTTGGTGATGCCATTCAATGAAGCGGTTGCATCTTGCCCAGGTGTTAGCTCGGAATTTTTCAGTGCCGTTTACCATCACTACCCAAGGCTGGGTTAGATTATCGTCATGGCTAATGCTGGCTACCACTTTGTCATCAGCGTAATATTCGTGATGGTCAAACGAGATTTCGATTATTGTCAGTGGTTCGGGAGCTATGGCTTGGGCTTGGTCAGTGATGTAGTTGTCGAGTTCGGCTTGGGCGAGGTCTTGTTCGTTGAGGGGAGCGGGGGCGAGTTTCTGAATCTTGCTTGCCTGATAGTTAACAATGGCGGAAATCCAGGCATCCTTACAGCGTTTATCGCTTACTTCGACTGTGCAGGCGATTTCGCTGTAGATTTGCTTGACATGGGCAATAGATTTCAGTTGCAGCTGTTGTGCTGTGTAAATAACGTGAGTCATAATAAATCAGTTCCTAACGGGACAGAAAGCGCTTCGATTACCAGTCTGGGGCGCTTTCTTTATACCTAATAGTGTAATCTGTTAATTAACACATTGTCAACTGTTTGGTTGACAATTAACATATACTTTTAGAATTGGAATTATGACTATGACTGTGAAAGTAAGACGGATTATTAAGTTAGAAGTAGATGTTCCTGGATTGGGCGATCGCATTAAACAGGCCAGAGAAGCCAGGGGGCGACCAGTTACACAGATGGCTAAAGAAGTTGGGATATCCCGTAACTATTGGTATCAGTTAGAGGCGGAAGCTGTATTAGGTGGTGTAGCAGAAGAAACTCTTCGGAAAATTGAAGAGGTGCTGGGTGTAGATTTAGGGGTACAGTTTGATGATTGATATTCATACTATTAATCCTCTTGCTCTCCCCTCTGTCTTATTAGAGAAGCGATGCCTGGGTTGGGCTACGTCTATGCAGTTATCAGTTACATCCAGAAATTATGTTGCAATTGACTCTGAGAAAATCTCATTGAACTAGAAAGGTGGAATCATGCCTAAACCACCTTCTAGACGCAAAAAAGCCACTTCTCCCGCATCTAACAATTCAACTTCAGCAGCTAACTCTGCAAATGAGGATATCTCTCAGCAAGTAGATCCAGCTACAGCAACAATCACTGTTACTGCTGTTGAAGTAACAGAGTTGACTCAAGAGGAGCAAAGCGATCGCCTACACTTGGAAAGGAAAGTGGAGCGGGCGTTCTTTGAGGCAGGGAAGGCGCTGACGGAATTACGCGATCGCAGATTATATCGCTCCACGCACAAAGCCTTTGATGAATACTGTTTAGACAGGTTTGGCTACAATCGTTCCCGTTCTTACCAGCTAGTTGATGCGGCAGTTGTTGTGGACAACTTACAAAAATGTCCACAAATTGTGGACATTTTGCCGACAGCAGAGGGGCAAGTCCGACCCATGACTAAACTTGAACCCCAGGAACAGCAGGAAGTGTGGCTAAGAGCAGTAGAAGTTGCTGGCGGGAAAGTGCCAACTGGTAGAATCGTGAAAGATGTTGTGCAGCGCATAATGGAGCGTACCCAAGTACCTAATACCTACCAGTTGGGTGAAGTCTGCCAAATCTTCACAAAGGACAACCCCGAACTCAGAGGCAAGGGCGGGTGCTGGGCAATTGTCAGCGCAGTGAATGACTTCAGTTGCAGCGTGAGAATGTGGGATCGGGAGTACACGGTTGGGTTGCAGCACCTGAAATCTTACGATTACCTACCTGCGGAGTGTCAGCAGATGCAGGCGATTTGTGATCGCATCAGTCGGGTGTATTCCGATTCACTTGAGGAGACAGTCAAAAGTCTGTTGCAGTTATTGGGAAAGCTGAACCGTCCTTATCTTACTGCTGTGGAAGAGAAGCTGTTGAGTGTTCTGGAGTCGGAGTATGGGAAAATACCTTAAACAATTTTGGCAAATTGGCATCCAATGTCTTTGGGTTGCAGTTTCAATGGAGTTAGCAACACAACGGGACAGTGAAGAAGTTGTACGAGGGAAAAGATAAAACTTCCCGCTTCTTGACATCCAGCTATGCCAGTTGTTTAATTGAGTGCTGTAGAACCCCTCTACATGATTTATATAGCGCTCAACAGAGTTCAGTTCCCACTCTACAACTGGCTAGAAATGAACAAAACCAAATAGGATTTAAGAAGCTGAAAAATGTAGATAGCTGGATTGCTGTATAGTTTGGATTATGCCAGATTATTCTCTCAAGAGTTGCTCTATGATCACTCTGCCTGGTATTGCTATCCAAAACAAAATATACGAAAGTGACAATTCTCTAGTGTACCGGGGCATCAGAGACGATGGAGTAGCGCTCATCGTAAAAATGCTAAAGCTTGATTATCCCTCTCCCCAAGAACTAACCCGCTACAGACAGGAATATAAAATTACCCGCTCCCTAAATCTGGAAGGAGTTATCAAGGCATACAGTCAGCAGGACTATCAACGGACTCTGGTGATTATCTTAGAAGATTTTGGGGGAGAGTCCCTAGAGCAATGGATGCACAAGCGTCCAGATATCTTCTGCCCCATGCCTTTATCCACTTTTCTAGATGTAGGGATCGCTGTTTGCGACATTCTGGGCAGAATCCATGCAGCCAATATCATTCATAAAGATATCAACCCTGGAAACATAGTCTTTAATCTAGATACTGGCGTTGTAAAAATTATTGATTTTGGGATTGCGACCCAATTTAACCGCACGAATCCGA
>NZ_JACJSI010000467.1 GCF_014698065.1 Nostoc flagelliforme FACHB-838
CCCAGAAGAAAGGGTAGCAACGATTTAGCATCAATAGATATACGTAAAACTACGTTATTGCCTGATAGCAAGTATTCATTCGGGTTTGGTGCGCCAACTGACCTCGCATTACCGATAATTGCATCCTATCGGGTATTTTTGGACAAGGATTATAAATGGATTCTGCCATTTAACGAATTCGCTGAAGATTTTCTCCAACACTTGTGGGCAAACTACTTCCGCAAATATTTGGTGTCGGAGAAAACAGCAGGAAATACAGTCGGCACAAAAATCAGCCGCAATCAAGAAATTTGGGAAAGTTTGTATATCTCTGCACAAAGTTATCTCAATTCATCCTTGGTGAAAATGGTTAACTCCAGTAAGTCAGAAGAACCTTATGTGACACAAGGTGCAAACAATCTTGGCAAAGGGAAAAGGGGTGAACTCAACGCAACCACTGGAAATTAACTGTATCTCTGATAACTCCATCTCTGACACAAGTTCCTCAAACTCACTTTTGCTCCGAAAGCTTGACAGGTGATAAGTGAACACCCAGGTTACGGGCGTAAACTTTGGTGAAGTACTGGACATTCGGCTGTGGGCAATCGCTCTTAGCGTAGGGCGGGGCATCGTTACACTGCCAACCATAATACGCAGGTATGTAAAGAGTCCAAGTGGCAGCTAGTAGTTTGCCAATCCAAAATTGCTGGGTGGAGGCCGGCAGGGGAGCAGAGGAGAGATTTGTACAAGTTGTTTCACCTGTACCCTTCTGCTTGCCACCAGGCAAAGTTTGTGTGGCGAAGCACTAGTAGTTCGCTTTCGTGACGAAAGCGGGGTACTGGGTTTTTGGGAAGGTGGGGCCCCTGAAGGGGATAAGGGGTGGGGGGAAAGGTTTTAAATCCCAAACCCAGTACCCTTTCCCCTTTCCCCATATCTCACAAGCGCATTTTTGGGTTGGCAGACTATTAGAAAACTGTAATGTATAGATGTAGTCTCCCACAGCCAATTATTTTGTTACAAAAACTTTTGCAAATGGTATTGGATTTAATTAGACATACTTAAACAACTTTTTAGAATGAAATAGCTCTGCGTAAATCCTAGCTTTTTAGAAATACAAGTAATAACAAAGGCTTCAACCAAAGGATGAGCCTAAATGATCGCTGACCAAATTCAACCTATTTTGTAACAGTTGTAGGCTCTGAAGAGCCGGAAAGTTCTTGAATCGCTAATGTTGTCTTTAAATATGAATCTCGCTTCCCTTGTTCGGAATATAGTAGTCTTGCTTTTTGATAATCTGCAATTGCTGCTTGATTATTGCCTAACTTAGTATGCAGATTTCCCCGATTGAAATAAGCATCAGCTTGTCCATGATTGATTGCTATTGCTTTATTGAAATTCTTCATTGCTTGTTGATTGTGTCCAAGTTGGTAGTAGGCAATACCTCTGTTTGCGTAGCCAATGCCATCTTCGGGATAAAGCTTAATTGCTTGAGTATAATTTTCAATTGCTTTTGGGTAATTTCTTAAAGCCTCATAAGCTTTGCCCTGCTGATTGTAGATATAAGAGAAAGAGGAATTTTGCTGTTTGGCTATGGTGTAGTCTTGAATAGCTCCTTGATAGTCTCCAAGTTGGCTGCGAAGATCAGCACGATATAAATAGGCTCTGTCGTGATCTTTGTCGAGTTTAATGACTTGATCAAAATCTTTCAATGCCCCTGCATAGTCTTGTTTATCTAGTTTCTCTAGCCCTTGGTTAACCAAGGCTTCCACCTTACTGGGCTGGGGCGAGGGTGCTGGAGTTATAGAGGGTTTAGTGGTTGTACTTGCTGGAGAAGAATGATTAGGCGAAGAGTGATGATGTTGAGCGATCGCAGGTATTATCTGAACACTGAGAATTAAACCACCCATTAGGGTTGCTAGCCCCCAAATGGCGATCGCTTTTAAAAGACGGCGCATAGTTTTAATTTATGATTTGATGACTTGGTTGAGTAAAAAACTGCTGTGGTTTAATCTTGTGGTAAAACATAATTCAACTGAGGTAAACTGCTCCTAAATTCAGAGCAGTTATTAATAACTGCTGATTTAATTGCCACATCAGCAAATCGACTAATGCCACTTGTACCTAACTTATTAATTACACTTGTTGGAAATATGGAATTGCTATCAGCTTCCACACTTGCTTTGATAGTTTCGTATGGTTGCCCTAATTTCAAATTAGTGCAAGTTTTATTAGATATAGCTATGAGCCTACCCGTAGGAGCGTAAGAGAGAAAATGATAACGCTTCTTTCCTAGACCTTCTCGAAACCAATCAGACTCCATAGCTAATTGGTTGAGATAGTTCTGAAGCGGTGGTGGATAGTCGGTGTCATCTGCTTGTACTGGGAGATGGAAAGGCAGTACTAAAGCGGCTCCTAATAATACTCCAATAAACTTCTTGAACATAGATTGCTTTTATCCTGTGATATTTAAAACTACACTGAACAATGCTCTCATCTGTGAAAGTCCCCATACCCTTTCCTATCACAACTAGCCTCTATCGATAGGTGTAAAGAGGGAGTATCAATAACCTATTGCCTGACTCTTACTATCTATAGAGGCGGTGCTGGAAGTGGTTTTGATGAAACTGCAAAAGGTGAGATTCCGCCCTGTCCCACTTCAAACTGATTCATCATGTCATGGTCTTCGTGAACCGTATTGTGGCAGTGTGACATATACTTACCAGTATTCGGGCCATACCTACCAATTACTCGTACTGACTCATTTTCACCAACATAGAAAACATCCTTAAGACCACGCTCATAAGGGAAAGGTGGTTTCCCATTACGGTCAAGGATTTGGCAATCAACTAGGTGAAGATGGATAGGATGAAACCAACCACCTGCGTTGTTATACAATCTCCAAATCTCTACATCACCTACTTTAGGATTAGCATCAATTCGGTCATTCTCCCAGATTTTGCCATTGATAACCCACAGACCATTAGTTCGCTCATATCTGAATTCTCTGGTTCGCACAGCCGCAGACTCTGGGATAGATTCAACTGTACGCAGTGTAGAAGGGATAGAACTGTCATCAGTTGCGGCAGCGACAACATCAAAGCGCATAATTTGCTCTGTACCATCGTAATCATCGTTGTTAGGAAGTCCAAGATTTTGCAGCACTATCCGAGTACCGATGGCGTACTTGGAAAAGTCGATAATGAATTCGTAGCGTTCTGCCATCCCCAACCGAAAATTCTTTACCCTAACTGGCGCGCTCATTAATCCAGCATCAGTGCCAATCATAGTAAAATCACTACCATTACTCAGGGCAAGCTTGTAAGACCGCGAAATCGAACCATTCAAGACTCGGAAACGGTACTTGCGAGCAGCTACCTCCATCCTCGGCCACGGCGCACCGTTAACCAGAATCACATCACCAAATTGGCTTTTCTCGCCTTGGTCATCAAAGACCAATCGACCATTAGTAGTAAACTGCTTATCCTGGATAATCAGTGGTACATCATACTGATCTTTGGGTAAGGGTAGGCCAAGCTCAACCGCATCTTGAACAATGTACATACCTGCCAAACCCATATAGACATTACGTGCAGTATTATGGATTGCGTGGTCGTGATACCAAATTGTGGCAGCGCGGTTGTTTGGATAGACGTAATCTTTGTAATAACCTGGTGCAGTCAAATCTTCAGCGTAGCCATCATATTGCGGTTGCGATGCCATGCCATGTAGGTGGACTGATGTTGCTACGCCCACACTATTATTGATAAAGCGGACAACTGATTGTCGCCCAAGACGTTGCTTTATTGTGGGGCCTGGACTGATTCCGTTATACCCCCAAACCTCGGTTGTTAGCCCAGGCAGAATATTAACCCGACCTTTCTTCATCGTAATCTCGTAGTAATCTGTGGTCGTATCACTCCGTACTGGGTTAAGTACTGGCGGGATGGGAAGTTTGACGGAAAAAGGGGTTGGCTGAGGGCTGCCAGCAGTACCTGCTTGGGAACGATACTGAAAACCTATAGGAAGCAACAATGAACCGCCTACAAGCGCTCCTAGCTTCAGGGCTTCTCGTCTAGTTATTTGTTTCACTTTAATTCCTTTACTAGGTGATGACAATACTTACCAAAATGGCTTGACCAATTGGTAGATATCAGGTCTTAT
>NZ_JACJSI010000468.1 GCF_014698065.1 Nostoc flagelliforme FACHB-838
GGTGCTACACCACAGGTTTTGGAGTATTTCTTGAGTAGTGACATTGACGGCGATGGGCGGACTCTGGCACAAGAATTATTTCAGGATGGGACGAACCCATTGCAGCCAAATACACCCCAGCCACCACCGAAAGCACAGGTTTTATCTCCATCTCCAACTGAAGATTTGGATTGGGAAATATAGCATACATTCTCAAACTTTACTAGCAACCTGAGCTTTGATTTTTTCAGTACTCAAGTTGCTAGTTCTTTTTTGAAAGCATATTTAAACTTCTTAAGTTAGACACGAATTCCATTTTTCAAAAAGCACACTAGGGTGTAATTGAATTATCGATTACACCTGTTCCCTCAACTAACTCAACAACTAAAGAAGGACATAGTATGACTATATTAGGTATTAATAGACCTTTAGATACAACCCAGGCAAAACTGTGGGATGAGCGCGATTTGTCTACAAGCGATCGCCGCCGAGAGCATCTAGAAATTCTCCTATGCCAGAAAGTACAGATAGGTGAAGACCCTGCCTTGTGTGAGAAAGTATTAGATTATCTATATTTGTCGGCATTTCAGCAAAATATCAATCGCATTACTGTCCAAAAGGAAAAAGAAAGGTCAGTGTTTACCTCCCTACAGCAAGTGATTATTACGTCTTTTGCTATTCTAGGGATGTTTGCGTTCCTTGCCGCCGCTTCCAACAAGTCAGTTGTGCGCTCGTCTGGGGTAATCCCTCCAGCTATAGAACGGCAAGTCAATTAACCGAATATTCACTTTTTCGCCCAGGCAGCAACGGAAGATCAACTGAAAGTAATGTGGGCTGAAGTAGTCAGAGAACGCTCGGCATTCAATTCACTGCACATATTAATCATTACACCCTTTGCCATTTTAGGAATGATTGCCTTTTTTAACGGGGCGTTTCGCTCTGGCAAACCATCGGCTGCTGCTAACCTGCCTGCTGTTCAAGCTCATTAAAAGGATGTCACTAAAAAGCTGAAAGCGCTGTTTTATAATGCTTTCAGCTTATATTACCACTCGCTCTGCTTAGGGTGAGCTTAATATGCTATGTCCTTGTCGAAAGGCAAACTGTCAACATCCTCAAAGTTACGCAGGTCTTGCTCCATCTGCTGCCGATGTTGGACGTATGTTCTGCTAGCGCCAATCCTTTCTTGCATTTCCTGTTGACCGAAATTGATGCCCATTTCAGCGTATTTGGCTGATACTCGATTGTAGTTATCGACATCAATTTTCTTACGCCGTTCCATTTCCTCTAACCATCCAAGGCTTGTACCTTTTTTAAGCTCAGATTCAAAGTATTCCTGTTTAAGAGAACCGTCAGGGTTAAACTGTGTTTTCTCTGTTGGGGTGAAAAAGTCGTATGCCGTGTAGACAGGCCAAGGTTCTGGGTCGGTTTCGTCCAAGTGCTTCCACTCGTCATATTCTTCTTTCAATCTACGAGCATAGTCATCGACTGCTGCTGGGTTTGAGCCGGTAGATATTTTTTGTTGCCTTACTTCATCTTTTAATGTTCCATCTGAATTGAATTCTTTACGGTTCATATTTATCCAGCGTTTTATTCTTGACATGATTAATCCCTCACAAGATTGGTAAAAAGTTAACTAACTTAAAGTCTTATGACTCTTCAATTTAAACACTTTGACACGAGAATAAATCAATGGATTCATGATGACGGAGACAAGAATAATCCTGATTCAATTTTAACCGAGAAAATAGATAATACCCTATTGGAATCATATTTTCCAGGCAAAGAGTTTTCTTTTGGGCATATTGATGAATATAGTAAAGCAGAGGATTTACAAAATCATCCAGAAGGATATATTCTTTTATTATCTTCTAAAACAAGACTTCTCTATGGCTCTCCAGAATGTTTAGAAGTAATTGATAAATTATGTCCCGATAGAAAAGATAGAGGTGCTTATGGGTCGATTTTTCTAGGTGGTTGTAAAAATTTCATTAATGAAAAATTAAATATTTTAATTGTGAATGATATTACAGGAGAGAATGGAGGATTTATTAAAGATGAGGATGCTTTCAAGTTAGTGGGCGATTGTTATGGACAGATATCAACTCAAATTTATGACCGTTTGACCCAAACAGAGCAACAACAAAATAAAGATTATCATGTTATTCAGCATCGCTTTGGTTGGACAGAAGCTGATGGAGAAGATAATCAATATTGTTTTGGCAAAGGGACTTTACGACCATATAAGTTAGATAAAGTAGAATATTTAGACCCAAAGATTAAATCCAAAATTGACTTAATCATTCCCATATCCAGTTTTAAAGGTACAGACAAGGATAATCCTAATGGTGCTAGTAAACCCCAAATTAAACCAGGACTATATCAGCAAAAAATCTGGTTAGGTGAAAAATCGCAGTCAGAGCGAGGTCAGACAGCCATATCACAACTGTTGGCATCATTTCCTCAAGGGATCAAAGATTTCGCTGAGGAGCTAGAGGCACAGGCTCAAAAGCTAGCCGAAAATCAGGATGACCCAAGGATTGTTGCACAACTTTATTGTGAAAAATACGAAAAGCGTAAGGCTTTGACTGAATCACAGAAAGCATCTTTATCAAAGCAAATTACTGAGCAAGCTGGTGATGGCTCATTAGCTAAACAATTAGAACTAGTGACATCGAATGATGCTGATGGAGAATATGAGATAATCGATGAAAATAATGAATCACCGAAAGATGATTTGTTGATGTATAAACTCATAAAGGCTGATTTAGTTGGGGGGCATAATCAGCTTTTAGAAACTGAAAAAATTAAACAAGAACTGAGTAGATTTGTCCAAAGCGAGTGGAGAGATATAGCATCTGGGAGAACTTTAATATTTGACCGAGGAATGATTATCCCATCCAAAGAACTGAAAAATGGTGAAATCTGTGTTCCTTGGATGGATGATAGAGAAAAGGTTCTTAATTTTCGTTCTCCATTCCTCAACTCTAATGGTTTATGTATATCCACTAATAAACTTGTTGATGATAGATTAGCCCCAGATGGGGTAAATCTTAAAGGCATTATAGTAGTCAATGATGAAGATCATAAACGCATTTTAGCAAGGCTTAAAACCAATGAAATTGCGCCAATTGAAACCGAATCAGAACGGCAAGCGCGAGATTTTGACGGTGACTGTATTGGCGTGGCGCTGGCTAGTAAATACCCTAACCTGACAGCAGAGGCAGAGCAAAGAAATCTTCCCCAAAACGCCTATTCGCCCACGGTTAAGCTCAAAAAACAATCATTTTATGATCCCACCGATGGAACCCAGCCTCCATTTGAAGAAATAGCTATCCACATGAGTGATAGCATCAGCGTGGGCATAATCAACAATCAAGTGACAGCACTGGAGGCATTAGAATCAGAAATTGAGGTACTAAAGACTTACGGTACTTTTGAGCAGAAATCAAATTATCTAGACAAAGTTTCTAACCATTACGAAACCCTGTTTGAGCAAGAACGCCAGAAAGATTCAAAGTTAATTCGAGAAGAATACAAGCCTTATATGCAAGGGGTTGTTGAAATTGCTCATTCTCAAAGAACTCCCGAAATTATCCAGCAAGCAATGGACATTAACCGTCAAATGTACCGGAGCATGATTGAAGAAGGATGTTATCAAAACCAAATAGCGGTTGATTTATTCAAAAGTGCTAAAAAACCTGAGATGGATAAAATCTGGGAAAACAGCCGCTACTTGTATCGTGATGTTAATTATATTAAAGACAAAAAATCTCGTTCGTCCTATTTAAACACTGGGATAATCCCCAAAGGTTACTCACCAGTAGAACTACTAATCAGTCAAACTAATAAATATTTCCAAGAATCACAGTTAGAATCGCGCCCCATCGTCCAGTTTAAAGACTTATTCAAAGGAGTAGAATTTACACCACAACAAAGATTTGCAGCGATCGCCGCCAAATACGAGTTTGATCAGAAATTCAACGCTGCGGTACGTATGGAGCCAATACGGTTCGGATAAGCAGGGGAGGCAGGGGGTGCAGGGGAGGCAAGAGAGTTATTATTAAGCAATTTCTCTTCCCCTGCTTCTCTTCTCCCCCTGCTCAAGAACTGCTCGCCTCAACAGATAACTTTGTTAACCGAACCGTATTG
>NZ_JACJSI010000469.1 GCF_014698065.1 Nostoc flagelliforme FACHB-838
GGCGATTGCATTTCTCTTGGAGAAGTAACCGCCCTTTCTCACTTCCAGGGCAAGGATTTCTTACACCTTTGCATTCGCATCTGTAGCAGGTAGGAGAGTTTCCTTCTGACAGCTACCTACTTAAAGTGAGAAGTTAGTTGCTGTACTTTGTGTCATGATTGTGTTTATTCGAAGCTAAATTAGTTGGCGATTGCAATTCTTTTGGTGTGCAATCGCCTTTCTCACTTTCAGCAACTTACGCCGCTACTGTCGCTCTGACTCCCAACGACGCAATCACTTGTTCAGCACTCGGAGCCACACGATTGACTCCGTACTGTCTGGGTCTTGCGTACCAACCCTCTTCATCCCAGCCAACGAAGCCAACTAACTTGCCCTGGCGATAGACTTTCGTACTGAATACTAGATAGTCAATCTCACCGTGGTACAAACCGAAAACAGTGCAAGCTTCTTTTAACTCAGACTCCAAGCGCTGATTCCGTTCCCGTGGGGTTTCTGGTAGAGTCGCTTTTACCTCTGCCACTCTTGTAGCGAACCAGTTGCGGTCGAATGGTAGCCGCCCACCACCAACTAACTGCACCCATACCGTAATCCCCCCTTCAATCCAGATGGTGCGAACTGATTCGGGTTCAACTTCGATAATCTCGCCAATGATGCGGCGATCACGAGCAGTCAGGGGGTCTTGGGTTGGGGCTACAGCTTCTGCTTGGGCTGTGGCTTGTTCATTACGAGAAGAACTAGGAATTGCTTGCTGTGTATACGTTGCATAGTTCATAATGGAAATCTCCTTAATCGGGGAAAAGGCGATCGCATACTTTCTCAGGGTGGGCGGTCGCCTTTGTTATGTGTGCAAAAAAACGTTGTGGTTTGGCACAACGCTCTCAAAAAGATTTGGCGTAGCCATCAAAGCTAGTCGCTAAAAGCATTATCAAGACAGCAGACAGACAGCATCAGGGGACGTGTACAGCTTTAACAGCGTCAAAAGCTAATCGTCTAACGTCTTTTGTTAATCATTTATTCAGTGCAATATCCATTTCCCGACTGTGTACCCCTGGCCTTCTCTGGTGATGCCAGTGCCTCGGTTGCTCCTCAAGCGGTCACTTTGGATTGCTGTCAAAGTTCAGATAGTGCAAACCCTTTGTTGCGTCCGGGTGCAGGCAGTTTGCTTTCCCTTGCCCTTATGTTTTATAGTATAGCTTAATAAGTTGTACTTGTAAAGTCTCACTGAATAAGTAAAGCTAGATAAGTAAAGCTTGAAAACGGAGGAAAGAAGCGCTATGATTTGCTTACATTAATGGAGAAGTGAAGTTATGAACTTAATGCAAGTTACTTTGTCGGTTGATTTGCCTGGTCTAGGCACTCGGATTAGAGAGATTAGAGAGTCCAAGGGACTATCCCCAACTTGGGTAGCAGCTCAAGCTGGTATGAGTGTTGGCAACCTATATCGCATAGAAACAGAAGATGCAAAGTCTTTACCGCGTGAAACTTTGCGTAAGCTTTCTGATGCCCTTGGCGTAAATTTTGATGCCGAGGTTAAGGCTGCTTTAGTGCAAGAGATGGAATAAATTTTCTACTAATGATGCGGTCAGCATAAAGCAAACGTTATTGCCTCATTAGTATACGAATGTATTAACTGTATTTTCTGCAACTAATAAACGGAGTAACTACTGAAATTATCTTTTAGATAAATAGCACAACAACTAGAAGCGATCGCCCACCGTCCAAAGTTAGCGATCGCCTGCTCAATCCGTTGATCACAAAGTGAGCCAATTACAATGCTGACACATTTTTGGAAAAACCCTCCAAATCAGCTGCTCTTGTTCACTTTGGTTAAACTGCAACACCTCAATTTTCAAGCATTTACCATAGTGAGCAAGAGATATGCTGACACTAGAACCCGAACAAACAACGACGCTGGACTACAGTGTTGTCAACGCCAGCATCCAGGAAACCTTCACCGCCATCGATAGGTTCGAGTGGCAAGCAATAGATGAACTGCGCCTGATGCGAGACAAAGGCTATTACCAAGATGGTGGACACAAGAGCTTTGAAGCTTATTGCGAAAGTGAGTTGACCAAACACGGGGGATATCGCCGGGTCAGAGATTTTCTGTCTGCAAAGAAAGTAGTTGATACCCTGCCAGAGGAACTGAGGGTAAAAATCACTAAACCCTCTCAAACTCGCCCCCTGCTTCGTTTGGTCAAAACTCCCGATAAGTTACAGGAAGTCGTAGCGCTCGCGTCCCAAGAAAAATCCTTCCCCACTGCCGCCGATTTTGCTCTTGCAGTACAGAAGGTTGTTCCAAAAAATACGTCAATCACTAGAACCAACAGCACAAAACAAGAAAAAATCAAAACGCAATTGTGTAATTCTGTGACTGTTTCTTCCCTTTCACACCCTCGTTATGGGGATTCGGGAGTGATTGAGGCTTCGGCTCCGAACAACTATCAGCAGATTGTCACCTTCAGCGATGGTGAGAGGTTGTTGATCAACAATGGTGATTTGACTGGTTTAAATGACGCAATTGTGTCCGAATCGAGTGGGCGGACTTACCCAAAAGAGTACACCGAGGCGATCGCTGCACTCAAAGAGCAACATCAGCAAGAGTTAGAGCGCTTACAGCAGGAATTGAGGGTTGGGCTACAGTCAGAAGCCATAGCCAGAGCCGAAGAACAAGTAAGTAAGCAAATTCAATCCTTGCAAAATCTGTACAAGCAACAAAGAGAGCAGAATATCCAGTTACAGCAGCGCCTAGACGAAATGGAAAGTCTACGGCAGTTGGAGACTGAAAACCAACAACTCCAGCAGCGCATTCAGGAATTAGAAAACGCGGTTCAACAGCGCCCTTCTCAACAATGGGGAAATACTATGACCCAACAGGGGACTAAAGCTTTGAACAAGCAGGTGAAACAGGCGTTAGAGAAAACTATTGATTTGCGATCGCTAGCCCAAGAACCACCCAAGGAAAATGCACAAGAATGTTTGCGGCTTATGGGCATGGCATTGAAGAATCTTGCCAGCGCCATGAACAACACCCAAGCGCTTGAAGCTGCTGCAATAATTTTGGGCAGTGAGCCGACACCAATTGCGATCGCATATCGAGCCGAACAATTGGAAATGCTGCCCCAAGCGGTTAGTGATATTAGGTCAGTGCTAGCTAAACCTGGGTGTACTTGGCAGGACTATTGGGCAGTGGCGCAAGAGTACGAGGTAATCAAACAAGACTACTGGGCAGAATTGACCACCCAGGAAACAGAATTAATTACCGCCCTTCACAACACATCCACTGAACCTCGGACAATTGGCATCGGTTCTATCGTTGCTCATGCAGACCCATACCGTACTTTGTATGTCGCCAGAGGAGAAGTGATTCAGGATTTAGGAGATGAGGTAATCGTTGCATGGGATCACTGGCAGAACGAATCGAAAAAGACTGATAGGTATTTCCGAGACGAGTTGCGATTCTGGCAAGGCTAAGTGATCTGTTGCTCATACCAGTAATTCTTTAGACAACCAAATAGGAAATAGCAAGCCCCGCAATCACAGAGGGGGAAATTTCCGTGCGTCAACATAAACAGGAGATTGTAAAATGACTGCAACCATTACCCATCCCAAGTCCAAAAAGGCTGTTGCCACTAAACCACAGTCACCGTATAAAAGGCTTCATGTGATTATTCCCATTGAAGATTTGCTGTGGGCATCGCAACAAAAGCCATCTGTTACGCAATTGTGGCAAGAATGCTGGACGGCTGATCCTTATGGTTCCCGGTGGATGCCTCTGACTTCTGCTTTGGGGTACAGTACTTTTATCTCTGCAAAGAAAATTCTTTCCCAAAGCGGGCTATTCATTTTCAAACCCGACAAGTCCATAGAGGATGGCCGGGAGACAGTGAAGTGGATGGTGCAGAATTTGCACGGTAGCCGGATGAAGGAGTTCTGGGAGAAAGCCAGTGCTGAAAAACGAGAATCAAATGCTGAAAATTCAGAGAAAGATGCTGGCTGTGAAGAGATGCGTGCTTCGTATAAAGCATCTATCTCAGGTGAAAGTCAGTCAGAGGAAGAGTTTCAGGAAACCTCACGAACTACTCAGGAACAGTTCACGAACTCTTCAAAAGAGTTCG
>NZ_JACJSI010000047.1 GCF_014698065.1 Nostoc flagelliforme FACHB-838
TTATGAGTTATTGCCCGAAACCTCTGAGACTTTTATCTACCTTTCCATGATCCGTATTATGGTGAGGCGACTTGCTTAAATTTTGACTCCCTAAAACTTTTCAAACACCCTCTAAGAGTTCACCATCCTGTTTACTGACTAGAGTATTGCTGGTATCAGTGCCAATGCCTTGGGTAATAGTGATCTGTTCAAAGGTCAGACCGTTCAATAGACCTAAATAATCGCTACCGACTGTAAAGTTGAAAATAGTGTCACTTCCAGACTCGCTCGCCAGTACAAACATATCACGACCGCTACAGCCGTACAATGTATCTTCACCTGTTCCACCATTTAGGACGTTGTCACCGCCACCTGTAAAATAGTCGTTGCCATCCCTGTCGTTGATTGGTTCCTCACCGTCATTACCGAAGAGATAATTATCTTCGTCCTGCGCTTGCGCGATATCAGCATAAAGCACGTCGTTGCCAGCACCACCCTCTAATGAGTTATTACCAGCGCCGCCGTAGATATAGTCGTCGCCGTCATTACCAAAGAGATAATCATCTCCTTCCTCTCCTTTTAGGATATCGGCATTGTCACCACCCTGAAGATTGTCATTACCACTACCTCCATAAAGAGTGTCGTTACCTTCTTGACCAAAAAGTTGGTCGTCACCCTCGCCTATGAGTTGGTCATCGCCCAATCCACTCTCTAGGTAGTCATTATCAGCGCCACCATCAAGAATATCGTTGTCTGCGCCGCCGTAGAGTTGGTCGTTACCCGATCCTGCTAAAAGTTGGTCATTGCCTAACCCGCCTTCTAGGTAATCATCGCTAGCACCCGCATTAAGGATGTCGTTCCCTTCTTGACCAGAGAGCAGATCGTTGCCATCGCCTCCTAAGAGATTGTCATCACCGACTCCACCATATATGTTGTCATTATCAGCACCGCCATTGAGGGTATCGCTACCGTCTTGACCGTAAAGGTAATCATTACCTATGCCACCAATCAGTTGGTCATCACCGTTTCCACCTTCAAGGTAATCATTGCCAACACTGCCATCAAGGATATCGTCGCCATCTCGACCATATAGTTGGTCATTGCCGTCGCCACCATATAATTGATCAGCGCCAGAACCACCATCTAAGTAGTCATTGCCAGTCTGCCCTAGCAGCTTATCAGCATCATCACCCCCATAAAGGAAGTCCTCGCCGATGCCGCCATCGAGGTAGTCGCGCCCTTGCTGCCCGAAGAGCTGGTCATCACCCGTACCCCCTTCAAGACGGTCATCGTCATTGCCGCCATCAAGATAGTCCTGACCGGCTTGACCGTAAAGGCGATCACTACCATCTCTGCCATAGAGATAGTCATCTTCGGTACCGCCATCCAGGAAGTCAGCTCCAATGCCACCATCTAGGATATCGTAGCCTTGCTGACCGTAGAGGCGATCGTTACCTTCATTACCATTGAGTTCATCATTGTCTAACCCGCCATCAAGGTAGTCATCGCCAGTGTTGCCGTTAAGTAGGTCGTCACCAGCTTGACCGTAAAGGCGATCGCTGCCTTCGTTGCCATTGAGTAGGTCATCGCCCGTTCCACCATCGAGGTAGTCATCACCCGCTTGCCCTAAAAGGGTATCTATACCAGTACCTCCATAGAGAGCGTCATTTCCGGCTCCACCATCGAGGTTATCATCACCAGCTTGACCGTAGAGGCGATCGTTACCATCGTCACCATAAAGTCGGTCGTTACTGTCACCTCCATCTACGAGGTCATTACCTAACCCACCCTCTAGAGTGTCTTTATCAGCCTGTCCATAAAGTTGATCGTCCCCGTCTCCTCCAGTGAGGTAGTCCTTGCCTATGCCACCATCGAGGAGGTCATCGCCTGTGCCACCTTGGAGATAATCATTGCCTTCCTGACCATAAAGTTGGTCATTGCCATTACTGCCATAAAGGTTGTCATCGCCTGTGCCGCCTTCTAGATAGTCATTGCCAGCATCGCCATTTAAGGTGTCTCTGCCGTCTTGACCGTAGAGCTGATCGTTGCCGTCTCCTCCATTAAGGTTGTCATTACCAGCTTCACCTTTGAGGAGGTCTTCATCGGCTTGACCGTAGAGTTCGTCGTTGCCGTCTCCACCGTAAAGGCGATCGCTTCCTGTGCCACCATCGAGCCAGTCGTCACCTGCTTCACCGTAAATTAAATCATTGCCACCCAAGCCACTGATGATATTTTTTCCAGCATCGCCGATGAGCAAATCCTCAAATTCTGAACCTTCTAGGTTTTCGATGGCTTCGAGGCGATCGCCTTTGGCATCTCCAGCCCAGCCTTTACCCGTTGTGAGACTAACAGATACACGCGTCGCTGAGGTGAAATAAGAAGCTGTATCATTGCCTTCTCCACCATTGAGGCGATCGGCATCCGTACCCCCAACTAGGAAATCGTCACCGTTTTCGCCAGAGAGAGTGTCTTTACCACCTTCGCCAAAAATGATGTCGTTGCCATTTCTGGCGTTAACAACGTCATCGCCATCTCCGGCGTGGATAATATTGGCTTTGGCATCGCCGATGATTTCATCATTGAAGGCAGAACCGATGACGTTTTCAACATTAAAGATTTGGTCAGTACCGCCAAAGCCGTCTTTAGCGTAGTTTTGCTCTAAGTTAACTATGACTTGGCTAGGATCGCGGCGATAACTAATAGTATCAATGCCATCGTTTCCGTCAAGGGAGTCATTGCCAGCATTGCCAACTAACAGATCATTTCCGACTAAGCCTGAGATGCGGTTATTTAAGTTGTCGCCAATTAAAACATCATCAAATCCAGAGCCGATGATATTTTCTAGATTTCGTAGGGTATCTATAGTGCCAAAGCCATCTTTAGCTGTGCCTGCGTTGATAGTAAAGTTTGGTTCTGTGTCTGTGGAGATAACAATGCTTGTAACTATGGTTGTATGGAGAAAGCCGCCGGGATTTTGATAGTTCAGTACTTCATCAATATTAACGACGACACTACTGGGGGAGTTGTCGTAACTGACGGTATCAATTTCGGTGCCTCCGTCAATTAGATCGCTGCCTGCTTCTCCTAAGAGTAAGTCATTGCCCGCATCTCCAGACAGGCGATCATTGTCATCACCACCTGCTAAAGCATCATTGCCAGCATCACCATAGAGTGTGTCATCGCCGCCTTCACCTAAGAGTTTGTCATTTCCTGTACCACCTGCTAGCTCATCATTGCCAGCATCACCTTTGAGAATGTCATCACCATCATCGCCGAAGAGTTTATCATTTGCTGCACCGCCATTGAGTATGTCATTCCCTGTACCACCTGCTAGCTCATCATTGCCAGTATCACCATAGAGTATGTCATCGCCGCCTTCACCATAGAGGGTGTCATTCCCCGCATCACCATTAAGGATGTCATTGTCCGCACCTCCGTAGAGTTGGTCACTGTCATCACCACCTGCTAGCTCATCATTGCCAGTATCACCATAGAGTCTGTCATCGCCGCCTTCACCATAGAGTAGTATGTCATCCCCTGTACCACCATTAAGGGTGTCATTGTCCGCACCTCCGTAGAGTTGGTCGCTGTCATCACCACCTGCTAGTTCATCATTACCAGCATCACCATAGAGTATGTCATCGCCGCCTTCACCGAAGAGTTTATCATTAGCTGCACCACCATTAAGGGTGTCATTGTCCGCACCGCCGTAGAGTTGGTCGCTGTCATCACCACCTTCTAGCTCATCATTGCCTAGACCACCATTAAGAGTGTCATTGTCTATACCTCCATCAAGTTGGTCGTTGTTATCACCACCTGCTAGTTTGTCATTGCCAGCATCACCTTTGAGAGTGTCATCGCCGCCTTCACCATAGAGGGTGTCATCCCCTGTACCACCATAAAGGATGTCACTGTCCGCACCTCCGTAGAGTTGGTCGCTGTCATCACCACCTTGTAACACATCATTGCCAACATCACCATAGAGTATGTCATCGTCGCCTTCACCGAAGAGTATGTCATTGCCAGCTTTACCTCTCAGAACATCATTACCACCCAAACCATTGAAGAAATTGTTGTATGCGTTACCAGTCAAATTATCCGCAAAGGCTGAACCATCGACGTTTTCAATAGACTGAAGTATATCTCCCTTAGCATCTCCTCCAGCGCCCGTACCCTTGGTCAAGTCTACTGACACTCCTGCACTGGAGTTGGAGTAAGAAGCTTTGTCTAAACCATTTCCTCCATTTAAGGTATCGGCTCCAGCCGCACCAACAAGGTAATCATTTCCATCACCACCTCCAAATAATTGGAGATGCTTTTGTGTAAGCGATCGGCAAAGAGGGCATGAAGTTGTAAGTAATCGTATTTGAAATCCAACGTGGTTTTCCTTGAGGAATTAACGCTTGGATATCTGCTTTATCTGCTTTGGGTGAATTTGGCATTTCTTTGATTCCTTATTAATTTGTGTTGTAGGATTTTGACTGTGATTAATAATTTGCCACTTGCTAACTTGTGACGCTCAAACTTCTAGAACTTCCATTGCAATCATAGAAATCAAGGCGATCGCACCCTTTCAAACCCCGATAACTTAAGTGCGTAGGCGCAGCCCGCCGTAGGCATCGCATCCCAATTCCAAACCATTAGTCAGAAAAAAGCAGCAAACGAATCAGCATCGTCGCTCACAACTGCTATAGCTCAACTAGATGCAAAATTTATCGCACTCGAAAATTTTCAGTATTTGGATAAACACTTTACCTGTGTCTAAATCATTGGGCAGATTCCTGTACTACAACTGAATCACGTCAATACTCTACAGCCTTGTATAAAGTTTGAAGGTCGGAAAAGGTCGGGAAAAAGTCGGATCTTCTTGATAGATTCACGTAAACTTTATAGAAAAAATGAAGTTTATGGTGCGAATATCGTAGTTAACCTGGTATTTCTACGTGGAAAGATAAATGACGGTTGAAGAAGCGATCGCACTAATCGAACAATTATTGCCACAGGGACGCTTAACAAAAGTTCAAGAGATTGTGTTTCGTCAGTCTTGGGCAGGACAGACGTATATAGACATGGCTGTAGAGTCCGATTACGATCCTGGTCACATCAAAGACGTTGGTTGTGAACTGTGGCGATCGCTCTCTCAAGCTTTAGGAGAAAAAGTTACCAAAAATAACCTGCACGGAGTACTGAAGCGAACCGCACAGCGACAAAACACAAATGCCTCCTCCAGGAACTACACAAACTGGGGGGAAGCAATCGACGTTTCCCAATTCTACGGACGTACTACTGAATTAGAAACTCTCAGCCGATGGATTGTGCGCGATCGTACTCGTGTAGTGACATTGCTAGGTATGGGTGGGATGGGCAAAACTGCACTCTCGGTGAAGCTAGCAGAACAGCTACAAGTCGAATTCGAGTATGTCATCTGGCGATCGCTCCGGCACGCACCTTTTTTTTCTGACAAGGTGACGGACTGCATCAAAATTCTTTCTCATCAGCAAGTTACCACATTGCCTGCTTCCCTTCATGAGCAAATTACTTGTTTAATCGAATACCTCCGCAAATTTCGATGCTTGCTGATTCTGGATAATTTCGACACATTATTGCAGCAAGGGACAGGCTGTTACCGTGAGGGCTACAAACCTTACGGTGAAATTTTGTGGCGATTGGGAGAAACTGGGCATCAAAGCTGTGTCCTGCTCACCAGCCGGGAAAAACCTACTGAAGTCGCCGCTTTGGAAGGTGATGGTTTGCCAGTTCGTACCCTTGCTTTATCAGGATTAGAAGTTGCAGCAGGACAAACAATTCTGACACTCAAAGGGCTATCAGGCTCCGAAGACGAAACCCGCCAACTAGTTGAGTGTTACCGTGGTAATCCCCTAGCTTTGAAAATTGCCGCCACCTCCATTCGGGACTTATATGAAGGCAACATCGCCAGCTTCTTTGCCGAAGGCACAACCGTATTTAAGGGCATTGGCAATCTCCTAGAGCAGCAATTCAAAAGACTCTCTACCTTAGAGCAGCAAGTGATGTATTGGCTGGCAATTAATCGGGAGAAAGTTTCCCTGACAGAATTGCAAACAGCCTTCACACTGACATTGCCTAAGCCTAAGTTAATGTCAGTACTAGAATCTTTACGCTGGTGTAGCTTAATAGAAAGCAATACTGGAGGATTCACACAGCAACCTGTCGTCATGGAATACGTGACAGGCTGCTTGATTGAACAAGTCTGCCAGGAAATAATCACAGAATCACCACAATATTTGCTGACTCATGCTTTGATGCAAGCCCAGGCAAAAGACTACATCCGCGATAGTCAAATTCATCTGATTGTGCGGCCTATCTTAAATCAACTACAAATAACCCTTGGCTCTGCTCATCAGCTTGAGCATAAACTTGGCAGGCTAATTATAAAGCTCCAAAATGAAGTTATAGATCCAGTTGGGTATGGTGGCGGTAATCTGCTGAATTTACTGGCACAATTAGAAACCGATTTAACTGGTTATGACTTTTCTCGTCTCACCATCCGTAACTGCGATTTACGCTTGCTCAACTTACATCGGGTCAACTTTACCCAAACAACGTTTCGAGAGTGTGTTTTTGCTGCGACCTTTGGCGGTATTACTAGCGTCGCCTTTAGTCCAGATGGCCGCTGCCTTGCTACCAGTGATACAAATGGTGAAATTCATGTTTGGGATGTTAGCAATAGTAAACAACTTTTTAGCTGTAAAGAACATAACAGTTGGGTTTGGAATATTGCTTTTAGCCCTGTGTATCCAGTTTTAGCTAGCTGTGGTCAAGATCATACAATTAAACTTTGGGACACTACCACCGGAGAATGTCTCAAAACGCTGTATGGACACACTAGTATTGTCACAGCGATCGTCTTTAATCCTGACGCAAAACTTCTAGCTAGTACTAGCTATGACCACACAGTTAAAGTCTGGCATCTAGCTACAGGAGAATGTGTGCAAACTCTCCAAGGACATAATGCTTGTGTGTGGAGTGTAGCGTTTCATCCCACAGGTCAAATCTTAGCAACGGCTGGTGAAGATAACACAATCAAGCTGTGGGATTTAGAAACTGGATGCTGTGTGCAAACCCTAGAAGGGCATCAGCACTGGGTAAAAGCGATCGCATGGAGTCCAGAAGGGCAAATATTAGCAAGTGGCAGTTTTGATCAAACTGTAAAACTGTGGGATTTACACACTAAGGTGTGTTTGATGACCTTGCAGGGACACGCAGGAGTTGTTACCTCAGTAGCGTTCAGCTCTCAGGGTAAACAGCTAGCCAGTGGCAGCTACGATCAAACCGTGAAGATTTGGGACATAGACACTGGGAAATGTCTCGATACCCTGGAAAAGCATACAAATCGGATTTGGTCAATTGCTTTCCACCCTCAAGGACACTTAATTGCTAGTGGTGGAGATGACCACGCGGCTAGAGTCTGGGAACTTCAGACTGGAAAGTGTACCAAAAGCTTCCAAGGACACAGCAATGCTGTTTATGGAATCGCCCACAGTTGGCAGCAAAACTTACTTGCTAGTGGACATGAAGACCAGACAATTAAACTCTGGGATGTAAATCTCAATGCCCCGCAACCCTTAAAGGCTGACCTCCAGCCTTTTCGTGTACTACATGGACACAAAAATCGTATTTTCTCTGTTGCCTTCAGTCCCAACGGAGAGTTTCTCGCCAGCGCCAGCGCAGATCGTACTATTAAACTTTGGAGTCCGCATACAGGGCAATGCCTGAAAACCTTGCATGGTCACGGTAGTTGGGTGTGGGCAATTGCTTTTAGTCCAGACAGTAACTTCCTTGCTAGTGGCAGCTACGACCATACAATCAAGATATGGGATGTGGCTTCTGGTGAATGTTTGCAAACATTGCAGGGGCATCCTGGCTCCGTGTTAGCGATCACATGGAGTCCTGACGGAAAGACTCTCTTCAGCAGTGGCTATGAAAAGATAGTTAAACGCTGGGATATTGAAACAGGAACCTGTCTTCATAGTTGGGAGGCAGACTCAAACCGTGTTTGGGCAGTTGCGGTGAGTCCAGATACTCAATACGTTGCTACTGGTGGTGATGACTCCTTGGTACGGCTGTGGGACATCCACACAGGGGTTTGTCTGCGTACATTTTCTGGGCATACCAGCCAGGTACTCAGTATTCTGTTCACCGCCGATGGCGATCGCATGATTAGCAGTAGTAGCGATCGTACCATCAAAATTTGGAATGTAGTTACTGGAGACTGCCTCGCTACACTACAGAATCATCTCAATTGGGTATGGTCGCTTAATCTGAGCCACGACGCTCAAACTCTTCTCAGTGGTAGCTGGGATGAAACAATCAACTGTTGGGATATTACTACGGGGCAATGTCGGCAAACTTTCAGACCAGTCCGCCCGTATGAAGGCATGATTATTACTGAAGTGATAGGGTTGACTGAAGCAGAGGTAGGAACTTTAAAAGCTTTGGGGGCGTTAAAAGTAAATTGATGCACAACTAGGCGCATTCTTTTTGCGCTGTCGTACCTATCCCCAACCTAGATATATCAAGCTTTTGGGTTTGGGTATAAAAATTTTTCTAACTTTTTTCTTATTTAGGAACTTCCAAATAATAAAAGTAGGCAAACTTCCGCCACAGTGGACTAGATAGCCATCTGCCCTACAACGTTTGGCGCATCAATCCGCAAACTCATCTGCTCACAACGCACAGTTAACCAAGGCTGACCTAAATCTATTCCAGAAAAAGGACTTTCGGCGGGAATTTCTAACTTAGAACTAATCAAACCCAACACAGACTCAAATTCAGCAGGGAATATCAACAAATCAGCACCCTTGACGCCAAAAGCAGAAGCACTTAACCACTGTCTCCATGCCAAGCTTTGCTGATTATAGTTAAGACTACACAATTT
The DNA here is from genome assembly GCF_014698065.1 of Nostoc flagelliforme FACHB-838. Taxonomy (GTDB): domain Bacteria; phylum Cyanobacteriota; class Cyanobacteriia; order Cyanobacteriales; family Nostocaceae; genus Nostoc; species Nostoc flagelliforme_B. Next base: position 8,897 of record NZ_JACJSI010000047.1, read on the forward strand.
CCGGTTTCCCTGATGCACAGTAACATATTTTCCTTGTTTCCAACTAAACTCAGCTAATTCCTTTGGTAGTCCCCAAATTTCTCGACCGCCAGCCACCGAATCAGCATTATCTACATAAATGTGGGAAACCCAACCACCGATTTTGCTCTGGTAATTAACCACAGCTGGGGCAATAATTAACTCGCTGTACTCCAGTACCGAGCCTGACCCATAATGAGATAAATATACGCTAGCGAGAGTCTTACCAGGCCATACAGAAATAATTTTTAACTCTAACGGAATCAAAGGGCGCACTTGGTCAATATTTACCAAATGCAGAGTTTGGATAGCGTAGCCTTGAAGTGTCCAAGGTGCTTGTGGATATGGCATAAGGCAATACAACAGTTCAGTTAAACATTTCTTTCTTCTCTCGGTGTTCTCTGCGCCTCTGTGGTAGACTGCGGCAAGCCGCTGACGCTCCTTCTCTGCGAGACGCTACGACGCGAACGTCGCTACCGCTTCTCTACGAGAGGCTTGTCTGCGACACGCTCCGCGAACGCCAACGCTAATGCGTCTACGTTAAAAAAATTGACTTGGATAAAAAGTTTTAGCCTTAACCCAAGCGTATTGTGGCATAAGAGATTAACCAGACTTAATACAATTCCTAACTCATAAGTCTTAAAAAAAAATCCCCACTCAGGCATTTGTCTGAGTGGGTAATATGAGGTGGGACAAAACAATCTTCCCAAAAGAAGTAAGGGAATTATTTGCTCTCTGTAAAATCAGCATCAATCACATCGTCGCCACTTCCAGAGCTAGATGTGGAACCGCCATCGCCATCTTGAGGTTCAGCACCTGGTGCAGCACCGCCACCGGCTTGTTGATAGATATTGCTACCAACGGCAAATAATGCTTGTTGTAATTCTGGGGTGAGCTTCTTGATTTGCTCATCGTCTTCTTTAGCAACTGCTTCGCGCAGTTCTTTCACTAAACCTTCGACTTTAGTCTTGTCAGCATCGGGAACTTTATCGCCCAATTCTTGTAACTGCTTTTCAGCTTGGTATGCCAAAGAATCGGCTTGGTTCTTGCGTTCAATCTTTTCACGCCGCTCTTTGTCAGATGAAGCGTTTTGTTCAGCTTCTCTTACCATCCTGTCAACGTCATTTTTATCCAGGGTGGAAGCGCCGGTGATGCTGATAGACTGTTCTTTACCAGTGCCTTTGTCCTTAGCGGTGACGTTAAGGATACCGTTAGCGTCAATATCAAAAACCACTTCAATTTGAGGAACGCCGCGTGGTGCAGGAGGAATACCATCAAGGCGGAAGGTTCCCAAACTCTTGTTATCGTTAGAGAATTCGCGTTCACCTTGGAGAACGTGAATTTCTACGTTGGTTTGTCCATCCACAGCAGTAGAGAAAACTTCCGATTTCTTGGTGGGAATTGTAGTGTTGCGGGGGATAATTTTAGTCATCACGCCGCCCAATGTTTCCACACCCAAAGATAGCGGTGTCACGTCTAACAGCAAGATGCCAGTTACATCACCAGCCAGTACCCCGGCTTGAATAGCTGCACCAACTGCTACGACTTCATCAGGGTTAACGGTTTGGTTGGGGTCTTTACCCAATACCTGCTTCACAATTTGTTGCACAGCAGGAATGCGGGTAGAACCACCAACTAACACTACTTCATCAATATCGCCTTTGTTTAACTTGGCATCCCGGAGAGCGTTTTCCACAGGAATACGACAACGGTCGATTAAGTCAGAGCAAAGTTCTTCAAATTGAGCGCGAGTCAGGGTTGTATCCAGGTGCTTAGGCCCATCCTGGGTAGCGGTGATAAATGGCAAGTTAATTTCTGCTTGGCTGACGCTAGAAAGCTCAATCTTGGCTTTTTCTGCGGCTTCAGTCAGACGTTGTAAAGCTTGCTTGTCTTTCCGTAGGTCAATGCCTTCGGCTTTTCTGAACTTCTCAGCTAAGAAGTCAACTATTTTTTTATCGAAGTCGTCACCACCAAGGTGGGTATCACCAGATGTGGCTAGTACTTCAAAAACTCCGTCTCCTACTTCCAGCACGGATACGTCGAAGGTACCACCACCAAGGTCAAATACGAGGATGGTTTCGTTACTCTTCTTGTCAAATCCATAAGCCAAAGACGCAGCTGTCGGCTCGTTGATAATCCGTAGAACTTCAATCCCGGCAATTTTACCAGCGTCTTTTGTCGCTTGGCGTTGCGAGTCGTTGAAGTATGCGGGAACAGTGATTACAGCTTGGGTTACAGTTTCACCCAGGTATTTGCTGGCATCTTCAACTAGTTTGCGAAGAACTTTTGCAGAAATTTCTTCAGGAGCAAACGGTTTACCAGCTATCGGACAATCTAATTTGACATTGCCGTTGCTGCTGAGAACTTTGTAAGAAACTTCTGTAGCTTCGTTACTCACTTCATCGTAGCGGCGACCGATAAAGCGTTTGACTGAGTAAAACGTATTTTCGGGGTTCATCACCGCTTGGCGTTTGGCAATTTGGCCAACCAAGTTATCGCCATTTTTCGCAAATGCGACTACTGATGGTGTTGTCCGAAAACCTTCAGCATTAGCAATTACTGTAGGTTTACCACCTTCCATCACTGCCACGCAGGAGTTCGTTGTTCCTAAGTCAATTCCAACTACTTTTGCCATTTTAGGTGCTGGCTCCGTATAACTACAAATGAATGAATGAGAATATAAAGGACTAAATTTTGAACCAATAGGGTCAATAAATCAGCCAGTTCAGCATGAATACCTTTGTTTTGGCTTTTCTGGGGTTAAAACTCCAGATATGCTGATATATATACTGAAGCTTAGTGTTAGCCAGTCCATGAAGGGTGGTTTCCCGAACCTTACTTAGGACGGTTAAACTAACTAAACAGTTTTTTTAGTTATTTCATGGATTTATTGCCTTCACTCTGTCTAATGTATGGGAATTAATACTTTCAGTAATTAGGGTGAACCGTAACGTCCGAGTGGTGTTTGCCGTCTTTAGAGGCAATAAATTAGAGAAACACTGAGATTAGGGACTGGGAATTGAGGATTAGGATAAAATATGACTCAGCACTTAGCAGTTACTCAAGCGTAGAGAAAAGAGTTTGCCAGTCAATTACAGGTGGTCTTTGTCCCTGGTTGACTATTTCAAAAATTTTTCTAGAACTACTTGGCTGAAAAAGGCATTCTACACAAGTGTTTGCTACATCAATCCGGCTGGTATCACCCGAAAGTGTATCCCCAGTGCCGATGACGACACCGTATTTACCTCCTGTTTTTGCCTTCAAAAGCGTGTTGAGGTCGTATGAGGTATAGGGGCCGTCTATAAGCCGTCCTGGGCGGATGATGGTGTAGGGTAATCCTGAATTAATAATGGACTCCTCACCTTTTTGTTTGGCATCCAACACGCCAAAGGCATTAAGGATACTAAAAGGAAACTGATTTTTACGGAGAATTCCGCAGGAAGAGACGAAAATGAATCGCTTTAAATTCTGGGGTGCTGCTGCTACTAGATTCCTAACACCTTGAGCATCGACCTTTGCCGGACTGTTCTTTGCTTTTGCTTCACTAGATTTGGGGTTAAGGAAAGTGATTCCCCATTCAAGCAAGTTCGGGGTTTCGTCAAACTCCCATCGCGCAGAGGGAAAGGCAGTGGTTCCAGTACAATTTATGATGTGGGTGACATTCTGTGTTGCGGCTGGCAGTGTAGCTGGCTGGCGGATGTCACCAACGGCGATTTCCACTCTTCGGTTAAACATCTCTTCGGCTTTTGCGGCATTGCGTGTCAAGACACGAACTTTCAAACCCTTTTCTAGCAGTTTGCCTACCACCAGTTGCCCCACTCCACCAGTAGCACCAGCAACTAGTACCAAATCTTCAGCTGAATCAAAAGAAGTCATAAATTGCCTTTAAGATAGTCTATTGCTAATCTACTCAAAAAAATGCGTAGGCGTAGCCAGCCGTAGGCATCGCCTACGTCGAGGCGTAGCCCATCGCCAAAATAAACTCAGACTAAAGATTTGGCTAATGGCTGTACTGACAAGCATGGTGGATCTTTGCAATGTATTTCATCACCGGGACAAGGTAAAAAGTTTGTAATTACAATCCCGATTCGAGTAGCACAATCATTAATTTGTGATCGCACTTAGAGGGGAAATTGCGCCCGAATTGTTCGGTTCTACCACTGTTACAAGAACACAAATGGCTATAACCTCTTAGGTAGTAGTGAAATGTCTACCCTAGACGCTGTTAGTCGCTCTTGAATTAAGGGGTGAAAGCCTGTGTACCAATGGATATTGCCAAGTCTGAGCGAAATCTTGGCTGAAAATGAATCAAGTGTGGCAGAATGTTCACCTGCTAAAGCGGAGCAGCAGTGGCGTGTTAGCCTCGCAGCGACAGAACATTTGCTATTAAATACTTTAGCAGTTACTTCAGTTGACACAACCCAAGGATTAGTTTTAGCTGCACCAGCACCCTTATTTAGTCAGCCAAGACTGACTCAAAGTTTACAAACAGTAACTTTTACAGCTAAACCATTTAATCCATTGGCGCTAATGCCGTTTCAGATGCCTACGGCGGATTACATCAACGCATCTGTCAACGAAGAAATTGCTCCCCACGAATCGGTACTTCCCTTACTACCTGCCGATCCCCTCGGTGCAGAACAGTTTTGCTTAGTTTTTACAGATAAATTTAGATTAGTATTGGTTTTAGCAAGCCACAAAAACGGTAAAAAAACTTTTGCTTTTTCTTTTGAGCCAGAAGTAGTGCAGCAGGCTTGGCGATCGCTAGGGGCACGGGTAATGCTGGCTAATCCAGAATTTTTCGCCCGCTTGGACGCATTAGTAGAAGAGTATTCCCCGGTAGCACCAGACTACCGCATGATGATTCAGTTTAGTCAGTTGTTGCTTCAGAAATTAACAGAACCACAAGAAACTAGAGACTCTTCACTGGGAACTGCGGAAGAAGCAGGGGAGCAGGGGAGAAAAGTTCTTCCCAATCCCCAATGCCCAATCCCCAATGCCCAATCCTTAAATCCTGATGTAGAATTGCTCCAAGCTTTTGCTCACGAAGTTCGCACACCTTTAACAACTATTCGCACCATGACTCGTCTGCTATTGAAGCGGCGAGACTTGGATGCAAGTGTGATCAATCGCTTAAAAGTTATCGATCATGAGTGTACCGAGCAAATTGACCGCATGGAGTTGCTGTTTAAAGCGGCAGAACTGGAAACTACTGCTTCAGCAAAATCTTCAAAAACTCAACTCACACCGATGTCTTTAGATCAAGTGTTGCAGCAAAGTATTCCCCGTTGGGAACAAGCAGCGCATCGACGGAATTTAACTTTAAATGTTGTTTTACCCCAGCAACTACCAACAGTGGTGAGCAATCCCACCATGCTGGATCAGGTTTTGACTGGTTTGATGGAAAATTTTACTCGCAGTTTACCTGCTGGCAGCCATATTCAAGTACAAGTTATCCCGGCTGGAGATCAACTAAAGTTACAATTATCGCCTCAATTCGGGTGTAAAGATGCAAATAAAGCCGCTATCCCGGCAACGCCACCTATTCGCAAAGCCCTTGGACAGCTACTAATGTTCCAACCAGAAACAGGTACTATTAGTTTGAATATCGCCGCAACCAAGCATTTGTTTCAGGCGATCGGTGGCAAACTGATTGTGCGCCAACGTCCGCACTATGGGGAAGTTTTAACGATTTTTCTGCCTTTAGAAGTTAGCAATAAACAGAAACCAGCAGTTATCAGTTAGGAGTCATAGAGCAGTTTTATTTTACATCAAGTACTGACTATTTTCAAATTCAGAAATGATGGGAAATAGTAATGTCAAGATAAATTTGACTCGCTAGGATGGCATTAGAAATTTATCGCATTTGAGTATGACCAAGCAAGATACTCCACTTACAGGAGACGCGCTGATTAAAGAAGTTTGTCGGCGGATTCGAGTAGCCCGCAGTTATTGGGATGCTCACAAGAATGCTGCTTGTCGGGGTGAACGCGATCGCGCCTTAGCCCTTTACAATACCCTGAGTAAGGAACAAAAAGAACAGATTCCGCAAGTTTTGCGGGTATGGTTGCGTTACCGCAGTGAGAAATATTTTGGCGCACACCGAACGCCGCCAAAGTCAGCGCGAAAATCAAATTTATAGTCACTCACCTGAAGACCAGGTATAGGTTTGCTGATTGTTCGTACTGCTGCGATCGCGGCGGCTGACGCTATCCACGGCTCTACTCCGTGTTTCGTTTAGCGTTGCACTTTCGTGCGCGACTATGTTACGCACCCAAAAACCGCCCCCAATAAACAACAATCCCATTATCAGCCCAATATCTGCGCTTAGTTTTTCGTCAAAAGTGCTTTGGTGAGGTTTGAAATTCATCTGGCACTACTAACCTTATAACTGCGTCAACTATCTTGCAGTTAAATTACTTTACCAATTTTCCTGGTGTAGCAATTTAACGTTTATATGAAATGAAATATAACTAATTAAGCAGAAGTAATGAAAACTCAGTTTTGGGAAAGAAGCAAAGAAATTAATCCGACTCTAAATAACTTACTATTCAAATTTATGCGTAGACGGGTATTACTAGGTCTAAGTAAGATACATACAGAGACATCACCTTTGATTCATCAAGCTTGGTGGCTTTTGAGGAAACGTCTGCTGCCATTATTATGTCTGGTATCATTCTTGGCGGTAGTGCAACTCAACAGCTTTGCCCCTGTCGTTGCCCAACTACCTCCTCAACCTCGTCAGGAAATTCGGGGAGTATGGTTAAGTGGTAACGATTTTAGCGTTTTTAGAAATCGTTCACAAGTGCAAGCAGCTATGAGCCAACTACGGCAGTTAAACTTTAATACTGTTTATCCCGTAGTCTGGAATGATGGTTATACCCAATACCCCAGCGCCGTAATGCAAAAAAAGGGTGTTCCCTTTTTCTTCAAGGGAGTAGATGGACAAGATGTAATTGCAGACATTATTACCCAAGCTCGCAGACAAGGGTTACTTGCAATACCCTGGTTTGAATTTGGTTTCATGGTTCCTCTAACTTCAGAACTCGCATCGCAGCATCCAAATTGGCTAACACAAAAGGGGGATGGGACTCAAACTTCAATTAGCGCTGCGGGTGAAGTAGCGTGGTTAAATCCTTTTCACCCCGAAGTGCAAAACTTTATCCGCGAACTCGTCATGGAAGTTATCACTAAATACGATGCTGATGGCGTTCAATTTGATGATCATACGAGTTTACCCGTAGATTTTGGTTACGATAAATACACAATTGGTCTATATACTCAAGAAACTGGCAATCCTCCACCATCTAATCCCCAAGCCCAAGCATGGATAAAATGGCGGGCAGATAAAATTACTGCATTCATGGTAGACCTCCAGCAAACTGTGAAAGCTAGAAAACCGAATGCTATCTTCTCAGTTTCTCCCAATTACTATGATTTCGCTTACAAGCTGCAACTGCAAGATTGGCTCAACTGGGTACGCTTGGGTATTGTTGATGAGTTGGTTATGCAGGTATACCGTAATGATTTGGAAAGTTTTATCGCTCAAATTACCCGTCCAGAAATTTTAGAAACACAACAAGTTATCCCAACTGGTATTGGTATTATGGCGGGGTTACGAAATCGCCCAGTTTCCCTACCACAAATTCAATCTCAGGTACAAGCGTCGCAACAACGCGGTTTAGGTATCGGCTTTTTCTACTACGAAAGCCTTTGGAATGTTGCGCCTGAACCAGCAGCGCAACGCCAGGAGGCATTTGCGGCACTTTTCCCAAATTCAGCCTTGCGCGATATCTCTCAAAATACACCCCGCCAGCCAACTTTTAACACCATATCTTTACCTTTATATCCAAAACCTTCCCTCGGTCAACGTGTTCGCGGTTATTTTCTGGAAATGGCAATCGCAAATGGTCAGCCAAGACGTATTTTATTAGATACAGGGTCAGCAGGGCTAAGAGTTCCTAAAGAGTTTTTAGGTAATGCTCCGATTCAAAGAACAGGTCAAAATATCAAGGAAGTATTAGGTGATGGTACTATCCTGGAGGGAGAATTAGTTTATGCTAATGTCCGGTTTGGTTTAATTCCCGCCGCCGAACCTATTCCCATACAGATTGTTACTAGTCGCCAATGTACTCCCCAAAAACCTAATTGTTCAGCAAAAAGTGGTGCGCCATTTTCTGGTATTGTTGGTGTCAACTATTCGGAAAAATCACTTCTCTATAACCCATTAAGAAAATTACCAGGCAATCTAAGTAACGGATTTATCGTCACTGGAAATGGTGGTAGTAACAAGAATGGGAGCCTAATTCTCGGTTTAACTGCCGAAAATCAAGTGGGTTTCAAAATGGCTTCTTGGAATCAGCAACCGGAAATAAATGGTGTACCCGGTAAAAGGTGGGATTCTCGACTGAGCAAAGTTTGTTTAACTCTGGCTGGGAGTTCTGCTAAAAATTCTTGTAATAGCGCAATGATTGCTGATACTGGAACTATTAATGGTTTGACTGAATTTAAGTCAGCTTCTACAGCAGGTAAACTCAAACCAGGAGTATTAGGTTCAGCAAATGCTGTAAAAGTTGCAATAAATGGCATTTTTGATTACAGTCTGGTTCCAGGAAAGCGCGACGGATTTAATCGCTGGAATTTGGCTATCTCGCCACAGGCAGAACAAACTATATTTGTAAATCCGGGAATCGCATTTTTTGATAAATACGATGTACTCTTTGACCAAGTTAATGGAAGACAGGGTTTTCGCAGCCGACGATAAATCATAGAACGATAAACAGAATTCAGGAGTCAGGAGCCAGAATTCAGAATTAAATTCTGTGCGAGTGGCGGATAGCGCCGGCGGCAAGCGAGTCCACGATAGCGTAGCGGTAGCGAGTCTGCGAGCGTCGCGTCTGAATAAACGGCGTTTTTGCTCCCCCACTAAATCGTTCGCGCAGCGTCTCTGAAAGAGAAGATTTAGTGGTGCAATAATCAAGTGGTGGGTCTGAATCCCCACTCATTAATTCTGACTTCTGAATTCTGACTTCTGAATTCTTCTTCAATGTCCATCATTAGACCAATGGGGGCGATCGCTAGATAATTTAATTACACCGTAAAAACGGCCTACCTGCCATAAAGTAGAATTTTCATAGCTGGTTCGTGGCTGATTGATACTAACTACAGTTCCACTCGCGTTTTTGATATTTAAGGTTCCTGACCAAGTAATTTCCCAATCAATTGCTAATCTTTGAGTATGACGAGAGGTAAGAACGGGTCGAAAAGCGATATTATAAGCAGACACCATTTCTTTAGCAGCTTGGACAGAGGCGGCTTGAGTATAATGTAGCCAATTAACATCTACATTAGACATAGGTGGAACATCTTTGGCGGCAATTTCATTATTACTAATACGAAAAGAATAATGCATTAAATAAGCCCGTTCTGAAGGACGAAATACTGAAGTAATACTGATATTAGCTCCAGCATTTTTTAAGGCTTGCTCAAAAGCTTGTACTTTTTGACGGAAAGGAGAAGCCAAATCATCAATTGAGTCGCTATTTGGGAAAAAATTAACCCAGGCTTTTCCACTTAATCGTTGTCTTAATCTTTTGGCATATTCGGTGATGGTGTCTAGAGCCAAGTCCAAATCAATGCCAAGCTTGGTTTTTGTTGCATTAGAAAGCTGTTGAATTAACTCGGCTCGAAAATTGATGTCTCTTTTCTTATAAGTTTCGGTTAGTCCCCTGGTACTGTTGGGGCCAAAATCCCCATCAACCGCTAACGGAGGATTTAAAGGAGCGATCGCTGTTAAACTTTTTTGTAAGTCTTTGACCTCATTCTCGTCAAAGTTAAGATAAGCTAATAATTTTTTCGCAGAATCGGTATAAATAGCAAAATAAATGACAAAATCTTGCTCTAGCGCTTTTTTATAAGTAGCAGTATCTACAATTCCCGTTACCGTTAAAGCATTACGACTCTGAAATTCACGAGTTGCTCGATCTGTAATATTACCAAAATCTCCATCAACAGCAGCAATGGGGAAGTCATTATCTAAAAGAAATTTTTGCCAAGCGGTTACAATCAGCCCTTCAGATTGTTTCTTGAGAGTAGGAAGTTGCAAAGCTTGAAAGTTAAGGCTCATAGTTTTTATTTAATAAAACAATTGTTTTCAGCTTCAGAAGTGCTAAGTGACCCCATACTTAAAACTACAAGATTAATTGCTGAGTATATATGGGTATATTATCAATGAATATTACGCTCACTTAAAATCTATGCTACTTTAAGCACGTTTATACTTACAAAATAGTAAGCATTTATATCTGTTTGCTCTACCCAGATTTCTCACAAGTGAGAAAAAAACGCTGAGGTTAGCCAAACTTAAGATGATTTAATTAATACATTATCAAAATACATCCAGAACATTGCCCTACGCCATTCCCCCTATGACTACTGCACCCTTAAGCTGGGAAGAACTAGAAACCCTCACGGACTATCAAATAGATACCGTTAATGGTCTCACCAACGCTAGAGCCAGGTTGCGCTTGTTTGGTCAGCCAGAATCTGATGTGCGGGTAACGCTGTACCGCGATAACCACGCTTGGTGTCCTTACTGTCAAAAAGTTTGGTTATGGCTAGAGGAAAAACAGATCCCCTACCGCATCGAAAAAGTGACAATGTTCTGCTATGGGGAAAAAGAAAGTTGGTACAAACGTAAGGTACCATCAGGAATGCTCCCCGCGATCGAGCTAGATGGACGGATTATTAAGGAAAGCGATGACATTTTGATCGCTTTGGAAAAGGTTTTTGCTCCATTGAGCCAAGGGATGGAAGACTATACAGTGCTTCCTCTACGTCAATTAGAACGACTTTTATTTAGAGCCTGGTGCGTTTGGCTATGCTCTAAAACAGGTTCCTCTCAACAAGAACAACGCAACCGAGAACAATTTATCGGAGTGGTGGCTAGAGTCGAGGAGGCTCTTGGTCGCACCCCAAGCCCTTACTTTCTAGATAGGTTCGGCATCGTCGATGTCATTTTTACGCCATATCTTGAACGGATGAATGCGAGCCTTTACTACTACAAGGGCTACTCGCTGCGATCATCGCAAAACCCCCGCTTGAGCGCATGGTTTGCGGCAATGGAAAGCCGACCGACTTATTGCGGTACCCAGAGCGACTTTCACACCCACGTACATGATTTGCCGCCACAGATGGGGGGCTGTTGGGAAAACGGCGAAACCCAGATGCTTCTCAATAAAGCGCGGGTGGATAACGGCCCTTGGTTCGGGCTACCAGATGTTACTTATCCAGAACCCGAAAACTCCCGCATGGAAGCTCTTCAACGAACTATCGAACACCGCGTTAATATTATCCGAGTCAACCCCTTAGATGATAAATTGTTTGATCAAGCGCTACGTTGTGCTTTAACACACATGATGACAGGTGAGGACTGTGTACCTCCATCGGGATCTGATGTTGCTCTCCGATATTTGCGCGATCGCATTAATGTACCACGAGATATGTCCATCTACGCAGCCAAGCGATTGAGGGAATCCCTAGAGAAAACCGCAGCCCTTGCAGGTGATGGGCAGCCAGCCCCCATTCCCACTAAGCATCGACGAGATCAAGACCCGTCTAACTTTGTCAACAAACCGACAAACACACTCCCAGTTTGACCTTTAACCCAATCGACCCATCATGTAAATTTGGCTATTTCTTCAGGAGAAATAATTTTTTAGGGAGAGTTGAGGAAATGCTTGCTTGAAAAATTCTTCAAGTTTTTCTTTGGTTTCTAATTTCCATAAAATGCTCCCCTAATTAAAGCAAATTTATTAAGCTCTACTAATTAAATGTTAGTGGAGCTTAATATTAAACATTGGAGAGCAGGAATGTTTCTAGGGTCAGCGAAGAAAAGACTCCCATTTCATCATAATTAGCAATTAGTTGATGCATTTCGTAATTATTAATTAACCAATTAGCGATTATAGAAAATGGAGCGCCTATACTGATTGAACTAGGACAATTAACAGAAACACCGTCAGGTAAGTAGTAATATTTATGCCCTTCTCTATGCCAATTAAATTGAGTTACTATTGGCTCGGAAATCTTCAAATTGGGAGTAATAGTCATAGATATCCCTTGCCAATTACCACTGAAGTCCCGTTCTGGTAATTGATTTAATTCATCTGACCAATATTTACTAGGTAATTCATTAGAATCTTCACGAATATTTGCTATATGAAATAAGTTTCCCTTCTCGTCATAAACAATACCTACACTATGGCGTAAATCTTCATATCGAAAGAACAATTCTATCCCAAAATACGAGCTAGGTTGTAATTTCACTGCTGCCCAACTAGCATGACCGGAAGCAAAGAAATATCCTCGCATCGTCTCGCGTGATGGGTGAAAAAGTCCATTATATAAGCTATTTGACAGAAAATTAAATTCCCAGCTTTCTTGCTTGTTTTCGCCATTTGCATAAATATAAGTATTGGTATGGACGATTTCAGTCTTATCTGGATTGCTTTTAAAACTTCTCAGACTTTGAAAGGATTCTTTGACATCACCTTCTGGTGTATATCGCGTCCAAATTCCATGCCAATTAAGCAAATGGTTAGTAAAGTAATTCCAATTTCGTTCTTTTACATCCATAATATTTGTGTCCTTTGTATATTTAAAATTTCTTTGTTAAAAATAGTATTATGAAGTATATCAAATTACCAACGGCAATGAAATAATAGAATGAATGCATCAAAGTAAACTTTTTGACATTCACATTTGACAGCGAGACGGCGGGATTTGCGCTGATATCAAGCAAAACAACGCTTTTGCTGAAATCTCGCCACGGAAATTTTGATAGGTTACACCAGGGTTTTTCTTGGTAGGATCTGCGATTTTTAATGAATAATTAACTATTTGATTTTATTCTTTTTTACTCTTTGTTTTCCGTAGTTCCCCATTGTGATCACTATTGACTGCGGAATGGAAAATTAAGCTATTTTATACTATTGAATAATTTAACTTACAAAGAAAGGCAGGGGGCAGAAGGCAGGAGACAGAAGGAAAAAAATTTAGCTCTGGGTATAAAGCCCAGTCAAAAAAATAATTAGCTCAATACGCGTAGCACAAGATACAAAGTATCTTTACTATAATCCCATGTTTTGAAACATGGGTTCCTCCTGCCTCCTGAATTAAAACAGTCATACTTCCCTATCTCCTCCATTTCTGCCTTTTTTCCTTCGCTATGTCTTAACAACCATATATTTTGGGCATCATAATTCCAAGCCGAATAGATCAGCTAGCAGCCAGAAAACTTTTTGGCAGCAAGTTTTTTTATTTACAACTATAGTATCGACAGTATCGACCTATGGCAGATAGTTTTATACTTTATCTCTTTATTTCTCGACATAGTTTTTACACTCGGTTGATTTGGGGATGCCTACAGATTCAATTGGGATTAATCTCGAGCGTAGGGATTTGGACATTTTCAGAAGCTAAGTTACAAGCTGCCCAAGCACATCAGACCTGGCAATCACCTTCAGAATTGACTGAGGGTATACCCAAGGTAAATCCTAAGCCAACACCTATTTTGATGGCGGCACCTGAAAACTTCAATCCTGATTTGCGATTACCGCCACCGCCAGTGCTACCCGAACCACCCCAAAATTCTAGCCCACCAAAAACTTCCACCGAACTAAGAACCCCGGATGCAGTTTTGGAAAGCATTCATACAAACTATCGCTATGACACAGATAACTTTGGCCAAACCAACTTCTTTTTTGAACCAACGGTTCAGTTTCGATTGAGTAATGGCAATAAAATATTTTTCAAGACAGGTTATAACTTCTTTGAGCAACGCGGTGTTGAATCAGTAACGAATTTTCCCTTACAAGTTGGATGGCAGGGAAAAATTGGGCAAGTAACTCTGCAAACAGCAGCCGGAGTAGATGTGTTCAATCGTTTACCTACAGCTATCAATCTCAATGCTAAGGTCGATGTTCCCATTTCGCCGCCGCAAGTTTCGTCATCTGGTCAATTGCTATCGGCAGTAGTACTGTCAGGTAATTTAGAACAAGGGCCTTATAAATCTAATGCCCGAACTTTAGACAATCAAATTACTGCTTGGCGATTTGGGCCTGATTTATACTGGCAGATTGACCGTAACACCAGTTTGTTTTCATCATTGCGTTTGGGTAGTTACAACGATAATAATTCCGAGGTGCAATCATTTAGTAGGTTAGAGCGCAAGTTCGGACAGTTTTCTCTGGCAGCTAACTTATTCAGTTGGAGTTTCGATCGCGATTTAGAACGCACAAGTGGCTATTTTTCCCCACCAGATTTTCTAGTTTACAACGCTGAGGTGGCTTGGGAAGGAGATATTGCTAATTTTTTACGTTGTCGCCTCGCTGCTAACTTAGGACAGCAGCGACTTAAAGGAGAATTTGACAACGCCTATACCTATCAAACGCGGTGTACAGCAAAGGTTTCACCAAATATAGAGGCAGACCTTGGCTATAGCTTTAGTAATGTCCGAAATCAAGAAACGGGGGGAAGTGCCTATGGTGGTAATTCTTTGACAGGACAGTTACGGGTCAAATTTTAGGAGGCAGGGGGCAGGAGGCAGGAGGCAGGGGGCAGAAGGTAAACCCTATAAATAATCCAAAATCCAAAATCTAAAATCTAAAATTGTATAAGCCTGAAGAATGAAAGCACCATTACCTGATAACGAAACACAGCGAATCGAATCTCTTTTGGAGTATAAGATCCTCGATACTCCTTCGGAAGCTGCCTTTGACGATCTCACCCGTTTAGCCTCATATATTTGTGGAACTCCCATTTCCTTAATCAGTTTAGTTGATAGCGATCGCCAGTGGTTCAAGTCTAAAGTTGGTTTGGATGCTCTAGAAACCCCCCGAAATGTGGCATTCTGCGCCCATGCTATTATGCAACCTGAAGTTTTTATTGTGCCTGATGCCACAGTAGACGAAAGGTTTGCTACAAATCCGCTAGTTACCTCTGGCCCGAATGTTCGGTTTTATGCTGGTATCCCATTGACTAACCCTGAAGGATATGCACTAGGAACACTTTGCGTAATTGACCATGTACCAAGAAACCTTTCTCCCGAACAAGTTGAAGCATTACGAATTCTAGTCCGTCAAGTAATCAAGCAACTAGAAATGCGGCGCACTTTAGCAAGTTTAGTATTGGCGAGTGATACAGGCAAACAGGCACAGAAGGGACGTAAACAATTTTTTAAAAAAATAGCCGGAGGGTTTGGGTTAGCATCGGCAATTTTAGTTTTGATTGGCGTGATTTCTTATCAAAATACACGTATATTGATTAATACAAGTAATCAGGTACGAGAAACCCAAGAGAAAATCAATAAACTGGAAGAATTACTGTCCGAGATGAAGGATGCTGAGACTGGACAGCGCGGTTATATCCTCACTGGACAAGAAACTTATCTGGAACCTTATCAAGCAGTAGTTGGAAGCATCGATCCAAAAATTGCAGAATTGAAGAATTTAATTGCAGATCAACCTAGTCAACAAAAGCAGTTTGCCACCCTTGAATCTCTGATAGCTGCAAGACTTGCCATACTCAAGCAGACTATATACCTGCGTCAAAATCAGGGGTTCGAGGCGGCGTTGCAGGTAATCCAGACAAATCAGGGAAAACATCTCATGGATGATATCCGCAAGATCATTTATGAGATAGAGAATGAGGATAAAAGGTTGCTTCAACAGCAGTCACAAGCTGCAAATGCCAGTGCTAAAAACACGATTTTGACACTTGCGCTCGCTATTTGTCTAAGTTTTCTCATTCTGGCTATAGTCTACTATTTCATTTCTCGTGAGGTCAGCGAGCGTAAATTAACAGAGGAAACACTAAACACAGAACGCAACTTTATCTCCGCAGTCGTTAATACAGCCAGTGCTTTGGTAATAGTTCTTGACACACAAGGGCAAATTGTTCGCTTCAATCAAGCTTGTGAACAAACAACTGGTTACTCATTTGATGAGGTAAGAGGAAGGCATTTCTGGAACCTGTTTTTACTTCCTGAACAGGTTGAGCAAGTTAAAGCAATTTTTGAGCAGTTGCGCTCTGGTGAAGCGCCCCAAGAATACGAAAACTATTGGGTAAGCAAGGATGGCAGTCGGCGGCTGATTGCCTGGACTAACACTACCTTGCAAAATTATGAGGGTTCTGTTGAGTACATTGTTGCCACGGGTATTGACATTAGTGATGTTCACCAAGAGCTTCGTTTACGCAAACGAACTGAACAACATTTGAAAGCACAGTATTCTACAACCCGCGTCTTAGCAGAGTCAACTACAATCAATGAAGCCATGCCCCAAATCCTGCAAGGAATCTGCGAAAGTTTGGGATGGAATTTTAGTGAATTTTGGATAGTAGATCAGCAAGCCAATCTACTACGTTTGCTAAATACATGGTATGAAATTTCCTACGAAATGCAAGAATTTGACATCTTGAGTCGGCAGACTACGTTTGCACCAGGAATTGGGCTGCCTGGTCGGATCTGGGCTAGTGCCGAACCTGTGTGGATCGCTGATGTTGTTAAAGAACAGTATTTTATGCGCTCTCAAATCGCTGCCCAAGCAAAACTGCATGGAGCTTTCGGCTTTCCAATCCGTGCAGGTAAAAAAATTCTTGGTGTCATTACCTGCTTTAGCCATGAGATTCAGCAAGCTGATCCAGATTTAGCAACAGTCATGAATTCTATTGGTGAGCAAGTAGGGCAATTTATTGAGCGCAAGCAGGCAGAAGAAGAACTCCAACGCCAAAACTTGCGATCGCAACTATTTACGGAAATCACCCTCAAGATTCGTCAGTCTTTGCAAATCAAAGAAATTCTCCAAATCACTGTTACGGAGGTACAAAAAATTCTCCATAGCGACCGAGTTTTGATTTATCAACCTTTGGCAGACGCTTCTGGAGCCACCATCGTTGAGGCAGTAGTTTCTGGCTGGCTGGCAATCAAAGAGAAAAAGCTAGTCGATACTTACTTTCAAGCAGAATATACACAACAGTACTATCTACAGCAGTATCGTCAAAAACGGAATCTGGAGTTTGCTGACTTAGATATGGTTGAACTCCAAAAAAGCCACATAGAATTACTGCAACAATTTGGAGTTAAGTCCAATTTGGTCATACCCATTCTTGTCAAAGAAGAACTCTGCGGTTTGCTGATTGTCCATCAGTGCGGCAGTTCTCGCCAATGGTCTAGCTTTGAAACTCATCTTTTACAGCAAATCGCTGACCAAGTAGGTATTGCCTTAGCCCAAGCCCAAATGTTATACGCCGAAACTCAACAGCGACGAGAACTTGAAGTAGCCCGTCATCAAGCTGAATTAGCTTCTAAAACCAAAAGTGCTTTTCTGGCGAACATGAGCCATGAAATCCGAACTCCGATGAATGCTGTGTTGGGCATGACAGGATTAATGTTAGAAACTCCTCTAAACCCGGAGCAACAGGATTTCATTGAAACAATTCGCATTAGTGGAGACGCTCTCTTAAGCTTAATCAACGAAATTTTGGATCTATCCAAACTTGAAGCTGGGGAAATGGCACTAGAAACTCTAGATTTTGACTTATCTACCTGTGTGGAAGAGGTATTGGAATTGTTGGCTCCCCCAGCCCATAATAAAGGATTAGAAATTGCCGCGTTAATCTATCCCAATGTCCCCACCCATCTGCAAGGTGATGCTGGCCGCCTGCGGCAAATTCTCATGAATTTAATCAGCAATGCGATCAAGTTCACCAGTAATGGAGAGGTAGTATTACGAGCAGAATTGCGATCGCAAAGCTCGACTACAACCACCATTTGTTTTGCCATCACAGATACCGGTCTTGGCATTACTTCTGAAGACCAATGCAAACTCTTTACGCCATTTACCCAAGTAGATGCTTCCACCACCCGCAAATATGGCGGCACAGGTTTGGGATTAGCCATCTGCAAGCAACTGGTGAGCTTAATGGGAGGAGAAATCGGTGTAGAAAGTCGGTTAGGCAAAGGATCTAAGTTTTGGTTTGAAGTAACTTTTGCCAAGCAACTTCACCCTATTTCCTTAGAAAGCGAAGGCGGACTTCTGACTAATCGGCGCTTGTTAGTAGTGGATGATAATACTACTAATCGCAAAATCATCTACCATCAAGCTACTCGTTGGGGAATGCTGGTAGATCAGGCTGCTTCGGCTGCTACTGCCCTCCAAGCTATTCAGGAGGCTGCCCAGCAAAATAATCTCTATGACGTTGCTGTGATTGATATGCAAATGCCAGAAATAGATGGCATGACTTTGGGAGAACAAATTAAGGCAGATTCAGCGATCGCAGAGCTACCTTTGATTATGCTTACCTCTACTAATCAACGTGATGAAATCCAACGGGCGCTAAAAATAGGATTTGCAGCTTATTTGGTCAAACCCGTTAAGCCATCCCGACTCCTCGATACCATTATGACTGTTTTAGGAACGCAGATGGAGCAAGAGGAGTCAGAATGGGCTATGCCTCATGCTAATAGGAGTCAGGAGTTAAAAGCCAAAAAGTACGAAAACAACAAGAACTATCATCCTCCTCTCCCTGACTCTCCTAAACTTAAAATTCTCTTAGCTGAAGATAATCTGGTGAATCAAAAAGTTGCCTTGAAGCAACTCCAAAGCCTGGGTTATAGCGCTGATGTCGCTGGTAATGGGAAAGAAGTTTTGCAGTTATTAGAACAAATATCCTACGATTTAATTCTGATGGATTGCCAAATGCCAGTTCTCGACGGTTTCGAAACCACAAAAGAAATTCATCGTTGGCAAGAAAGTAGCTTTGTCAGTGGTCGTCGTCCTGTAGTAATTGCGATGACAGCTAATGCCATGAAAGAAGATCAACAAATGTGTCTAGATGCCGGAATGAATGACTATCTAAGCAAGCCTGTAATTAAAGATAAATTGGCTGCGGCGCTGGAGCGTTGGGGAAACGTGATATTTATGGAAAAACAAACAGTTGTCTTAGAGCAGAAAGCTTCTACAACAGTTGTAGATTCAGTTGACCTGCCAATTCAATGGGAACGTTTGCATCAACTCTCGGAGAATAATCCAGAATTTGAATTGGAACTACTGCAAATATTTGTTGAAGATATTCAGCCTCGGATAGAGCTAATTAAAATAGCGATCGCTACTAATGATTTTGGAAAATTAGCGCAAGAAGTCCATCAAATTAAAGGTGCTAGTGCTAATGTTGGAGCGACAAAGATGCATCTAGCCGTAGAAAAGCTAGAAGAACTAGCCCGCAATCAAGAGCGTCGAGGTACGACTAACTTAATTTCAGACTTAGAAGAGCTTGTTAAACGCATTCAAGAATTTTTAATCAGGAGTCTTGACTCATAACTGCTACTGTAATTTTAATAATATTTACTAATAAATAAACAGTAACGATTATCTCCCGTCGGCTCATAACTCAGCTTGTCGGCAATAACAGACATGATTTTTAAACCACGACCGCGCTCTTGCTCATTATCCTCAAATTCAGACGTTTGTTGCAATTTTCGCTCTAAGTCAAAGGGTTCGCCTTGAGACCAAATACGAATTTCTATGTATTTATCTAACCGCACAGCTTCTATCTCAATAGGAGTTTCAATTGGTAATTTTCTATGGGCATGTTCAACAATGTTAGTAAAGCCTTCCATCATCAGAGTTTGACATTGCCACCAAATTTTTTTATCGGGAATAGGTGGTTGATTCATCTGCTCGAACCAAGACAACACTTGAGGCGACGCTTTCAAGTCTGTATTTACTCTTAGATAAATTTTATTTTTCACTTCTTAACCAATAAAATATTTTGAGATCATCATATTCGCTAATGAATTTACTTAATTTGAGTAATTTCACTATACATTCTCAACTAAATTGCATATAAGTTGAATTAGAGCAATTACTTAATTCTCATTCTAGTTAGCAAAATTTAATTTATGTTTAAAATTCTGGTTATTGATGATGACCCTATAGTGCGGGCAGTACTGAAAAGAACACTCCAAAACCAAGGTTATGATATCACTGTAGCCAGCAATGGCGCGGAAGGTATTACACAAGCACAATTATTACATCCTGCTCTGATTATCTGTGACTGGATGATGTCCCAGTTAGATGGGTTAGAAGTGTGTCGTCAAATTAGAAAAGATCCAGAGTTGGCAACTACTTTTTTTATTCTATTGACGGCTAGGGGAGCAGCTCGAGGAGAGGAGGAAGATAGAGTTAAGGGACTTGACGCTGGAGCAGATGAGTTTATCTCTAAACCAATAGAGATGAATGAATTGAAAGCACGGCTAAGAGCAGGGCTAAGATTACACCAGGTAAATCAGGACTTACAAAGTCAAAAAAAAGCTTTGGAGACACTAAATCAAGATTTACAAACCCAAAAGCAAATTTTGGAAGCAGAATTGTCAGAGGCTGCTGATTATGTGCGATCGCTTCTACCCTCACCACTTGTAGGAGCAGTAACTACAGAAAATCTGTTTATTCCCTCAGCACAGCTAGGGGGTGATTGCTTCGACCATCATTGGATCGACGAGGATAATTTAGCAATTTATTTGTTGGATGTATCAGGCCACGGCGTAGGTTCAGCCCTCCTATCTGTATCCGTGCTGAATGTTTTGCGATCGCAATCTCTACCGAATACTAACTTTTGCCAACCTAGTGAAGTCCTAAAAGCCCTCAATCACGCCTTTCAAATGACGCAGCACGGTGATAAATACTTCACAATCTGGTATGGAGTTTATCACCGCCCTAAACGTCAACTCATTTATGCCAACGCTGGACATCCACCAGCTTTGTTGTTATCTAATACCTCTACAGCCAGCATCCAAGTTGAACAGCTAAATTCCTTAGATTTACCAATTGGCTTTTTACCTAATGTGCAATTTGAGGATGCTGTTTTGGAGATCGAAGAAAATAGCACTTTATACATCTTTAGTGATGGTACTTATGAAATTAATCAGTCAGATGGTAAAATTTGGGGTATTGATGCTTTCATTGACTTACTAACTGAATATAGCCTGAAAGATAGCTGTAACCTAAATCAACTATTAGCAAAAATTCTCACCTTAAATGCTCAAGATAATCTTGAAGATGACTTATCTCTGGTAAAAGTTAACTTCGGTTAACATAGTCGAATGTGCGTATTCATCTTTTGTCTGACCTAGCTGCTTATTGTGTTGCCAATATTTGGCGATTAAATTCATCTTGGTCAGCAAAAGTTTGAAAAATTCTATCCATTTTAGTCAATTCAAACAACATCCTGACTTGATCGCTAATAGAACAGACAAAAAGTTTAGCATTAGCATTTCGTGTCATTTGCATTGCTGATACTAAAGCACCCAAACCTGAGCTATCGATAAAGTTTACTTCTTTCATGTCAAGCAATAGAATATCGGCTCCATTTGCCAGAATACCGCTAACTTCACGACGTAGTTCATTACCTCTAATTCCGTCTAAAATTCCAGATAGTTCTAGTACTTTCACGCTCATATTCATGGTTTTTACCTTATTATTTGATTTGAAAATATGTATTTATATTTTGGCATTGGCCTAAGCTAAACTGCAAGAGAGATAATAATAATTTTGCCATTTATATATAATTAGCTGTTTTTTATTGCTTGGCGATTATTAGCTATTGCAGTAAAAAAGCTAGCATCCACGCATTGTCGGGAAATTTCAAAAGCTTCAAAATAACCGTCTTTTTGCCCTAACTCTCGCGCCCAAAAACGAGATAAAACTAGTATGCATCAAGTTGCATAAATGCCTTATTTGACTCTGATTCATAACAACCGATAGCTGCAACTTTTTCCTCAATTACAGAGGTAATATCTACAAAAAAGTTGGGTTCAAAACCACGTAAAAAAACAGGTGGTGCTGAATACCATAAAGGTATGTTTTTGCGAGTAGCAACATTAGAAACTGCGATTGCACACACTTCATGATCTCTATGTCCATATTTTTCAGGTTGTGGTGCATGAGTAATAATCAGATCCGGTTGGCAACGCCCAATAGCTTCTTCAGTAACTTTAATCACTGCTTGGGTTGAGAAATTAAACTCCTCAAGTGCATAAAACTCGTAAGTTGCACCGATGATTTTACCAGCTGCATCTGCTTCTTGATGACGTGTACCCTTAACAGGCGAACTGGAAAAACTGCCATCAGTCAAAATTAAACAACGAACATTCCATCCTGCCTTAGACATCAAACTGAGAGTGCCAGCGGCAGGTAAGACTTCATCATCAGCATGAGCATAAATTGTTAAGACAGTTTGTTGGTCAAAGTTCTTTGAATCTGAATTTATGTTCATGGCTGCTTTCTAGATTGAATTTATAAGGGAATTAAGAGTTGTCCCTACGTTCCTCTTAGACCTCTTTCGGAGGTTGCCAAACAGATGCGCGGATGATAGCCCACAAAAGTAACAAGTTATAAATAGCCCATGCACCATTTAATAGGTGAACTAAAGGATTATTTAGATGACCAATTGCAAAGCGGTAAAGACTCCATAATATACCCAATATAGTAAGGATGAAGACAGCTAACTGTGGCCAAACCAACCGAATATAAATACCAAATTGGCGTTGTTTAGGTGTTACTTGAAAATTTATTTTTTGTCCTGTAAACACACTACATACAGCTTGGATTAATAAGGGGAATAAAGCGATCGCATATTGTTCAGAGCGCCAAACTTCTCTAGCTGGAATACCCCAAGTAGCTGCTAGAAAAGTGAGGCGGTTGATAATAAAAGCTGGGAAAAAGTGTATGGCAAAATCAGAACCGTAGGTTTTAACTGGAACAATATCCGTAAAAAAATAGATTATTGGACAAGAAATAAAAACCAGAGTTGCAAAACCAGAGAAATAACTATACATCGTCTTAAAATATTGCAACCTTTGCCAAAAGCTTAGACCTGATTTTGTCAGTGGGTTTTCCCTAACTAGCACTTGAATCGTTCCTTGTGCCCAGCGTAGCCGTTGTTTAAGAGTAGAACTCAAGTCATCTGGCGCTAAACCTTCTGCCAAAAGTTCATTGTGATAAATTGATTTCCAGCCAGCACTATGCAGACGCATGGCTGTATTCATATCTTCGGTTATGCTATTACTCGATACCCCACCAACTAAATCAAATTCATCTAAACGTTTTTCATCTTTGGCAAATTCATCAGCAAAATTTTGCAGTCCTACGCTAACTAATGCCTCACGCCTCAATATCGCATTTGTGCCCGTATAGAACGCAGCATTCATGCCATCTTTACCTTGCTGAAGTGGCCCATAAAATAAATTTGCTCTATGTCCAAAAGGATCGCCTGGAGGAATATTGTAAAAATCCTGGCGAGTCTGTACAAAAGCAATTTGATTCTGGTCGTATTTTCCTGTTGAAAGATTATAGGTGTAGAAATAAGGCACAACTCGCTTGAGAAAATTTGGCTTGGGGATGTGGTCGGCATCCAGAGTAACAATAAAATTTCCTGCCGTTTCTCCAGAAAAGATTGCATAATTGATGTTGCCTGCTTTAGCGTGATGCGCTACACCAGGGGTCTTGGGACGAGCAATGTAGCGAAACCGGGAGAGTTCGAGCAGTTCTAGTTCTTTTTTGCGAATAGCGGCTTCTAAGGCCTTTCGTTCGGTAGTTAAGCGATCGCTAATACTTTGATGCTGTGGAGGTAGCCAAAGAATAAACTGTCGCAGACTTTGGACAAATTCGCTAGCAAACTGCTTCACCTCTGATTCTGATGATTGCAACCATTGTTCAGCAGCTTGAGTATTAGGTGTCAGATTTTCCAGTTGCTTTAGGCGCTCCAACAAGCTAGAGTGTTCTGCATCAATTCGATTTGCTTCTCGCTGTAGTTGTGGTGATTGCAAATCCTCGATACACAATCTTTCTGTCATAGCTCGCATATCAGCCGAGTTACCATCATCCAATACATAAACTCGTAACTTTGTTGGCGGATAATCTATCGCTAAAGTAGCTTTGGCAGTTTCTTCTACAATTTCCGGCGGCTCGTTGTAGCAGGTGAGAAACACATCCACAGTTGGCCAGTCGGATCTGGGTATAGGTGGGATCATCTGGTCGAGAGACTTAACCTGTCGCACCAAAGGACGCCACAACCCAATTACAAACATTACGCCGCCGAAATAGCTATAAATTTCTGCTATCAGCAAAGGAATCGAGATCCAGAGCGCATCAAAATTGATGGAATGGGTGATGCGCCATTGCAAATACCAGATCCCAAAAATTAAATTTATTTCTGCTAGGTAGCGAAATAACAGCGTTCTTTTTTTGAGCGATGAGCGACTGTTGCCGGAAAAGTTTGAAGAATTATCAATAAGAGAAACTGAAGTCATGTTATACCAGTAATTAAGATGATTAAGAATTGATGATTAAAAATTAAAACTTAAATTGCTTTAATTTTCAATTTTTAATTTTTGAAAGGTCAAGCACTAGTGGATGTCTACCTCTGGCTTGGTAAAGCAAACTTTCTAAAACGATCGCATTCGTATTAATGTCAACTGAAGCATTAATACCTAGTTTGGAATTTTCATACTTTCCTGAAAAATAGCCGCGATTTTTATCGGATAAATTTTGAGCGAAGTCTCGCAGTTTTTTCGTATAAGGCTCATTTGGCATGAGCGCAAACCAAGAAAATGCTGCTTTGGTACTGACAAACCGTAATTGGGGATAGGTTTTTCCACTGGTGTTCACAGCTTGCCAAGATTGACCATTGGAGTAGACGCTGTAATACAGAAAGTAAGGAGGACGATCTAAAGAATCTTCATTTACAGCAGTTAAAATTCCAGTGCGTTTAAACCTTTGTTGTTGCACTTTTAAAAGGTTTTGCACTTGAGATTTAACAGCATCATTCCAACCTATTTCTAAACCCCAGAGTAAATAAGGGTCATTTGTCAAGTAGTTAGTAGCTCCAGAATTTTTGAAATTACGCTCGTCAATTTGCAGCGTAACACCATCAACCTTAACCATCTTGGCTGGTGGATTAGAGAGAGCATTAGTGGCTGGAAGATTCCACAGCTTTAAACTGTGAGCAGCATATTGCTCGTAGCCTAATCGCCCTTCTTGCACTTCGAGAAGTTTACCTGCTCTAGGAATAGCACCGTTTAACCAACCATCTTTGACAAGTTTCGATGTATGCCAACGAGTTACGATGCGATTAATATGATCGCTATATTCTGGATAATGCGATCGCATAATATGCAATCCTAATAAAAATCGCGCCATATCCAAAGCTGACCAACCACTTGTACCCTTGGGATCGGGTGTGTCATTGAGATGACGCATCTGGGCAGTATGGGTGCTATAAGCTTTGTTGGGCAAACCAGTTGCAGGTAGCGGCAGTTTTTCCAACGTCTGTAGCAATGTGTTCATTCGCTTTTGGAAAACATCTTGCGGCAATAACCCTAACTGGTAAGCCGCATGAATTCCTAATAAGGCGCTACCCTGATCCCACCAAGTTGTCCAAGGCAAGTTGTCTACCGAATTTACTAAACCTGTTTGGGGATTCCAGTTACGCTCAAAATATTTCCAAGCCCGCGCGGCAGCAATTTTATCCGCTTCTTGGGTTAACCGTGGGAAAGAAGTTGTGGGCGTTGGAGTAGCAGGTTTTTCTGGCGTAGCAGTTGGTTGTGGTGGTGTCGGTTTTGGTTTTGGCGGTAATGGCGTGATTATAGGAGCAGTAGGTTTTGGAACGGTTTGTGACGGTGGTGTTGGGATATCAGGGTTAAAGTTATCAGGGGCAGCAATGATTATAGATGGGGCAATACGGTTCGGATAATCAGGGGAGGCAAGAGAGTTATTATTAAGCAATTTCTCTTCCCCTGCTTCTCTTCTCCCCCTGCTCCCCCTGCTCGCCTCAACAGATGACTTTGTTAACCGAACCGTATAGATAGATGGGGTAGCATATTGCCATGCCGCAGGACTCGGACAAAGCAGGGGTTGTTGATTTGTTGTTGCGTACAAAACTGATTGCAAAATCATGCTTTTGATGCCGCTTGTTGCCATTTATATCTTCTTTGCCAACTCAGCAGGCGATAAATAGCCGAAAGCCGGATTATTTACCGCATCTTTATAACCAGGAGATTTACCGCTATTACTGTTAATTGCCCAATCACATTCCTTATTAATATTGAAGTAAAGAATGCCTCGCACGCCCATCGCAGCTAGCTGAGTGTAAGAGTCTCGTAACCATTGGTCTTTGGCAGTGTTGGGCAAACCATTTTGTGTATTACTGGTACTAGCTGTTTGAGCGATGAAAATCGGCTTACTGCCAGCCATAACCTTCATCCGCTTGATGTATGGTTCAAAAACTTCTTTTGGGCTACTCCAGTGTTTCCAAGAAGAATTACTACAATACCCCCAGTTGTAGGCGCTAAAGGCAACGACATCTACCGACTTGTCCCCAGGATAGTAGTTTTCAAAGCGATGTTCATTGTTTTCACTCCAACCATTAGGTGCAAATACCCAACGGATTGCTTCTGAAGATACACCAGCTTCTTTAAATATCTTTTGGATACGTTGGTAAGCTAACTTGAAGTTCTGCGGATCTTTGCTGTATATTTCTCCAGGAATGTTCATCTCTTGTAATGGAGCAATAAACGCAATACGGTTATCGCCTTGTTTTGCCCAGTCAGAGTACGCTTTTGCCACTTTTTGCAGAGAACTATCTATGTCTCCCCTAGCAATCTGCGCTGCTGAACGAGTGGATTTGAGATTAATAAAGGCTGTGTATCCGTTACGCTTCAGTTGTTCTAAGGAAACTGGGATGTTGTAGGCAGGATTTGAGTCTTCGATATCAAAGAAAAATCCAGCAATAGAATGGCGCTTACCAACCCATTGATCGATTTGACGCAATTGGTTGTCAATTGTACTTTGACTTCCGATGTAATCTGGAGTGTATAGCCCCAGGAGTACAGGAGTATTGGAAGCTGTTTGGTTGCGAATTGGGTTTAATTTTCGGTTTTCGAGTTGCTTTGAAGGATCAGCGATCGCCATGAGATTTTTACTCGCAAAGATGCTTCCTAGTAAAATCAGCATCGTCAGCGCCAGTCGTACCTTGTTCATAGATTTGAAGGAATAACTAGGGATTTTGAATCGAGATATCTGTTACTCGTGCAAGCTACTAACTGCATCATGTACAAGTATTCCCAAATACAACTGATTAATAACAAACATGGCTTTGTAATTACAGCGAGTTGCATTTTAATGAAAAGACAGGAGGAAGTGACTCCTTCCTCCTGCCGTTGCCCACTTCACAAGCGTGGTTCTCGTACCCTACGAGAAGCTAGCGCAACAGGTGGGGTCGAATCCTCATTCTTTTCCATTCCCTCTGTTCGCTGCTTCCTGCTCCCTTGCCTCGACTTTTGTGCCAGTTACTAGTGGAGTATTTTTGCTACCCGAAACCCAGTAACTTGCAGAATTATCAGAAATTAACTTGGTTTGTTGTATGGCAGTACTAGGTAGACCTCGCCCAGAATCTCCTTTGGTAACAGCCTGCCACCAAGGAGATTTCATGTTGGTAGCCGGACGAATTAGGGGTTGTTGATTCATCACCTTGTACAGCAAGGATTGCAAAATCATACTGTTGGTGCTGCTGGTGAAACCAATTGCCGTTTTACCTGTGGCTTCATAGAAACCCTCATAAAATCCAGTTAATGGATTGTATAAGTCAGTCGTTCCTTGCAGTAACTGTTGACTATACTTGTTTTCTGGAAGCAAGGCATGATAGGCGAAAGCGACTGCTGTACTTACCAATCGCCCCTTTGGTACAGGTTGACCGTCATCTCCTAAAGCGACCCAAGGCTCACCCTGTCCAGTAATTGTGCTGTGGACAGTGTAAGGTTTACGATCAATCAAGGTGGTAGCCGAGGCTGTAAGAGTTCCAGTGCGGCGGTAACGTTCAGCTTGCGCCTGGAAAATTGGCTCAAAGAGCGATCGCATTTTCGGATCTAGTCCAAACTCCAGTGCATAGAGTAAGAAAGGATTGCTAACTGTGTATTGGTTAACTTTGGAGTTAGTATCCGTGCGACGGCGTTGAATTGGGACTTTCACCCCCTCCACTGAAGCTGTTTGATATTCACCGCCAACAGCAGAACGCTCAACATTAAATCCCCATAATTGAAAAGCACGAGATGCATATTCCTCATAACCCAAACGGGTTTCGGGGTTAACGCGAGTAAGCGATCGCCCATCTTCCTCTTTGGTAACGGTAGCACTGGAGAGAATACCCTCGCGTACCACACGCAAGTATGACCAATCCAGGACAATTTTATCTACAGCGGCCGTATATTCTGGATGACAGGTTTTTAAGTTGTAAAGCGCTGCCAGCATTCTACCTAAATCTAAAGCTGACCAGCCGTTTCCTTCTGGAATCGGATTTCCACCGTAATCTACAGATTGTAGCGATCGCGTATCGTAACCCCGACTCGGTAACTCTCCTGCAAATAATGGTAATTTTGTCAAGGCTGCTAAAAGATGTCGGGTGCGTTTGTCAAATTCTTTGGGGGTAATTCTATCGAGCGATCGCGCTGCATGAAGCGCTGCCAGATAATCTCCCAATCCCCAGAGAGTTGCGCCTTTGAAATCACTGCGATCGTTTATCAGCCCACTTTTGGAGTGATAATTCGCTTGGAAGTATCGCCAAGCTGCCTCTGCATAGCGGCGTTCAATTACTGAGAGCGATCGATTTAGTTTCAGGTTAGATGATTTGGGACTATCCACCGGTGGAATAGGTGCAACGGCCACTTCTGTAGGTTTAGAAGTATCCGTAGGGGTTGCGGTAGGAGCCGTAACAGTAGAATCTGGTTGATTTGCGGTAGGAGTCGTAACAGTAGAACTTGATTGATTTGAGGGGGTTGCAGGAGAAGCCTCTTCACTAGGCTTACCAGTAGACACACTCACAGAACCAGAAGTAATCAAAGGGCGATTTCCCTTAGCTTTGTAGTATAAAATCTCCAAAATCAGCCCATTAGTATTACCTGTCAAAGCCTTATTGGGTTGTTTTGATTCTTCATAAATACCAGCATAGTAACCACTGTCATCAGGACTGCGAAGATCCTTGACTGCATCAAAAAGTTTTTGGGCGTATGCATTCTCTGGATAGAGATAGCGCCAACCAAAAGCAGCTTTTGTGCTGATGCTGCGAAACTGTGGATAAGGTTGATTGGTATCCGTGATTGTTGCCCAGTTTACACCGTTTGCATAAACGGTGTTGTAGAGAAAATAAGGTGCTTGGTCAATATTATCTTCTGTTACCGCAGTTAACTGACCCGTGGTATCATAGCGCCGTTTTTGCACCTCTAAAACTCTGGCGGCAAAATCAGCTAACTCACCTTGCAAACCAAATTCAATCCCATCAAGGATATAAGATTCACTAACAACGTAATTATTAGCGTTAGTGTTTTGAAAGTCACGGGTATCAACGGGAATTTGTACGCCATTAATTTCGACTAGCTTAAATGGCTCAAAAGCAATAGCTTTTGGTGCAGAAAAACCCCAAAGTTCATAGCCTCTAGCGCCATATTCTTCGTAGCCGAGTCGTCCTTCTTGCACCAGTAACGTTGTGTTGTCTGGGAGAACAGTAGCACCAAAAAGTTGTCCATCTTTGAGCGATCGCGCCACCTGCCACTTCGCTACAATTCCTTTGAGCCAATCATTATATTGCGGATGACAAGTACGGATCACATCAAACGCAGCCAGGATTCGCCCAATATCCAAAGCAGACCAGCCAATACCCCGCTCCAGTGGATTATTGCCATAATCAACCATTTGTCCATTGGCTACGTTATAGACTTTATTGGGCAAGGTATCTTCAAATAACTTTAAGCTGCTGAGAGCTGTCAAAAACTTGTTGAGGCGTGTATCAAAGTCTGCTTGGTCAGTGAGATTCAACCAGCGTGCAGCATTCAACGCCATTAGGTAATTACCCATATCCCAGAGTGTACCAGAAGGATAACCCCCAGTAGAATTGGTAAATCCTGTTGCTGGCTGATAATTTTTGACAAAATACTGCCAAGCAGAACGAGCATAAGTTTGTTCTTCAGGTGTGAGTGGGGCTGTAATATTGCTACAGCTATTGGAATTTTGGGATAAGACTGGTGTCGGGATGTAAAACAACAATTGCAGAAATGTCCCAACTAAGAACAATGCAATCCATCTCAACAGCTTTTGCTGACGGAGTTTGTATATCATAATGCAAAGAAGAAGTTATCAGTTAACAGCGTCATAGCGCATCTTTACAGTTATATTCATAAATCGAGCTTTATCAATTCAGTGGAGTAGCATCATGTTATGCAGAAAATTTTTGGATATCAGCCAGGAATATACCGAAAAGACTATACTTACTTACAAAAATACGTAAGTATACGGAATATTTTTGCCTATTAGAGATTATTGATGAAAATTTCTTGATATTAGCTCAAAACAAAATATTTATAGGGAAAATTCGGTATAATAGCCCCATATTGACGATATATAGAAAATTTATTGATATTTGGAAAGTTTCAGTCTAATAACTAGTTAGTCCCAAAGGAGATTAGCAGCATGACTTTGTTTGTGCGCGTCGAACCCAGTGGAAAAAAAAGGAATCGGCTGTTGATTGAAAGCAACGGCATATTCATTGGTGAATACGAGAAATCGCAGCAAGCTGATATTGACAGAAAAATAGAAGAGATAAATGCGGCAGAAACAACGCTTCTGTCAATCTATGAGAAGCATGGAGTGTTTCTCGTTCGGTGGGATGGAAAAGCAAGAAAGAAATCCATTCGAGTTAAAGACATTGAGGTTGGTAGTATCCCCAAAGCAGCATGGCGGCGTCCGTCTTGGCAGAAGTAGCAAATGCTTTGTTGAATTTGGCGGTTATGAGTTGATAACCACTTTAGACATTGCTCCCGCGATCGCTGATAATTTTTGAGATGGGGTGCGATCGCAAAATAAAGATAAGACCAGCACTTGGGAACTGTAGCAGGGTCAAGAAATCTGGTCATAGAAGGCGCGATCGCCCATACTAGATGGTAGACACCTTCGACTATAGGAGCCGTCTATGTTGCTACAAGAATTGAAGGAGCAAGTATTAAAGCTACCACCAAGCGATCGGCTTGCACTGGTGAGTGCCATCATTGAGTCCTTGCAAGACACGCCAATTTCTGAGCCTGAGCGCTCTAGCGCGATTAGACGGATGCGAGGCTTGCTAAAAACAGACCAGCCAGCACCGACTGATGAAGAAGTGGCTGCAATGTTAGAAGAGCGGCGAGTAGACAAGTATCTTTAATGAAAGTTTTAATTGATACCAATATTATTTTAGATTTTCTGTTGCAGCGATTGCCATTTTTCCAAGACGCAGAACTGTTGTTTCAGGAGATTGATTCTGATCGTGTCGTTGGATATGTCACAGCAACAACACTTACAGATATTTTTTATATTTCCCGAAGACACACGCGCAGCATTGAGCAAGCACGGCAAGCAGTTTCAGAAACGCTGACTGTTATAGAAATTTGTCCCGTTAATCGAGCCGTCTTGAAATCAGCGTTCGGATCTGGTTTAGCTGATTTTGAAGATGCTGTTCAAATCGCTTGTGCTATTGCTCAAGGTTTAGATGCTATTGTGACACGCGATACGCAAGGTTTTTTGAGTTCAACCGTACCCGTTTTGTCAATTCATCAGTTGTTACAGCAGTTAGGGGCGCAAGATAGCAAGTAGTTGGTTGTCAGCCAAAGATGGCGATCGTATTTTCAGATTGTCACAAACGCAATTCAACAACTATAAGATTGAACTAGGTCTATCACAAGAATGTGAGCAGTTCTGCTATGAAGACGTTGGCTAAATGGTCTGTAGACGACTATCATCGCATGGTTGAGGCGGGCATTCTGCGTGGTCGTCATGTGGAATTGCTAGCAGGCGAAATTGTTGAAATGAGTCCAGAAACCCCAATTCACTACACCACAACAAAACGGGGTGCAAAATATTTAGAAGAATTGCTATCAGGTAAAGCTGATGTCCGCTTCAATGGGCCCATTACACTATCCGACTCGGAACCCGAACCTGATATTGCGATTGTTCGACTTCCAGAATCATCCTACAGCGATCGCCATCCTGCTCCTAAAGATATTTTCTGGATTGTAGAAGTTGCCAACACAAGCTTAAACAAAGACTTGGAGATTAAGGCTGCGATTTATGCGACGGCTGAGATTCAAGAATATTGGGTTTTAAGTTTATCTGCTAAACAGATGATTGTGTTCAGAAACCCTCAAAATGGTAAGTATGTTGAAGAATATACTATTAAGCAAGGAACGGTTACACCGTTAGCATTTGCAGATGTTTCAGTATCCGTTCAAAGACTTTTGCCCTAGGGTGGCGTTGCTGAATCTAGTGATGAATAGATTTATATAAATACATTTCTTCCGATATGCAACGCCAGTTTTGTACTACCTGAGAATCTTAGGTGCAACTTACGGTGTTTTAATAGCCCTCTGGGTTAACTTCTGACTTTTAACTCCTGCCCAAACGATAAGTGGTTGTCCAACCTTTTTATACAGCAAGCTTTCTAAAATTACGCCATTGTTATTGGCGGTGAGAGCTTTATTCGGCTGACGCAGGGATTCATAGAAACCGTTGTACCAGCCATCTTTTGACTTGAGGTTGTCTTGGACAAAATCAAATAACTGGCTAGTGTAAGTAGTATTGTAAAGCACATACCAGCCGATCGCAGCTTTGGCACTAAGAAAACGCAAATCGTTGTATTTTTGTCCGGTATCTGCAATGGTTGCCCAAGGTTCACCGTTGACAAACAAGCTGCTGTAAACAAAGTATGGAGGGCGATCTAAGTTGTCTTCGGTAACAGCAGTTAATTGTTTTGTCGCTTTATAACGCGCTTCTTGAGCAGCTAAAATCCGATCGGCATAGGCTTTGGGCAAAGCTTGAAACCCAGTTTCGATGCCATCTAAAATATAGGGTTCGCTAAGAACGTAGTTATTAGCTCCAGAGTTTTTAAAGTCGCGGCGATCGTAAGGAATTCCCTGTCCGTAAAGATCAACAAAGGCAGCATGAGATTGATAGTCCAAGGCTTTCTTAACATCCAAGCCCCAAAGCTTTAAACCATAGGCAGCATAATTCTCATAGCCCAAGCGACCTTCTTGGTTGTACTGTTCTTTGCCTTTGATCACGGCAGTACCGTACATTTGTCCATTGTTGGTTAGACGCTTGACTTGCCAATGTTTCCAAATTGCTTCTGTTTCTAGCCGCATTTTTGGATACTTTGTCCCGACAATCTTTAACCAGATTGCCATTCTTCCCAAATCGATAGCTGACCAACCAATTTCTTCGCGCTTTTCTAGTTGACCATAATTGACGGGTACGAGGGTTTTGGCATTATAAACCTTGTTGGGTAGTTCCCCTTTATACAAAGGCATTGATGCCAGTGTTTTCAACATTTTGCTCATTTTGGCTTCAAATTCAACCGCAGGCACGATATTGAGTTCTTTAGCACTGACTAAGGCTGCGATCGCTGCTGCCTGATCCCACATACTGACCGAGGCAAAGCCATCAACGGAATTGACTAAGCCAGTTTCATCGTTCCAGTTGCGCTGAAAGTATGACCAAGCTTGACGGGCAGTTGCCGTTTCCTCTGGAGTCAGTTTTCCAACTCCAGGAGCAATGTATGGAATTATGGCTACTGTTAGTTGGTTCTTAGGAACAGGTTGACCTGGCAAAACTAAAGATTTAGCATCAAGACTGGCAACTATTTCAGCTGCTTTAGCATCAGAGGCAGGGCTTTGGGGTTTCTTGGGTTCTACCAAATGCTGTGAAGCAGTTTTGGATGTTGATATTTCAGGTTTTTCTATAGAAGTTTTGGAAAGATTCTTAGACCAACCATTTAAAATTGTGATCGCCATAACAGCCGTAACTACTCCTCCTACAGAAGCTAGTATGGACAAGTTCTTAGGTGGTGGTTGAAAATCAGAACTCATACTGATTAAAGCCTTGTTTTGTAAGTAAGCGTGTTTGCGTAGTTTCACCAAATACATTCTTCCCAACTTTGGAATCTAACTAACACAAAGTCCACCTGACTATTACTGGCGATCATCAGTTAAGTAAATACACTCATCTTAATTATCCTAAGTGACTTTCGCCCTCTGTGCAGAAAACTGGGATACTCTCATCAGTTAATAGACTCATCACTTGATCCTTATATTTTTGAAATATCTGATAACGCTTAATTTGAGGATCAGATTTGTTTGGCAATTGGATTTGCAATTCTTGCTTAATTGTGCCTGGCCGGGCGCTTAACACGTAGATGCGTTGAGATAGAAAAATTGCTTCTTCAACATCGTGAGTAATCATCAAAATTGTAGTATTTGTGGTACGCCAAATTTCTAGGAGAAATTGCTGCATTGATTCTTTTGTCTGCACATCCAATGCACCAAAAGGTTCATCCATAAGTAAAATTTTGGGTTTTGATGCTAATGCACGAGCGATCGCTACCCGTTGCTTCATTCCACCAGATAGTTCTTGTGGTAGCGCTTTCGCAAATTCTGACAATCCCACTACTTCTAAATAATAAGCGGCTTGTTGCCGTCGCTTGGCTTGAGGTACACCTTGCAACTTTAAGCCAAATGCGACATTTTCCATAACACTCATCCAGGGATAGAGAGTGTAGCTTTGAAATACCATCCCGCGATCGCACCCTGGCCCTGTCACGCGTACCCCATCAACCAAGATATTTCCCGCAGTCGGAGTATCTAATCCTGCAATTGACCGTAGCAAAGTTGATTTACCACAACCACTTGCTCCCACT
The DNA here is from genome assembly GCF_014698065.1 of Nostoc flagelliforme FACHB-838. Lineage (GTDB taxonomy): Bacteria > Cyanobacteriota > Cyanobacteriia > Cyanobacteriales > Nostocaceae > Nostoc > Nostoc flagelliforme_B. Next base: position 43,736 of record NZ_JACJSI010000047.1, read on the forward strand.
GCACAGACAAACTCACCCTCTTCTACATACAAATTGATGTTTTTTAATACAGTCAACAAACCGCGTTTAGTTTGAAATTGTTTGTGGAGTTGATTAACCTCTAGATTCATAAAAATCTCATTTTATATATTATTTTTCTGTGAGGTGAAATAAAAATTACTAATTACAAATTATTCTAATCTTTAGCCCACTTACAAGATACACGTAATAACAACCTAAACAACAGATCAATTCCTAAACCAATCAAGCCAATTACAATCAAACCAGCAAAAATTTCATCTGTTTTCAGATATCTTTGAGCCACACTAATCCTACGTCCTAAACCTTCTGTAGCTGCTACTAATTCTGAAACAATCACTAAGTTCCAAGATGCTGCCATATTAACGCGGCAAGCATCAATAATATTAGGCAGAATAAAAGGTAAAATAACTTGTAATAAAACTTGTTTTCTTTGACCTCCTAAAGTATAAGTAGTTTCCAATAAATGCTGAGGAACAAATTTGACTGCATCCATTACCATTAAGGTATTAAAAAACAGTGTGCCGATAAAAATCAGCATAATTTTAGGTATTTCTCCTAGTCCCAGATATAAAATTAGTAAGGGTATAAAAGCTGGGGCTGGCATATAGCGCACAATTCCAATAATCGGTTCTAACAATGCCCTGATACTGGGAAAAGTCCCCATTAAAGTACCTAAAGGAATAGAAACAATTGCCGCCAGGGAAAAACCAGCTATGACGCGAAACAAGCTAAAGGCAATATCTTTTTGTAAATCGCCACTTGCTAAAAGCCTTTGAAATGCACCCCACACTTCAGTAGGAGTAGGAAGAAATAATGATGGTATTAATCCAGTATTAGAAATAACCCACCACAGAAGAATAGGAATAGCGATGGACAAGAACATTAAAGTCCAAGCTAATTTTTTAGGTATCTCTTCAGCAATGCGCCAAAAAACAGTTTGTGATAACATTTTATGAGAATGTTTGGAGTTTATTTTTTACAAATCGTCAGCAGATTGATTCATGATTTTTGCTTTGCAGCATAGGCTTTGACAAAGCGATCATCAAAAACTTTTTTAAGATTAGGTGCTTGTTTTGTCAAACCCGCTTCAACAAGAAATTTACTAATTCTCTCAGCAGCGTAACTTAGCGATTTCATGTCTTTACCGGGACTAAAAGCTTGCAAATTGTCTTCTATTGAAAATATTTTCGTGCCGGAATTGTATGCTTTATATTCTGCAACTGACACACCAGCGCGTTTCGCCATAATTTCGTAAGCTTTGTCTGGGTTAGTTTTGATAAAATCTAAAGTAGCGAACCAAGTATTTATTAAAGCTTGTACATCTTGCGGACGTTCATTAATGAGTTTGCGAGTCACAACTAAATGGTCAGGAATCGCACCAGGAAAATCTTTAGAACTAAATAATTCTTTGCTGCCAGAACGTGATAAAGCCTTTGTAGTGAAAGGTGCAAAAACTCCGACAGCATCGACTTGACCTGCAACAAAAGCTGCTGATGCTGCACCTGTTTCTAATGGCTGAAACTGAATATCAGCTTGGGTTAAACCTGCTTTTTGCAAACCTAGTAATAATAGGAAATGGTCAACTGTCCCCTCTTCAACAGCAACTTTTTTACCTTTGAGGTCGGCAATACTATTTATTCCTTCTCGGACAATAATTTTATCGTTCCCTGTAGAATTATCGTTGATTAAAACGATTACTTGATCTGAGCCTGCTGCCACTGAGCTAATGGTATCATTCAGGGTTTGGGTATTGGCGTTTAGTTGACCTGCTCGTAAGGCGTTGATAGAATCTAAATAGCCGTCAAACCACTTTAAATCTACATTAACTTTATTCGCCTCAAATAATTTTTCTTCTTGAGAAACTTGCCAAGGAAACCAACCTGGCCAAGCACTAAAACCAACAGCAATTGGTGCAGTTATGACTGAAGTATTAGGATTTTGTGGTGTAGAAGTCTGCTGGATAGGAGTACAACTAATGCTGATAAAAAGAGTGAGTAAAAAAGCTGTGAATAGAGATGATAACTGGCGAATAATCATTATATTTAGCTCTAATTTACGTTTTTTTAGAATAAAATAGATTTGCTTCTATTTGTAATAAGTTAACCAAACTGAAAAAAAGTTCGTAAATAAGTAAATAATACTCATCTATAATGAGTAGAGAAAACAACATTGAGAATTTATGCTGTAAATAGAGAATTTTGGTGTTGCTGAAAAACTTGCGATCGCACTCAATTAAACCAAACGCCTGTAACTTCAATGTGACAGATTAAACCGGGATTTTAAAAGCTATTAATTTTTTACTCAATTGCTAGTAATTGCTTTTGCTTTTAGTTTTTTATACTCAAGTTTATACATATCAAAATGAGACAAAAAGTATTGTAAGTTACAAAAATCTCTAAATTATCCAAATAAGGCGTTGACCCCCGCGCGATCGCTTTTAGTTGCAACATGAAGTCAGAGACTCAATGAATCCATAGCCAGTCGGAGACTAAAAACGAGTCAAGCTAGGCTTTTAGGAGTTGTGTGTAACATCGTAGCCAAGTCGAAGGAAGAAGGTTTTGTGTAGTAAAACCTTTAAGTGGTCTTTTGATTAAGGTAGTTTTGGAATGTAGAGTTAAGTTTTTCCAAAATGTCTTTAACTGAAGAAATCCTTTCCCAATTACCCGGCGATGTTTTAGGAGGGTTGCGCCAAGGCGATCGCCTCCTCACATCTTTGCGAGAAAACTCTGCATCTGTCCCAACGTTGGTTAAAGAAAGTCAACAGCCTTTAGGGGGTGTAGACTGCGATGTCATTATCTGCGGTGGCACTTTGGGTATTTTAATTGGTTGCGCCTTGGCGGTGAAGGGACTGCAAGTAACGTTGATGGAACGGGGAATTTTGCGGGGAAGGGAACAAGAATGGAATATTTCTCGTAAAGAATTAGATGTATTTGTGGAATTAAACTTGCTAACAGAAGAAGAATTAGTAACTGCGATCGCAACTCAATATAACCCAGCGCGAGTTAGTTTTGATGGCGGTACAGAAGTTTGGGTAGAAGATGTTTTGAATATCGGTGTAGATCCAGTTTATCTATTGGCTACCTTAAAAACCCGATTTCTCGCCGCTGGTGGAAAGTTGCTAGAAAACACACCCTTTACCGAAGCGGTAGTTCATCCAGATGGGGTGATGGTAAATAACCAATTTAAAACTCGGTTATTAATCGACGCAATGGGACATTTTTCACCCATCACTCAACAAGCACGTCAAGGAAAAAAACCAGATGCCTTGTGCTTAGTTGTCGGAAGTTGTGCCCAAGGTTTTCCAGAAAATAACTCAGGCGATTTGTTATTGTCATTCACATCTTTGCAGAATCAATGTCAATACTTTTGGGAAGCTTTTCCAGCCAGGGATGGCAGAACCACTTACTTATTTACCTACATGGATGCAGATCCTCAACGTTTGAGTTTAGAAGCTCTATTTGAGCAATATTTGCGTCTTTTACCAGAATATCAGGGAGTGGAATTGAGCAAGCTGAAATTTCAACGGGCGCTATTTGGTTTTTTTCCCACCTATCGCCAAAGTCCGCTAAAAACTCCTTGGAATCGCATTCTACCAGTAGGAGATAGTAGTGGTAGCCAATCTCCCTTAAGTTTTGGTGGTTTTGGGGCAATGGTGCGTCACCTGAAGCGCTTAACTTATGGCATTTACGAAGCGCTGGAAACAGAACAATTATCTGCAAAAGCTTTAGCACTGCTGCAACCCTATCAGCCAAGTTTGACTGTCACTTGGTTGTTTCAGAGGGCAATGAGTGTTGGTGTAAATCAGAAAATTGCCCCAGATCAAATTAACCAACTACTCTCGGCGGTATTTCAGGAAATGCAACAGTTGGGTACACCAGTGTTAAAACCGTTTTTACAAGATATAGTGCAGTTTTCGGCATTAACGCAAACACTGTTAAAAACTGCTTTATATCATCCGGTATTAGTTGCCAAAATAATTCCGCAAGTAGGTTTGGCAAGTTTGTTAGATTGGATGTTACATTACAGTAGTTTAGGTGTATACACTACCTTGTTTTGGTTAAGTCCAATGTTAGAAACATGGATCAAGAATCAACCAGATGAACAACAATATTATTGGCATCGTTTAATTGATGCCTGGAAGTATGGATCTGGCGGTGATTACTCAGATGAAACTTGAAAATACCTGTGTGAGGATAAGATGATTGAACGAAAATCTTTAGGAATAAAATACTTTGCGGTGCTGATTGGGTTTTTGCGCGATCGCCAGGGATTTCTAGAGGAAGTTCGCCAAGGTATAAGATTACCAAATAAAATCATTTCGCTGCTGGTTTGCAGTTCCTTATTTATCGCTGCTTATGGCGGAATTATTGGTGCATATCATAGCTGGATGCAAGCTTTGTCTTCCGCTATTAAACTCCCAGCCCTTTATTTAATCACACTTTTGATTTGTATCCCGACATTATACTTTGCTAATATTATTTTTGGCTCCAAGCGGACTTTTGGACAGCATTTAGCATTAGTTTTAACTGCGGTTTCAGTCACAAGTGTACTTTTATTTAGCTTTGCACCAATCACACTGTTTTTCTTAATCACTACCAATAATTACCAATTTTTAATTTTGTTAAATGTCTTTATCTTTGCCCTAACTGGATTTATTGGTGTTTCGTCTTTATATCAAGCTACAAGTTTAGTTTTAGAACAAGATGATGAAGGTACCAAGACACGCCAAAAGATTTTGAAGTTTTGGCTATTTCTTTACGCTTTCGTAGGCAGTCAGTTAGGATGGACTCTCAGACCATTTTTTGGTACACCTGATTCTGTTTTTCAACTATTCCGCGAAAGAGAAGGGAATTTCTATTTGAGCGTCATTCAAGCTATTAGCTATCTCTTGGGAATCCGTTAATTGTCAATTAGTAATAACACAAAATATACAACATATAAATATATGCTAAAAAAGCAAAATCGGGGAATTCAACAATTTAGTGTCTTGGTTAATTTACTCCGCGATCGCCAGTTATTTTTAGAAGAAATTCGTCAGGGAGTAAGATTAGAAAATAAGATTAGTTCTCTGTTCGTAACTAGTTCTATCTTCTTTGCTCTTTATGGAGCAATTATTGGTGCATCCCACAGTTGGGCACAGGCACTATCTGGTGCGATTAAACTTCCGGTATTCTATTTAATCACATTGATTATTTGTTTTCCAACTTTATTCTTTTTTAATGTTTTATTTGGTTCCCGGAGCAGTATTCAACAGCATTTTGTTGTATTGCTTACATCTGTATCCGTGATTAGCGTGCTTTTATTCAGCTTGGCACCAGTTACGCTATTTTTTCTAATTACTACACCCGATTCTTATCAATTTTTTAAATTGTTGAATGTGTTAATTTTTGGCATTACAGGCATCTTTGGCGTTAAATTCTTGTATGAAGGAATGCAATTACTTTCTCAACAAGATGAAGTAGGCAAAAAAACCCGCACCACTATTTTAAGATCCTGGTTATTGCTTTATGCTTTTGTTGGTATGCAGTTAGGATGGTTTCTCAGACCATTTTTTGGTGCGCCTGACTCTAAATTTGAATTGTTTCGGGCAGTCAAAGGCAACTTTTATCTGGATATTATAAGGGCTATTTCCGAAATTTTAGGTATGCGTTAATCTAATAGCTACACCTGTTTTATATAGCAATCCTATCTGATCGGCTGCACTACAGTAACTGGTGTTCCCACACTAACCTGAGTGAATATAGTTTTCTAACATCGTTATTGTACATCCGAAGATAACCGTGTGAGGCAGCCTTACCAACTGAATCAGGATTAGGCGTACCGTGAAAACCTCTAAAACTTTAAGTGAAGGTCTTTCTCGCCATATAACTATATAGTGATTAATGAAGCTTAGAGAGAGAAGTTTCAAAACTTAATAAATTATCTAAACCCCACTCCTCAAAGGCTTTCCCTTTGTATTTTCGCGGTTATAGGGGATTTCCAAATGAAAAATAGCCCAAATTTTTTTGGCGGGCGAGATGCTCGTCCCCCAAGATAGATGGTTTATTTATTGGAAATTAGGGATTTCTGACTTGACTGAAGGATTGTAAAAAGGTCTAGCAAAATAATTGCATTTGTCATAACTTGATAGTTATAGAACTATTGACTCCTCGCCGCATTACTCATGGTTAACACCCTACCCAAGCCAGAAATTAAAACCCCCAGCAAAGAAACTGTACTCACCCCCCGGTTTTATACTACAGATTTCGAAACCGCAGCCAACCTTGATTTGTCTGCCCAGGAAACTCAGTTGCAGGCGATGTTGACAGAAATGCGGACAGACTACAACCGCCACCATTTTGTGCGCGATGAAGAGTTTGAGCAATCTTGGGAACACATTGATGGTGAAGCAAGGCAGGCGTTTATTGAGTATTTGGAACGCTCTTGCATTTCTGAGTTCTCCGGCTTCTTGCTATTCAAGGAATTATCCCGCAAGCTGAAAAATCGCAGTCCACTGCTAGCGGAAATATTTCAACTGATGGCGCGTGATGAAGCCCGCCACGCCGGATTTCTCAACAAAGCAATGGCTGATTTTAAACTCTCCCTTGATTTAGCCACTGTCACCAAAACCCGCACCTATACGTTTTTCCCAATTGAATGGGTACTTTACACCGTTTACCTATCAGAAAAAATCGGCTACTGGCGTTACATTATTATTTTCAGGCATTTAGAAAAGCACCCGGAAAACCAGTTTTACCCGATTTTTCGCTACTTTGAGAGCTGGTGTCAGGACGAAAACCGCCACGGGGACATATTCAAAGCATTATTGCGTTCTCAGCCGCAACTCTGGAACAACTGGAAAGCTAGGCTGTGGAGTCGCTTTTTCTTGCTATCAGTATTTGCTACCCACACCCTGACAGTTCATGAACGTTCCGGGTTCTACAAATCACTGGGACTTGATGCTACAGAATTTGATCTCCAAGTTGTCCGCAACACCAATGAAACCGCAGGGCGGGCTTTTCCTGTGATGCTGAATACCGAACATCCCAAGTTTTTCCCACGTCTACAACGCTGTGCAGGTTACAACCTGAAAATTGCAGATATTGAGCGCAGTTCTGGGCTGAAATTGGTGAAGCTAATTCGCAAGCTACCTCTGATTGCAGCAATTGTTTGGAATCTACTGTTACTTTACCTGATCAAACCCATTGATACTGAAGCCCTGTTGGGAACGATTCGTTAGGGACTTGCAAAAGCCCCTAAGTACCCTGCGGGACGCTCCGCGTTCGCGTAAGCTTCCCGCAGGGATGGAATATTTTTTTTATAGCAACAGACAAGGCGGTTAGGACGCTAGGCGAAGTACATATTCCATAGCATCCCTGATACAGTCAAATTGAATAAGTTGTTGACGAATTCGACTCTTCAACCATGACCAACATCGCTCAATTTTGTTCA
>NZ_JACJSI010000470.1 GCF_014698065.1 Nostoc flagelliforme FACHB-838
TTCTGATTGCTTTATATGCTGCCCCATTTTCTCCACCAGTTGTTTGATGCTGGCTGGAGTCTTTTCCCAATCTGAGTCGGAAATTTCAATTCCGTAGGCGAGGCAGTTTTCATCCATGCCTCTTAATCTACCATCTCAGTAACCCATTTTTGACTGTAGCGTTTCTTATCCTGTGAACGGTTACACTAAATCTATGATTTAGTGCTCTTCAATTAGCGGGGGTCTGAATCCCCCACTAATTGCCTTCTGCCTTCTGCCTTCTTCAATAGTTATCAGTCATCATTGTCAAATCTTGATAACTGTTCACTGTTACAATCCATCTGAAATAATCCGTTCGTAGAAGTGGGAGCTTCTTACTCTCAGTTCACCTTTTTGCTCCTCTTTTTTTAAACTCACTCTCTATATCAGCTAAAGTATGTTCTTTAGCTAGAGAGCGAATTTCTTGAAGTACTGGAATGTGACACTCGTATAGTTTTGCATTGCCATTTAGTCCACCTGTCTTTCTATTGGTGAACTTCCTAAACTCTGGTAGATACTTACGAGCTATATTCAAATATGCTTGTAGTTGCCTTGCGGAAACCTTGGGACTCAACATTGCCGCAACTTCTTGTCTTGTTAGTTCTTCATATCGGCAGGATAACCTCCCTAAAATCATTCGTGCGAATCGTCTAACTCCCACCGATCAACAGATAAGAGATTGGCTGCAATCTCCTCAAATTAAACAGTGGCTTACCAAACTACTAATGGGCATACCGAATAATCTCAAGATAGAAGCGGTAAACACCCTAACCAAAAATGTTATACAAGATCCAGATAAAGACTGCCGTGTACAATTTGGCAGTTCAACCATTGGAGTTGACGTTTTGCGCTGGCAACTTTGGGCATCTTATCGATTGCCTTACGCCAGTACTATTAAAAGTCCAGATTGCCCTTACACCTTAAACAAGCATATAGACGGCGAGAACAAAAAACCTGCTTGACATTATTAGTCTGAGCTGCGATTTCCTTGCATATAATATTCCCGGATAGCGATCACAAAGATAATTTTTCCACGCTAGGCTTTACTTAAAGGGTTGTCTCCAAAGATTCCACATTTCTTTATTAAACGGACTGCGCTATTTTTGGATCATTGCTTGCTCTAATGCAAGACGCGCTTTTCTCTGGGTGGGGGCATCCCACCAAAAACCGTTTCCCTAATTTTTACGGCTCATTATTTGCTATCAAAGCTGATATCATCCTTTGCCTAAACCCGCGTCAATCATCAAGGCTAGCGTTTCGGCATTGAATCTCGTGAGCGCTTCTGCCAGTTGTTGAAAGTGGCGGTACTGTTCGTCAGCATACTCGCTAGGTTCTAGCTCCAAAAGTTCACAAAACTTCAAGTAATCAGTTTGCCAGTTAAACTCCCCAATGGCTGTAGCAAATCTTTCTGCCAAATCCCGCGATTCTTTACTTGTTGCACCGGGTCTTCCGTTGTGATTGTAGGTACTACCACGTTCCGTCATATTTTGTTACGATATTGAGCTAACAGTATTTTTGTATTATTAGCGATTTTAGGCAGTTCCGCCCACACTAAGAAATGCTACTCAAACAAATGGTGCAGATAATCAAGCGAGATCGGCACGGAAAAGCGAAAGTTCTCAGCCGCGAGGAAATTCAGCTATTATTTACACCACAGTTAGAACATTCTTGAGTTGTGCCAGATGCGTTGATTGTCTACAAGCCGATCGAGTACGTGCAAGTCCTCTAATCAGGGGCGCACAGTAGAGAATTCTGCTAATTGAGATTAAATATAAGCTAAGTTACCTTCTCATCTTCTTAGCTACTTCGTTTAACCCTCCTTCTTTAACACAGGTTGCACCCTACAATCGAGCCAATTTCTGATAATCCCGTGTCTGACCAGGGTAAACGCATCATGTCAACAAGACCCTCTAATTCTCAACAAGTTTAAACTCAGTCGCATTAGTCGATGCTTATTGACAAAAAATTATGCGATCGCTTTGAACCTGTGAAAATAAATCAAACGAGAAATGCTGATTTTTCGTTGACTCTTAACCTCCGTTGTGAGCAAGTATAATTTAGATGCGTTTGCCCTGCGTGTCTGACTGCTTAAAACTGCTCCCACTTCCTTTGGTCACAGTTGAAAGATGCCAGCTTTTTTTTACGCCCTGTATTGCTCATGTTCACGTGTCATCTAGGTAAACTGGGACTGGCCACGCTTATTAAATCGTGTAATTCATCATGATGAATTACCTTGATAGTATCATCGCCAAATGTGTCAGCGCATTCTTCAAACGATGGTTTTTGTAAAGAGATGCTACTGCCAACGGCTACCATTGGCAATCAAAAATTATCTCAGGCTTAAACACTTGCAGGATTGCTTTATCTAATTTTTGCTCATCGAAACAGTGCTGAGTACCTAGTTAGATTCCTAAGTAAGAAAGCAATAATTGCATCCAGTACAGTAAGTCTGTACCCCTACGGGCAATACGGTTCGGATAAGCAGGGGAAGCAGGGGAGGCAAGAGGGTATATGTTCAGCCATTCTTTTCTCCCCCTGCTTCTCTTCTCCCCCTGCTCCCTCTGCCTGCCTCAACCAAGAAATTCCTTAACCGAACGGTATTGCCCCTACGGGGATCTTGCTACGCATAGCGTCTCTAAAAGTTGCCCCTGCTTTTAAGCCCTGGTGTCCATTAAAGAATTAGTTGTCAGTTTTAAATAATTAGTGTCCAAACGCTCGATTTTTTAGCTCTGTGCAATTTAAATGATGGTCTAGCTCTGTAAATCCAGTTTTTTAAAATTAATGTCCCTTTCACTTACAACAAAGGCCCTCATTATCCACTCAAGCTTTTCCAGTAAAATCGCGATCTGGCTTCCCGAGCGAGTTTCTGACACTATACTTTGGGGAATGGCTGATACTAAGCCTAAGCGATGGCGTACTCGCCCGCCGGAGGCGATCGCTGCGCCACGAGATAACCGCAATAGTCAATACCTTATTCGGATTTCCCAAAAAAAAGGCATTTAATCATTTAATTCTTGAGGAGTCAGTTTTAAGAGAAAAGGCATTTAATTGTTTAAAACCATTCAAAGAATATACGAGTTCCTAAAAGACCGAAATCTCCGTATTAATAAGCTTTATAGCCTCTTACACAGCAAGACATTAATTACTTAAAATTGACAAATAATTCTTTAATAGACAACATCATAAACTAACTCGCAATCACCTAAAGTTCCTTCGCCCATCAGGGAGCATCTTGGCTTCAGGCACTTACAAGTAATAAAATGCCCAGCCGTATCAAGGATATTTTGGCTACACAACTATATTTCTGGCGCTTTATTATTTGGATCTCCCTCACCCTGAGAATTGATTCAGGACAAGTTCGGAATCAATTGCAGAAAAGTTTGAGTTTTTGGCACGCAAGTTTTACCCGTTTCTTGAAGAATTTTTTCTGTAGCAATCAAACCACTCTCAAAAAATAAACTAAAAATGACTCTATAGTTTTATGGCGTGATAGCGATTAAAAAGCGGGCTATTCGGATAAGGCTTCATTTGGCACTGAAGCAACAGAAGCAGGGGGAAATTTTGTACAAGTTCTTTAAAATAAGCACCTTTGCCCCTTTTCTTTAACCCAAACCTACACCTGTAATATTTGTGTATTTAAATGCTAGGAGTATGCTCTTTGACCTAATGCATCACTTGTTAACTATAAAGTCATTATTAGTTTGTTTTTTTCACCGATTTGTAGGTTTTTCTTTTAAAGGTGTATTTTTAGGGAGAACTACAAAAAAATATCCCAGCCTTGTTCTTAATTGCTCGTTGTGTGGCGTGGATCTGGATCGTACTTTCGTATCTTTATGAGCGGGTAAGTGCCTTACCACCCAAATCGGGAAAATTGACTTGCCTGAACATGAAGCGCTCGCATTAAAATTGAGCTTACTGAACACCAACAACAACTTTACTTTGGTAAATAAAGCCCGGTGCTATCATTGGGACGAGCGTGGGTGTAACGGCTAGTTTGGTTCAGCGATGAATGTCCCAAGGTTGCTTGCAGCAGTTGCACAGGTGCGCCCCGGTCTAAACTATGTGTTGCATGAGAGTGCCTCAGCCAGTGTGG
>NZ_JACJSI010000471.1 GCF_014698065.1 Nostoc flagelliforme FACHB-838
GATACTAAGTTCCCAGCAGATGATTTTTGCGTCATATATCATATTTTATAACGCCGTGTCTACCAATCTACATTCTGATTTTTTCTTTCTACCCCGATTTACCGAGCGGATACGTTTTTAGTTCGTATGCGAACTTTTTGACGACAATCTCTCTAGCGTTTACCAATTTGTGGCAGTCAAGAAAAAAAAGAATTAGATCAGTGTTGTGCGTGACTCAATATCCTGACTGCCTAATTTCTCTCCCTCTTATTGACCACCGGGCGATCGCATAACAGAACCTCTTGAGACCTTAAAGCCACCTCTGTTGATTTTGCTCCCAGCAGTAGTTAGAACAATGCCTTAGACAATGAATGGCCTCAATGCCTGCGGTTCTTGCTAGCCGAAGCACCTTCTTCGCCCTATGCTTAATTCCCGAAGCGATCGCTGCTAACAGTCGCATGAGGCTTCTCCCCCAATCAAGGGGACATTCTCTCTAGTTGGATCTGCGTTGGGTGTTTCTCTATTCCTGGTAACATGGTCATCACTTGCGGCAACATTGCCGAATGTTTTTAGTTTCTCAATTCTGAGAATTGTTAGTGGCCACATCAAAGATTCATGTTACAAATGCAGTACTTTTGTAGTACAAAAACCCCTTTGGGCGAACGGCGATTTCGTGTCATGAGCGCAGCCAGAGATGGCGCAGCCACTCGCAGGGCATGAAACCATAGTGAGTATGGTATTACTTATACAAATGCCTGAAATCCACTTTTGGGGGAGAAATCGCGCTTACTGCCTACTGCCAAAATATCCCCAAAAGCACCTCTAGGGTACATAACGACAGTCGTTTGACTGTCATCGGGTTTTCGGTTAATGACAGTCAAACGACTGTCATTTGGTACAGTAGAGGGGTACTAGGGGTGGTTTACGGCATATTTTGACAGTCATTGAAATTTGGTATCAATCAACACGATGTCTTATTCACAATCTCCTCTAATTCGGTAGGAATACAGGATATGGAGCAACCTGATTTAGAAGTGCTTTCGATTAAGCGCAGTCACGACAGTAGCGATGGCCAGTTGCTGCAATTTTTACGAGAGCGAGAGCGTACTATGTCGGGCAGAGGTTTGACTAAAATTGTTTTGAGTACTCTTTTTGAATGTGCTGGGGGCCTTTTGTCATAAAGCGTATTAGTGCTGACAGTAACACTCTAAAGACTGCTGTGATTTACTCTGTATCACAGTTGGAATTACAGATTTACTTGCTTAAGCAATTACTCGATTGAGCAGTTTTCTGAAGTACTGCGATCGCTTCTCCCTCCTATTGCCCCACTGCTGACTCTCGCCCCTCTAGCTCGACCGCATTCGCCATTGGGCATTGGATGTTGAGGAAGAGGCGATGCCCGTAGTCATGCTACGCTCTACTCCCCTGGTGTCCCTATTAGACATTAGAGATTAGGGATTGGGTGAAATGGGCGTTGTCATTCCATCTGTGAAACTTGATCTGCTTTTGTCGTTTTTTTGTAGTTCTTTTGTAGTCAATCTTAGTTGATTTTTCGTTTCAAAAGCCATGCAAAAATGGCTGAAATTGAAGTTACCCAAAATAAGCATAATACGGTTATTTTATTCTCTAATCGAAGAATTGTTGACAGCAAAAAATAGTGATTCCCTGCGCTTAGTTTAGGCTTAGTCTAGGCTTAGTCCAAGCATAGTCTAGGAAACTTGCTTTCTTGAAAAACTGATTAAGAGCGCTTAGTCTAGGCTTAGTCCAAACATAGTCTAGGCATAGTCTGGAGAAAATGTAGTTTGGTATACAATTTCGTCATTTTAAAATCCACTAATTACATAAACTTAGTGGTGATTATGTAATTAGTTTGTAAGAGAAAAAATAACTTTAATTTCTCCTTGCCTTAAAACCTTCCCCGCTTAGAAATTCTTCATTTATCAGCAAGAGAATTTTATCTGTGTCCTTGCCCTTGTTGGCATAGCTGGCAGGGTTACTGGGGTATTTCTTGTTTTCCATGCCGAACTTAGCATTATGGCTAATCACCTCATCTTTGTGCTGTTCAATCCAATCGCGTACTAGTAGCCCATTGCAGCCCGATAAATCCCTCAAAGCTTGGTTAGTAATTGCGAGGCGATCTGAGTCAAGAGTTGCCACAGTATCGTTGTACAAACAGATTGCCTGATAAGACAGATTGCCTGATAAGATCGACGAATTTTTTCTATACCTGCCCTCGGCGCTTTGCTCCCCCATATCTCAGCATCAGTCTTGGCTTGCCAGTCAATCTCTTCTTTGATGGGTGTTACCTTGGCAGGTGTGGCAGTAACAGCAGGTGCTATGGCCACACCTTGAGTTACCTTATTCACCAGCTCAATAATTTTCTGTTCTAACCAAGAGTCTAACTCGGTGACGTTAAGAGTAACTGTTTGTGGTTGCTGTGGTGCGCTGGCTGACATTGCGGTTTTCTCCTGTTGTAATTGTTTGTTGGCTATATCAAATTGGTTATTGCTATCTTCTAACTGGTTATTACTTTGCCGTAACTCTTTAATTTCTGCGATCGCTTCTTAAGCCTGGTGGATTAATGGTGTGCGAGGAAGCAGACTTTAGCTGTGCCTTTTGTGATCCGCCATCCCCAGCTTATGAGCGTTGTTTTGAACTTTTCTTAGCTATCAGCGACATTCGAGGTCAGCATTTTCGTCTTGGAACCACGCTATACCGAGTTTTTCAGGATGTTGGGTTGGTTGCACCGTCCGTTTCTTTGGTGCAACCCGTTGTAGTGCGCTCTAACGCCAAGCACCTAGTCGATTTATCATTGAGGCAGTTGATGCTTTCATTGAAGCTGGACTGACAACACAAGAAGAGATTGACCAGACGATTGCCCAAATAAGGGCATTGGCTGCTGACGAAACAACAATATTTTGCATCCCTCGCGTCACGCAAGTTTGGGCGCAAAAATAAATTTATTGTTCCATTTCCGGTTTCAAAAAATGCGAATCGCCTAAACCCGTTAACAGGTTTACTCGATTAAGTTTTGGGGGATAATCAGCTTGTCGGCACGCTCCCGTAATACCCTTGGAACCCAATCAACTAAACCTATTTCCAGAAGTGAAACCCACACCAGCACGTAGAGCAGAGGCGCTGGTGATGAGTGCTGATGCCCTGCTGAAGTGGAAAACACAAATTTTGGACTATCAGCAACGGGTGAGGGAAAGCAAGCCAGTGCAGCAGGCGACGTTATTCGACATTGCACCAAAGCACTGCGACCCAGACCGGATTGATCCGTTGCAGTTACAGGTGCGATCGCTCTCGTTCTGGAGGATGCCAGCAAACAGCCCCGGCGATGCGTGTCTGTACTTCATCGTTGACTCTGCGGCTGACCTGATTTTATATGTGGGGGAAACTTGCAGAAGTAACAAGCGCTGGAAAGGGATTCACGCCTGCAAGGATTACATAGCAAGCTACCAGGATTTGCATTATCGCTATGGAATGAAGACAGCAGTCAACATCGCTTTTTGGTGGGATACCCCGGTTGAGAGACAACCCCGGCAGGAGTTGGAATTGAGTTTAATTTTGAAGTGGCGATCGCCATTTAACAAAGAAAATTGGGAGAGATGGGGTCAGCCGTTTAGTTAGAAAAAGTAAAGTTTAGTATCAAAGGAAACCTGCTCTTTTAATAGAGTGATAACTTATTAATTGAAGCCCTATAGCTTCATAGGCAGATTTGACAGCCGATGTTCAATTTAGTAAGAGGTAAAGACGCTGTTGTATTGCAATCTGTCTCGTCAAGTAACAACACCCAACTCGAACGCTGATATTTCCTCCTAGTGGTAAACAGAGGGCGCTGTAACTGATTGCTCAGTAGACTTTAATCAGTACAACCCTGAACGAATGATGGATGTGAGGAAATAACTAAGTGACTCAGGGGAAACGCACCTTATTTCCTAACAAAAACTAATAAAGATTTCAAAGTCATTTATACAAGTGCAAAAGTTGGCAAGGTTATAAACAAAGTAAATCGATTCTTTTGCAATCGTATAAATTAACTTATCTCTAATAAAAGAACTTTTATTTAAGGATAAATTAGCTAACTATTCAGCCATAAATAAGTAAACTCATCCTTGAAAATAAGC
>NZ_JACJSI010000472.1 GCF_014698065.1 Nostoc flagelliforme FACHB-838
GTCATGGTTGAAGAGTCGAATTCGTCAACAACTTATTCAATTTGACTGTATCAGGGATGCTATGGAATATGTACTTCGCCTAGCGTCCTAACCGCCTTGTCTGTTGCTATAAGGGTGGTTTGGGTCTGAGGATGATGTATTCAGTTGAACCCCAACCTACTTCTCCTTCAGGCAAAAAATCTATAAATGCTGTTTTTCCGTTCTCTAAGCAAGGCGTAATTCTTGCTAAGAGCGTGTCACCTTGAATAAACTTTGTACCAGAACTAAATTCTCGATATATCCAACCATTTGGTCTGTGACCTTGAGTTGGCATATTTTGCATATCAAGATACGGAGCAAGTTTTCCTTGAGTAAGTGATCGCCTTGGATTAACCTCTATTACTTCAGATAACGGAACTGTTTTCCACCCATTTGGGATTTTGCCTGCTGAATCCTCAAACTCATCAGGAAACAGAGCAGCAGTTTCAGCATCCATACCTGCGGGTTGTCGTCCATCTATTTTGGCGCGGACGGGATCGAAGTCGATAAACCAGGATTTGAACAAGGCACGGGCTATCGCTTCTAATGTGTGGTTGATTTGCTGGTTGAGTTCGATTTTGTCGTCGAGAGTGCCGAGGATGTAGTCTGCCTTCAAATCCTTGTGTAGATCATTCGTGAAACTGTCGGCTTGCCTGTCCCCAATATTGCTGTCAATCCCACGAATTGCCAGGTTCATCAAACACAAGCGGCGCGTCGTTGGGTTTGATTCTTGCCCATAAATAGCAATATCGCCTTTATTTCCCCCGTGCGCCTCAACAAATTTCTCCGACTGCACAAACATCCCGCCCGATCCGCAGCAGGGATCATAAATTCTTCCCCTGTAGGGTTCAATCATCTTTACCAGCATCTTCACCACCGACTGTGGGGTGTAAAACTCACCACCACCCTTGCCTTCTTTCTCAGCAAACTGCCCCAAGAAATACTCATACACCCGTCCCAGAATGTCCTTTGATCTGCTGGCAGTATCTCCTAAGCCAATCTTGCTAATTAAGTCGATTAATTCTCCCAACCGCTGTTTATCCAGATCCGGCCGGGCATACTGAATCGGCAACACTCCCTTAAGGCGAGGGTTTTCTTTTTCAATCGCCAGCATTGCCTGATCAATTAGCATTCCGATTGTCGGCTGCTTCGCGTTCGCCTGAATATTTGACCACCGCGCCTCCTTCGGCACCCAAAAAACATTCATCCCCAGATATTCATCTCGGTCTTCCGGGTCGGTATACTCCGTTTCTTGTCGCTGCGCCAAGTCATCGTAGAGTTCTTGGAACGCATCCGAGATGTACTTGAGGAAAATCAGCCCCAAAGCAACGTGCTTATATTCCGCAGCATCCATGTGACCGCGCATTTTATCTGCTGCTGCCCATAGGGTTTGCTCAAACCCTAGATTGGTCCCATTGCCTTTTTTTTCGTTCGTTTCGTCTTTCTTAGTTCGTGCCACGCTGACCTAATCCTCAAGCCAACTTTGGTTGAATTCAGGTAATCACCCGATGCAACCGTTGCTGTATATTCAGCCACCAGTTTTACCATAAATAATTCAATATAGTGGCATTTCTGAAAAATATAAATTTACACAAGCGAATTCTGCCCAATTCTCACCACTAAAATTCAAGAAATGAAAAATGAAGCATTTGCGATCGCACTTCAGGTATTTTTTTAACTTACTTTTACTACAATAAGTAGTATAAAAAATTGCTTAAGTATGTCTATAAAGCTGGGAGGAAAGCTCTTAATTTACTGTTTTAGGTGATCGCATCCTCGCAGAATTAACACTGGGCTTTCTTCGGATATAAATTTCTGCGATTATAGTCGTGAACTCCGAATTATACTTCAACCACATCCAAAAAAGGTGATAGACAGCGTTACTCTTTCAACCCAATATATAATCGACGTACTCAGTAGACTACCTTTAGAGCCACTAGAATACTGTCAGCGATGGGTTGAAGTACCTTCAGATGAACGTGGTTATCGTAAAGCTTGTGTTACGGCTCTAGCCGAGGCCACAGGCTTAAGTCCACGTACAGTTAACGACTGGGGCCCGAACTTTGATAGGCGACCAGATCATGTTCTACATGTCCTCAGAATGGCGGATATGCTGAACCAGATCAGGAAAATCGTCTTGCCCCCTGATTATCCGCAAAAATAATTTAATCGGAATTTCCGACTAAAAGACTAGTATTGTGGGCAAAGATTTCTTAATCTGTAGACTGTTGTATTAGACTGCCGCTTGAGTACAACAGCAGTTGCCTTCACTTTTGAATCAACAAATTAACAGTAGGCAATAGCCAACATCAAATTACTCAAGCCTTCATCTGGTACTTGCCCATCCATTACCAGCCCCAGATGTTTGTGAGACTTTCCCCTAATCCAGAAGAGCAGAGGATTGATGCTATCCGTCAGCTGCCTTTGGAGCCAATGGAATACTGTCGTAAGTGGGTAGATATTGACCCAGCCAGAGGTTATCGCAAAGCTTGTATCAATGCTCTGGCACAAGCCACAGGGTTAAGTCCTCACACCATCAAAGACTGGGGAACTAACTTCGACAGACGACCCCATTACATTCCTTTCCTGCTGCGACAGGCTGATTTACTCAATCAATTTAAACAACTAGTTATCAGCCAACAAATAATTTTGCCACCCAACTTTCTTACTAACTAACTGTTCGTGATTTACGAGTAACTCGTGATAAAACCTCTTGCTGACACAGCAAGAGGCGCTTTATTGTGTCTTATATCTGTATTCATTACTGTAAAAATAAGTGGCATTATCTCATCCTAAAATTACTCGTAATTCACAAAATCAATCTAATTCATCTGCACTAGCAGCAGTATGTGAGCGAAGAATAATAACCTCAGAACAGCAAATGCATTCTATCAGCACATTTGACATCACTAAATATCCTTTACTCGATATTTTAAAAGATATAAAGACCGGACGTATCCAACTGCCAGATTTTCAACGAGATTGGGTTTGGGATGATGCTCGTGTGCGTCGTCTACTTGCCAGCATCTCACTTGCATACCCGATTGGCGCAGTGATGATGCTTCAGCAAAGTAATCAGCAAGTGCAATTTAAACCTCGCCTCATCGATAACGTTAAAGAGCCAAAGTACGATAATCCCAGTTTGTTAATTCTCGACGGTCAGCAACGCCTAACCACTTCATTCATGGTTTTGCTGTCAGAGCAACCCGTTGTCATTAAAGACCAAAAAAGCCAAAAGCTGATAAAAAAATGGTACTACCTCGATATTGCCAAATCCCTTGACCATAACATCGACCGCCGCAGTGCCATTATCGCTTTCCCGGAATCAAAACAACTCCGAACATTTGGTGGAGAAATTATAGACTGTTCCACCCCAGAAAAGGAGTATGAAGCCGGACTATTCCCATTATCAAAAATCTTCTTCTTTTCGGAATGGAGAAGTAAATATTCTAAATATTGGCAATATGATGCTCAGAAACTCGAACTAATCGACACTTTAGAACTGGAGGTACTCAAAAAATTTGAGCATTATCAAATACCAGTAATCCAATTGCGAGACTCCTTACCTAAAGAAGCAGTTTGCCAAGTGTTTGAAGATACTAACACTTTATGACGGCAATATCTTGACAATAGTTTTGGTAGGAGAAACATCTGTTTTACTGCATACAAAAGAGAGCCAAGCAGTTGAATTAGCATTAAATACCTTCGAAGATTTGGTTCGGGAAGGGAAGATAACAGGTTTTAGGAATAAGGTGGAATGTAATTTAAGCAATGAGATCAAGGAGATATTACTGAAAGCAAGTGAGCAAGATTTAAAAGACGCCAACTTCCGCTACAGCATTGTCGAGCCGTGGCTAAGAGGACAACCAATAGAAGACAATAAAATACCTAAGCGTACCTTCCGAGATTGGAAAGCTAAATATCTACAAGCCCAGCAAAAATATGGCTACGGTTATAGCAACAGACAAGGCAGTTAGGACGCTAGGCGAAGTACATATTCCATAGCATCCCTGATACAGTCAAATTGAATAAGTTGTTGACGAATTCGACTCTTCAACCATGACCAACATCGCTCAATTTTGTTC
>NZ_JACJSI010000473.1 GCF_014698065.1 Nostoc flagelliforme FACHB-838
CGATTGGGTTCTCCAGGAGGAACGAAACTTAGTTGGGATAGCGCACTCAACTGCCACTGCCACTTTTCAAAAGCTGGTTAGCAAATATTTACATAAAACTTACGCTGGCAACTAACACCACAGTCAGACGAAAAAAGTTGTTGGTTTAACTATAACAGGACTTATAAGCCTATATGTTCCCTATTTCAATATGGTAGTTAAAAAAGGAGTCACACAAGATAGTACTAATAAGCTTATCCTTGTTTGCGATGATGTTGCAGACAACTGCTTTTTCTTCCAAACTCTTTTAGAAATGGAGGGTTATGAAGTTGAAATTGTGGAGTCAGGAGCGGCAGCGCTAGCTTTCCTTGAATCAAAAATACCCGATCTACTTCTACTAGATGTGATGATGCCTGGCATGGATGGGTACGAAGTCGCTCGGCGGATTCAAAATAACCCGATTTTACAAATTCTAACTATTTTGTTAATTACGGCAAACGAAGAGGCGTTTTTTAGAAAGGAGCCTGATGTCAAGGTGGCTGGAGTTATCCGAAAGCCCGTTGAGCCGGATGCATTAATAGGATATGTCCAAGCAGCTCTACAGCTTGGGCATTATTTATGACCAGAATCTCTTGATGAAGTAAGGTTGTTGGGGCTATTTTTGCCCACACCCAAACCTACAACTTTGCCCCAATGGGGCTTGGTCGGTGGGGTGTTAATAATTACACGAAATTAGCAAGATACACCAAATTTATGGAAAATACGAGTTCCTTGGTCAGAGATTTACGAATTAGGAAAAAAATCTTTTTTGAGTTACTTCAGCTTGAGAATAGAGGGTTAAAAGTTCTCGCCATTGGGGAGAATTGAGAAACTTGCCAATACAGAAAGGAAAAATCCTGGTAGTAGATGACGAAGTCGGCATCCGCCGAATTTTGCAAACACGTCTAGAAATAATTGGCTACAGTGTAGTTACAGCTAGTGATGGTGAAGAAGCTTTATCAGCTTTTCGTCTTTCGACTCCTGATTTAATAGTTCTGGATGTGATGATGCCAAAGCTGGATGGCTACGGTGTCTGTCAAGAATTACGGAGAGAATCAAATGTGCCAATCATCATGCTTACAGCTTTGGCAGATTTAGCAGATCGGATTGTTGGGCTAGAGTTAGGTGCTGATGACTATATGACAAAACCTTTCTCACCCAAGGAACTAGAAGCCCGAATTGCTTCTATATTAAGACGACGCTTTCACAAAACTGATATTAATATTATTCCTAACTCTGGGATAATTCATGTCGGCGACCTGAGAATCGATAAAAATAAGCGGCAAGTCCATAAAAATGAGCAACGGATTCGGCTAACAGGTATAGAATTTAGCTTATTAGAGAAGTTACGTGAATCATTCTGGAAGAGTTTTTTCAAGGTTAGAAATCTTGCAGGAGTTGTGGGGTTTAGTAGGAGGATTTCATACAGAAACTCGTGTGGTAGATGTGCATATCTCGCGGTTGCGGATAAAGGTAGAATCCGACCCCAACTTGCCAGAATTTATTATTACAGCAAGAGGTAATGGTTATTTTTTCCCACAAATTGTTGAATCAGAACAGGAATAAAGCTCTCATCCGCTCTTGGTTTTACACAAGTCAAGCCGCTTTGTTCCAATTCGAAAAAGTCATCCATTATCTCAGTGGTCCTTTTGTCACATAGCCAGAGAGCAACAGTAGACATCTTGGTGTAAATATAGCCTAGCTGACCTGACGGGGCAAGATAGGCTAAAAGTATTCCTGTATAATTTTTTGAGCTATCCCTTTTTGATAAATCATCCAAGCCTTGTTTGTTTGTTTGTCTGTTTCTTTCTTCTTAAACTTGGCTATAACAAAATTATAGGAGTTTGAGTCCTTTAATGAAATTGTTCAACTGTGACCTATGCTCTGACAAGATATCAGGAGATAGCCGCAGTGATGAGAGTAGGTTTTGGAGTGATTACCGTTATGCAGCGTTTCATGCGATCACTGTAGGCAAGATTTGCAGTACTTGTACAGAGGTATAAATAGTTATCAAAGTATAAGCTGAATGCTAGTGAAAGATAATGGTAGTAATTTTATATACTCTATCGATGTGAATAACTCGGTAGAGTATTTCTGTGAAAGTGCGCCTAATGTAAACGCTCGCCTCCTCCGGCTCAACTGGCTTTCGGATAACTGCCCTCATTCTCACATCAGACTGCTGATTTAAAAACGCCCAAACCAAGTATTAAAGGATTCTTATCCTTTAGATGCCTTTATTCTGTATGGGTGATGGACATGATGGTATTTGAAATATCATTGACCAACTAGTGCTTCGCCACACAAACTTTGCGTGGTGGTAAGCTCTTGCGCAGAGGTGCAAAGGGGCAGAGGTGAAAGAACTTGTACTAAATCTCTCCTCTGCTCCCCTGCTCCCCTGCCGACCTCCACCCAGCAATTTTGGGTTGGCAGACTATTAGCCCCTGATGTAAAACGTCGAGAAATACAAGATTTGTTTCACTTAATAGAAAACCTTTACAAAATTGGGGGTTCACAAAAATGGTTGAAACTCTTCCTATGCCTTACTATTGAAAGGTCAAGTAGAAGAAACTAAAGCCTTATTTACTGGTTGTTGGGGTAAACAAGTACAAAATTTTTGCCGTTATCTCGATAAGCATTGCCATCGTATCATTAACTACGAATATCACTAAGTTGAAGAAATTTGTTCAATTGGTTTTGGGTCAGTTGAATCTGCCGTTGAGCAGATTGAGCGTCGAACAAAGATTTCTAGGGCACAATGAAAACGAGAAAATGTCCCTCAAGTCCTGGCTCATCGCTGTGCTTACTCAATGGATTATTGTCGGTTTGAGCCACTTCAAAAACTGAGATGCTCCCGTTAGCCGAAAGCCCCTTGAGCCGGATGCATTAATAAGATATGTTCAAGCAACCTTATAGCAATCGCATCATTCATAACCCTAATCTATCAATGAAGTAGCTAGCATTTACGAGGGAATCTTTAATAATTTCGGTCTAAAATCTCTCGCACTTTAGAGGTGACTGTATCAATGTCAATGGGCTTTTGGATAAATTCATCACATTTTATACCATTCATCTTATTAAGATCATAATCAAAACTTGTGACCAAAAGAATTGGTAGAAATGGAAATTTAGTTAATTCTCTCAAGCGTTGAACAACTTCAAATCCATCCATTATAGGCATTTGAATATCTAATATTAGCAAGTCAGGTGGGTTAGGGTCGGTTTCAAGAAAGGTTAGCACTGCTGCACCCGAATCAACACTTTTAACCAAACAGTTCTCTGCTTCTAAAATGGTTCTTATCAAGAAAGAGTTATCAGCTACATCATCACAAACTAAGATCCGCTTAGTATCATTTTTATTGGTTGTATTTGCGTTAGAAATAGCTGTTTTTTCCATATTTTTCTCCTATTTAAAATATTAATGAAGCTGGAGATAAAACTTAACCATGATAGGTTGTAGCCGTTAAGTAGTAAATGATAGTATTAGAGCTAGTCCCAAGCTTAATAAGCCCTAAAAATAACCTTTGCCACATACTGTGAAAAATCAAATGTTTAACTAAACACAAATGATGTAAAAGTTTTATTAATTGTTTTGGAGCTTCCAAATAGATAACGTATCCTTTGAAAGTGTAGCAATTCTATTAATTGAATTAATAGGGGGTTAGATAAAGCATGAGAACCAGCAAAAACAGTAGAATTTGTGAAAGTGTTGTGAGAATTCATCAAGTTTTATTGAAATATTGTGATAGTTATCAGCTTGAAGGAAAGTATTATTCTGCTGGTCTCTAGATAATGCAAGAGCTTGTGCTGTGTTCTTAGTTCAACTCTCTTATTAATATTTTATTCCTAAAAACTGGTAGATTGCGGGGGGTTTGCATATCAAGTAGTAAGTTATTGTGCTTAAAACAATCGCGTCCTGCTGCCTTTGCCTGATATAGCACTTTATCAGCTGCTGTAATGATTTGTTCAATGCTAAAAATATGGTTAGGAATGACTGTGGCTAAACCAGCGCTCAGAGTTAGATGAAAACTAACTTGTGAATTTATATGGGGAATAGCTAAGGAGCGAATAG
>NZ_JACJSI010000474.1 GCF_014698065.1 Nostoc flagelliforme FACHB-838
GTGGTGTAGGGGGCTGGATGTCTTGTGGAAGCGGGAGGTTTGGCTGCTGTGTAGTGATCTGTGCATATAGGGTTCTAGCAGTACCACTAAGCACTATCAATATACTTAAAGGCAACCAAAGCAATGCACGCTTTGTGGGAGATTTATCGGTCATCAGATTCGGTAGGATATTGCCGCAAATTCTGAAATTGTACAGGATTGCTGTTTTATCAGAACAAACGCAATCTCAAAATCTTCTTAGCTTCAAGCATTAAATATCAAGCAGATAAACGTTAAAATCTTAAGTTCAAGGTTAAAATCCTGATTTTCAGTTGATAAGGTACTCCTAAATTGGCAACTATGATTAAAGAAAGTTTTATCGCGAAAAATTGTAGTTAGCAGCAATTATGAACGCTGTTAATCGTAGGATAAACAACTAATTTACATAATTTTTATTCTTACGGATAAACTTTGCATTTTACCTAACTCCCTAACTTCCCTAAATCATGATTAATAAAATACACCTTGTTGGTATTCGGAGTGTTAGCGCAAGACTATATAAGCAGAAGCAAGAATGTTCTAACGCACTCCAGTTACTACCATTTCAAATGTTGGAGGAACCATAATTAGTCCTCGTCTAATGGGCTTTATAGGACGAGGACTCACTAATCCCAATTGCAAGCGTGACAAAATAGTTGCCAGAACAAGCTTGATTTCAAGTTGTGCTAATGCTGCTCCGATACAGCGACGACTGCCACCACCAAATGGCAAATACTCGTATGGAGAAAATTTACGCTCTAGAAATCGCTCTGGTCTAAACATCTTTGGTTGCGGGTACACTTGTTCCCTTTGGTGAGCTAAGTAAATTGAAACATTAACGATTGTATCCGGTTCAAGCTGATAACCCATGATCTCTATAGGCTTTTGTACAAACCGTGAAAAAGGCATTAAAGAAATTGGGTAAAAGCGTAATGTTTCAGAACAAACAGCAGTCAGGTAAGGTAATTGTGCTATTCCAATCTTGTCATTGCCGATGGGAAAGGAGTTAAGTTCAAATAGAAGATTTTTGTGAATTTCTGCCGAAAAATAACTCCAGTACAATGCCCAAGAAAGAGCGGATGATGTGGTTTCATATCCCGCGAACAATAGCGTTATCAAAGAATCGCGCAATTCAATATTGGTTAGTGGCTCCCCAGATTCATGAGATGCTTCCAGAAGCATACTTAAAATATCCTTCCCTGGATAATTACGTTGCACTTTTCGTTCAGCAATAATTGAATATACTAATTTATCAATTTGCTGGAGTTGACTCATTAGACTTTCTTCCAATCTCCAAAATTCTAGTTTTTTTTGTAATACAGGAATCAATGTTAAAAATATTGAATTAAAAGGATGGTGAAGAACATCAAACAGAGAAACTAACAATTCTTTCAGGCAATTATAACGATCATCGTTTTGTAGTCCAAATACAACATCAAGAATAATGCAAATAGAGATTTCTTTCATAACTGAATTAACTACAAATATCTTCCCCGGAATCCATTCTCCAATTATTTTTTCAGTAATTTCACAAATGGCTTGACTATAATCATGCATTCGCTCTGAATGGAAAGGAGGTAGCAGTATTCGTTTCTGTCGTTGATGCTGTTCACTACTACAAGAGAGAATAGAATTTTCTCCTAGTAATAGCTTTAATAAATTATTATTTTGAGTAGATTCAAAAGATTCATGAGTGGCTGTAAAAATTTTTTGTATAGCTTCTGGATTACTAAAGAAAATAGTGGCAGGAAGCTCGTTTCCCAATACCCTAAAAGTATCTCCATACATTTGATGCCAAACATCTAATGTTTCTAGCGGCCGAAGAAAAAACTGAACTGTTTGTATCCAAGAGGAAGCTTTTGGCCCGTCAGGAAGAGACATAATCAATCAAGCTACTACAATGATTTATATATGAATATACAGTATATACTGATACTCATATAGTCTTCAAACTAAAAACTGAAATTTTTACTTGTGAAACAAAGTTAATTTACAATTTTATTAGCAGTAGTAACATGGTTAATTCAATAATTAAGCTAGGACAAAAACATAGTGTTGCAATGCTGAAAAAATATAAAAGTGTTGCTATAATTTCAATAATTTTTTCTTTACCAACCATTTTCCCCTCCGAAGCTCAACAAATTGTTCCAGATGCAAGTCTACCGAATAATACTCTAATAAAATCAGAGGGAAATATCAGTAATATTGAAGATGGAACTCAATTAGGTACTACCTTATTTCATAGCTTTAAAGACTTCTCTATTCCTGCTGGCAGCACTGCTTACTTTAATAATACTTCGAATATCCAGAACATTTTTAGTCGAGTGACAGGTAAATCTATTTCCAATATTGATGGATTAATTCGAGCTAATGGGACAGCAAATTTGTTTTTAATAAATCCCAATGGTATTATATTCGGCAAAAATGCTCGATTAGACATTGGCGGCTCATTTTTGGCAAGTACAGCAGATAGCATTAAATTTGATAATAAAATTGAGTTCAGTGCTAAAAACCCTCAATCTTCTCCTTTGTTAAAAGTAAATATAGCGAGGGGGCTAGAGTTTGGTATAAATCCTGGGGCAATTAAAGTACAAGGAGCAGGTCACACTCTTCAAGGTTCCGATTTTAATTTTCCTTTTGATGCCAGTAGATTTGCTAATGGTTTACAAGTAAATCCTGGCAAAACTTTAGCCTTGTTAGGGGGAGACGTATCAATAGAAGGAGGAATACTTAGTACAATAAATGGAAACATTGAGGTAGGAAGCGTAGCTCAAGGAAACGTAGGCATTAAATCAGATAATAAGTGGGTTTTTAATTATGAAAATGGACAAATATTTAGAGACATAAGTTTATCACAAAGCGCTTTAGTTTACGTTGGAAGTAATGAAGGTGTAGGAAAAAGTATTAATATCCAAGGACGTGAGATAAAAGTTTTAAATGGCTCCTTGATCTCTAGCCAAACTTATGGTTTTAAGCAGAATGGAGGAACCACTATTAATGCCTCTAATTTTTTAGAAGTTAAAGGAGAATCTCAATTTAATACCAGTGCTATTTTTACTAGTAATTTTGGTAAGACACCAGGAGAAAATATTGAAGTCAATGCAAAAAATTTTACCATTGAAGGAGCGCAAATAGCCACCACTGCTTTTAGTGGTATGCCAGGAGGAATAGTATCGGTGAATGCCAACAATTTAAGAATTGTTGGTTCTACTCCATCTATTATTAATTCTTCTGGCTTAGGTGGTATTAATACATTCAGCTATAGTTCTGGCAATGGAGGAGATATAACAGCAAAGATAGGAGAATTAATTTTAGATAACAGAGGAACTATTACTGCAATTTCCAGTAGATCCTCGGGACGCAGTGGCAATTTAAATTTAACATCAGAAAGTGTCATTATTAGGAATGGAGGTAGCTTGGGTTCTCTTACTTTCGCTAACGGCAAGGGAGGCAATGTTTTAGTAAGCGCAAAAGATTTTATAGAGTTAACAGGACAATCTTCTTCTCTGGAGCCTAGTCTCATTGAGGCTAATACTTTTGGTAGTGGTAATGCTGGTAACTTAGAAATTAATACCCCAAAACTATTTATTCGAGATGGAGCAACTGTAAATACAACCACGGTATCTTATGGAAATGCTGGTAGCCTTACTATCAATGCTTTTGATTTTATAGAAGTTTCAGGCGTTAATCTAAATTCAAAGTTTCCTAGCTCCATACAGTCATCAGCAGCTATTTTAGATGAAAGTTTAAGAGCAAGATTCCCCAGCGTACCACCAACCCCCACTGGTGATGCAGGAAGCGTAACTGTCAATACCAGCCGCTTAAATGTTATGGATAGCGGATCGTTGAGCGTCAAAAATGATGGATCTGGCGACGCTGGCACACTTCAAGTAAATGCCAATCGCATCAGCGTCGCCAGATCCGGCGCTATTACTGCAACGACTGCTGTAGGTCAAGGTGGTGATATTGACATCAATTCAAATTTTTTACAACTACGAGATGCCACCATCTCCGCAACTGCTGGGCAGCAAGGTAGTGATGGTGATGGTGGGAA
>NZ_JACJSI010000475.1 GCF_014698065.1 Nostoc flagelliforme FACHB-838
ACTCGTTCCAAATTTCCGTCTAAGAAGCCTGTTCATCGTGGCACTGGTACTCAACGCCAACCGCTCAATTTTTCCATTATCAACACTGCTTAATTCTTAACCGAAAAGTATTGTAACAGCCGCACCATTGATTTTGTAAGGGTCGCGTATTATCTCAATCAGCAATTCAAAAAAACATCTATCGCAATCATTTTCCAAATGGGTATTACAGTCTTTTTTTACAACCCAGTAAAGTTGTAACCTACTCCAATCATCAGTCCTACATCTGTTTCATCTAAAAACGCTGCATTTACTCCTGCTGTTGCCGTGAGGTTAGTACTCAAAGGAACATCTACGCCACCAGATAAAAGCAAGCCAACGTCTGCATCATCACTAGTTTCAATCGCTACGCCAGCCCCAACGTATGGTGCTACAGCGAATGTATCTTCAAAAGCATCTGCTGTCCGAAAGTTAAAGTCATAAGTGAGAGGAAGCAAAATAACAGGGTCGTCCTCAATCGCTACAGATGGTCGTACAGATAAGGTACGCGTCAGCCCAATTTTGCTGATCACCATAAAACCACCTTCACTTAAAGCTGAATCACCACCTAAACCAATGTTGCCAGCAACTCCAATATAGCTGGAGCCACCACGGGTTGTTCGACCTGGATCGACATCCACTTGCGCCACCTCAGCAGAAGTTTTAGAAGCAGGTTGTGTTGGCTGGGGAATCAAATCGGCTGCTGTTGTTGAAATTTTATCGGGAGTCTGTATTTGTGCTTGAGCAGATAATCCACTTCCAATCATTGTGATTGTGGAGGAAATAAACAACGCAGAAAATCGCTGTAACCAAATACTGTTCATTTTTCAAATTTCCAAATAATTTTGTATGAAGGAACCAGACATTGGAAAGCAATCTAATATGCAACCAAATTGCTGTTACTTTCCTAACCGATTCAAGCTGATGTCAGCCAACTTCATTAACTGTATGGATAACACCATTTCTCGCCTAAATTACACTTTTGAAGTTATCTAGGAAAAGTGGAAAAGTTGTGGATATGAACAATATTTTCAAAATTGCTCAGAGTTTACTAGACATTTTACCCAGGCTGGCAACAACGGCAATTAACTCAGCTGCTCTAACTGGTTTGGCAATATGTAGCTGAAACCCTGCTGCTAATGCCTCTTTGTAATCTTCTACTCTGGCATACCCCGTCAGTGCAACAGCAGGAATCCGCCCGCCTCGTTCTGCTTCAATTTTTCTGATTTTACGCATCAGCGCGTAGCCATCCTCGCCTGGCATTCCAATGTCGCTGATTAACACATCTGGATGTAATTCTTCTAATGCCTCAAGTACCTGCCCTGTAGAGCTAAAAGTACTAACTTTCGCTCCACACTCTTCGAGTACTGCGGTAATCCACTGCCGCACATCCGCTTCGTCATCTACAACCAGTACTCGCAAGTTGGTAAGGGGATTGGGGATTGAGGATTGGGTACTGGGGACTGGGGATTGGGGAGAGAAGTGTAAGTTATTCTCTCGTGTCCCTCTGCTCCCCTGCTCCTCTGCTCCTCTGCTTTCTTCTAAAATGGGCAACTTGACTGTAAATGTCGCTCCTTGCCCTATTCCTTGGCTTTGGGCTTGGATTGTGCCACCATGCAGTTCTACCACATGACGGGCGATTGCTAGCCCTAAACCTAGTCCTTTATTTGACCGAGTATGACTACTATCTGCTTGGCAAAAGCGCTCAAATACGTGAGGTAGAAAGTCAGCACTGATACCTTGCCCTGTATCACTCACTTGAATTTGAACATAGTTAGGAATCGAGGGTTGGGAAAACTCTTCCCCACTCCCTACTCCCCATTCCCTATTCCCCACTTCCTTTAACAACCGCACCTTAATTCGTCCGTCGTTGGGTGTAAATTTAATTGCATTGGTGAGTAAATTTAACACAACTTGTTGCAAGCGATCTGAATCACCCGAAATTTTTTCTATTGAAGTATCAAGTATAGTTTCAATTTGAATATTTTTAGTATCTGCCAGTGATTGTACAACCTCGATCGCGGCTGTAATTACTTTTACTAAATCTATTAAATCAATGGAGAGCGAAAGTTCTCCTCTAACAATCCGCGAAATATCAAGTAAGTCTTCAATAAGTTGCATTTGCAAATTAGCATTGCGTTCAATTATCTCCAATGCAAGAGTTACTTTAGCTTCATCTAGCGCGCCCGTTTGCAACATCCCAGCCCAACCAATAATTGCAGTCATGGGACTACGTAGTTCATGGGATACTATTGCTAAAAACTCGTCTTTGGAACGGTTTGCGGCTTCTGCTGCACTTTGTGCCGCTTCGCTCACAGCGCGTGCAGCTTGTTCTCGTAGCAGCAGTTGCTCTTTTTCTTCCTCAACTTGTTTGCGCTCAGTAATATCTTGCATAATTTTAGAGAAGCCGCGCAGATTTCCATTTTCATCTCGTAAAGGTGTGATTACACAATGCGCCCAGAAAAATGTACCATCTTTACGGAGATGCCAACGATTTTCTTTAGAAAAACTCTCAGTTACGGCTTTTGTTAATACTTGTTGTGGTTGTCCGCGCTCAATTGCTTCTGGTGAAAAAATCCGCTCAAAAGGTTGACCAATAATTTCTGCTTCTTGATAGCCTAAAATACGCTCGGCTCCAATGTTCCAACTGGTAAAGTTACCATTTCGATCTAACATAAAAATTGCGTAATTAGTTACTCCTTCTATTAGCAATCGATAACGTTCTTCACTTTGGCGCAGAGTGTCTTGAATTTGACGTAGAGACTCGTAATTTTGCTGGGCAGCTCGCGCGTTTTTCTGAGCTTGCGATCGCGCTTGGCGCAGTGCGGAGTTAAGTGAGCTGATCAACACTGCTACCAGCACAAACTGAACCAACCCTATTACACTGAATCCAGCAACAGCCAGAGAATAAAAAGGGGGCAAAAGGAAGTAGGCGCAGACTATAGCAGACAAAAAAGTTGCCAACAGTCCTGGGTTGAAACCACCATACCAGGAACTAACCATGACAGCACCTAAAAACAACGGATAAATGGAATTAAGCCTTTGTAGCTGCCATAGAAGCAGTGTCAGCAGTAAAGCTAGTAAAACCGTTAAGGATGCAATGCTATAGCCTTGTAGTTGCGATGGCCTCCGGTCGGTCGGAGACCATCGTGTAGCGTGTTTGCAGGAGAATCGCCAAAGGCGGGGCAAAGCCCATCGTGTCAATTTCCACATTTTCTATTATTTTTGGTTATGCCATCTCTTTATTAAACTTCTACCCTAGTTTTCCACTTTCAAGTTTTACCATTAAAAATTAATCTTAAGAGAATGGTAGCTTTAAACAATGCCCCTCATTACATTGGAATAGTTAAAGCACTAAGTAATAATAATTTAAAACAGGAAGATAATAACGATGACCTCTAAGCAAATCTTAGTTATTGATGATGAAGATGACATCCGTCAATTGATTCAGACTTGTCTAGAAATAATGGGAGGCTGGGAAGTGTTAACTGCTACTTCAGGCAATCAAGGATTATTCTTAGCTCAATCATCTCAACCCGATGCTATACTTTTGGACGTAATGATGCCTGATATGGATGGGTTGACAACTTTTCAAAAATTACAGGCTAATCAAACAACTAAACACATACCTGTGATTTTGCTTACAGCAAGAGGACGTAATAATGATAAAAATCTATTTAATAATCTAGGTGTCAGAGGCATAATCAGTAAACCATTTAATCCTCAGAAACTAGCTGTTCAAGTAGCAGAAGCCTTGAGCTAAAGTATATTACAAAATCTGGTGTTTCCAGTTCAGCTATTCATGAATTAAGTAATACTATAGCAGTCCTAAATGATTTGTAAAAATTTTGATGCCAGAGATAGAATTACTGTAGTATCTCTAATTTAGGGTAGATTTGCTTGAAAAAAGGTCTATCTATAGTTTTAGTAGCCTCTTTCTTAGAGGATGTTTGAAAAGTCGGAAAAGGTGTAAAAAAGCTCTCTCAGTATAAGCTGTGAATAGATAATAAACAGTACCGAGAGAGTGACATGAGTAAAGCATATCCCAGCAACC
>NZ_JACJSI010000476.1 GCF_014698065.1 Nostoc flagelliforme FACHB-838
GATACTAAGTTCCCAGCAGATGATTTTTGCGTCATATATCATATTTTATAACGCCGTGTCTACCAATCTACATTCTGATTTTTTCTTTCTACCCCGATTTACCGAGCGGATACATCAAATACATTAAATTTAGCTCCCCCAGCGTTCAACCCATTCTTTTTTCTTATTTCTTGTGCTTCTGTATTTGCTTGATTGATAGTATTCTCAATACAATTTTTTCGAGGCTCTATTTCATTACCATTTGTATCTACTTCTTTCTCCGGCTCTTTCTCACAATTAAGTAATTTTGTTTGTGTAGCTAAAACGAAGCTTTGGTCATTATTAACAACACGAATAGCATCTTGAAGTTTCACGCCATTTCTAGTAATTTCCAAAATGCTCCTATTTAGTTTAACCGATACATTTTTCAGAGCTATCGTTGTATTGGCTAATAAAAAACCATTCCCAGAAAGCATCAAAATCACTAACAAAGGAAAAACCATTTCAGTTGCAAAACTGCTCGAAAAACCCTCTTCTGCAAATTTTCTGTACCATCCCAAAGACCAAAAGTTAACCAAAACTACAGCTATCAACATCGACACCGCAACAACAGCGCTATAAACAGGGCTTGTTCCAGAAGCAAGCTGATCCCAATCAGTCTTAAAAGAATTGATAATTAGCTCTGCACCGTTTATAGCACCGTCAACAATCTCACCGGATATAGTAACGCCTGTATTCTGTCCTGGTTGTTGACCACTTGATTGAGCATAGACGAGCAGATTTACCATTGATTTTTCCAAAAAGCATCATTAACCGCAGCAGTTCGTAATATTTCTCTAGCTGTTGCGTTAGCTTCGCTATCTTGTCTTTTTGATTGCTCATCCATACGACCAGAAATATCTGCCAAGTTCATATTTGCTGCCGCTAAAAAACGGAATTGTTTTTGAGCTTCAGTATGGATAGATTTGGTAACTACAGCAGTTTGTAAATTTTGGATAGCAACTTTTTTGAGAATGTCTTGTGTAATAACATCAAGTTGTGCTGCATTTGCACTACTTGAAGATTGCGAAATCGCATCATTAGTTATTTCAGATTCTTGTCTTTGCACTGTTTGTCCTTCAGTACCTAAGACAGATTGAGATTGACCACGGGTGTATTGTTGATTCCATTTTTTAATTGCATTTTTTGCTTGAGTCCCAGGATCTAATTCTAATAATTGAGTTTCTTGCTTTTGTAAAACTTTTTCAATGTTCTTACCAGCTTTAAAAGGGTCAGGAATCCCTAAGTCACCTACACTAGACTGAATTGCCTGATTTAACTCCGCTTCTAATTTACCAACGGCTTTAGAGAACTCTTTTTGATAGTTGTTGATGTAAATCTGTAAACTGTGGTAAATCTCTTCAAATTGGGTCAAAAAAGATTGACTTTGTTTGTTGTTGGTTTGTGCGTTCGCTGGGACACTAGAAAGAAATATCTGTACGGCTATAACCTGAATCATCAGTAAGTGTTTGATATTCTTCATATAAATTTTTCAATGAAACTGCAAAAGGTTTAGGGGTACAATCAGAAGAAACTATAGCTTTTTTATTTTGTTTGTCGATAGAAACAGCTTTTACAAGTAAGGCTTCAGGATCTAGTCTTGTTTTCAAAAGACTTCTAAAAATAATACTGTCGTAAACATCGGTATCTACCGGAAGAGTAGAACCGTTAGTCCGAGACATCAATAAATAAGTATCACCTTTCACAAAACTGGTAGTAATTCCGGGTTGTTCTACTCTCGAAATCACTATATTGTTGTACTTCAAGCTGCGTAAAATTCTGCTTCTTCTCACCGCATCTTGACCCATTTTTAATTGAACTTTGCAACTGGTTTCTTTATTAGCAACAAACTTTTCATCTTCCTTTTTTTTGTATTCCCATACTTGAAAACTTCCTATTGATACTACCCCTGCTAATATTGCCAACAAAATCTTGTTTTGAATTCCTAATGAGAGAATTTTCATAATGGCTGACCCTGCTTTACACAATCAACATAATACTTAGAAAATTCTGCCACCCAAGTAAACTTATCGTTGTAAATTTTCTTAAACTTATCTCGTGATTCTTGTTCTTCCCTACCATTGACAACCAAGGCCAAAAGGGGATAACAAGGGTAATAACGACACCTAATGTATCTGTTGTTGTAGTCCAGCAGCCATAATGTATATACTTGTTGGATATTGGGGGTGAAGGTTTCATTCTTGTCGATGATTTCTCTAGGAATACCAAGTAGTTCAGAAAAACTTGTTGCTGCACCTGGAACAATTCGCCCAATCAACCTTAAAGGCATATTTTGTAATATTTGTTCCCCTGCTGACGATTTCGCTATAGAAATCACATCCTGGGCAGCTATAACAATACGGCATCCTGACTTTCGAGCTGTAGCGCACTTCCGCCCTACCAAACGAGACAAGGAAGGGAACCGCAGTAATACACTAGCCTCATCCATGAAAAACATACTATTGGTTGACGACAGAGACTGTCTCGATGCCGCAATATATGCTGACATCCCGAAAACTTCTGCTTCTTTATCAGATTGCAGATTAGTTAAGGCGAAAGTAATTAATTTAGAATCAGTTTGGAAAGTGGAAGGTTTACAGATGGCATCGCCTATTGAACTAGCTTTCCAGTACTGGAGTCGCAAGCGAATGTAGTTCAACGCTTTGTCTACATTTTCATCTTCATAGCCTAAATCAATACAATCGGCACTGAAAAACTGTTCCATGTCAATTAGAGTTGGGGTGTCAGCCCATTCTGGCGTACCAATACCTGCTTGTTTTGCTGATTCAAATCGGCGTTGAATATCAGGATTGTCGTAAAACGCTTTTGTACCCAGAGGGATTAAAGACTCGATTGTTTGCGCCAGAAAGCCATCAAATTGTTGGGAACCTAAAACCAACTGCAACACTATCAAATTTACATCATTGCGATGTGCTTTTGCTCTATCTTCTCGTTGTGATTCAGGGATCTTTGATAAATCTAATGGCTGTACAAGATTATTCGATTGCTTGGATATATCAAAATAAAATCCATTGTAGTAAGGTGTGAAATCGCCAAATGTACCAGAACCGTCGTCATTGGGCAAGTCAATCATTAATATTGACATTCCCAATGCTAAACACTCAGCAATAATAGACGATACTAGTACAGATTTCCCACTCCCAGTAGTACCGATTACCATCATGTTTTTAGTTTTGGATAAATCAAGACAAACTGGTGAGTGCCCCTCATCGGCGATCAATTCAAACCCTTGCTTGTCCGCCAAAGCTGTTTGTAAA
This sequence comes from Nostoc flagelliforme FACHB-838, assembly GCF_014698065.1. Taxonomy (GTDB): domain Bacteria; phylum Cyanobacteriota; class Cyanobacteriia; order Cyanobacteriales; family Nostocaceae; genus Nostoc; species Nostoc flagelliforme_B. Next base: position 3,297 of record NZ_JACJSI010000476.1, read on the forward strand.
GTAGGTATTAACCCTATTACCTCACTACTAAAAAAAGTGGTGCGTCGATTGTAAGGACTCGTTAATTGAGGTCTTTGTTTAATTAATAAACTATCCAGCCAAATAGACCATGCATACTGGGTTTCTCGAATTAACTCCGCAGGTTGATTTATATAGCCCGAAATTAATCTGCAAGCATCATCAATTTCTTCAAGCGTATTGCGATAAACAAGAACAATTAACGCTAGATTTTCTGGTACGTCCCCCGTATAAAGCTGCTTTTGTGCATTCACCGACCATTCTGTATTAATCTGTGAAGCTACGTCGATGGTTTTCTTACTTGCACTAATTTCAGCATTACGCGAACGTCTTGTGATTAATTGCTGAGTTAGTCTAACTATTTTTTGGTCTGCTGGACTTATTTCAGTAATAATTTCAATATCATGAATCACTTCACGGGAGAATATATTCCATAGAAAGCGCACTTGATCACGAGTAGAAGCAAATGCTTCTGGTTTTTGAGCAAGTGTCATCACACCTACATATTTTTTATCGGCGTTTTTTGTTGGCAAACATACCCATTGCCTATCAGCATAGGGAATACCGTTATTTAAAAGTACTGATGTTACATGTAACTGATCAATATATTGTGAGCCAGAAGGTTCAGCCTCATTAAATTCAGGACTTACGCAACTGGAACAAATAGCGAGCGGGGCGTAGCCCTACCACACGACAATTTAAATCAAACCAAGCACATAGGAATACTTGGGCGTTTTAGTTGCTGAATTAAA
>NZ_JACJSI010000477.1 GCF_014698065.1 Nostoc flagelliforme FACHB-838
TCTCTCCAGTAAATTCGCCTCAACGGGTGGAATTGTTCGACCCCAAGGAGGGGAAAGATACCAACTTGTTTTGAGTGCGTTAACATTGTCAATCATGCTTTTCTCCCCAATAAGTAATTAATAGCTTCGGCATCAATAGAGGCAATACGCTTTTTTAAATGTTGTGGGGGATTGTCAAAAAACTTTTTGAGATGCCATCTTCGAACTTGATAACGTTTAGAAGAACGGCGGCTAGTTTTCAGCCAACCACGGCGTACCCAGGGCAAACGCATCTAAATTACTCTTGATCACAACGAAGGTTAAGAACCAACGAAAAAATCAGGATTTCGAGCTTGATTATTTTTTAAGCCCCAAAGCGATCGCCTAAAACTTTCGCAATAAGCAAAACTTAATGACATTGATTTTAAATCTATTGTCAATAAAGTATGCTTATTGACATGATGCGGCCGCCCTGCGGCGTACCCAACCAGAAACAGTGGTGGAATGCACACATAGAACACGGGCGATTTCAGCACTACTATAGTTATCGAGAAAGGGGCTTGTAGAATAACCCAAAGCCCAAAGCTTAGTAGCGATAGCAATTGGAGTGCGAAAATATCCATGTTTTTTTAAGATTGAGGCTATTTGTTTTGGGGTATAAAGTTCAGCCTTAGCTTCAATGATTCCGAGTTCTTCATCAGTCCATTTTGTATGCATCTAATTAGCTCCCCTATTTATGCAGATTTAGTAGAATGTTCTTTGACAATTTGAGCGTTAATTGATTCAAAGTCCACTTGAAAGATATTCATATCTGTGGACATTTCCCCAGTGTTGTAGCGGTCTACGATGTGCTGCTTGATTGCAGATTTATTTAGCCCATCAGGGATATCGATGTGAGCTTCACTTGTGATTTTTTCAACAACTGTGACAATGACTTTCATAAATAATTCCTATCTAATTAATTGAGGATTCAGAAGTAAAATTATTCTGAATCCTGACTTCTGATTTACACTGCTCCGGCTTTTGCAGTTTGCAACTGCTGCATCCATCCGTTGATTGCCGTTAATTCATCCGCACCGCTAGCAACAGCATCAACAACTAGCTTTTGATACAAAGATTCAGCATGATTGGGATGGTCACACTTACCTGCTGCCCAAGCCAAACACATGGTTTTGATTAGTTCATTAATCTGGCTAATATCAAGTAAACTTGGGCGGTCAACATCCTGGAATTGCAACCACTCTCTGACCAAATCAAGGGGATAATCAAGCAAGGTGCGAATATTTTTAACTCGTAAATCCTGTGGGTGTACTGATTGAGGAACTACACTAAGTTTTGGTGGAGTCAGTGGGGGTTCGGGAATCGAGTTTAAAGTTGCACCCAATAAAGATTGGATGTCACGAATGATTGTTGCCCAATCCAAATGTTTACTCCATTCCCTGTAAATCTTGGTTTTGGTTGCAGCATCATAAAGATTACAGAAAACCGTGTTTTCGTCGCCAGCATTAGCAACAATAATCAGTGGCTTAGAAAAATCCTGAACTAATGACGCAGCTAAAAGAAAGCTTTTGGCGAAAATGGTTTCAATGCCAGTTCTCGCTACATAAAGTTCATCAGCACTCACGACAATATCGAGTTTGAGATTGTCTTTGCCTTTGAACTCTTTAGTCGTCAATCGCAGTTCTGACAAGTAGCCAGTTAACGCCCTTTGGGGAATTGGGATTTTCTTCTCCTGGCTGATATTGAACTTGTACCAAACGAAAGATTCCCCGTCTATTTCCCCCTGATTGACATATAAAGAGATGGGTTCGGGAGGGTTGCATAAACCTAGTTTGATTTCAGTAACCATATTTTGTTGACCTATGCAATAATTAGTGGTTTGTAGCGTAAACTTTCAGTGCTTTACGATTGCTTGAAGAAAAGCTGATATTCAAGCAATCGCTTTTTTACTAAACAGAAAGTTATCGATTCCGCTCTAACTCCCATTGCAGATAAGTCAGCGCAGTGCTAGCATCAGAAATGTTTAAATCAGGGGTATATCCCTCGTCCAGCAGTTGTTTGTAGCCTGGATGTACAGCAATATCGGCTATCAGGGTTTGGGCTTGTTCAACTAATTGCTGGAGGCTGGTGTTAGACATTTCAATGCCCAGCCGTGAACATAAATCCTCTGCCTTTACACCGAAGGTTCCTGGCTGAATCTCGGTTTCTAATTCTTCAAGCAGAGATTGGAAATTCGGGTGTTTATCGTTAATTTCAATCTCAAATAAATCTGCGCTCTTTGTAACGACGCTTGCCCAATCTGGCAGAGTAGCTGAAATGGTTTTCGCGTAAAGTTTCATGATTTTCTCCTCTGGGATTAATAACCTAAAAATCCTCGGCAATCTCCAACAAAAAGCCGCGTCCCGTGTTCTGTACTTGCACCAGTTCTTTATCCAACAGTGTTTGGATGACTGAATCCGAGAATTGAAATTGCAGCCGATGTAATGGAACACAACCGCCGCAAAGCTGAAGTAAACGCAGCAAATGATTTGCTCTACGGTCAAAGCTGTTGTTTACTTCCTTAGCCATTGTTTGCACCTTGAGTTAATACGGTTAACTGTCGGTTGAGAATGTTTATCTGCTGTTGATAAAAGTCAATCTCTGCGGTAATTTTCTGGAATAATTCTTCTGCCGTGAGCGTTTGGATTTGATCCTCTTTTAAGTACGATGTTTCGTCAGAGCTTTTTTTAGGCATCAGGACATAACGCCATCCATCGCCAAATTGTTCAGCCAATTCTGTACCAGTCGGGTAGTAGTAAAGTCCTAGAATCATGCCCTGTTGTGTACGCTGATCAAAAGCAAAGCGAGGGTAGTCCCAGTGTTTGGGAATCGATATTGTGGGTTGCATATTGATTGGTGAATGAAGGGACAATGAAGCGGAGGAGCGGAGGAGCGGAGGAGCAGAGGAGCAGAGGAGAGATTTGTATAGATTCTTTCCCCTCTGCACCCCTGCCCCTCTGCCCCCCCTGCCTCCTTACGCTGTGACTAACTCCGTTCTCTCCAACAGTCGTTGCAATTTATCGCCAGTTAACTGTTCTAACGGTTGCTCTAAAAAATATTCATCAAAAATGGATTTACCATCATTAGACACGCCCAGCATCGACAGCGATTGAACTGCTGACATTGCAGAATCACAGCGTACGCGCTGGGTTTCGTCTGCTGCGCGTGTGAACCACCAGTCGCCGTCAGTTTGTCCTACTTCGCCTAATTTCTCGTCATTCTGGTAAATCCCATCGTCGAGGATTTCAAACCCGTACTTCTCGCACTCGTTGAAAATCTGCGCCATGATTTCGTTGCCAGTAGTGCATGGTGTTGCAAGTTGTTCCTGCACAGGTAATGAGCCATCTTTGTAGTGAGTGCAGATGAAGCGATGACAACGCATTACGGTGTTGGTACGAAATACTTCTTTACCGTTGATCATGACTACCCAGCGTTGGGTTAAATGGTTGTCGTCATGGCTGATGTTAGCTACCAGTTTGTCATCAGCGTAATATTCGTAATGGTCAAACGAAATTTCGATTATTGTGAAGGGTTGGGGAGCTACAACTTGGGCTTGGTCGGCAATGAAGTGGTCGAGTTCGGCTTGGGCGAGGGCTTGGTTGTCGGGGGCAGCAGGGGCAATTTTCTGAATCTTGCTTGCCTGATAGTTAACAATGGCGAAAATCCAGGCATCCTTACAGCGTTTGTCGCTTACTTCGGCTGTGCAGGCTATTTCGCTGTAGATTTGCTTGAGTCGGGCAATGGATTTCAGTTGCAGCTGTTGATGACTGTAGATTTGGTATGTCATTATTTATTAAGATTCCCTGCATAAATGTATGGGTTTTTCAAAAGGCGATCGCTTCCAAAGTTTCCGAGGCTAAGGGCGATTGCCTTTTGTAATAGTTATATTATGCTATTCTGCTAACTGATTGTCAATATACTGATTAGCAATTAGTCTGTTAATTGATAGCCTGTATGTTGATTGGCTGTTATTCTGTAATCAGATAAGCGTTAATGGAGGTTAATCATTAAAAACGTGTTAGCACTTTG
>NZ_JACJSI010000478.1 GCF_014698065.1 Nostoc flagelliforme FACHB-838
TGGCGTTTGAGATTTTGCAGCAATTTTGTTGATAATCACCCCTGCTAAAGTTGATTTGCCAGATTGTGTCCCACCAGAAAGGTAAAAATGGTGATTACTGCGAAGAGTCATATTTTGATTAGATGCAGCATCACACAGTTCATCAATCCAAGCACCATCAATTCTGATGTAACCAGGATAATTTGCTGCTAGGGCTTGCAGAATTTTCATTGCACCCGGATTAGTCACGGACTGCACTGATTCTTCATCAATGTCAGCAATATCGGGATTGGCTGGGGCAAGCTCCGTCAACATACACGAGTTTGTATCCAAGGATTTCCATGACCTCTGCATTGGGGTCGGTTGGAGGCAGGAGTATTTTCTCTGTTGGCTGATCCAACTGGGCTGCTTGAAGAGAAGATGGGCTAATCATATTGCAATATGCCATGATGATTTCGATTGTTTAAATTTGTTATCCAAGCGATTGCTTTTCTCTTGGGCTGCAATCGCTTTTTCTCACTTCCAGGACTAGGAATTTCTTACACATCCGCATTCGCATCTGTAGCACGTAGGAAGAATTTCCTTGTGAGAGTCACCTACTCAAAGTGAATGTTTACTTGCTGTACTCTGTGTCATGATTGTTTTTATTCGGGAACTTCTTGGCGATTGCAATTCTTTTGGTGTGCAATCGCCTTTCTCGCTTTCAGCAACTAAGCCGCTACTGTCGCTCTGACTCCCAACGATGCAATCACTTGTTCAGCACTCGGAGCCACGCGATTGACTCCGTACTGTCTTGGTCTTGCGTACCAACCCTCTTCATCCCAGCCAACGAAACCAATTAACTTGCCCTGGCGATAGACTTTCGTACTAAATACTAGATAGTCAATCTCACCGTGGTACAAACCGAAAACAGTGCAAGCTTCTTTCAACTCGGACTCTAAGCGCTGATTCCGTTCCCGTGGGGTTTCTGGTAGAGTCGCTTTTACCTCTGCCACTCTTGTAGCGAACCAGTTTCTGTCGAAGGGTAGTCGTCCGCCACCGACTAACTGCACCCATACTGTAATCCCGCCTTCGATCCAGATAGTACGGACTGATTCGGGTTCCACTTCGATAATCTCGCCAATGATGCGACGGTCACGAGATGTCAAGGGGTCTTGGGTGGGGGCTACAGCTTCGGCTTGGGTTTCCAGGTGGGTGTATAGTTCTGCTTGGGCTGTGGCTTGCTCATCAAGAGAAAAACTAGGAATTGCTTGCTGTGTATGTGTTGTATAGTTCATAATAGAAATCTCCGTGATAGGGGAAAAGGCGATCGCTTTGTTTACCAGACACCGGCGGTCGCCTTTGTTATGTGTGCAAACGACGTTGTGGTTTAGCACAACGCTCTCAAAAAGATTTGGCGTAGCCATCTACAGCTAGTTGCTAAGAGCATTATCAAGACAGTAGATAGATAGCATCAGGGGACGTGTATAGCTCAACGTCAACAGCTAACGGTCTAATGTCTTTTGTAATTATTTATTAAGTGCAAATCCATTTCCCGGCTGTGTACCCCTCGCCTTCTCTGGTGATGCCAGTGCCTCGGCTACTCATCAAGCGGTCACTCTGGATTCACTTGTCAAAATTCGGTGAGTGCAACCTCTTGATTGCGTTTGCTGGCTAGGGGTTTGTTTTTCCTTTGCCCTTGTATCTATTAGTATATGCGGTAATGCATACAGTTGTCAAGGATTAATACTAACAATGATTGCTTATTTGTAGCTAATGTATGCGATACAGCAAACGATATGTTAACATAGCCTACAGGTACGATGGAGGAATGAAAAAAAAGATGTTTTGCCGACTAGCCGTTTTGATGGCAGAGAAAGACCCCCAGCTGTCCCAGAGGCAACTGGCAAGAGACACTGGTTTAGACGTGACAACTATTAACCGTCTATTTACCAACAATTTCAGTCGTGTTGATGTCAGCACAGTCGAAACCCTATGTAACTACTTTGGGCGAACTGTAGGCGATCTTTTTGAAATGAGAGATCCACAGGATATCCCCCAGCGACGCACAAAGAAACAAGCTCAAGTTAATGAAGAGGCAGCATGACCACCCATTTATGTGTTGTATTTATTTTTAGTACACTTCCCGATCAAACTTATTTAAACTTCTCACTGAAGCATCATAGATAAAAGCGATCGCAGGCCGGCAAGCTACACGATCGCTTACTCAAATTGTTCAGGACAAAGTGAGCCAATTACAATGCTGACACATTTTTGGAAAAACCCTCCAAATCAGCTGCTCTTGTTCACTTTGGTTAAACTGCAACACCTCAATTTCCAAGCATTTACCATAGTGAGCAAGAAATATGCTGACACTAGAACCCGAACAAACAACGACGCTGGACTACAGTGTTGTTAACGCCAGCATCCAGGAAACCTTCACTGCTATCGACAAATTCGAGTGGCAAGCAATAGATGAACTGCGCCTGATGCGAGACAAAGGCTATTACTTTGATGGTGGACACGAGAGCTTTGAAGACTATTGCGAGAACGAGTTAACTAAACACGGGGGATATCGCCGCGTCAGAGATTTGCTGTCTGCGAAGAAAGTAGTTGATACCCTGCCAGAAGAACTGAGGGTAAAAATCACTAAACCCTCTCAAACTCGCCCCCTACTTCGTTTGGTCAAAACTCCTGACAAGTTAGAGCAAGCTGTTACGATCGCCTCCCAAGAAAAATCCTTCCCCACTGCCGCCGATTTTGCTCTTGCAGTTCAGAAGGTTGTTCCAAAAAATACGTCACCCACTAGAAGCAATAGCACAAAACAAGAAAAAGTCAAAACGCAATTGTGTAATTCTGTGACTGTTTCTTCTCTTCTACATTCCAGATATGGGGATTCGGGAGTGATTGAGGCTTCGGCTCCGAATAACTATCAGCAGATTGTTACCTTTGCTGATGGCGAAAGGTTGTTGATCAATAATGCTGATTTGGCTGGTTTAAATGACGCAATTGTGTCCGAATCGGGTGGGCGAACTTACCCAAAAGAATATTCTGAAGTGATCGCTGCACTCAAAGAACAGCACCAGCAAGAGTTAGAGCGCTTACAGCAAGAGTTGAGAATCGGCCTACAGTCAGAAGCTACAGCCAGAGCCGAAGAACAAGTACAAGAGCAAATCCAATCTCTGCAAAACTTGTACAAGCAGCAGAAAGAGCAAAACGTTCAGTTACAGCAGCGTTTGGATGAGATGGAGGGGTTACGGAAACTGGAAATTGAAAACCAACAACTCTTTTCTCGCATTCAGGAATTAGAAAACGCAGTTCAACAGCACCCTTTTCAAGAATGGGGGAATACCATGACTCAGCAAGCGACCAAAGCGTTGAGCAAGCAGGTGAAACAGGCGTTAGAAAAAACTATTGATCTGCGATCGCTAGCAGTTGAACCACCCAAAGAAAATGCCCAAGAATGTCTGCGACTGATGGGTATGGCGTTGAAGAACCTAGCCAGCGCTATGAACAATACCCAGGCACTTGAAGCTGCGGCAATCATTCTGGGAAGTGAACCTACACCAACTGCGATCACATATCGAGCCGAGCAATTGGAAATGTTGCCCCAGGCGGTTAGTGACATTAGGGCAGTACTTGCAAAACCTGGGTGTAGCTGGCAGGACTATTGGGCAGTGGCGCAAGAGTACGAAGTGATTAAATCAGATTACTGGGCGGAATTGACCAGTGAGGAAACAGAGTTAGTTACCGCACTCCAGAAAGCATCTTCTCAACCAGACACGATTGGTATCGGGTCTATCGTTGCCCATGCCGACCCATACCGTACTTTGTATGTCGAGAGAGGTGAAGTTGTAGAGGATTTGGGCGAAGAGTTGGTGGTTGCCTGGGATTGTTGGAAGGAGCAATCGAAAAAGACTGATAGGTATTTCCGAGATGAATTGCGATTCTGGCAAGGCTAACTAATCTGTTGCCCATACGAGTGATTTTTTAAACACATAAATTAGAGTATCTAACTTGGTGGGGCATTAAGTCTGCACCGTCAATATTTTGATGCTCAAAATCTGAAGAAGTATGA
>NZ_JACJSI010000479.1 GCF_014698065.1 Nostoc flagelliforme FACHB-838
TCATTATTGGGACTCTTCGCACCTACACAAATCATTGTAGAATTTTCTATTGAGGTATGAAGTTTACCGCTTCTACAAAAGTGCGATTCATGAATTCTCTGTAAAGAACATGATTTTTTTCGGAACTTGCTACCATGTAAGCTGTATATCCAACAATACCGAACTACCTATACAGTAACCGGGGCATTGAATCTATGAAGCCCCATGTAAATTTATCGCTCTTCTTTAGCTGCTCTCTTGTCAAAACTTGAGAGCAGTTTTGCATTCTCAATCAGTAACAGCGAAGCGCTCGCGCATAAATTTGTTGCTACTGCTTCAGTTTAGTTAATGCTTGGTTTAAAAGTACGACACCTGTCGTACTTTTTGGTTGGTCGATATCTTGGCTAAAATCCAGATACATAAGTTTATTTCTCGTTACCCAAGACATCCTCAATCAAGTTCATGAATTCTGACAGACGTTTTGCTAAAGCTTTCTCTTTCGGGGTTTTCGGCTCAATTTGTTGCCATTGCTTCAGCTTAGTTAACGCTTGTTTTAAAAGTACGACACCTGTCGTACTTTTATCCTTGTCAGTATCTTGCTTCGATTCAAAATATCTTTGTACTGTACGCAGGTTTTTGCCAACTACAACTGCTAGAGCAGGCATTAAAGGCTTTTGTCCTTTCTTGGGTCTTCCCTTTACGTCAATAAATCCAGCAGTGCGTAGACGCTCGGCAATCGCTTTCACCTCGTTTGGTGTATAGTCTCTGCGCTGTTCGTTCTCTGCTATTTCTACTTGCAATGCCAAATCTGGTTCTGATTCCGCATCAAATGGCAACATCCTGATAGGAATGCGATTATCTGGGAACTGATGAAGATATTTATCTGCCTGCTGTTCCTTTAGAAGTTGAATTGCCGCTAACCGATGTCCTCCAGCCAGCAATCTAGCTTTATTATCTAAAACCAATGGTTCTATTAGTCCTAAAACAGCAATTGACTCTGCCAAAGACTCAACGTGCTTTGGATTTAATGATCGGGTATCTTGCTCACGGTCTTTGATTTGTTCCAGTAAAACTGTAGAATCTTGGAGCTTTAGGGGTTGAGATTGCCCCTGCCGTTTTTGAGCGACTTCCAGAATTTTATCAAAATTGGTCATGAGAGAATTTCCTTACCCACCGCCTGGTAATCGCTCCAGGCATCAGAAGCACGAGGATCTTTTACCATATAAACTGGAACTCCAAAATTTTCAGCTTTCAGGTAAACAGCCATTCTTCTAATCCAAGTTTTAAACAAGGGTAAGCCAAATTTTTCAAGACTTTCTTTGGCTTTATATCCATCACGGCTGGGGGAAGGAGGAACACAAGTCAGTAAAACTTTAAACCTTCCAGGCGGTAATTCGTTCAGTTCTCCCACAGTTTCAATCAATGCTTCTAGAGCGAAAGTGCTGGGATGGGTGGGAATAATCAGTAAATCACTCTTATTTGCTAATGCTTTCAACTCATTACTGGCAGGACGGGCGGGAGTGTCAATCACAAGATGCTCAAAATCTTTGGCTTGGTCTATTTCGCTTTGATCATAAACATTGAAAGGACTTTTACCACGTTCTGACCAATGCAATACAGAGCGATTAAGATCACCATCAGCTAGTACAGTTTTACCTTTGATAGCAAGGTAAGCTGCCAGATGTATTGCTGTGGTAGATTTTCCTACACCCCCTTTGAACGATGCGATAGTAATAATCATTGCAGTTTCGTCATATTCCAATCATGATGGCGGATTGTACAGCACAAGAGGCAATAATTAAAGAGAATTTACGCGGGTTGGGGTATGGCAGATAACTTATCACCAATGGATGGCTATGATGACTTTTTACGAGAGTTAAAAGAACGCATACGCAACGCCCAAGTAAGAGCAGCTTTGTCTGTTAACCGTGAGTTAGTGTTACTTTATTGGCAAATCGGGCGCGAAATTATCATCAGACAGCAGCAGCAGGGATGGGGTGCAAAAGTTATCGAACGTCTCGCCAGAGATTTAAAAGCAGCTTTCCCAGATATGAAGGGATTCTCAGCACGTAATCTAAACTATATGCGGGCTTTTGCTGAAGCTTACCCAGATGAGCAAATTGTGCAGCAGGCTGCTGCACTAATTCCTTGGTTTCATAACTGTGTAATTTTAGATAAAGTTAAAAATAATTTGGAGCGTGAATGGTACATCCAAAAAACCAGAGAAAATGGTTGGAGTCGAAATATTTTAACTCTACAAATTAACAATAGACTTTTTGAGCGTCAGGGAAAAGCTGTCAATAACTTTAATATTATATTACCGTCTCCTCAATCAGACATTGCTCTTGAAACTTTAAAAGACCCTTATATTTTTGATTTTTTAAGTTTAGGAGAAGCAGCACAAGAACGGGAAGTAGAAAAAGAACTTGTGAAACACATTACTCAATTTCTTTTAGAATTGGGTGTGGGGTTTGCTTTTGTGGGACAACAATATAATTTGAAAGTAGGAGATGAGAATTTTTATATAGACTTGCTTTTTTATCATATAAAATTACATTGTTTTGTAGTAATTGAACTGAAAACAGGTAAATTTAAACCTGAATATGCAGGAAAAATAAATTTTTATCTTTCGGCAGTGGATGATTTGCTCAAATCTCCTGTAGATAGTCCTTCAATTGGTTTAATTTTATGTGCAAGTAAGGATAATGTTATTGCTGAGTATGCGCTGCGTGATGTCAATAAACCAATTGGTATTGCTGAATGGCAAACTCAACTTACTAAGTCATTACCAAAAGAGTTACAAACAAAGTTACCAACTATTGAGCAGTTGGAGGCAGAACTGGAGAATTTATCTGTAGAAGTAGAGGATGAAGAATGATTAAAAATATGAATATTTTAATTTACAAGCATGGATAAACTAACTGATGATGAATTAGCTTTTGATGATGCCCGACTATACTTTTGCACAATGCTGACAATTTGAAGTTACGGAAAGATTATGATTCCAGTAGAATATTTGAGGATAAAGGAAAAGGTAAGACAGCTTGCTCGTAAATCCGGCATAACAGCAATTGATAGCTGCTACATAAGTCTAGATTTAGAAGCAGAGCGCCCAGATTGGGGATTAATTGGGGGGATATTTTACCCAAATCACCTCGAAGAAGAGATAACGTCTCAAGAAGAAACTCTTACAAAAATTGCAGACAGCCTAGATATTTGGCTGGCGTTAGTTAGAGCTAAGAATGTTGTTGCATCTTTGAGAAAGAAAGCACTCTCAACCAAAAAAATAGAACATATCAGACACTACCTTGATGTTCAGTTCGTTTCATCTACGGCTACTGTCAACCATTAGTAATCTGGCACTTTTGGTGCAGGGTGGTGCTGGCAGCCAGGCCATTCTCCCAGAACTTATATAGAAATTAATATAGACAAAGCCTATATACAAACTTACTCCGGCAAGTACCAACTGCCATCGCTCTATCTTGGCATGGGCAAAGGATATCTGGTGGTTTGTAAACTGGCGTGACCCAAAGTCTGCTGCACCAGATGCCTCGCTTTGAGCTATCAATTTTGATATCAACCCTAATTCAACCGCAATCATCCGAGAATTAATACAAACTTTTACTTGCTAAAAGTGCTTCTGCTGTCTTGTGGCTCAGAGGTTTCGAGAATAGATAGCCTTGACCGAATTTGTAGCCAAGGTGTTGCAACCGTTCCAGTTGTTCTTGAGTTTCTATTCCTTCAGCAATCACATTGAGTTCTAAATGGTGACTAAGCACCAGAATAGTTTCGACAATCTGATGATTTTTTTTGCCTGATTGAATTTGATTTACAAAGGAGCGATCGTAATCGTTCATGGGGGTAATTTATTGCTGAAATCGAGCAAAATATAATGAGTGAAGAAGCTACAGCGACTAAACACACAAGCTCATCGATGAAAATTAAGACTAAATCATCTCGGAAGACACATAATGTATAGGAAGCATTTATTACTTAATCAGTAGTAGGAACTTTGGGGAGTAAGGATGGAGTTGGTTGACTAGAGCG
>NZ_JACJSI010000048.1 GCF_014698065.1 Nostoc flagelliforme FACHB-838
AACGAATTTTTGAGGACGCTGTATAGCGAAAATCTGTTGACCTTTGATACACAACATTTAAGCTGGCAATGGAACATTGCTCAAATTGAAGCCCAAGATATTACCGATAATGTGGTGGAGTTGCTACTGATCCAGTTAAATAAATTACCAGAAAACACACAGCAAATTCTCCAGTTAGCAGCTTGTATCGGTGCTGAATTTAATTTAAACACGTTAGCGATTGTTTGCGAACAATCTCCTAAAGCAATTTCTCTAGATTTACTAGTAGCCATTCAAGCTGGATTAATTCAACCTATATCTGAATTAGATGAAAACCTGTTAGTTCAAGAATATAAGTTTTTGCACGATCGCGTACAGCAAGCTGCATACACCTTAATCGATGAGTCGCAAAAACTTGGGGTACATTTGCAAATCGGTCACAATTTACTCGAAAAGACTTCGCCACAGCAGCTAGCAGAGCGGTTGTTTGAAATTGTTGACCAACTCAATTATGGAACTGAGTTAATCAGTGAGCAATCCCAACGGAATGAGATTGCCAAACTGAATTTGCAAGCAGGTCAGAAAGCGCTGGCAGCGACGGCTTATGAAGCAGCTTTCAAGTATTTCAATGCAGGGCTTAAACTCCTTGATGTGGAAAGTTGGCAGCGTGAATATGACCTAACTTTGGTGTTGCATTCAGAGGCAGCAGAGGCAGCATACCTCAGTGGTCACTTTGACGAAATGGAGCGGCTTGTAGAAGAAGTTCTCAACCGTGCGAAGACATCGCTCGATAAAGTGAAAGCTTACGATAGCAGAATTCAAGCATGGCTGTCGCAGGGAGACCCTGAAGAAGCACTTAAAACTGGCTTGGAAGTGCTGCAACTCTTGGGAATTAGTTTAGTAGAAGCTCCAAGTCAGTTAGACGTTCAAGCAGGATTAGAGGAAACAGCTTTACAATTGGCTGGGCGGGAAATTGAAGATTTAATTGATCTGCCAGAGATGACTGAACCTGTGCCACTGGCAGCAATCCACATTTTAGTAAGTACAGTGGGTGCGGCCTTTAATGTGTCACCTGCTCTGATGGTGATGATTGTGTCCAAGATGGTGAATTTATCAATCGCCAATGGAAACGCTATCTGGTCGCTTCTCGGTTATGCTGCATACGGCATGATGCTATGTGGAGTTGTACAAGACATTGAACTGGGCTATCGATTTGGCAAACTATCCTTAAATTTAACGAAAAGATTAAGTAGCAAGAGAGGTAAGTGCAAAGCATTGCTGATGGTGAATTTTCACATAATTCACTGGAAAGCCCACCTTAAAGACACGTTCCCCGCTTTAGCGGATGCTTATCAAAGCGGGATAGAAAGTGGAGAGTTTGAATTTGCAGGTTATTGTGCATTTAGCCTATGTTATTGCCCCTTTTTTGCAGGACAAGAACTGACAGAACTGGAAGAACAAACAGCGATTTATCGTAAAGCCACCAATCAAATTAGACGAGAGACTGTTTCCACTTGGCTAGCGATGTTGCAGCAAACGATCCTGAACCTGCGAGGTCAATCTGAAAATCCAAGTCGCTTAGTAGGTTGTATTTATGATGAAGAGCAAGCACTAGCACAGGCGATCGCGGTCAAGGATGGAACTAGCCTTCACTACTTTTACTTAAATAAGCTGATTTTATGCTATCTGTTTGGGGATTATGAGCAAGCTGCAAAAACGGCTACTTTAGCAGAACAATATTTAAGCGCAGCCACAGCATTAGTCTCTGTACCTCCATTTCATTTCTATGATTCCCTCATATTTTTGAGCTTGTTTGCGGATGCTTCAAACTCTGAAAAAGCAGCTTGGTTGAATCGCGTTAAGGCCAACCAAGAGAAGATGCAGAAATGGGCACACCACGCCCCCATGAATTTTTTGCATAAGTTTCAGTTAGTTGAGGCAGAAAAAGCACGAGTTTTGGGTCAGTTTTTTGAGGCAGAGGAGTTTTACGAACAAGCAATTCTTGGTGCTAAAGAAAACGAGTACCTTCAAGAAGAAGCTTTAGGCTATGAGTTAGCTGCCAAACATTACTTAGCTCGTGGTCGAGAAAGATTTGCTCAACTTTATATGAAGGAAGCCCATTACTGCTATGAGCGGTGGGGAGCAACCGCAAAAGCCAAAGATTTAGAGACTCGCTATCCACAATTTTTTCCTCAGTCACTGAATCTGGCTCCCACACCAATTTACACCACTGCTGGAACTACTTCTAACACTTCACATATTGCTTTCGATTTAGCAACAGTGATCAGAGCATTCCAAGCCATCTCTCGCGAAATTGAACTGGATCAGTTACTCAATTCTTTGATGCAGATATTAATTGAGAACGCTGGGGCACAAACTGGATGCTTGATTTTGGAAAACGCAGGAGAATGGGCGATCGAGGCTGCTTGTGAATTCAATGATGGTGCGAATATTTGTACTACACAAGTACTGCAATCGGTTTCAATAGTAAATCGCTTACCCGAATCTATCATTCATTATGTGATTCGGACTCATGAATCTGTGATCTTAAATGATGCAACTCGTGAAGGTAATTTCATCAATGAGCCATATATTCAGCAGAACCAAACGAAATCACTTCTTTGTTTGCCGCTGTTGAATCAAAGTAAACTTGTTGGTGTGCTGTATCTGGAAAATCAATTAGCAACTGGAGCATTTACACCGGAGCGATTCTCCGAAGGAGACGCTATGCGAACGCAACTTCTAAATCTACTATCTACTCAGGCAGCAATTGCGATCGAGAATGCCAAACTCTACTCAAAGCTACGCACTAGCGAAAGTCAGATGGCTCAATTTCTAGAAGCGATTCCAGTTGGAATTGGCATCGTCGATGCGGCAGGTCGTCCTTATTACGCAAATCAACGGGGTATCCAGTTAATGGGTAGAGGGATTGATCCTTCCGTACCACCTAATCAAATCGCTGAGGTTTATCAGTTCTATGTGACCGAAACGAATCAAATCTATCCAACAGAGAGACTGCCAGCCATCCGGGCGTTGAGCGGCGAACGTACCAAGATTGATGATGTAGATATCCGGCAGAACAATACAACCATTCCAATTGAGGTATGGGGCACTCCTGTCTTTGATGAACAGGGCAATGTAGTTTATGGAATCGTTGCCTTTCAAGACATTACCGAACGCAAGAAAGCTGAGAGACTACTTGCTGATTATAATCGCACCTTAGAACAACAGGTTGCAGCACGGACAGCAGCTTTACAGCAAAGCGAAGCAGAACTACGTTATCGAGAACAGGAATTACGAGTGATTACGAACGCTCTACCTGTTTGTATCACATACATAGATGCCAACCAGCGTTATCGGTTTGCCAACCGCACTTACGAGGAATGGTTTCACCGTAGTCCAGGTGAGATTCTAGGCAAGCATGTTTGCGAAAACTTAGGTGAAGCGTCTTATCAAGTTGTACAACCATACATCAATCAAGCGCTGGCAGGCCAAATCACAACCTATGAGGCAGAAATTCCTTGTGTGTTTGGCAAGAAATATATCAGTAATTCCCTCATCCCTGATTTCGATGACAATGGTCAAGTGAAAGGATACTATGGTCTGATTGCAGACATTAGCGATCGCAGACGTGCTGAAGAAACTTCAATTCTGGAAGAGCGCAACCGCATGGCACGAGAAATTCACGATTCGTTAGCACAGGCTTTTACAGGCATTTTGCTTCATGTAGGATCTGTAACACAAATGCTGGTAGATGATTCAGGCTCTGCTCAGATATATCTGGAAAGGCTGGAAAAGATTGATGAATTAGCTCGAACTGGACTTGCTGAAGCTCGTCGTTCAGTGGTAGCGCTCCGTCCCCAGTTGTTAGAAGAGAATACTTTACAGAGTGCTTTACATCGCCTTGTGACTCAAATGCGCTCAACTACTAAGACGACTTTAATCTACGAAAGCAAGGGTATAATTTACTCTCTTCCAACTGAAGTGGAAAATCATTTACTACGGATTGGACAGGAAGCTTTAACAAACGCCATCAAGTACGCAAATGCTAGTATAATTCTGGTTGAGCTAGTGTATGAGGATACTCAATGTCTTCTGCACATTAAAGATGATGGACAGGGCTTTGGCGTTGGGAGCCTTTCATCACTTGGTGGCTTTGGTTTGTTGGGAATGAGCGAGCGAGCAGAACGGATTGGCGCACACCTGGCAATTCAAAGCCAACCTGGGCAAGGAACAGAAATTATTGTCACTGTCAATCGGGAGCGAGAATCATCATGAGTCAATCCACTAAAATTCGGGTTCTGATTGTTGACGATCACTCCCTCGTTACAGAAGGATTGGCAAACATCATTAACTATGATCCAGAAATGACAGTGGTTGCTCAAGCAGAGGACGGACAACAGGCGATCGACCGTTATCGTGAACATCAGCCTGATGTCACCCTCATGGATTTACGAATGCCGAGAATGGCAGGGGTTGAAGCCATTACTGCGATTTGTGCTGAATTTAAGTCAGCTCGAATTATTGTGCTAACCACATACGATGGTGACGAAGATATTTATCGAGGATTGCGAGCAGGTGCTCAGGGCTATCTGCTTAAAGATGCAAAACCAAATGAACTTTTGAATGCAATCCGCATCGTTCATAATGGTCAGCAGTATGTTTCTCCGACCGTGGGAAGAAAATTGGTAGAACGGATGAACAACCCAGTACTCAGTGAGCGAGAGCTAGAAGTGCTCCGTTTAATGGCGCAGGGATTGAGTAATCAAGACATTGGAACTGCTCTAAATATTGGTGAAAGCACTGTTAAATCGCATGTGACTCGTATTTTGAGCAAGCTGGGAGTTAGCGATCGCACCCAAGCCGTCATTGTTGCTGTTAAACGTGGGCTTGTTAATTTATAGGTTTCACTTTAGTTAAGGCTTGGATTACGACTTTAGTCTGAGTCAATCTACTGCTTTTGATGGATTACTTCGTCCATCCTTATGTTGTCCCAAATTATGGACTTTCAGTGGATGACATATAGGAATCAATTACCTATATTGAGTTCATGCAAACGCTAACAGCAATTTAGTTGCAGGGTTTAAGTTTGCTTGACAGGTCTGAAAGATGGCTGACGATCGCAAGCATCATTCTTTGTTTGTCCCGCCTTTAATTCAGGATCACATTCAAGGTGTGCTAAGTGCCAGTGTTGTACTCATCATGTATGGAGATTATGAATGTTTTCAAAGTGCAAACGCCTATAGGTTGATTAAAGCCGCTCAACAGCAGTTAAGTCCTTCTTTCGCGGAGAATGATGTGTGTTTTATCTTTCGTCATTTTCCCCAGAAACAGATTCATCCTCATGCTCAACGGGCAGCAGAAGCAGCGGAAGCAGCAGCAATGCAAGGTCAGTTTTGGCAGATGCATGAGATGCTCTTTATCTATCAACAAGCCTTAGAGAACGGATACCTTGTGGAATATGCGAATCGTCTGGGACTTGACATTCCTCGATTTTTGCAAGACTTATCCAAAGGAGTTTATGTCGATCACATCATTGCAGACATTCAAGGTGGATATCGAAGTGGGGTAAAAGCTGCACCAGCTTTGTTTGTTAATGAGATTCGTTATCGTGAGCGTTGGACTATTGAGCAATTGATAGTAGCCATTGTGGCGGCAATTAACTAACGTTTTTGATGTTTATCCCAACAAAGGTTTTCATGAGGAGCGCTTCATGACTTTAACTTCAAATCACATGGATTAGAGGTATCAGTTCAATTCATCCCAACCTTTGGTACACCGAAACTAAATTCACTTGAATGTTGAAAGTATAGGAGGACACACATCACAAATATATCCACATTACAGTGCCGCTTAATCGGCGAATGATGCGATCTTTCCCTAAAGCAGATTAAATCTAACTACTGCCAGATCATTTCCTGCTGCTTTCCTCCAATGCCGAACAATTAAATCACGTTTTAACTCAAAGAACTTGAGTGGTCTAAATTGAGCGATCGCCCAAGAATGAAAAGTAACGAAGCTGAACAGCAAATCCACCAATCTAAAGGAGAACAAGATGAGTAGCAATTCTGTAACTAGTCAAGACATGAAACTCGAAGTTGTGGTGATACCCGTTGCCGATGTCGATCGCTCCAAAGACTTTTACAAAACGTTGGGATGGCGACTCGATGCTGACTTTCCTGGCGAAAATGGTTTCCGAGTCGTGCAATTTACCCCGCCTGGATCGCAAGCATCAATCATCTTTGGGAAAGGAGTATCGTTAGCCGAGCCAGGCTCAGTTCAAGGCTTGTATCTCATCGTTTACGACATCGAAGCAGCCCGTGCCGAACTCGTTGAGCGGGGTGTGGAGGTGAGTAAAGTATTCCACGACATCGGCGGGATCTTTCACCATGCCGGAACTGAGGGACGAGTACTAGGCCCCGATCCAAAGCGTGGCGATTATGCTTCCTATGCCTCGTTCAGTGATCCTGACGGCAATGGTTGGATACTCCAAGAGGTCAGGGTGCGGCTTCCCGGACGGTAATGGAACATTGATTGCTTAAGGACAGAAGCGAAGTTCACGACAGAGGTTATGACAAGGAAATGGGTGGAGAAGTAGAGGAGCTACTATTATCCCCTCTACCTCCTCCGCTATCAACGCAATGTAGTACCATACTAGCCAACAAGTTTTGGAGGATTTACAAATGAAGATTTTTGTTGCCGGGGCAACAGGAGCGATCGGTCGCCCACTACTCGACCAATTACTTGCCAAAGGACACAACGTAGTCGCGCTGACCCGCTCCCAAGAAAGAGCAGAGTCATTAGCGGCACAGGGAATCGAACCGGCGATCGCAGATGTATTCGACGCAGATTCAGTCAAAGCGGCTATTAGTCAGGCTCAACCGGAGGTGGTGATTGAACAACTCACCGCCTTACCCAAAACTTACAGCCGCGAATCAATGAGTGCAGCAGGGCCTCTGAATACGCGCATTCGGTTAGAAGGCGGAGCCAATGTGCTGGCGGCAGCACAGGCAGCAGGGGTGCGCCGTTACCTGAGACAGTCGGTCGCCTTCTGGGGAATTCCCGGTGCTGGATTGGCAGATGAGGAAACACCGTTATCGCTTGATGCCTCCACCGCCGTTGCCGCAGATGCTCGCCTCGTAACTGAGATTGAACGTCGTTTATTGGAAACATCCAATCTCGAAGGAATTGCTTTACGCTATGGTTTCTTCTACGGACCCGGCACTTGGTTCAACCCTGATGGCGATGTAGCGCAACAAGTGCGGCAGCAACAGTTTCCGATCGTCAGGAATGGTGATGGCGTCTGGTCGTGGTTACACATTGAGGATGCAGCGATCGCAACAGTTGCAGCCGCAGAGCAGGGCAACAGGGGTGTTTATCTGATTGTGGATGATCAGCCTTTAGCGGTGCGCGATTGGCTGCCTGCGTTTGCTCGATCACTGAATGCTCCACCCCCACCGCGAGTATCCATTGAAGATGCTCTCAAACTGGAGGGGGGTGCGGACATTGTTTACTACCAAACTCAAATGCGAGGCGCATCAAACGCCAAGGCAAAACGTGAACTGAATTTTCAGCCTCGACCATTGGAATGGATGGTTAACACCGTTGCGGCTCATGCTAACTAACCAGTTCAAAAACCTGTTACTTGCCTAAGCAGCATGGTTTCATCGCAACTTGACTGCGTCTGGGTATGAAAAAGTTTGACCAGTAATTTCAACAACATTGGAGAATAATTATGACTCAAGCAAATATGACTCAAGCAAAGCATCCTGCTGATCCAACCCCTCCAACCCTGGAAGGGAAACTGGCTCTGTTACAGAAATTAAGGGATGAATTGGGCAGTGGTGATACCATTCGTCGCCTCTTTTTTGGCGACTTGGAACCCATTGCCCTTCAACCTGGCGGAGCGAACACGGTCGTTCATCTTTACAACAAAGCTGATGATGTCACGATTGCCTATTGCACTTCCTACGATGTATTTCTGGCTGCCCGTCTGGGACGAGTCACCGAATTCGACCCCGCCGAAATCAAATAGAGATATGGTTTACGCCTTATCGAATGGCACTAAAAAAAGCTGAAATACTTGCCTGGTAGGAAGTTTAGGAAACTAATAGTTTTAAGGTCGGGAATCAGAGTAATCTGCAACTCTCAGTTTGCGATCGCTGCTTCATTAGCCTAAGTTTTTCCAAAGTGATGAAACCCTTGTAAATAATACATTTGCAATTTTCTTAGTGCCATTCAACGCCTTATCTAAGAGAGCGTGGCATTATGTCGTCAATTGAGGAAGTGACAAAAGCAATTGACCTGATCATTGCGCTTGTCGTCACGATCACGGCTTGTGCCATCGTGGTAAATGGCTTGATTATCCGGTACGGTTCTCTCGGCGATCGCCTACGTACCGTTAACCACGAACTGAACGACTTGCAGGAGTCCGATCTGGCTCACAATCAAAACAAAGCTCAGAGGATACAAGAACTTGAATCCCTGCTGAGGCACCATCATTTCGTGCATGATGCTCTTGTTTTAATTAATATTTCCATCCTAGTAGTCTGCCAACCCAAAAATGCGCTTGTGAGGGCTGGGGAAAGGGGAAGGGTTAAGGGGTAAGGGATTCAAAACCTTTCCCCCCGCCCCTTATCCCCAGAGGGGGCCCCACCTTCCCCTTTACCCTTTACCCCGCTTTCGTCACGAAAGCGAACTACTAGTCTTTATGCTGGATATGCTGGTCATTACCATAGCAGTCGCCACGAATGCCAGTTGGCTATCACAGATGGCACTGATAGTCTTTCTCGGTGGAGTTGCCGTTCTGTTTGGGGGTATGGTTTTGATTGCCTACGAGCTTCGCACATCTCACTATTCCATTCAATTAGAGGTGCATCGTATTTGTCGCCTGTGCCGCCACCAACACACTAAGCCGGTAGGAAAATGAACTAGAAGCAAAAAATTCGCAAAGACCTACGCATTCAGAATATCTGAGCTAAAGATTACTCTGGCTGGCTACATTAACGGGAAAAAAACAAGATGCAAAAGAATTACTTCATCACGCAGATCACAGCCAAGCGCATCAGGTCTAACAACCTCGCTTCCTGCTGCTTTCCTCCAATCCAAATGATTAAGTCGCGTTTTAACTCAAAGAACTTTAGTGGTGTATGTTGGGCGATCGCAGAAGAATGAAGTTAATCGAGGTGGGCATTGAGCTTCACTAACCTAAAGGAGAACAAGATGAAAACGCAGAAAGTATGGTTCATTACCGGAGCCTCCAGGGGCTTTGGGTTAGAAATTGCCAGAGCAGCCCTGGCAGCGGGCAACCAAGTAGTAGCGACGGTTCGCTCTCAGTCCGCACAACTCGCCTCTATCCTGCACAGCCACCCGGATCTGTACGTTGTGCAGATGGATGTCACACAGGAAGACCAGGTACAAGAGGCCGTTAAGCAAGGCATTGCCCGTTTCGGCCGGGTTGATGTTTTAGTCAATAATGCCGGGTTTGGCATGGTTACTGCGATCGAAGAAGCCACGGATGCCGAAGTCCGCAAACAGTATGATACCAACGTGTTTGGTTTACTGAATGTGACTCGTGCAGTGTTGCCGTACCTGCGCCAGCAAAAATCCGGGCGGGTGATCAATATCACCTCGCTGTTCGGCTACGATACAGTTCCGGGCTGGGGATTGTACGGATCCACTAAATTTGCGGTCGAAGGTCTCTCAAAAGGGTTAGCAGTCGAACTAGCACCGCTCGGCATCCACGTCACGGCAGTAGCTCCTGGTCTTTTTAGTACCGACTTCCTGAGTGCTGAATCTTATGTTGCCGCTAAGACCATCATCGACGATTACCAGGAAACGGTAGGGCCGATGCGGAACGGAGCCGATGTGCTACATGGGCAGCAGCCCGGTGATCCGAAAAAGTTTGCTCAGGTGATTATTCGACTCGCCAATACAGAACGCCCGCCACTACATTTGCCCGTCGGGAAGGACACGATCGCGATGTACCAGAACAACGCCGCGAAAATGGCACAGGAAATCCAAGCATGGCTGCCAGTCGCTACCAGCACCGACCATGACCACCGAGTAGCAGCTTTGACCATCGCCTGACCTGCAACATTCACACATTATCTCCAAAGGAGATTGTGATGAAACTGGAAGGTAAGAAGGCACTGATTACTGGGGGAAACGGCGGCATTGGCTTGGCGATCGCTCGATTCTTCATTGTTTCGGCAGCCTGGATATTATCTTCGTTAACGCTGGTATTGGCGGCGCTACAAGCGGAGGAAACGGACAAGAAGCAACCTGAGTTAATTCGATTGTGAAAGCGAGGTAGGCACAATGAAAACGAACTTTGAGAATGAGTCCTTCGAAGATGAACGTGACAACTATCAACGTGGCGCTGATGGTCGCGATATTTTCGCCGAGCGTGTCCGCATCAACCAGCACAAGCTCACCTCTGAGCTAAGGCACCAGTACGATTTTATTGTTTGCGGATCTGGATCTTCTGGCTCGGTGGTTGTCGGCAGACTAGCGGAGAATCCGGATATCAGCGTTCTGCTGGTTGAAGTTGGAGGCACTGATGATGTGCCAAGTGTCATAGAAGCAAATCAATGGCCAATGAACCTTGGAAGCGATCGCGACTGGAGCTTCCCAGGCCAGCCGAATTTATATGTGAACGGTCGTTCGATTCCGTTTTCTATGGGCAAGGTACTCGGCGGTGGATCGAGCATCAACGTCATGGTTTGGGCACGCGGACACAAGCATGATTGGGATTTCTTTGCCTCCGAAGCCAACGATCCAGCCTGGAGTTATGAATCCGTCTTGAAGATTTATCGCCGCCTGGAAGATTGGCATGGCGTGCCAGACCCAATGTATCGCGGAACAGGAGGGCCAGTATTTGTCCAGCCCGCGCCAGATCCAAACCCGATCGCACCCGCAACGGTCGAAGGAGCGCGGGTGGTGGGTATTCCTACTTTTGAAAATCCGAACGGACGCATGATGGAAGCGGCGAAGGGCGCTTCTATCAGCGATGTGCGAGTTCGCAATGGCAAGCGCGAATCGCTATTCCGCTCCTACGTCTTCCCCTATATGGATCGACCAAACCTGACGGTTCTCAGTCATGCACTAGTCACACGGCTGACGTTCCAGGGTAAGCGGGTCACTGGCGTGGAGATTGCTTATCGTGACGCGATCTATCGCATTGGTGCGGCAGTAGAAGTCGTGCTGTCGCTTGGTGCAATCCATACGCCGAAAGTGCTGATGCAATCTGGTATCGGCGATGAAGCCGAGTTGCGGCGATTTGGAATTCCTGTTGTGCAGCACCTTCCCGGTGTGGGGCAAAATTTTCAAGACCACGTTGCATTTGATTGTGTTTGGGAATATCAAAACGCTCTCGCACCCAGAAACAACCTGTCCGAGGCAATCTTTTTCTCGACGAGCCAGCCCGGGCTTGACAGTCCAGACTTATTTGTTTGTCAAGCCGAGGTGCCAAAATCCAGTGCCGAGAATGCCGTCCGGTTTGGGCTGCCTGATGCAGGCTGGACATTATTCGGGGCGATCGTGCACCCCAAAAGCCGAGGCCGCCTGCGCCTTACGGGAGCCGATCCATCCGACCCGATTCTGATTGATGCAAACACGCTGTCTGACCCGGATGATCTCAAAACCGCGATCGCCTGTGTAGAACTCTGCCGCGAAGTCGGTAACTCCGCTCCGCTTCGTCCGTTCGTAAAGCGCGAAGTGATGCCAGGTAATTTGAAAGGGGCCGAACTCGAACGCTTTATTCGGGATGCTGCGACGAGTTTCTGGCATGAAACCTGCACCGCGAAGATGGGTCGGGATGACCTGTCGGTGGTGGATAGCAATCTGAGAGTGTATGGAATCGACAATCTCCGGATCGCTGATGGATCGATTATGCCGCGAATCACGACCGGTAACACGATGGCTCCCTGCGTGATCATCGGGGAGCGGGCAGCGGAAATTCTACATCTCGAACATCAGCTGCAAACCATTGTAAAAACAAACTCAGGCGAGCAATAGAACCACCGCACTTTTCATTAGTCGCTACCAGTACCGACCATGACCAGCCCATAACGGCTTTGACCATAGCCTGACTGCAATATTCACACATTATCTCCAAAGGAGAATGATAACTATGAAGACACTTGTGTTCTTTAGGTTCAAAACTCTACTAAGTTGAGGTGATTTATGCCTTATTTCCTATAGCTTGTACTACATAATTGCAATTTTGTCAATGCGTAAGTTCTGTGGCTGAAAACAGACTGCAATTGCACTGTGCCGTTCAATAGATTCGTCCCTCATTTCACCAACCCCTCAAAAGCATAAAGGAGTTTTACTATGGGCATTGAACAGAAAGTCGCTGTTATTACCGGCGCATCGCAAGGCATCGGCGCAGCCCTTGTCAAGGCGTACCGCGATCGCAACTATCGAGTGGTCGCAACCTCGCGCTCGATCGAGCCGTCGAACGATGATGAAGTCCTGGCAGTGCCGGGCGACATCGCCGATCGAAAAACCGCCGAGCGTGCGATTTCCGAAGGCGTGTCCCGCTTCGGGCGCATCGACACACTCATCAACAACGCTGGCATCTTCATCGCCAAGCCATTTACCCAATACACCGAGGCTGACTACGAGGTATATCTGGGCACTAACGTCACTGGCTTTTTTCACATGACGCAACTCGCGATCGCCCAGATGGAGAAACAGGGTAGCGGTCATGTTGTGCAGATATCGACGAGCTTGGTTGACAACCCGATCGCTGGCGTACCATCTGTACTTGCATCACTCACTAAAGGCGGACTGAATGCCGCGACCAGATCGCTGGCGATCGAGTATGCCAAGCGTGGTATCCGGGTGAACGCGATCGCGCTAGGTAACATCAAGACACCAATGCACCCTGCCGAAACCCATGCACAGCTCGCTGCCATGCACCCAATCGATCGTATGGGCGAAATTTCTGACATCGTTGATGCAATCCTCTACCTCGAATCAGCCAACTTTGTGACGGGCGAAATCCTTCACGTCGATGGTGGTCAGAGTGCGGGTCACTGACATCACCTTGAGCCAAGAATAATGACTTTGATGCTTTCAACCAGAGTTGCTCAACCGCCTAGCCTTTAAAAGAACACAGGCATGATCTACGAATTACGCATTTATCACGCCATGCCCGGACGGCTACCCGCGCTACTCGCGCGCTTCGAGAACCACACACTGCGAATCTGGGAGAAGCATGGCATCCGCCAAGCTGGATTCTGGACAACGCTAATCGGCGAAAGCGAGAGTAACCAGCTCACCTACCTGCTTGCCTGGGACAACCTGGCTGAACGCCAGGAGCGCTGGAACGCATTCCTCGCCGACCCCGAATGGATCGCGACCAAGACCGAAACTGAGAAGGACGGTCCACTCGTGCAGAACATCAGCAATGAGTTGCTAGCACCGACCGCCTTTTCCTCGGTGAAGTGAGCGATAGGGCGAGCTACGGAACTCAAACCCGTAGCATCCGGCCTACAGACTCCTCCCCACCATCACAAGTGAGTAATGCGGACAGATAATCACTTAAAGACATATATCTTGCTTGTATTATTAGCAAGCGTGGGAGATACTTATGTGGCCTAAAACAGAACTGATAGATTTGCTCAAGATCACGCATCCAATAATTCAGGCTCCGATGGTTGGCGCTTCCACACCTGAGTTGGTTGCGGCTGTTTCTAATGCAGGAGGTCTAGGCTCCTATGGTGGTGCGGCCACCGCACCAGCCAAACTTCGCTCCATTATCAGGCAAATTCGAGAACTGACAGACAAACCCTTTGGAGTTAATTTGTTTGCCCCAGCAGTTGAAGCGTATCAACTTACGCCTGAGCTATTAACAAAATGGCACAACGAACTTGATGCCGGGCCTGTGCCCGAACCAATACCGATACTAGGACCATTTGTAGATCAATTTACTGTCCTGCTTGAGGAGAAAGTACCTGTTTTTAGTTTCCACTTTGGGCCTGCGCCAATCGAGGCAATTCGTGAGATACACGCTATAGGCTCAATTGTATTAGCAACCGCGACGACCGTCGGTGAAGCAAATGCTCTAATCGAAGCAGGAGTTGATGTCATCATAGCCCAGGGCTTTGAAGCCGGAGGTCATCGCGGAACCTTTGCAGTACCTTATGAACACGGATTGATTGGAACGGCAGCGTTGGTGCCGCAAATAGCTGATGCGGTATCAGTTCCGGTCATTGCGGCAGGCGGAATCATGGATGCTCGTGGAATCGTTGCTGCATTTGCACTTGGGGCAAGCGGGGTACAGATGGGAACCGCCTTTCTCGCCTGCCCTGAGAACAATATCCCAGAAGTATATAGGCAGGCGGTACTCAAATGTAAAGACGAAGACACGGTTATTACTGAAGTATTTTCCGGCAAACCCGCCAGAGCAATCCGAAATCGATTTATACGTGAAATGGAAAATAACAGGGATAAGGTGCTGCCCTTCTCGGCTCAGATGTCTATAGGGCGGGTTTTATATCAGACTTCTGCTCAACAATCAAATCCAGATTTTGTCAGTATGTGGGCAGGACAGGGAGCAGCACTAGCCGAAGCTCTCCCGGCAGGTGAGCTGATAGAAAAGATGATACAAGAATTTCTTGCCATAACTGCTTCTTTACAACTCAAATAATAACTTAAGAGTTCAAACCAAAGTCTATCTCTGAACAACCGCTTGCATGGATTATTATGAGCAGCGTTTTGAAGATTCGGACGGAGTGGCGGCGTTTTCAATAAATGCCAGGACTTACGCAAAGTGAATTACTACCTGCTCGCCTACTGATTCCAGCAATGAATTGAAATCAGATGGATGAGAGGTAACAGTTCGATTCATCCCACCTCTTGCTAGACCGAAGCTAAATTCACTTGAATGCTGAAAGTCCAAGAGGACACACATCTAAATCGCGTTTTAACTCAAAGAACTTGAGTGGTGTAAATTGAGCGATCGCAGAAGAATAAAAAGTAACCGAAATAGATATTCAACTCACGAATCTAAAGGAGAACAAGATGAACAGCAATCACGTAAACAGCCCAAACATGAAACTCGAAGTTGTGGTGTTCAGCGTTTCCGACGTGGAACGCACCAAGGCATTCTACCAGAATCTTGGCTGGCGATTCGACATCGACGTGGTGGAGGGCGACTTCCGCGGCGTACACTTTACTCCGCCCAACTCGGATGCCTCGATTCTTTTCGGCAAGGGAGTCACTCCAAATAATTCTAGCTCGGCGCACAACTTGGTTCTCGCCGTGGACGACCTCGACGCCGCCCGCGAAGACCTGATCGCTCGCGGCGTCAACGTGAGCGAGGTCTTCCACTACGCTGGCGGCCCCTTTAACAACGCTGTGGAGAACCCACGCGTCAGTGGGCGCGACCCGCAAGATCGTTCTTACTTCTCATTTGCCTCGTTTGAGGACCCAGACGGGAACATCTGGCTGCTCCAGGAAATCACAACGCGGCTTCCTGGTCGTCTGTGGGACTCGCGAGCAGAAGACCTAGACGTTCCAAGCCTTGCAAACCTTCTTTGCGAGACGGCAGAGTACCACGATCGCTACGAGAAGACTCACGCCGAGCATCACTGGTGGGACTGGTACGCGCCCTATCTGAGTGCGCGTCAGAATGGCAGCAACCCAGAAGAGGCCGCCGCCGTCGCTGACCGTTACATGGAGGAGATTTTTCCTGTTCTTTCCACATGATGCGGTCAAAATAGGCACTCGCCAGGTTGGGTTCTGGACAACCTGGTGAGTGCTGAATTGAGCGATAGGGCGAACACAGAACTCGAACTTGTCGCTCGCCCCAGCATCACAACTGAGTCATGCAGACAGACAATACGTAACCTCAGTTAAATCCAATTGGAGAAAGATCAATGTCTGAAAAAATCAACCATCAACGATGTCGGTTTTTGGGCATTGCGGCCATGAAGATTGCGACTACACACCTAAACCGATTCGGTTGTGCGATCGCCTTTGGCGGGTCGGGCGCTCCAGCCCAAACTTAGTTTGGGCTGCCTCCAATCGAAGATTGGAGGGACTCACTTGGTGAGTAGAGCGCAATCCGACCATCGCACAATCCAGCAAAGCAAAACTAATGGATGACCACCATGACGAAACCCGGAACCGTGCTCGTCAAAGTTGGTTGACGGTTACTGATCGTGTTTAGCCTGAGCCGTGAAACGGACAATTTGCAGCAAAAAGAAAACACCATGACAAAACTGAAAAAAGTATATCACAAAACTAAAGCCCGCACCGCAGGTGCCTTCGTCCTGCTCTCGCTACTCCTCGTCGCACTCTTTGCGGCGGCAGTGTTGCTGGCACTGCCTGCTCGCGTGCTTGCACAGCAATCTGCTCAGACCAGTGCACAAACCCAGGTTGTGAACGAGGCTAGCGCGAGGGATATCCGCGGCGCTTCACCGTACATAGCGATCAAAAATGAACCAGCACCCAAGCTGATCGTGGATCCTCCGCTTCCCGAGGGGCTGCCCCAAGGCATCTTCTGGGCCCAATACCGAGTGGAGAACTTGCACATCGTACCCGTGTTCGGGACGGGCGCCCGCCAGGTATCTCCACGTGTGGGGCATCTACACATAACCGTCGACGACCTGCCCTGGTGGTGGGCAGATGCGAGTGACAGCAACACAATCGACATAGCCGGACTGCCGCCCGGCCAGCACAAGGTGAAAATCGAGTTGGTTGACCCTAACCACAAAGTCTTCCCCGGACAGGTGGTGACGCTGACGTTCACCGTGCCTGGCTATAAAAGCGCACACTTGCACTAGTAGAAGAGCACGCAAGCCCACTTCGAGCTTTGGCGCAGCAGACAGGACAGTCTACTCGTGCAGAACATCACTAACAAGTTGCTGGCACCGATCGCGTTTTCCTCGCTGCATTAAGCGATGGGGCGAGCAACGGAACTTAAACCCACAACTCGCCCCACTATTAGAGCTAAGTAATGTGGGTAGGCAATACATAACCTTAGTTAAATCCAATTAGAGAAAAATTAATGTTAAACAAAATCAACCATCAACGCCGCCGCTTTTTGGGCATTGCAGCCATGACCATTGCGACTACACAGCTCGGTCGATTCGGTTCTGCGATCGCAGAACCGAGCAATGTAAAACCAAAGGAGTCCACCACGACTCAACCTGGAACCGCGCAGTCCACCGACGCAACCGCAATCCGCCCCTTCCGCGTCAACATTTCAAAAGAAGCACTCGTCAACCTCCGTCGCCGCATTACAGCAACGCAATGGCCCGAAAAAGAAACTGTTACTGACCTGTCGCAGGGCCTACCGCTCCCAACGATGCAGAAACTCGCGCGCTACTGGGCAACAGATTACGACTGGCGCAAGGTCGAGGCAAAGTTGAACACCTTGCCGCACTTCATCACCGAGATCGATGGACTAGACATTCATTTCATTCATGTTCGATCAAGACACGAAAACGCGTTGCCGCTCATCGTCACGCACGGATGGCCCGGCTCGATCATTGAGCAGCTAAAGATCATCGATCCATTGACTAATCCTACGGCACATGGAGGAAAAGCCGAGGACGCGTTCCATCTGGTGATTCCGTCGATGCCAGGCTACGGCTTCTCCGGTAAACCGACCACTACTGGTTGGGGTGTTGAGCGCATGGCACGTGCCTGGGACGTGTTGATGAAGCGGCTGGGCTACACCCGCTACGTCGCTCAGGGCGGCGACTGGGTGGGGTGCGTTTGTCGTCGACCTGATGGGTGTGCAAGCACCTGCGGGATTGCTCGCCATCCACACCAACTATCCTGGGACAGTTCCAGCCGACGTCGACAAGGCGCTCGTGGCCGGCGAACCGCCTCCATCCGGTCTGTCGGCCGAGGAAACGCGCGCCTACAAGCAGTTGGACAGAACATTGAAGCACAGAGTCGCCTACGCCAAGTACATGGCGGCGCGCCCACAAACGTTGTACGGCATTGCGGATTCGCCCGTCGGTCTGGCTGCCTGGCTTCTCGATCACGATGATGCTGGCGGCCAGCCGGCCGCAGCGGTCGTCGCGGCTCTGAACCGAACTACGAGCGCCACAGGCGAACTGACGCGTGACGAGATCCTCGATAACATCACGCTCTACTGGCTGACGAACACGGGAGTCTCCGCGTCTCGTCTCTATTGGGAATATAAGGGTGGCTTTTGGAACGCCAAGGGTGTCTCCATTCCAGTGGCTGTGAGTGTCTTTCCCGGCGAGGCATATCAGGCTCCGCGGAGTTGGACTGAGCGGGCTTATCCCAATCTCATCTACTACAACCGCGTGGAAAAAGGCGGACACTTCGCGGCATGGGAGCAGCCAATGATTTTTGCTCAGGAACTCAGGGCGGCGTTCCGATCGCTGCGCTGAACCCCATATCAGATTCGGCTGATTGTAGGAAATCGGCTGTTACCGGAGATCATTATTATCACTTGACATGAGCAGTAAATTATGAAAATTAAAGCCGCCGCCGTGCAGATCAGCCCCGTGCTGTATAGCCGGGAGGGTACCGTCGAGAAGGTCGTGAAAAAGATTCGTGAGCTGGGCCAACTTGGCGTTCAGTTCGCAACCTTCCCCGAGACCATCATTCCCTATTACCCCTACTTCTCCTATGTACTAGCCCCGTTCGCGTTGGCAAAGGAACATCTGCGGTTGCTTGAAGAGTCGGTTACGGTTCCGTCTGCTGAAACCCGGGCGATCGCCGAAGCCGCGAAGGAAGCAAACATGGTCGTTTCGATCGGCGTCAACGAGCGCGACGGCGGCTCAATCTACAATACGCAGCTTCTCTTCGACGCAGACGGTACGCTGCTCCAGCGCCGCCGCAAGCTTACGCCGACTTATAACGAGCGAATACTCTGGGGTCAGGGTGACGGCTCGGGTTTGCGTGCCATCGATAGTACCGTTGGGCGCATTGGACAACTTGCCTGCTGGGAGCATAACAATCCTTTGGCACGGTATGCGATGATCGCCGATGGTGAGCAAATCCACTCCGCGATGTATCCCGGATCGTTCGCCGGCCCGCTGTTCGCAGAGCAAGCGGAAATTAACGTCCGCCAGCACGCCCTTGAATCCGCCTGCTTTGTCGTCTGTGCAACCGCGTGGCTAGATGCGGATCAGCAGGCTCAGATCATGAAGGACACGGGTTGCGCGATCGGGCCGATTTCTGGCGGCTGCTTCACCGCCATCGTGAATCCACAAGGACAGATCATCGGCGAGCCGCTCAAAGCGGGTGAAGGTGAAGTAATTGCTGATCTTGACTTTGCCCAGATCGATGCCCGCAAGCGGCTCATGGATGCGCGCGGTCATTACAGCCGCCCCGAACTGCTCAGTTTGCTGATTGATCGGACACCCACGTCGCCCGTCCATGAGCGCACCGCACACCCCAATGGTAATGGCTCGCACATGGTCGTCGAGGAGAGAACTGTCGAGGTTCTTTAATTCCATTGGATCTATCCGAACGCAACGACAGGGAGGTCAGTGCGTGTCTAAAAAAATCAATCATAATCGCCGCTACTTTTTAACAACCATGCTTAAAACTATTGCTGCCACCCAGCTTGGCATGATCGGCTGCACCACACAGCAGGCTACGTCAGCAACGGCTGAGTTACCGATTGAAGGTGAACTGCCTTCTCTTGTCGGCGCGATCGCGTGGCTCAATTCACAGCCATTAACAGTTGACGAACTGCGTGGAAAAATCGTGCTGATCAACTTCTGGACTTATACCTGCATCAATTGGCTGCGCCAACTCCCTTATGTTCGCGCGTGGGCTGAAAAATATAAGGATCAGGGACTAGTAGTAATTGGTATACATACACCGGAGTTTGAATTCGAGAAGAATATTGATAATGTCCGCCGAGCCTCAACAGAAATGAAAATTGACTATCCGATCGCTGTAGATAACAATTATGCGGTGTGGCGCGCTTTCGAGAACCATTATTGGCCAGCCCTTTATTTTATAGACACGCAAGGACGCATTCGTCATCACCAATTCGGCGAGGGCGAGTACGAGCAATCGGAAAAAGTAATTCAACAGCTACTGTCTGAGCCCGGAACTAGCCGTGTCGGTCAGGGAATGGTCAAAGTCGATGCTCGCGGTTTTGAGGCTGCCGCCGATTGGAACAGCCTGAAATCGCCTGAAAACTACCTCGGCTACGAAAGAACGGAGAATTTTGCGTCTCCTGGCGGCGCGGTGTTAAACAAGCCTCGTTTATATACCGCCCCTCCGCAATTGAAACCTAATCAATGGGCACTTTCGGGCGATTGGACAATCGGAAGACAAGCTATTGTACTGAACAAGTCCGGGGGGCGGATCGCGTACCGCTTCCACGCGCGCGACCTTCATCTCGTCATGGGGCCAGTCGAGCGAGGAACGTCCGTGCGGTTTCGCGTGCTTGTAGATGGGCAGCCAGCAGTTGCGGCTCGCGGACTTGACATTGATGTTCGAGGCGAAGGCGCGGCTACCGAACAGCGGTTGTACCAACTGGTCCGACAACCGAAGCCTATCACAGATCGACAGTTCGAGATTGAGTTTCTGGATTCTGGGGTAGAGGTTTTTGCGTTCACGTTCGGCTGATAACGCAAACAGATACGCCTTCGCAACAAGCGACAAGAAAATGAACGCAAGGTAAATGATATGACGATGAAATCTCCACATGACACCCCAATCCTCGTAACCGGGGCGGCTGGCGATCTCGGTGCGATCGGCCGTAACCTTACCGCAATGCTGCTCGCCAAGGGGCATAAGGTGCGCGCCTTGGTTCGGCGGGAGGATGAACGCGCTGAAGGTCTGCGCCAGCTTGGTGCTGAGGTCGTCCAAGGCGATCTGACCGACCTTGCCTCGATGCACCGGGCGATCGAAGGGGTTGCGCGCATCTATTTTGGAATGTCGGTCTCGGCGGCTTATCTCGAAGCCACGGTCAACACCGCTGCGGTGGCGCGCCACCACGGTGTCGAGGTCTTTGTGAATATGTCGCAGATGACAGTGACGCAGATGAGCGTCACCGAAACCACCCCGAGTCCGCAGCACAAGCTGCACTGGCTTGCAGAACAGGGATTGGCGTGGTCGGGGCTGCCTGTCGTCACGGTACGGCCGACAGTCTTCCTCGAAGGCTTCTTCCTGCGTCTCGCCGCTGCTGGCGTCCGGGACAGCGACGAACTGGCGCTGCCACTGGGTAACAGCAAGACCTCGCCTATCTCGGCTGTGGATGTGGCGCGCGCCGTTTCTGTGATTCTCGACGACCCTGCCCCGCACATTGGTCATGTTTACAATCTGACCGGATTTGAGTCGGCCGATTTGAACCACTACGCGCGCGTCTTTTCTGAGGCACTCGGTCGAACGCTCCGCTATCGTGACGTGCCGCTCTCCGGGTGGGTTAATACGCTTCGTGAGTTTGGGGTGCCAACGCACCTCATCAACCACCTCGCGGTGATGGCCGAACTTCACGCGCAGGGGCGGTATGACCGGATGACGGATGACCTGTTCAAGCTTATCGGCAAGACACCGACGAGCATGTACGACTTTGTGAAATTGCACGCTGCTGAATTCACGCTCAGTGAAGCCACGGCTTGAAGGGCAAACCAAAAAAATCCAAAACTACTCAAAAGGAGGACACCGTGACTCAATCAGAAGTTACGCAACAAAACAGCGGGCAGGTATCTGATGGGGGTGTAATCGGGAGGAATGAACCCATGGCCGTCTCGTTGCACACGTCCATCCAGCCGCGATTCCGCACCGTCGACGGGCTGTCCATCCGCTACGCCGAGAGCGAAGATCCGGGGCGAGGTGTACATGCCCTCCTCCTCAGCCCGTGGCCGGAGAGCCTGTATGCGTTCGAGCCGACGTGGGCGCGGCTTGCCGAGCACGCGCACCTCGTGGCGGTGGATCTCCCGGGCTTCGGACACTCCGAGCGCCGCGACGCGCTCATGTCCTCGCGCGCGATGGGCGAGTTCGTCGTGCGCGTCGCCGACGCGTTCGGGCTGGAGCAGCCGCACGTTGTCGGCCCCGACATCGGCACCAGTGCCGCGCTCTTCGCCGCGACCCTCCACCCGGCGCGGCTACGCAGCCTCGTGGTCGGGAGCGGGGGCGCGGCAGTTCCGCTACAGCTGGACGGCGTGCTGAAGGAGTGGGTCGAGGCCCCCGACATTGAGCCGTACCGCCGCCTCGACGGGCGACAGATCGTCACCGCAGCGATCGCCAAGCTCGAGCGATACACGCCGACCGACGCCGCGCGCGAGGACTACCTCTCGTCCTACGAGGGCGAGCGGTTAGCCGAGTCGATGCGCTACGTGCGCGCGTATCCGACAGAGCTTCCCGACCTCGCTAGCCTGCTACCGACGATCCGGACGCCAGTGCTGATCGTTGCCGGTAGACGGGATCACGTCGTACCCCTGGTCAACGCGGAGTTTCTCCTCGAACGGCTGCCCGTGAGCAAACTCGCCGTCCTCGACGCGGGACACTTCACTTGG
This sequence comes from Nostoc flagelliforme FACHB-838, assembly GCF_014698065.1. GTDB lineage: Bacteria > Cyanobacteriota > Cyanobacteriia > Cyanobacteriales > Nostocaceae > Nostoc > Nostoc flagelliforme_B. The sequence goes on from NZ_JACJSI010000048.1 coordinate 22,461, forward strand.
GAGGATGCCGCCGACGAGTACGCGGCGCTCGTCACACGCTGGTGGGACGAAGGTTACGCGGCTACCGTCCACCGAGCTGGCGACTGAACTCTCCGACGAAGGTTCAAGAATTTCATTTGCACGCGTCGGGTTCACAGTTTCGAAGAACTCGATATTCCAGAACCTGTTGGAACTTGCCGGAGCTTGTGATGTCCCGGTGCGCTGGTTCTGCCGGACTGGAGTTTGCCACACCTGCGAGTGTGGGCTGATTTCCGGATCAGTGAAGTTATGATACCCAGCCGCTCGATGCTCCGGCGGTCGGGAATCGATTGATTTGCTGCTCGCGCCTGCAAGAAGACACGGTAATCGATCTCTAGAATGCCCGGCAGAAAATATTAAGAAGGATTTTATATGCGTTCTGACATTGTTCCAGGGGCCGTCTTCCCCGACTACGAACTGCCCGACCACACCGCAAAGCGCCGGAAGCTCTCCGAACTGCAAGGCCAACATCCGATGATTCTCGTCCTCAGCCGCGGAGGATACTGCCCCAAAGACCGCCGACAGGCTGAAGGACTTGTCCAACTCCATCGTGAGCTTGAGGTTGGCTATTGCCGACTGGTCACGATTAGCACTGACAATATCACCGAGACGAATGAATATCGCAGTGGTGTCGGTGCCCACTGGCCTTTCCTCTCCGATGCGGGACGCAGAATCCAAAAAGACCTCGATATCGCCGAATACACAGACCCTCTCCACAATCCCATGATCCCCTACACGATTGTCCTCGAACCGGGTCTGGTCATTTATAAAATCTACATGGGCTACTGGTTCTTTGGGCGACCCACTCTCGAAGAACTCCGCCAAGACCTACGCGTCGTTCTCAGAAAATGCCGACTGGACTGGGACATTACAACACCTGAACTGAAAACGGCGTGGCAGGAAGAACGCAAAGAACTCTTCTACCCATACGGCAAAACCTACGCCCAAACCCTCGGCGAACAGGATTAGAAATGGATTTGAAAGAGCAGATGGCAAGGCAACCCGCGAAAGCTCTGGGACGGTCAGCGCCGAGCAGCAGTTGTAAGCACTTGGTATCAAACTCCCGGCGATGCCTTAGTCGTTCGGAGTCTATGTGGAAGCTATACAGACGGGCAATTTGCTGTTTCTGTGGACTGGACTCTCTGGTGGAATATCCTGATAGAGTTTTGTCGCCGGCTAAAACAAGTTGAGTTGAATCCAATTGGAAAAAGATAAATGTCTGAAAAAATCAACTATCAACGCCGCCGCTTTTTGGGCACTGTGGCCGTGACCATTGCGACTACACAGCTAGGTATATTCGGTTCTGCGATCGCACAGTCGAGCAAAACAAAACCAGCAGTTCTGTCCACGACTAAGCCGGGGACAAACACGTCGTTCGGCTCACTAAAGCAGATCGATGCTGGTGTGCTGAATGTCGGATACGCTGAAACTGGTCGCGCGAATGGCCATCCAGTAATCCTCCTGCATGGATGGCCCTACGACATTCATAGCTATGTCGATGTCGCTCCTTTGTTAGCATCGGCGGGGTACCGGGTGATCGTTCCATATCTGCGCGGCTATGGCACAACGCGCTTTCTTTCGAGCGAGACGTTCCGCAATGGGCAGCAGTCAGCGATCGCTGTCGATATTATCGCGCTGATGGATGCGCTCAAGATCGAGAAGGCGATCCTCGCTGGTTATGATTGGGGGGCGCGAACAGCCAACATTATCGCGGCACTCTGGCCGGAACGCTGCAAGGCACTCGTCTCCGTGAGTGGTTATTTGATCGGCAGCCTTGAAGCCAACAAGACACCGCTACCGCCGCAGGCCGAACTCGAATGGTGGTATCAATTTTATTTTGCGACGGAGCGAGGCCGCGCCGGCTACGACAAATATCGGCATGACTTTAACAAGCTTATCTGGCAGCTCGCCTCGCCGCAATGGCGCTTCGATGACGCGACGTTTGAGCGTAGTGCCGCATCCTTTAACAATCCGGATCACGTCGGTATCGTCATCCATAACTACCGCTGGCGGCTCGGCCTAGCCAAAGGTGAGTCGAAGTATGACGAGATTGAGAAGCGGCTCGCCACAGCCCCTGCGATCGCCGTACCCACTATCACGCTGGAGGGTGACGCTAACGGCGCGCCACACCCAGATGCCAGTACCTACGCAAAGAAATTCTCGAGCAAATACGCACACCGGATCATCAAGGGCGGTGTCGGTCACAACCTGCCGCAAGAAGCACCGCGGGAGTTTGCCAAGGCCATCGTCGAAGTTGACGGTTACTGATTGGGTTTAGCCTAAGTTATAAAACGGACAATTTGCAGCAAAGAGAAAACACTATGATCAAACTAAAAAAAGTACATTACAAAACCAAAGCCCGCACCGCAGTTACCTTCGTCCTATTGCGACTCCTTGTCGCGCTCTTGGCGGCAACGGTGTTTCTGGCACCGCCCACTCGCCTGCTTGCACAGCAATTTGCCCAGACCCAGGTCGCGGGCAAGGCGATCGCGACCGAAGACAATGCCATCCGTCCCTTCCGCGTCCACGTCCCGCAAGAGGCGATCGTCGATCTCCGCAGGCGCATTGCGGCGACCCGCTGGTCTGACAAGGAGACTGTCGCCGACCAGTCACAGGGCGTGCAACTGGCGACAATGAAGGAACTTGTTCGTTACTGGGGAACGAAGTACGACTGGCGGAAAGCCGAGGCGAAGTTGAATGCCTTACCACAGTTTATAACGAACATCGACGGACTGAACATTCACTTTATCCACGTCCGCTCCAAAAATTCTAACGCTTTGCCGTTGCTCGTCACGCACGGCTGGCCCGGCTCGGTATTTGAACAGCTAAAGATTATCGGCCCACTGACCGACCCGACGGCCTACGGGGGGCGCCCAGAAGATGCTTTCGACCTAGTAATCCCGTCGATTCCCGGCTACGGCTTCTCCGGCAAGCCGACGGACACCGGTTGGGACTCCGACCGCATCGCGCGAGCCTGGGCGGAGCTGATGAAGCGCCTTGACTACACCCGCTACGTCGCCCAGGGCGGCGATTGGGGGTCTCCCATCTCTAGCGCGATGGCGCGCCAGGCACCGACAGGATTACTCGGCATCCACATCAACTTGTCGGCGACGATACCGCCTGAGGTGGCCTCGGTACTCGCCGGCGGCGGGCCCGCGCCAGAGGGACTCTCAGAGAAGGAACGCGCGGCGTTCAACTCACTCGACACGTTAAATAAGAAGAAACGGGCTTACGCCGTAGTGATGGGTACGCGGCCGCAGACGGTCGGGTACGGACTGACAGACTCGCCGACCGGACTCGCGGCTTGGATGCTCGGACATCCAGGCTTCGCGCAGTGGACGTACAGCGGCGGTGATTCCCAAAAGTCGCCAACAAAAGATGAGGTGCTGGACGACATCACGCTGTACTGGCTGACGAACAGTGCCGTCTCGTCAGCTCGGCTGTACTGGGAGAACAACACTAGCATTTTGAACGCGGCCGCGCAGAAGACCGCCGATATCTCGCTCCCAGTGGCCATCACGGTATTTCCGGAGGAGGTATATCGAGCTCCAGAGACGTGGGCCCGGCGCGCCTATCCCAACCTGAGCTACTTCCATGAGGCCGACAAGGGCGGTCACTTCGCGGCGTGGGAGCAGCCGCAGCTCTTCTCTGAGGAGATCCGCGCGGCGTTCAGGTCACTGCGTTAATTCAAGACCAATGGATTCACACCACAAACAGCAGACAAGGAGAATCGGTTGACTCAATTATGATTAGTGAAAAAGCAGCCGATTTAATTAAAGCCAGTCGTACTCAACAAACTGTAATCACCAGCTATCAACAGAGGTAACAATGGAAACAGCAGATGTAATTGTGATTGGAAGTGGTCAGGGCGGAGTTCCACTTGCGGCTGACTTTGCTAAGGCAGGTCGAAACGTCGTTTTATTTGAGCGCGATGCGTTAGGCGGCAGTTGCATAAACTATGGCTGTACTCCTTCTAAAGCCTTTTTAGCGGCTGCCCATGCCGCAGGCCGCGCTCGACAAGCTGCAAAGCTAGGCATACAGGCACATCTTGAGATAGATTTTTATACAGTAATGGAGCGTGTACGTAGTATTCGCAGCCAGTTTAACCAGGGTACTAAGCGGCGACTAGAAAGTGCAGGGGTTAGAGTCGTCTGTGCTGAAGCCGCTTTCACCGGAGAGCGAACTGTGAGCGGAGGAGGTGTGACTGTGCAGGCTCCGATCATTGTGATCAACACAGGGACATCCTCCACCATTCCCGACTTTCCCGGTTTAGCTGGAACGCCTTATCTCACCAACCGAAATTTCTTTGATTTGCAGCAGATTCCGCCTCGGTTGCTCGTGGTCGGCGGTGGCTATATTGCCCTAGAGTTAGGGCAGGGAATGGCGCGTTTAGGGAGCCAAACCGAATTGATTGTGCGGGGCGATCGCTTGCTGGCTCAAGAAGAATCCGATGTCAGTGCTGTGCTTTTGGATGCATTTAAGCAAGACGGAATTGGACTGCATTTCAATGTGACTGTTGAGCAGGTTGCTTACACTAACGGTGTGTTTACCCTAACGCTGAACAATGGTGAAGTACTCGATGGGGAAGCGTTGCTGATTGCGATCGGGCGCAAACCGAATACTGGGGCATTAAATTCTGCGGTGACAGGCGTTGAATTAGATGCACAGGGTTTTATTAAAATCGACGATCGCTTTCAGACGACTCATTCTGGAATTTATGCGATCGGGGACGCTGCCAAACAGCCTGCTTTTACCCATGTTTCTTGGGAAGACTATCGGCGCTTGAAAGCCATTCTGTGTGGCGAACACCGGACACGCAACGATCGGGTGTTAGGCTATGCCGTTTATACAGAGCCACAAGTGGGTCGAGTAGGTATGACGTTAGAGCAGGCTCAGAAACAGGGTATCTCTGCTTGCGAAGTCACCCTGCCGATGGCTCACATCGCCCGTAGCATTGAGTGGGGACATGATCTAGGTTTCTACCGCATGGTCATCGACACTCACACAAATTTGATTTTAGGAGCAACGCTAGTTGGATACGAAACGGCTGAACTCGTGCATGTCTTTTTGTCACTCATGGAAGCTAAAGCAACGTGGCAGGTACTCGAACAATCGGTTCACATTCACCCAACTTACGGTGAGGCGTTGCCCAGCCTCGCAAGGCTACTCGTTGGAGATGATATGCCAACCTGTCCCAATATGTAAGAAATATCTGAATCGAAAGCTTAAAACAACACACCAATTCACAAAAAAGGAGACTCTAATGCCTTACGTTACTGTCGGTAAAGAAAACTCTGGAAACATCGATATTTATTACGAAGATTTCGGAGCAGGACAGCCAATTGTGTTAATCCACGGATTTCCTGTAAGCGGTCATTCCTGGGAAAAACAGGTGGGAGTTTTGCTGGACAAAGGCTATAGGTAAATGGGACTAAGAAAAGCTCTAAGCTATGTGGAATAAGGACTACGACTTTTAAAGCTATTGAACAGTGCCGGGATGGGCCAGGCAATTGTCTTTGATGCAGTTTCATGGAAGCGATTGCCGATAAAGTTCATCGCAAAGAGCGATCGCTGTGCAGAGAAGCAAAGATCATTTCATCAAGAGTAAGGTGTGATAGTTGGCATTGTGCCTGTTAATGCCCAGTTGCCGACTTCCCGAATTTTGTAGTCCACAGGATCGTGGAGCGTTGCTGTACGGAGGTTTCGCCAGTAGCGATCAAAGTCATAACTCCGTGCTGTGGCGCTTGCACCCATCACATCAAACATTTGCGTTGTAATTGCTAAACCAATTTTGGTGACGAATGCTTTTGCTGTGTAAACAGCAATCGCCGCTTCTCCTCTTTGTTGTGCTGTTAAATTAATGCCCTTTTTGATGGCGGCTTGCAATACTTGGGCTGCTCGATCAGTAAGTAAGGTTGCCGCTTCTAAGTCCATCCAAAATTCACCGTAATGATGCAGAATGTAAGGGTCTTGAATCGCTTGTTCTACCCCTGATGTAATCCAAGGGCGAGTTCTAGTTGTAGTGTATTCTCGTGCAGTTGCAAACGCGCCTTGAACAATGCCCAGATAAATGTTGACTTGGTTGAGTTGCTTGGAGACATTGAATAGGCTGGCGATCGGGCTGTCACTTGGATAAATAGAAGTCAGAATTTCATCTGGTGTCACCAAAACTTGCTCAAACGTGACGCTACCTGAGTCTGTTTGGCGTTGTCCCATGTTGTCCCAATCTTCATTAAAGTGAATGCCGGGGCGATCGCTCGGAATAACTACAATTACGGGCTGTCTATAATCAGCACTTAAGGCACTGACAATCATCCTGTCTGACAGGCTTGCTCCTGTAGCAAATCGCTTGATGCCATCGAACTGCCAGCCATGTTTAGTCGGAGTTGCCACCAATCTTGGATCAAGGGCATTGGCTGCATTTGCCCAAAACCAGTTGTGCTGCACTGTATCTAAGTAGAGTGTAGAGTTGTTCTACTTGTGTTGGATTGCTGGTTGAGAGTGAGCTGACAATCGAGGTATGATTGCCAAACAGTTGACCGATAGAGCCATCAGCTTTGGCGAACTCGCGGATTAACCCAAAGATTTTGACCCAGGAAGTTTCCCCCAATCCCCCATAAATGGTAGGAATCACCAGATTGAGTAAACCGCTTTGACGCAACTGCTCAATTTCATGGATAGGACGGCTGCCACCATTGCGATCGCCTTCGGCGTAGCGAAGCTGATCGCGCTCTGCGGCTGTTTTGGCAAATTCCTCGGCAAGTTGATAACCGATAGCAAGGAAATTAAGCGGTTTTGTTGTTTCTACTAATTGCACCATATTTAGTTCTCCTTGGAAATTTTATTTTTCTCGCTGCCTCATTTGCTTGGTAGATTATCAGGTGATCCCAAAATCTCGTCGCCAATTTCAGCAGAAATACGTTGAGCTAACTCCATATCTGGTATTTCGTTTTCGTTCTGCGTTCCCACCTCTGCAATTAGTCGTGCAAAGGCACTAGGAGAAGCAACCATCAACCCGCGTGCTGGGTTGTCGCTCAAAACGCCGATCACATGGGCTGTACTAGGGGGAATTAGGAAGGTTTCGCCAGCTTTCAGCACAGCCTTGTTTTCACCTGCCCAGACCGTGAACTCTCCTTCTAGCACATACAGTTGTTCAGAGTAGCGTGTGTGGCGATGGAGAGGTGTTTGTGTACCAGGTGGGAAATAACCTTCGATCAGATCGTATTTACCTTCGGTTGTAGTGTGGTCTGCAATGATATCCAGGCGAGAGCCAAACAGCCAGAAAGATTGGGTCATGAGATTGCTCCGATTAATGCGTGAGTTATTTTCAGCATTCAACTGAATTTAGCTTTGGTGTACTTCATGTTTTGACTGTTTACGTGATTGCTACTCATCTTGTTCTCCTTTAGGTTAGTGGAGCTTGCTGCCCACCTCGATTAACTTCATTCTTGTGCGATCACTCAATTTAGACCACTCAAGTTCTTTGAGTTAAAACGTGATTTAATCGTTCTGTGGTTGAAGAAGACCGCAGAAAATAAGCCAGGAGCAATTAAATCTGGTATACTCTAACCAAAATCGAATCATTTGCTTGTCAATTTGTGTTGCTAAAACTCCCCGTCAGCCCTTGATTAAAGAAACGCCCCTAATATCCTAAGAAAAGATTCGCTCTGTCCTTTGCACAATCGGCTGATCTATGGATTCCAACTCATCAAAAACTAGACGAGGTCGCTCTACTTCTTTTCGAGTGCGAGGAGCCATCCTATCGCCTCAAGGGTGGCAAAAGTTTCAGACGGCAAAGCAGCAGGCGGAATCCGACGAAACCTGGGGTAAGCGTTTCAGCCAGGAAGATCTCAGCAATCGCACCGGGCTCTCCCTAAATACCCTTGCTCGCATTTTCAAGCGCGAACTGGGGGTCGATCGCCAGTCATTAGAGTATCTCTTCCGGGCGTTTGGGCTGGAATTGACGCAGGCAGACCTGACATCCCCTGCCTCATCTCAAGAGACTCTGAGCCACTGGACAAATCCCCAACAGGACTGGGATACGGCAATTGATGCCTCAGCATTTTATGGGCGTGAGGTAGAACTGACACAACTGTGGCAGTGGATTGTATCTGAGCGCTGTCGTCTGGTTGGAGTATTGGGCATTGGCGGCATTGGCAAAAGTACAATTTCCGTCAAGGCTGCGTTGCAAATGCAAACAGAATTTGAGATTGTCGTATGGCGCTCCCTGGCTAATGCACTACCACTAGATGAACTCCTGTCGAGTCTGCTGAAGTTTCTCATGCCGCTTTTTAAGGAAGATCCCATTATTCCTACCACGCTCGATCAACAGATATCTAAACTGATGCAATATCTGCGGTCGCGTCGATGTTTATTGCTACTCGATAATGCTGAGACCATTTTGCAGCGTGAGCCGATGGGACAATGGCTCTCGGGCTACGAAGGTTACGGACAATTGCTCAGAGCCATTGGCGAAGCATCCCACCAAAGCTGTTTGTTGCTCACTAGTCGAGAAAAACCACGCGAAATGGCACTGATGGAAGGCGCACAGGCGCTAGTGCGATCGCTGACCTTGAGTGGACTAACACCTGCTGATGGACGCGCTATCTTTCGGCAAAAAGGAGCGTTTACAGGTTCAGAAGCCGAATGGCAGACTTTGATCCATCACTACGGCGGCAATCCTTTGGCATTGAAACTGTTGGCAGCCGCAATTCAAGATTTATTTAACGGCAGCATTACCGAGGTGTTGCCCTATCTCAATCAAGGATTGGCAGTTTTTGAAGACATCCGCGATTTGCTAGACCGTCAGTTTGATCGCCTCTGTGAATCCGAACAGAAAACACTGTTTTGGTTTGCAATTCATCGGGAGCCAGTCTCGATTTCAAACATTCGAGAGAACGTGGTCGATTCTGCTGCTCAACAAAGTGTACCTAATTCGATCAACTCACTACTGAGGCGATCACTCATTGAAAAAACTGATGGATTATTCTTCTTGCAACCTGTGGTGATGGAATATGTCACAGAGCGATTCGTGCAGCAGATTTGCATGGAATTTGAGACACAGAAGCTTAACGTTTGGCAAACGCATCCCTTAGTGCAAGTACAAGCAAAAGATTACATTCGAGAGATTCAGACGCGCTTAATTGTGCAACCTGTGATAGAACGACTGCTGTCTTGTTTTGGCAGTGTAGCGGCGATCGAGGCGCAAGCAAGGCACTTATTAACGCAACAGGGAAAGAAACCAGGATACCTAGCAGGCAACCTGATTAACCTACTGGTAAAGCTTCAAGTAGACTTACGCGGCTGGGATTTTTCTGGTCTTTTGGTGCAGCAAGCCGACTTACGGCAGGTCGATTTAACAGGAGTCAATTTTCAGAATGCTGACTTAGCGAAATCTATCTTTTCAGAAACCCTCAATGTTGCGAGGTCGATCGACCTGAGCCCGGACGGACAGACCATTGCCGTTGGCGATTCCAATGGCAACATTTATATCTGGAACATTAGTACAGCCCAACTTCTGGGCATCTTTTCAGGGCACAAAGGCTGGGTTTGGTCGGTTGCCTTTAGTCCCGATGGCAAGACATTAGCGAGCAGCAGTAGTGATGGTTCGGTACGCTTGTGGGATATCCAGAATGGAAGCTGCTTGCAGGTGCTAACAGAACATAAAGGTTGTGTTTGGTCAGTGAGTTTTAGTGCCGATGGCCAGCAATTAGCGAGTTGCAGCGACGACAAAACGGTGCGCGTATGGAATTTGCAAGGGCAGTGTCTCCGTGTTTTGAAAGGGCATACCCAAAGTGTTTACGCCGTCCACTTCGCGCCTGACCAGCAAACCTTAGCCAGTAGCAGTAATGATACAACCATTCGGATCTGGGATGTGAGCAATGGCAACTGCCTGAGTGTCTTACAGGGGCATACCAGCGGGGTTCGGTGTATGCGATACAGTCCCGATGGTCAACTGCTCGCCAGCGGATGCCGGGATGGGTCGATTCGATTGTGGAGCAATTATCTGTCCCATGATCGACATCCAAAACCCCATTCCATAAATTCTAGTGCCAAGTTACTGCATGGACATGCCGATTTTGTTTGGGGCATCGCCTTTAGCCCGGATGGTCGTCTCTTAGTCAGCGGTGGTCGCGATGGCACTCTGCGCCTGTGGAATGTGCAAGACGGGCAATCCATTCATGTACTTGAGGGTCATACCCACGATGTTTATGGGCTTGCTATCAGTGCCGACAGTCAATTGTTGGTCAGCACAGGAGAAGACCAGACGGTGCGGCTGTGGAATTTGCAGAGCGGACGAAACTTGAAAACGTTGCGTGGATATACGGGTGGGGTTCACTCCCTGTGTCTCAGTGCAGATGGTCAGATGCTTGCTAGTAGTGGTCAGAATGAAACAATTCAGGTGTGGCGTTTGCAACTGGATAGCAATCTGCCACAACTTCAGCCCTACAAAACGTTTTCCAGCCCAACCCGTCGGCTGTCATCATTCAGCAACGTCAGCTTTAGTCCCGACGGTCAAACGCTGGCGATTAATCGACATGATGAATCGATCACTTTATGGAATATCCAAACTGGGCACCTTGCTCAATGGTCAGCGCACAACGCATCCATCTGGACAGTTTTGTTTAGCCCGACGGGACAAATTTTGGCAAGCAGTAGTTATGATTGCACCGTGCGACTTTGGGATGTGCAAACGCATCACTGCTTGCATGTGTTACGCGGACACCAGAGCGCTATTCGCGCGATCGCGTTTGACCCAAGCGGTCAATGGTTAGCGAGTGGCAGTTTTGATTTCACCATTCGCTTGTGGGATGTGCAAACTGGAGAATGTTTGAAGGTTTTGCAGGGACATACGGGCGCAGTTTTCGCACTAGCATTTCATCCCAGTAGTCACCGACTGGTAAGCGGCAGTCACGACCAAACCATTCGATTATGGGATCTGCAAACTGGAGAATGTCTTTATGTTTTGCAGGGGCATACAGGAGCCGTCTGGACGGTTGCCATAAGTCCTCAAGGTAATACCCTGGCAAGTGGCGGTGTAGATCAAACCATTCGACTATGGGATCTGCAAACGGGGCATTGTCTCCACATCCTGGATGAACATAGCGGTTGGGTTCGGTCAGTCATCTTTAGCTCTAACGGTCAAATCCTATTCAGTGGTAGCGACGATCGCACCATCAAGCTTTGGGATGTGCAAACAGGATGCTGTATTAACACGTTGATGGTCAATCGCCTGTATGAAGGCATGAACATTCAAGGCACAACAGGGTTGACAGTGGCTCAAAGAACGACTCTTAAAGCGTTAGGGGCAATTGACCATTGAAGCGATACACATCCAAATTCGGTGCCTTCGCTTGTGTTCAATGGTGTCTAGCAACTGTTGAAAGGCGTTGAGCGATCGCGCCATTTCCTCGTCCACAAGTTGCTCAATCTGTTCATCCGAAAGTATTTCTGTTTCGCTTGTTATAATCTGTTCATCGCTTTCACCCTCACCTGAACGTGTTCACCGTATTAATCCTAGAGTTGTGAAAAAACCTGTATCAAAATTTCGTTCTAAAAAACCGCAACACAGAGGGACTGGACAACGAGTAGAAGTTACAAAATTTCATATCAATCATCAGCTTGCTAGCCTTAACTGAACCGTATTGGTTTATAACCCAACATTTTCATATCAGTCCTCAATTTCATGCCAATTTCATTTTGAGATGAAAGACTGGGTATAAGGTGCAGAAAAATCCCCCAAAACAAAGCTAGCTTTGTTTATCAAAAATTACGATCGCAATTTCTTTGCACCCATACTTCAGGATTTCTGATAGCGATGCCCAACTCTCTGCGTTTCCAACCAATTCTAACCATTCGTTGTGTTTCTGGTAGACTTGTCAGCTTGCTATTATTGGCAAGCCCAGTAGCAGTTTTAGCCCACGCCGGACACGGAGATGAATTTCACCAAGAAAGTGAAACTACCCCAGCAACTAGCTCTATTCAAGTTGACAGTCAAACTGCCCAACGCCTGGGAATAAAAATTGAGCCAGTAAAAAGCCAGCGTTTAGCTGTGGGTATAAAAACCACAGGACAGATTGAAACTCTACCTAACAAACAAGTAGAAGTAACCACACCAATTGCAGGCGCGAAGGTGGTTGAGTTATTAGTAGAACCTGGTGCATTAGTTAAACAAGGTCAACCCGTCGCTATACTATCTAGCCCTGATTTGGTAGAATTGCGGGTTAACTCCCAAGAAAAACTGGCTCAAGGACAGGCTGATTTGCAACAAGCCTTAGCTGATTTAAAATTAGCGCAACAAAACCGCGATCGCTATCAACAAATTACCACAGCAGAGATCGCCCAAGCCCAAAGTCAAGTGGCATTTTCCCAAGAAAAGTATGATAAAGATCAACAATTAGTTGCTGAAGGTGCTTTACCACGGCGTAATGCTCTCGAATCTCAAACTCAATTGGCACAAGCTAAAGCTGAACTTACCAAAGCGAATAGCCGCAGAGAGGTTATTGAGGCTGAAAATCAACTTAGACGCGCTCAGGCATTTGTTGACGTAGCAAAATCCCGGATTAATCTCAGTAACAGCACGTATGAAACTCGGCTGCAACAACTAGGAATCCGTGGCAATGCCAAAGGACTTGTGACAGTAACATCTCCCATTTCTGGAAAGGTTGCAGATAGAGAAGTTAGTCTCGGTCAAACCTTTGAGGATGCAGGCGGTAAGCTGATGACGATTGTTAATGACAATCAGGTTTTTGCCACAGCGAATATATATGAAAAAGATTTAGACAAATTTAAAACAGGACAACAAGTTAGGGTTAGAGTTGCTTCTGTCCCGAATCGTACTTTCACAGGACGAATTGCGGTAATTAATTCTGTAGTAACAGGTGAAACGCAGGTTGTACCTGTAAAAGCCGAAATCAATAACCCTAGTGGTGTACTCAAACCAGGGATGTTTGCAGACTTGGAAGTTTTGACAAACCAAACCTCCTCAGCTATCTTGGCGATTAAGAATGCGGCTGTGGTAGAAGCTAATAATAAAAAAGTTGTCTACATCCAAAATGGCAATGCTTATCAACCAGTTGAAGTTAGCTTAGGTCAAACCTCTGGAGACATGGTTGAGGTCAAAACAGGTTTATTTGAGGGAGATATGATTGTCACCCAACGCGCACCGCAACTTTACGCCCAATCTCTGCGAGGCGGGGGGAAAGTAGAGGAGAAGGGGGGCAGGGAGCAGGGGGCGGGGGAGCAGGGAGCAGGGGGCAGGGGGCAGGGAGCAGGGGAGAAAGAAGTAACTGCTAATTCCTCACTTCCTTGGTGGGTTGGACTTGGAGGAGGAACTGTATTAAGCATTGTAGGCTTTATCGGCGGTACTTACTGGGCTAACCGCCGCATTCAATCCCGCCTAAAACCAGAAACACCAATAATCGATCGCAACTCCCAATCCTCAGCCCCCCCTCAATAAACCTCCGCGTACCTCTGCGCTTCCCTTTGCGTCCCTTTGCATTTAAATCAAATATGCTCAATGCCATCCTCAAGTGGTCAATTATTCAACGCTGGATAGTCGTGCTACTCGCAATAGTAGTCACAATTTGGGGTACATATAACCTCACCCAAATGCCCCTAGATGTATTCCCTGACTTCGCCCCGCCCCAAGTTGAAATTCAAACTGAAGCCCCAGGACTAGCACCAGAAGAAGTTGAAACACTAATTACCTTACCAATTGAAAGCGCGGTGAATGGTACACCAGGGGTAGAAACAGTACGTTCTTCCTCTGCTGTCAGCATTTCCGTTGTCAAAGTCATCTTTAAATGGGGGACTGATGTTTATCAAGCCCGTCAACTAGTAACAGAACGATTACAGCAGGTACTGCAAAAATTACCAGAGGGCGTGGAAAATCCGCAAATTTCACCCATTTCTTCCCCCATTGGCACAGTTCTACAGTACGCCTTCACTGCTGAAACAACCCCACTTATGGAAGTGCGGCGCTTAATTGACAGGGATGTTACCAATAGATTGCTAGCTGTACCGGGGATTTCTCAAGTAATTGTTTATGGTGGTGATGTTCGTCAGTATCAGATATTGGTGAATCCAGCAAAATTAAAGGCTTTCAATGTCACCTTAGATGAAGTCACAGCTGCGGCTAGAGGAGCTAACGTCAATGCTGCGGGTGGCTTTTTGGTCAATCCAGACCAAGAGTTAATTATTCGCGGCTTAGGGCGCATCGAGTCAATTGAGCAACTGGGTAAATCTGCAATAACGGCACGGAACGGAACACCTATACTACTGCAAGATGTGGCAGATGTTAGCATTGGAGCCGGCTTAAAACGTGGCGATGGCAGTTTGAATGGTCAACCAGCAATTGTGGTGATGGTCAACAAGCAGCCACAAAATGATACTCCCACAGTTACTAAAGCAGTTGAAAAGGCGATCGCAGAAATTAAAGCTGGCTTACCCCAAGATGTCAAACTCACAGAAACTTTCCGCCAAGAAAACTTTATTGAAGCTGCGATTGAAAACGTTACCAGTTCTCTACGCGATGGCATTATCATCGTTTCCATCATCTTGTTGATGTTTTTAATGAACTGGCGCACTGCGATTATTACCCTCAGCGCTATTCCCTTATCAGTTCTGATTGGCATGATGATTCTGGGCTTATTTGGCCAAGGTATCAACACGATGACACTGGGAGGATTAGCTGTTGCTATTGGTTCAGTAGTGGATGACTCAATTGTAGACATGGAAAACTGTTACCGTGGTCTACGCAAGAACCAAGTAGCAAGCAATCCAGTGCATCCATTTAAGGTCGTTTATGATACTTCTGTAGAAGTTAGAGTCAGTGTTATTTTTTCAACGATAATTATTGGCGTTGTCTTTGCCCCAATTTTCACCCTTACAGGTGTAGAAGGTCGGATATTTGCGCCAATGGGTGTTGCCTACTTGGTATCAATTTTTGCTTCTACCTTAGTGGCAATGACTTTATCTCCAGCACTTTGTGCGATTTTGCTAGCAAATCGACAATTACCAGCCGATGATACCTGGATAAGTGCTTTATCACAACGAATTTATCGACCTCTGGTCAATTTTTCC
The DNA here is from genome assembly GCF_014698065.1 of Nostoc flagelliforme FACHB-838. Classification (GTDB taxonomy): domain Bacteria; phylum Cyanobacteriota; class Cyanobacteriia; order Cyanobacteriales; family Nostocaceae; genus Nostoc; species Nostoc flagelliforme_B. The sequence goes on from NZ_JACJSI010000048.1 coordinate 37,563, forward strand.
ATCCGTTTCCCGACAATTATTTTGGCAGTGGCGGGTGCATCCTTAGTAGCTTCTTTGGTAATTTTACCGAGTTTGGGAAGGGTATTTTTGCCAGAGTTTCAAGAACCATCCTTAGTGAACACAGTTTTGCTTTATCCAGGGAGTTCTCTGGAGGCGACAAACCAAGTCGGATTTGCGTTGGAAGATGCGCTTAAAGACGACAAGCGATTTAAGACAGTGCAGTTACGAGCCGGACGCGCGGCTGGTGATGCAGATGCTGGGGGGGTGAATTTGGGACATTTAGATGTGGAATTGAGTGCAGAAGGATTAAAAGATCGGCAAGGGAGTATTGAAAAGCTGCGGCAGGAGTTTGGTAAGATACCTGGAGTTGCTTCCAATATTGGCGGATTTATCTCGCACCGCATGGATGAGGTATTATCAGGGGTAAGAAGTGCGATCGCAGTTAAAATTTTCGGCCCTGATTTAGCAGAGTTGCGCCACATTGGATCTGAAGTTCAATCTGCAATGACTGGAATTTCAGGAATCGTGGACTTACAACTCGAACCCCAAGTCCCCATTAAACAGGTGCAAATTCAATTCAATCGGGAAGCCGCAGCACGTTATGGTTTAACTGTAGGTCAGCTCACTGAAATGCTAGAAACCGCACTCAATGGGCGAGTTGTCTCTCAGGTACTCGAAGGGCAACAATTATTTGACCTTGTAGTTTGGTTGCAGCTAGAATCTCGCAACAACTTAGATGTAATCCGCAACTTATTAGTAGATACCCCCACAGGGCAAAAAATTCCATTAGCGCAACTCGCCAGCATTGATTATGGAACTGGCCCCAACACAATTAATCGGGAAAATGTCTCACGCTTGATTGTCGTTTCTGCTAATGTCTCCGGTCGAGATTTGGGTTCGGCGGTAGAAGAAATTCAAACTAAAGTTAGTCAAGCAATCCAATTACCCACAGGCTATTTTATTCAATACGGCGGTCAGTTTGAATCAGAGCAACGAGCTACTCAAAACTTGCTGGTATTTGGAGGACTGGCAATTGTCGTCATTGCAGTCTTAATGTACTTCGCAGTAAAATCTGTTGCTGCCATGCTGATGATTATGATTAACCTACCTCTGGCGTTGGTAGGGGGTATATTTTCCATTGCTTTGGGAGGTGGGATTATCTCTGTCGCTTCCTTGGTAGGATTTATTACCCTATTTGGCGTAGCAACGCGCAACGGACTGCTGCTAGTAGACAACTACAACAGTAAATTGACCCAGGGAATGCCTCTAAAAAAAGTTATTTTTGAGGGTTCAATGGAACGCTTGGTTGCCATTTTGATGACAGCTTTAACTTCAGCTTTAGGCATGATCCCCTTAGTAATTGGCACAGACGCAGGGAAAGAAATATTGCAACCACTTGCCATAGTGGTATTAGGAGGCTTATTTACTTCTACAGCTTTAACATTATTAGTATTACCCGCATTGTATGCCCAGTTCGGGAAATTATTGATGCCTAAACAAACTCTATCAGATGGAGAGCATAGCAGCAATGTTGGAACAGCTTTTGATTGGTAATCAATTCTAAAAATTAGAAGTTTGGATTCAATTAAGAATAACTTTTAGGAGTAAACTAATGAAATCAATAAAATCTGGTTTGATTCTTATTGCAAGTGCAGGAATAGTTTTATTGGCAGCTTGTAGTAACAGCAATCCAGCAGCTAATACAGAAAATATTCCAGCTTATAGCTCAAATCCTCAGCCTTCAGCTTCATCTATTCTTAAAGCAGAGGGACAGCATGGCAAATCTCATGGAGGTCAAATTGTCGAGACAGGAGCTTACCATTTAGAATTTGTCCCAGTCAAAGAGGCTAATGGAACTCATCTAGATTTATATTTGCAAAGAGGAGACAATCACGAGGCAATACCTAATGCCAAAGTTACGGCTCAAATTCAGTTACCTGATGGAACACAAAAGACAGTTCCTTTTACTTATGATGCAAAAGGTAAACATTACGCAGGTTTATTAAAAGAAAAAATTAATGGTCAGTATCAGGTGAAAGTTAATGCAGATATTCAAGGTAAAAAAGTAGACGGGCGTTTTAATTTTAATCGGTAACTAGTAGGGTGTGTTATGCTGTAGGTTAATGCAGCGTCAACAATTCAAGGTGCGTTGCGCTCCGCGACAACACACTTTACATTTAAATTTATCAAAATAGCTTGAAATATTAGTGCCGACTTACTGAATTACGAATTAGTATGACGAGTGAAATTTATGCGAGTGCTATTAGTAGAAGATGAAACAGATTTAGGTGATGCCATTAAGCGAACTCTTACCCAACACAAGTATTTAGTCGATTGGGTAGTAAATGGTAATGATGCCTGGGCATATTTAGAAAATAGCTGGACACAATATACACTAGCTATTTTTGATTGGATGCTACCAGGAATATCAGGATTAGAATTGTGCAAACAGTTACGCTCCCATAAAAATCCTCTGCCTGTGTTAATGCTGACAGCTAAAGATAGCATGGAAGATAAAGTGGCTGGGCTGGATGCTGGCGCAGATGACTATTTAGTAAAGCCATTTGGGATGGCAGAATTATTAGCGAGATTACGCGCATTACAAAGGCGATCGCCCCAATTTCAGCCACAAGAATTAACTGTTGGCAATCTAACTTTAGATTATGGTAATAATTTAGTTGTTAGTCAGAATGCTGCGGGAAATAAACAGGAAATTCCTCTAACAAATAAAGAATTCCAGCTACTAGAATATTTGATGAAGCACCCAAACCAAATTGTTACTACAGAACAAATTCGCAATCAGCTATGGGAAGTCAGTGCAGAACCAGTGAGTAATGTGGTAGCAGCACAAATGCGTTTGCTACGGCGCAAACTAGCTAATAGTCGTTGCGAAAATATAATTGAAACCTTGCATGGGATGGGATATCGTTTGAATCTTACCGATGAAAGTCTCTATTAATTGTTTTTTATTATAATGACTGAGTTGAGGCGTTGATAAGCAATCATTCTTCACCACCAATAACGATCAATTCGCCATCCTCCTTTTCAATATGTATGAAATTTATCTCCATTACTGACTTAAATTCTTTTTTATACCTAGGTTTCATTGCCTTAATCAAAATATTAATCATGTTATCAATACTCTGCTCTACTATTAGTAAATCTTGTATTCGTAACTCGCTAATGTTTTTTGGTAAACCCAGCTTATCTCGCATACTCACAGAAAGTATAAACATACAGCCATCTTCAAATATCACTGGTGTTTTCATCGCCTTAGTTAGATTGGCGTGTATGAAATCATTTCTAAGATTAATAATAGAGTGAAAATTTTTAAATTCCTCACTTTCGCCATCAATTAATTCATCTTTAAAGCAACTACAATATAGAGGGGCAAGTTTCAACTTAATATCAATTTGTTCTCTTGAAAGCCTATCATAAATTCTTTCATCTCGTAATTCAGGTTTCAGATATAGCTCGTAGATTAAGTTCAACAACCCTTCAAATGATGCCATAAACAAGAAAAAGGCTGCTCGACAAATATCCTTTGACATTATGTTAGAAATAATGTCAGATTTTAAAGAGTTTGAATTTATTTTTTTAAGATGCTCCATGAGGTTACTGGCACTTTGATAATAAAGCGCAAATGGGTTCTGTAGAATAAAGTTTTCTGTGTTTATAGCCGCACTTTTGATTTGCGAGTTATATTTTTGAGCTTGTTTCTGGAGTAGCTCTACAAATTCTTGACCTATTTTCTTGGCTTCTAATTCGTCACCTGAATCTGCATAGACACCCACGCTCCAACTTTCTATTTTCCAATCATATACATCTAATATTGCATTAGGAACTTTCAATTCATATGACCATTGCGACTTATTATCAATAGAGTGCCTATTAGGTTCTCCAAATAATCCTTTAAGCGTAAGATAGGCAGCATAGGGAGATAAATCATCTGGTTTCAGTAATACAGTGCGGTTTTGATAGTCTGGGTGTTCATTTTCATTTGTTAGGCGAATTTCAACTAGCTTCATAGAGAATTTTTTATGCAGGTTTATAATGAAATAATATACTAATCTGCATTCACAATACACCTTAAAGTCTAAATTTATTAACGGTGGATAGCTTAGAATACAATACCGATGCTCGAACTAGTAATGTACTGCACTGAAATGTTTGGTGGCTGGTAGTTGCTACGACCAAATTTATATGTTGATAGTTTTTTTATGAATCAGAATAAACTATTTCAGCAAACCCGCCTACGTTTAGCGCTGTGGTATGCGCTTGTCATGGCTTTGATTTTAAGTTTGTGCGGATTTGGCATCTACAGAGCAATTTCCCATGCCCATTGGATGACATTAGACCGAGAACTGGAATCTGTGGCAGGAACCTTACACGATACTATTGAGTTAAAATTACAAAAACCTGGTCAATTGGAACCAGTAATACAGCAACTTTTACCTAATATTTGTGTAGTTGGAAAAAGTTGTATTCAAGAACAATCAATTTCCAAACGCCATATTTTAAGCGCTATCAATCAAAGCAATTATTATGTTCGTTTTTTCGATAATTCAGGAAGCTTAATTGCGATCGCAGGAACTTATCCAGACGAATTACCTATAGTTTTTAACAAGGAACTTTGGCAAACCATTAAAGATAGCAAAGGCAACTTTTATCATCAAATTTCCTTTGTGCTGCACACCCAAGAAAATCTCGATTGGGGTTACATCCAAGTAGGGCGAAGTCTTGCGGACTTTAATAGTTATCTCACTGCGGTAAAACTCACTTTAGCATTGGGACTACCAATCGTAATGGGTTTAGTTGGTGTTGCTAGTTGGTGGTTAGCAGGATTGGCAATGCAGCCGATTTATCGCTCATATAAACAAGTCCAACAATTCACAGCAGATGCCGCCCACGAATTGCGGACACCTTTAGCAGCAACACAAGCGACAGTAGAATCCGCACTCATGATGTCTCAATTAGATGAAACAGAAGCGCGGGACATTCTACAAACCCTATACCGCCAGAATCAGCGACTCACAACTCTAGTTACAGATTTACTGTTGCTGACTCGCTTGGATCGTCAATCTGTGCCAATGCAACGGGAAATTTGTTGCTTGGATGATATTGTTAATGACTTAATAGAGGAATTTGCTGCCTTAGCGATCGCAGCAGGTGTAACACTGACATCTTCTGTACGGATGTCAACTCCTTTGAATGTCATTGGTAATGCAGATCAGCTTTATCGCTTATTTTCTAACTTAATTATCAATGCAATTCAATACACACCACAAACAGGAAAAGTAACCCTTTACTTAGACCGTAGTGACTATTATGCTGTGATTCAGGTGCAAGATACAGGCATTGGTATTCCCCAGCCAGAGTTAACTCGGATTTTTGACCGCTTCTATCGAGTGAATAGCGATCGCTCCCGTAGCACTGGCGGTTCTGGATTAGGATTAGCGATCGCACAGGCAATTGTTTTGGCACACCACGGCAGTATAGATGTACAGAGTGAATTTGGCAAAGGTAGCACTTTTACTATTAAGTTACAAAAAAAGCCAGAAGGCAAAAGGCAAGTGGCAGGAGGAAAAAATTATTAATAAAACTAGTTTACATCTGTGGAAAACTTGTGGAAAAAGCCAGTTAATTTTCCACAAGGTAATTATACTTAATTAAGTTTTATCGGCAAAATATCAACTTTCCCCCAGTTTTTTCCACAAAAAATCAGATTTTTCCACAATTTAAGTTGAATTTAATCAATTTTTATCCATTACTTAATATTCTCGACTAATTATTCGGTTGTTAAGACTAATATTCACGGTGCTAGTTGTGGAAAACTTAAAATACATCATCAGGATGGTTTTTGAGAACGGCTAGTCATATTGATGCGATCGCTCAGTTGGCGGATTGTTTGTGCTAAAGTGCGATCGCTCTGGTGAAGTTGAGTAATTTTATCGCAACTATAGATTACCGTTGTATGGTCTTTACCACCAAACTCCTCCCCAATTCTCGGCAAACTCAGGGACGTATGTTGGCGCATGAGATACATTCCTAATTGACGCGCCCAGCTAATCTCTCTTCGCCGTGAGTTACTTTTGAGGTCGTCTATTGAAACATCAAAATTATCCGCCACCACCTTTAAAATTGCTTCTGGGGTAGCTGCCATTTTTTCGTTAGGCGGTTCTAAAACCGGTGTGATATTTTCCACCGTCATCGGCAAGTCCCAAATAGAAATATAAGCCACCGCCCGAATTAAAGCTCCTTCTAATTCTCGAATATTAGAAGTATAGTTAGAAGCGATATACTCAATCACATCGCGGGGAAGACTAATATTTTCATCCTCGGCTTTTTTTTGCAAAATTGCCATTCTCGTTTCTAAATCCGGCTTTTGGATATCCGCGATTAACCCCATAGAAAACCGAGAACAAAGACGTTCTTGCAAGCTAGGAATCTGGTTAGGAGGACGGTCGGAAGCAATGACAACTTGTTTCCCAGCTTCATGTAAAGTATTAAAAGTATAAAAAAATTCCTCTTGGGTATATTCTTTACCCTCAAGAAACTGAATATCATCAACTAATAAAAGATCAGCGGCTCGGTAATGCTCTCGGAAACTCTGCATACTATCCTTACGAATCGCTGTAATTAAATCATTAGTAAACTGCTCAGTAGAAACATAAAATATTTTACAATCAGGACAAATTTCCCAGCGATAATGACCAATAGCTTGCATCAAATGAGTTTTACCCAAGCCTACACCACCGCACAAAAACAAAGGATTAAACTCTTTACCTGGAGATTCTGCAACTGCTAAAGAAGCAGCATGAGCCATACGATTATTAGCACCAACTACAAATCGTGAAAATACATATTTAGAATTTAATTCAGTAGTTTTATGATTGCGATTAGGAATAGGCTCAGAAATACTGCTGGAATTCGGTGATTCCCAAGAAACCTCTCGTTCACTAAAATGAGAAACTTCATCACCTTGAGCAACGGTAATGTAAATTCCCACAGGATGACCAAGAATATCTTGTACTACATGAGCAATAGTATTAATGTAATACTTCTGTAGCCAGTTACGAGCGAATGGGTTAGGAGCGCGGATAACCAAGCAATTATTTTCTAATCGCTCCGCACTAGCAGTTTTGATCCAAGTTTCAAAGGTAGGTCGGGATAGTTCAAGCTGTAGACGCTCTAGTACCTGACTCCACAGACTTTCTATGGGAATTTCCATTATCCACCAGCTTTGCTGCTAATCGTCACAATAGAAGAGAAAGCACTAATTTAGCATTGAGACACGCTAGACCTAGAATAAACTTTTAAGTTGTAATCATTTTGGGACATACCCGGTAGGAAAGATCCTAACACCCACCGACTGACACGGAGAAGCAACGACACATGAAGACAACAAATCATCACTCAGCGCCTAAAAAGATTAATATTAAGGATTTGCCCCACAGATGGGGAGCAGATAATATTCTGGGGATGCTCTCATACGGGGTAGCAGTGGTGTTCCTGGGGAGCTGCTCTCTTCTACCTGCTAAGACCTTTGAGGCTCAACAAAGCGATAGGCAAGCTCAAAAGACAATAGAATCGAACCCGGTAATTGTCCCCCCACCGATTTTCTCTTCCTCTGGAGATCCTAATTTTGTAGTGAAAGTAGTGCAACAGGTGGGGCCTGCGGTAGTTCGGATTGATTCTTCCCGAACAATTACTTCGCGTGTACCAAACGAATTTAACGATCCATTTTTCCGACGGTTTTTTGGAGATTCAGCCCCACGGCCTAGACAACGGGTAGAGCGGGGTAGTGGCTCTGGATTTATCATTAACTCCTCTGGTCAAATTTTGACCAATTCCCATGTGGTAGATGGTGCTGATAGAGTTACTGTCACACTCAAAGATGGCCGGACTTTTGATGGTAAAGTTCTGGGTGAAGATCCGGTAACTGATGTGGCGGCGATCAAAATTGATGCGAATAATCTGCCAACTCTATCTGTGGGTAACTCCGATGCTTTGCAGCCAGGAGAGGCTGTAGTTGCCATCGGTAATCCATTAGGCTTGAATAATACCGTTACTTCTGGGATTATTAGTGCTACAGGTCGTTCTAGTAGCGACATCGGTGCTAGTGACAAGCGGGTTGATTACATCCAAACGGATGCAGCGATTAACCCTGGAAATTCCGGTGGCCCATTGCTCAATGCTCGTGGTCAAGTGATTGGGATGAATACAGCTATTATTCGAGGCGCTCAAGGTTTGGGGTTTGCTATTCCCATTAATACCGTACAAAGGATTGCTCAAGAATTAATTGCTACAGGCAAGGTGGATCATCCTTATTTGGGTGTTCAGATGGTGACATTGACACCAGAAATTAAAGAAAGAATCAGAAATAGAGCAGGCGATCGCTTAAATCTACAAGCAGATGATGGCGTTTTGCTGGTTGAGATTGTACCGCGATCTCCTGCATCTGTGGCTGGGCTACGAGTCGGTGATGTGATTAAAAGCATTAATAGCCAGCCTGTTACTAAAATTGAAGAAGTACAAAAGCTAGTAGAAAAGAGCAAAATCGGTACTAAATTACCAATAGAAGTAGAACGCAATGGGCAAATTGTCCAAGTAGGAGTACAACCTGCTCCTTTGCCCGTAAGACGTGAAGGATAATATTTGTTATTTGTCATTTGTCATTATTTATTTGAAAGACAACTGGCATACTCCCCATTCCCTATTCCCAAAAAGAGTTTTATCATGACTGAATTAGTGCCAATAATCCAATTAGGCAATCCAACATTGCGCCAAAAAGCTGCTTGGGTTGAGAATATTCAAGATGAGCATATCCAAAAATTAATAGAAGACTTAATCGCTACAGTTGCCAAGGCTAACGGCGTAGGAATTGCTGCGCCTCAAGTAGCACAATCCTATCGTTTATTTATTGTGGCTTCCCGCCCTAATGCCAGGTATCCCAACGCCCCAGAAATGGAACCGACTGCCATGATTAATCCCAAAATCATTGCTCATTCAACTGAAGTTGTCAAAGATTGGGAAGGTTGTTTAAGTATTCCAGGAATTAGAGGTTTAGTTCCTCGGTATAAAGCTATTGAAGTAGAATACACTGACTGTCAAGGCAACTTACAAAAGCAAGAACTAACCGATTTTATCGCTCGGATTTTTCAACACGAATACGATCATCTTGATGGTATCGTATTTGTAGATTGTTTAGAGAATACTCTCGATATGATAACTGAACAGGAATATCAACAACGAGTCGTTAACAATAAATAAACGAATGAACGCTACAATCTATCAGAAAAGCAAAGAAATAGTTAAATCCAGAGTGCCTTCATGACGGCTGATCTGACATCTACAGCGACATCTGACTTTGTTACCGTGCTATCCGAGGCTGCGGCTGCGTATCGAGGACAAAAAGGCACACGCCCTAGTGCTGAAATATTAGTAAAGGCCTTGCTACAAGCAGAAAAAGCTGCCAAGCAGCAACGATTGACTTATCCGTTTAAGTCTCTTCTTGGTAAATGGCAACTTTGCTTTGCTACTGGCACTAAGAAAGTTAGAGAGCGCGGGGGAATTGTATTAGGGAAGGGTTTGTATGTGCCTAAATTTGTAGCAATCCATCTTTCCTTTAATGCCACCTGGGAACAGGATTTAGGCAGAGGCGAAATTGGTAATCAGGTTAAGTTTAGCCAAGTTTCATTGAAACTTACGGGGCCAGTGCAATATTTAAATAAGAAAAATTTATTGGCGTTTGACTTTAACCAGATGCTTATCAGTCTGTTTAGCCGTGTTGTTTACAACAGAGCGATCCGTTCTGGTAAAGTTCAAACAGAAGATTTTTATAGTCAGCCAATAGCTAAACTACCCTTTTTTGCCTTCTTTTTAGTGACGGAAGATTTCATTGCGGCTCGTGGTCGTGGAGGAGGATTGGCATTTTGGATTCGAGAAATTTAACTATTAGACATCTTCTGAAATTAATTATTCCTTGCGTGAAACCCTTGTAGAGAGGGAGTGCTGCTATTTATCTACATTGATCTTCGCTCTTCTGTCTGTCTTATGTCTATTATGTAAGCCCCTATTAATTCTGAAAACAGAATTAGTAGCGAGATATAAGATCGGTGATGAGAATTGCATTTGAAATCTATTTTTCGCATTGCTTTCAACAGATGCCGGATGTATCACAAATTACCCTCCGGCTTCGGCAGTTCTTCTTTGGTGAAATAACAATACCAGCCAGCCTCACCAATGATTTTCTTTTTAAATTCGAGAGCGGCAAAAAATTATCTTGCCTTTTGAAAGAAGTATATGCTAATATTGATAATTGTGTGGTTAAGGACGTATAGCTCAGTTGGTTAGAGCGCTACGTTGACATCGTAGAGGTCACTGGTTCGAATCCAGTTACGTCCATTAAGAATCCATATATAGTAAGGCTTTCAGTGTGTGACTTTACCCATAAGTTTGCCGCAATGGCAAGCTTATGGTTCCAATAGGGGGCGGCAAAGTTATGCTTCCAATTTTCCAGGTGTAGAGGAAGAAGCCAACTTACTCTGCCCTTTTAAGTCTAATAGCTTTACACTCCAATTTCACGTCGTGTTTCATTTAAAGCAGCACGAACCTGTCTGTAACGGAGATATCCAGGATGAGTCATTATTTCAGACACACGAGCTTCTGAGGGGTATTCTCCTTGATTATGCAACTTAAGTACAATCTGCTTAACTTCTCTGCAAGACTGCTGTATCTTTTCTGTATGACATGCTTTACCATAACTACGGTATTTGGCAGAAATAGCACTGCATAAATCTGGAAAGTGGCTGAAAATTGTCCGCCTATTATATCCCAAACGTGTAGCTACTTCTTTCATTGTCAGTGGTGGCTCTTTGTCGCTTCCAAGTATTGCTAGCAAAGCATCTTGTACTTGATTAGAGTTGAAAAGTTTTGGAGATGCTCTTAGTGTGGGCGATCGCCAACTTAGTAGTGGCAACTCCTGCTGACAGTGAGAACATTGCAAACATAGATATATTTTGTGTAAAGGACATACTTTTACTGAATTTATAGTCCAAAGTAGTGGTTTATAAATTACTTGTTTAGCTAAACGCCATTCTTCGTAACATACAGTACACCAAGCGCTTTGGGTACGAAACAAATTGCGCGTGGGAATAATTTCAGATCAAAATAGCAGGGTCAGCAAGTGCAAATCTTCTATAAGCGTTAGCTTCTGAAGTGCTTGTACTAAATCTATTACTATATTTCCTGTACCATTTATAGCTGTAGCACGGTCGAAAAGAGAACGTAAATCTCTACTAGTTCGGGATTTCAAAAATATTTGTTTTAGTAGTGGTGTAATAGTTCGTGAAATTAATACATCTGGAGGTACACAATGAGCCTCTGCTAATCTTTCTATGTATCCTGTAAGGCTTTCCACCATTGGTGTTCTAATGCCAACAGGCTCTAATTGATACAATTGACTGCGAGATGGAATAGAAAGCTTTTTTAAATCCCAACATTCGTATGTTACTAATCCATTAGCTAACATCTTGTTGCACTCCAATAGGATCTCTTTTGGGATTGCGTTTGCCAACTTTTCCTGGTGGACGAGTATTTTTTGGAGCTTCTTCTGGCTGTGCAATTGTTTTTGCGCCAAGTCCTAATGCAGAGCGTAAGTTTTGTACATCTGTTTCCGTTTCAGATAATTGTCGTTCGCCCTCTTGAATTTCCTTGAACATTCTCTGACACTGAGCAACCGACCAAGCACGTTTTTGTAAGTCTTTGAGAGTGACTGTTGTTGCTTGTCGATCCAGAGCATCTTTAAGAGCGCGTGTTAGCCAATTTTTCAGTATGCCAACACATCCTAATGTACGTTCATAAAAATATTCCCAATAAGTAATTAAATCTGGATGCTCTGCAAGTGGCATCTGCTGTTGAAAAGTCAACAATACGCTTTTAAAAGCCTGTACGTCTTCTGGACTGTCAGCACAATAACGGCGGAAATGAATATCGACACTACGGCGTGAGAGCTGACCGCTTAAATTACGGAATGTCAGTAATTCGTAGGTTCCTAATAGACAATGCAAGATACCTGTCATATTTGCCACAGATTTGAGGCAGTCTAATTGATCTTGTAGCTTGTATCCGCTTGCCATCTTGCCAAAATGTTGTGCTTCATCTACAAAAAATACGTCTGGATGACGATGGATGAGGGCATTTTCTAAAGCTCTGCGTAGAGCGGGTGCAACTACTTTCGACTCAACATTAATTTTTCCAAAATTATCGCGAGAGATACCACGCACACCATAATCAAACTTGTGATCGATTAAGGGTTCCTCTAAGGCGATTAAGGCGCGGGTGTAGTAATCTTTCCAGTTGAAGTTTCTCGATTCTGGGGCTACAGCTTCAACACCAACAACAGGAACACGACCTCGATCGCTTTCCAGTTTAGGTAATGCTAGTTCTGTTAATTTCTGTTCAACACGGAGTCGCAAAGTTGTTTTACCGATACCGCTAGCAGGGTTAGCGCGTCTCAAACCCTATTGACAGTGGGATTCTAGGAGAGGATTGAATTTGGGAGAGATGCGGCTAACACAGAAAGCATATACTGATCATTCATAGCGGCTCGCCGTGACTTTTGGCGAATACTGCGACGAAAAGATGATTCTTGCTCTAAGGCATTAAGAGCAATGCGACGTAGCAAAGAAAAATTCTGTGGACTGTGCAGAGAACGAATTCGACATTCATCCTCATTGAAAGTGACATCTAATGTCCAATGAACTGAATTTTCAATACCCCAATGCTGTGGAATGGCACTACCAATTTTATTAGCATTACTAGCGAGACTAGTGATGTAAAATTGCACCTCCTGGGTAGTTTTATTCCAATGCTGAATCGAACGCACTACCATCACTACTGTTGTTATTCCTGCCCATAAATCTTGTTCATGAAGTCCAGGAAGTTGTGACAGTGGTACGGTGTAAACCTGACGATTTTCCATGCGGTGATGTCCTTTTTCTACTC
>NZ_JACJSI010000480.1 GCF_014698065.1 Nostoc flagelliforme FACHB-838
TTCTTGTAGTTCCCCAATATTAGCTTGTAGATGCTGGTTTATCATTGTTCGCTGTTAGACAAAACTATCTCTCCGTATTATCTCCTAGTCTTTTTCAGAAATCAAATATGATTTCTATAGATAAGAAGTACTACATTGATTTCTCCCCAGTCAGGGGTGGCGATATTATTGGCAAGCTGAAGCAGAAAATTACGTTCTTCAAGGCGAACGAACCGACCTGCACCTTATTCACTGGTCATATCGGCTGTGGGAAATCGACAGAGCTAGTAAGGTTACAGGTGGAATTAGAGGATTCAGGTTATCACGTAGTATATTTTGAGTCAAGTGAAGACTTAGAAATGACGGACGTGGACATTGCAGATGTGTTGCTAGCGATCGCCCACCGTGTAAGCCAAAGCCTGGAGAAAATCACGCTCTCTGAACCGAACAGATTCTACGAACTGCTGCAAGGGGCGTTGAGGGCGTTGGAGTCAGAGGTAACGGGTTTTAAGGTAAAAACACCAGCAGGCGATATTGGCTTGTCTACTGAAAAGGAGAAATTCTCCCTAGCTTTGGGAATCGGGGAAATCACAGCGAAAACGAAAAGTAACCCGATGCTGCGGGAGAAACTGAACCAATACTTGGGGCCACAGAAGACCAGATTACTGGAAGCGATTAACCGAGAACTGCTAGAGCCGGCGATCGCCAAGTTAAAGCAGCAGGGGAAAAAGGGACTGGTGGTAATTGTAGATAACTTAGACCGCATAGACAACCGAATTAAGCCTTGGGGTCGGCCACAGCAGGAATATATCTTCGTAGATCAGGGGGAGTTTTTGACAAAGCTGAATTGCCACTTGGTTTTCACAATGCCCTTGGCGCTGAAGTTCTCCAATGATTACGGAACGCTGACCCAAAGATTCCCGGAAGACCCAAAAGTACTGCCGATGGTTTCAGTGCAATGGCCAGACGGAAGCGTACATCTTGAGGGGCTGGCGCTGATGCAGCAGATGGTACTGGCTAGGGCATTCCCTGATTTACAACCAGATGAGCGGTTAAACTACATTAGTGAAATCTTCGACAGCACAGAAACGCTAGAGCGCTTGTGTAGAGGGAGTGGTGGTCATGTACGAGATTTGCTCAGATTGCTGAATACTTGGATACAGGAAGAAATGACACTTCCGCTCTCTCGTAATACCCTAGAGCAAGTGATTCGCTCTCGACGTAATGAGATGACGATGCCGATTTCGGATTCGGAGTGGGAACTACTGCGTTATGTTAAACAAAGAAAAAAAGTCAGTGATGATTAAGGATACCAAAAGCTGATCCGTAGCAGATTTGTGTTTGAATACCGAGATGGGGGCGAATCCTGGTTTGATTTAAACCCGATATTGGCAGAGGCAGCGGAGTTAACTAATTGATTCCCTTTCCCCTTTTACCTTTACCCCTTTCCCTTCCCCTTCTTCTATTTTATGGATACACAGCGCCTATCAGATGAACCCATAGACAACGAGCGATCGCTACAGCAGCTAGCTTGGACACTCCAAGCTTCTGTGGGGAAGTTTAAGCTGATTTGGGCGCGGTGTAATTACAGTGATTTACGGACTCGCTTGATAGAAAGGTTAAGCGAAATCTGTAAAATTAAGATTCAAGTACTGCAACTTAAAGAATCGGAAAGAACGCTATTTACTGCAATCCGTGAAGAATTACAGCCAGATACTCAAGCTCTGATGATTGTGGGCTGGGAATCGGTGCAAGATTTACCGCAGATGTTGACAAGTGCTAATCAGGTACGCGAAGAATTTCGCAAAAACTTGTCTATTCCCGTAGTGGTATGGATTAGTGAAGAAATCCACCATACCATCATGGAAATTGCCCCTGACCTGGAAAGCTGGGGAACTAGCAGAAGTTTTGCGATCGTGCAGCCTGATTTAAGTGAGTTTATTCAACAACTGGCTGATGAATATTTTGATGGTTTATTGAGTATAAATGATTACTCTATACTAGAGTTAGAATTAGAGGCAGCACAGAAAGAATTACGATGCAATGATCAGGAAACAAAAGCTAATTTAGCCTCTGTGCTAGGTTTTGTAAAACAAGTTAATAATAAAATAGCCAATGCTTTAGAGTATTACCAAAAAGCAAGAGTGCTATGGCAAAAACTGAATAATGTCGAAAGGCAGGGCAAGATTCTCGGTGAAATAGCTTACTGTTATTACCTCAAAGCTTTTAAAACTAAAGATACTACTCATCCAGACTGGCAGGCTACTCGGCAGTATACGCAAGAATACATTACATTTCTCAATGAAGCTAATAGTCAAGAATTAGCTGCTAGTTCTATTGCCAAATTTGGTAATATTTTGCGTGGTTTAAAAGAGTGGGAGCAACTTAAATATTTAGCACAACAAGCTTTAGAAGTACATCAAGCTAACAATCAGCCGATAGAATTGGCGAAAGATTATGGGTTTTTAGCCCAGGTTGCGCTGGCTCAGTCGCGGTGGAGTGAAGCTAAACAATTGGCGCAAAAAGCTTTAAATATCTTATCAGTAATTTCTGGCGCAGAAATAACAGAGAGTTCAGGGGTAGTGTCTGGCAGGGCAGAAAAACCAACTATTCCATACGATTTAAGCCTGTATTACTTTATTCTGGCGCAGGCTGAATATGAATTAGGCGAACCTCAACAGGCAATTGTCAACCTAGAAGTTGCAAGAGATGGTAGCAGCCCTATAAAGAATTTACAGCTTCACCTGGATATTCTCAGTTATTTGCAACGGCTGTACTTTGAGAAGAAAGAATATCTCAAAGCATACAATACAAAACAACAACAGAGGTCTATTGAACAGCAGTTTGGTTTACGAGCGTTTATTGGTGCAGGAAGGTTGCAGTCAACTAAACTTGCTCTTGTTGCAACTATTAAAACTGAAGTTCAAGAAAGCATTGCCCCTGAAATTGCTGCATCAGGCCGGTTACTAGATATTGAACGATTAATTGAACGCCTGGGGCGACATGATCACAAACTAATAGTCATTCATGGACAGTCAGGGGTTGGTAAAAGTTCATTAGTAAATGCGGGATTAGTCCCAGCTTTAAAAAATAAAAGCGTAGGTATTCAAGACTATCTACCCGTAGCAATGCGAGTTTACACTAATTGGGTAGAAGAACTTGGGCGATCGCTGCAACTGGCTTTGCATGAAAGGAGGGGAGCCATAAATGAGCAAGCTTTAGGATTTAAGGTTTCTGCTTTAATTGCCCAATTGCGCGAAAACGAACAGCACAATCTCAGAACAGTGCTGATTTTTGACCAGTTTGAAGAGTTTTTCTTTGTTTATACTAAACCAAAGCAAAGACAGCAGTTTTTTGAATTTCTGGGAGAATGCTTAAATATTCTGTCAGTGAAAGTAATTTTATCATTGCGAGTGGATTACCTGCATTATTTACTGGAATGTAATCGCTTGTCTAGTATGAAAATTATTGGTAATGATCTTCTTAGTAACAATGTTCTTTACGAGTTAGGTAATTTTTCACCTGATGACACCAAGTCAATCATTCAACGTTTGACCGAGACTACTAGTTTTCAATTAGAGCAAGCTTTAATTGAGCAATTAGTAAATGATTTAGCTAATGAACTAGGTGAGGTACTTCCAATTGAATTGCAGATAGTGGGAGCGCAACTGCAAACAGATAACATCACAACTCTGAGAGAATCTCAGCAGCGTGGTACGCGAGAAGAACTGGTAAAACGCTATTTGGCAGAGGTAGTGAATGATTGCGGTATTGAGAATCAGCAAATAGCAGAGATATTGTTGTATTTACTGACAGATGAAAAAGGGACTCGTCCTTTAAAAACTCGTGTTGAAATAGAACGGGATTTACAAGCATTAGCCGCAGATGCCACGACAGACAGTAAAAGATAACGGTCGGTTCGCTCATTTCACAAACAGAATAGCCAAATAACAGCCTGAAAGTGTAGTCTGCAAAGGTGTTCACTAATAATTGAGGCGGCTAGATAACAGTTGCAAAACACTAC
>NZ_JACJSI010000481.1 GCF_014698065.1 Nostoc flagelliforme FACHB-838
AATCTTCGTCTTGAATATCATCTCTTGCAATGTCTCGTCTGCACTGATGCAACACGAATAAAAGTTCTCGTAACAGTTCTAGATGGGGGTAAATGAGCAATCGTACAGAAAGTTACGCTAAGGCTGTAACCCTTACTAGATAAGCATTCTGCAATTCAATATTTTTCGCAATTCTCAATGTACCAATTAACCTATAGGTTATTTGGTACAACTTTTTTGTACGGCACAGTAAGGATTTGAGGCTTTTAAATTTCAGATAGATCAATTGGTACAGTTTCATCCGTGGCGATCGCAGTATTGAAAACAGCCCATTAATTCCTTAGCGTAACTTTCGGAATCACTGCTCATTTGACCCCGATAAACAAAATATTAGATTCATCGGCACTAGCAACCCAACGCTCTCATTAGATCAGTTGGTGATGGAAAAGATAGGGGAGCAGAAACGGAAGATTCGCCCCGATGCGGTTTACTACACTGAGATTTTATTGACTGCCAGTCCCGAATATTTCCGTCCTAACTGTTTTTGTCCTTTTGGCCGTCCAGTGAGCGCCAACCTTACTCAATTGTCATGCTCTGCTGACAAATGCCCACCTGTCAACGGACGGCCAAAAGGACAAAAATGACCAGGGTTTGATAGTTTGGCCGTCCACTGTTTTTGAAAAAAATCTTCTGTAACTTATATCCAGTCTCAATTACAGCCATTTTTTTGCGCTATTTTTCTTGTCAATAAGCTGGGGTCTTATTGAGAATGTGTAATCATCATATGTTGCAATTGTGTTTCAAAAATTCTTTCTTGAACCATATAACTTTCATATAGCGTGAGCCAATTTCACACCAATGAACATCATCTAATTTATCGCCCTTGGCTGCTGACGCTCAGGGCTGTCACTGTTTAACTAAATATTTTCCAAACTTGGAAAGCACTTTTCCTAAAATGACGTAGGATTTCTAGTTTGATTAAAAGTATTTTACTGATATTGAAGTTGAAACCAAAGGAAGACAACCATGTTTAAATCATTTATCAAAAGATTAATCGCTGTAAGTTTAATGGTGGGAATCTGTTTAGGAGGTAGTTTTTACGCAGTGACTTCATCAGCAATGGCAGCCAGAGCAGAGAAACATTATGACGCTAGTGAAGATGTTGTCCTTGGTTGGATGGCACAAAACATTAATCCGCCTGCAAATACAGGCGTAAACAGATATCATTTGAAAAAAGCATTTGAGGAATCAGGGGACCGTGAAGGAGGTAAGCAAGCTATCTCAGGTTGGGCTAGCAATGGGCAGGAAATGATTTGGGTTAAATATGATAATGGGTATGATTCATGTAGCCCACGTGGAAATTGTCAGTGGAAACAATTCGATGGTCTCTAAAGCATAGATATAAAAACTATGCTGCTCCCTAGTACTTAGCCTTGGCCTAATCAAGAATGAGTGTGAACTTGTAGGGATGGTGGAAGAGATGATTCTTTTCACCATCCTTTTTAACGTTACAGGTTGGGGTAGATATAGCGAGAGTGTCACTAGGTGTGGCGAACTTCAGTCCAGAACCGCCTGAAGTTCCTGAAGTCTGCGGTGGTGGATCGTCATAATTATTGTTGTCCGCATCAGAATTTAGTTGTCTCGACAGGCGAAACTCCCGCGCCAATTCACGGGCATTTCTTCCGCTCATATTGCCACCGATTAGTTTGGCATCTTCGCGTGATTCTAAATAATCTAACAGCTTGCTCTCAACCTCTACCCTTAATCTGCTTTCCAAGCATCGTCTGACTCTGACTCTTCCGAATCTTCCAAATCAATGTCATCCGAGGCAATGTCCCGTCTGCACTGATGTAGCAGTTCCAAAAGCTCCCTTAGCAGTTCTGGATCAGCAGGTAAAGTTCGCCCAACTAAGAGTGCTATGTTGGTTGCCTTGACAAGCTGGTTTAGATTGTTCCCGATTTGTCCTAATTCCCAATATGTTTGCAAGCTAATTTTACTTAGTCGTTTTGGTAATGGACGCATCAACGCATTGCGCCTCATCAGTTCACTCGCTGACATCCCCGCATCAAGTGATTTTATTCGCAGCAGATCCAATTCGATGTCGCTCAAGCGAACTGGGAAAATATGCTTTCGGACTAGAGCTTTTGACTGCTTGCGATTCGCCATAAGTCGAGAGGATATCGGGACATTGCGAGGGGGGTTTTTCAAGGGGGGCTTCCCCACTTGAACCAGTCTGTCGTTCGAGCGCAGCGAGACAAAGCGTAAGCTTTGAGGCATCGCTGGCTTCTAGCCCAAATACGGGGGGTGAGGTGTTGTCTGCTACAGCTATACGGAGAGGCGCAGCAGGGGGCTGAAGGCGGGAGTACAAAGGCGTAGCCGTGCTGCTGATCATCCTACAACTTACAAGGGAGGATAGCAACGGCGTAGCCGGAATTTGAGATAATCAAGCAAGAGATAAATTCTGGTTAGGCGTAGCCACTATAGAGGAGATAAAAACAGCGAATCTGCTATATGAAAATTCTCTGATTCAGCGTAGCTGCCACACAATATAATAGTCCGGCGTAGCCAGAATACGAAAAAATAATTCAGCGTAGCTGTTTTAAGTAAAATTCTCTGATTCAGCGTAGCTGTAGTAGTCAGATGTTTTAGCATTAGCTTGAATAATCAGACCAGCGAAGCTGCCACACTAAAAAATATAAGGCGTAGCCGTAATATGAAGAGGTAATTCGGCGTAGCCACAATAGCCGATTTTTGTAGGATTTTGAAAACTCTCTTGGTGCAAATTATTTCAAATAGCCGATAATTATCAGTTAATCGGGATTCACGAGAGAACTCTTGCAAAAGTGTTTTGTGGTATGATTAAAGGTTTGACAACTTGCAATTAGGAAATTTGATTAGCAGTGAAATTTGGGAGAGCCAAGCAGCTTACCGCAAAAAAATTTAAGCGAATGACTGGAGTCAACCGTAAAACCTTTGAGTTAATGGTTGAGTTAGTCCTAGCTGATGAGCAAAAGAAAAAGAAATCCGGTCGTCGTCCTAAATTAATTATTGAAGACAAAGTTTTAATGGTTATTCAATATTGGAGGGAATATCGTACTTATTACCATATTGGGTTAGATTGGGGACTTTCAGAATCTGCGGTCTGTCGGATAGTGTATAAAATTGAAAACATATTAATCAAGTCTAGAAAGTTTCGTTTACCTGGTAAAAAAGAATTATGGAAAATGTCATCCCAAGAAGATTTGGTAGTGATGGATGTCACGGAAAGTCCAATTGAAAAACCATCAAGAAATCAAAAAAAGTTTTTTAGCGGGAAACAGGGAGAGCATACTTTAAAAACGCAAGTAGTAATTCACCAAAAAAGTACTGCTATCATTTGCTTAGGGCATGGCAAGGGCAGAATTCATGATTTTAAGCTCTTTAAAAATAGTGGGATTAAATTTGGAGAATTGCTCAAGGTCATAGCAGATAAAGGCTATCAAGGAATTAATAAAATCCATCAATTGAGTCAAACACCAATTAAAAAACCAAGAGGTGGAAGGCTGACAAAAGAACAAAAGAAATTTAATCGAGAACTCAATCGATTAAGAATCACTGTTGAACACGTAAATCGTCGTCTAAAAATCTTTAAAATCTTGGATTATAGATATCGAAATCGTCACCGACGCTTTGGTTTAAGGTCGAATTTAATTGCGGGAATTTATAATTACGAATTAGCCCTGTAAATCAGGTTAAAAAATTAAATTAATCAAATAATTTCGGTTTTTTTTAATAACCGAAACTAAGTTTGCTGCCTTTTTTTAGCTAGTGATTGCGTTTATAATGCTTGCTCGAAAAAAATGATAATCTCTTACTGTTTTAATGCCTAAAAATTTAAACTGAAATAACCTTCTATCCTACCACAAAATATTTATGCAAGAGTTCTTGTTTCTCGGCCGTCCTGAATCGACTTGTCAGGTTTGAAAATAAACAACCCGCTTTCAGATAGAATTTTCTTCGCAGAGATAAAAGTACTGTACCC
>NZ_JACJSI010000482.1 GCF_014698065.1 Nostoc flagelliforme FACHB-838
TCGGCTCCTTCCCCACCCCCAACCCCGCGCACGATTATCATTCTTATTTAAATTATTTTGAGTATTTTAATTGATTGACAAAATGCGTTTTATCTTAACCTCTCACAGATGGCTAGGGAAGTACTCAGGCGTGTCGGTCATATTACTTTCGTTAGTCTTCTACTAGGGATTATATAAAGTTGTGACATAGAATTGCACGTTAGTTTAGCAACAGTCTCCAGTCTGAACAACCTTTTGCTATTAGACTACTAGTTTTGCTCAGGGCAAAAAGCATTTTTATGCTGTACTGCTCCCTCAAAACACGGTTGCAATGGCGATCGCCTTTGACTCAAGCTTCCCCTATCGCCGCCCCCGCCCTCATCCCTGCCCAAGTAACAACCGCGCCTCCACAGCCTACGATTAGCTTGAGGCGATGGCGCAGCGTTGAAGGGGCAAATGGGAACCATTGGTTCCCAAAATATAACTAGAACAATGATTCAGCGATCAAAATCATGACGAAAAATCAAGTTTCGCGCAGGAGTCGGGCCAAAATGAGGCTTTGATTTTTTAAGCATTTGTTAGCTTCCAGTAAATCTAACCACTGTTTTGAATTGCTATGCTTGGCAACAGTATTCAGATAGACAGATTTTATACTTTTGTAAACTGAGGACATCATAATAAGCATCTATTAAGCTGTTGACAAAGGAACACACTAATCTTATAGCAACAGACAAGGCGGTTAGGACGCTAGGCGAAGTACATATTCCATAGCATCCCTGATACAGTCAAATTGAATAAGTTGTTGACGAATTCGACTCTTCAACCATGACCAACATCGCTCAATTTTGTTCAGTTCAGGTGAATAAGATGGTAAGTATTTTAGTTGGCAGCCTGCTGATTCAATTATTTCTTGAATACGTCCGCCTCGATGAAAGGTAGCATTATCTGCAACCACTATTTGTCCAGGTTTTAGTGTGGGGATTAAACAGGTTTCAAGCCAAGTTTCAATAACATTTCTGTTACAAGTACCTTCAACAGTAAACGGAGCAAATAACTGCCCATTACAGTAGGCGGCTATCATATTGACTCGTCCTTGTCTTTTCCCACTTTTGAGTGCATGAAATCGCTTTCCTTTAAAGTTAAAGTAGAAAAACTTTTAGCCTTGAACTTCTGATGATCTGTCACTTCCTCATCGGTATTCCCGGAAGTGGGAAAACCACATTCGCGGTCGAGTTAGCAAAACTGGGGAATTATCGCATTGTCTCCACTGATGCAATTCGCCAACAACTCTATGGCGATGCAAGTATCCAGGGTGAGTGGAGTCAGATAGAAGAAAAAGTAATTTCTGAGATTGTCGATGCAATAGCTCAAGGTGATTCCGTGATCTATGACGCTACCAATGCCAAGCGTATATGGCGGATAGATTTGCTAATAAAGCTAAATTCATCTCTTGCTTGCCTTGTACAGCAAGGGGAAGAGGTTCTGTGGATGGGGTGGTATTTGCAAACTCCCATTGCAACTTGCAAGTTGTGGAACCAAAAGCGGACTCGTCAAGTTCCAGACATGATCATTGAGAATATGCACAAATCTCTGCTAGAGTTTCCGCCAGTGGCAGCAGAGGGATTTGCATCTGTCAAAGAAATTGATGTCACCTCCCCCAAGTTCGACATTCAACAAATTCCAATCCAAATCCAACAGCTTCCTCGTACCCTTACCAACCGCGCTAATCGTAATCGCCACATTACTTTGCACGGTTACAGTAAGCTGCTGGATTTTGAGCGCTTAATGCATTTAATTTCTCTCATTATTCGCTATCCAGGAATTGGGAATTTGCAAATTACTCACCCCAGTTTGCTGGAAAGCGTTTTGGGCAATGTTCCTCCGTTTGCAAGTTCTTTAGAAGAAGCTACCGCCTTCATGGGTAAATTGTGCGGTACGATTTACGCTAATAAAAATGCCATTGAATTTGACTTACACTGGCTACAACAAAATTCCCTTATTGGAGCCAATAGTATTGCCCCTTCTTCTGGCATTACATTACCACCTGCTCATTCCATTACACCATCGACTTTTGTAACTCATGCTTATTCAGACTGCGACAGCTTTCGGAGGTTGATACAAATCATTCGCTTGATTCTCCACCACCCATTTTTGCAAGATACTGGGAAGGGGAGCCTGCAAACGCTCGTGTCCGCACTCAGGGAAAATGGGATTATCGATGGCGATGGTTTAGATACTGTCCGCAAGGACATTGAAAAGGTTCTCAAGCCTTATAAAATATTGCCAGAATTTTCCTTGAGAGATGGCTACTTTGCAGGGACAGCGATTTTATCAATACATGAATTAACCAAAGTGTTTGATGTTCTCCAGTCTCAAGCTAAAAGCCTTGATGATCCTGTAGCATTGGAGATTTATGAAACATTTGCCACACGGATGGTAAAAAGTAAGTTAGGGGTAAGTAACGTGTATCCGGTACGGGCGATTGCTAATCGCAATATGATTGACCCAGAGTTTTTACCAACCGATGCTCTTTCTAGAAATTTAGAGCAATTGGAAGAGGCAATAGCTAAAGGACAATTACTGGAATTAAATCGCTTTTCTGGCAGTGGTAAGTTTGTTCTTGATGAAGAAAGTTTTTTTTTAGCGTTTCCATTGCAAATCGTGTTTTGTAACCAAGCCTGGTATTTAGGTTTTAAGTGTGAAGATGGAAAGTATGCAGGACTGTTCCGGTTTGAGCGTTTGGATAGATTGTTTGTAGGTCAATTTCAAGAGAGATTCCGTTCCAAACACGATCAAGAACAATCATTACAGAAATTACAAAAGCTTTCTGCTGCTGGCGCAGGTATTTTTTTGGGGTATAGTGCGAGTGACCAACGTCAGTTTCTCAGCCACGATAAACAAGAACGTTCTCAGGCTTCTGTGACAGTAGAACTGTGGTTTAACGATACTATATTCCGGTTTATTACGGAAGGAACTAAGAGATTCCCTGCAAAACAAATGAAGATGTCTCCACCTGTAGAGGGTGGAAGATTAATGTTACCTAAGTCAATTTTCTGCCTGAAGAAAACCAAAAATCAACAGTTTCCCAATCGCTTTCGGGTGGTACTGCCTAAATGGTACTTTGGTGACGTGGAGTTTCTGCGGTGGATTGTTGGTTTTGACGGTCGTGTATTATGTAACCTAATAACCATTGCCAAGTATTTTCAATACAAGTTATGTACATTCCTACAGCTACATAAAAGCTTAAAGTCAGTAGCACCCAAAATCTTGGTATAATAAGGCAAAAAAATATAAGTAGAAATAAAATTTCAATGATTGTAATCATAATGTCTAATAATGTAAATTTTGTTATTTCAAATTTATTTTTTGCTTGGAATTTGAATCCGTTTTCCAATCAGTCGCTCTACCATTAGCTATCTCAACCCAGTATAGGTTTTGCTGGCATCCTTATTTGGATCTACTATCTCCTAATTTTGCTGACACAGAGTGATTATGATCACAAAGCAGCAACTATATTTTTATACCTCAGAAAGACAAAACTAATAAGATGCTGTTCTGTTTGTGATTTATTTTTCAAACAAAGCCAACATCCGCCAAGATATGATTGCCTTAATCACTTGCCATTTGGCAATTAGGAAGGCTATGGGTATTGCTCCACAAATTCCAACTCAGAGACACTGGGATGTATTGAATTCATATCTACAACCCTTAAAAGATTATCCAATGGAACTCGACGAGTTTCTGAGACATTGGGATGTGTCACGAGAAGAACTGGCTTTTATCTGTGACTGCTCATTAACAACCGTTAATCATTGGTTTTCCCAAGGCATTGACCAGAGGATACCAAGCGAGAAACATAAACAGCGCCTAGCATTAGACATCTCCAAAAACTATCAAAGCTTTGCTGTGACTAGCTCTTAAGATGCAAGCGCAAGCATCCTTGACTAGCTAGTCAGCACGATAAAATAGGGCTTTGAGATATTTCTT
>NZ_JACJSI010000483.1 GCF_014698065.1 Nostoc flagelliforme FACHB-838
TTGCTTCCAATACACCAGCTTTTATTACAAATACAAGGCATTCGGAATCAGATTCAAATAATACTTATGTACTAGTAATTGGCGCTCGCATTGTGCCAGTTGCGTAAGTCCTGAGAATATCTAAGTAAATTTCAATAAATAATTGAAACATTTATGTCTCGAAATCTTCCAGAGTGTGGATGCCATGTTTTTCCAACAGGCGAATGGCTTATAGAACCCATTTGATATCTTTTTTAGCTGGCAGCTAGCCTTTTGAGCATCAATCTGATAAAACAAAGCTTGAGCTTGGCATTGGTACGAGCGAGTGCAATACTGTTCGGTTAAGGAAAGAAAGTAGGCTGAAACACGAACCTAAAAGAGCGATCGCCCCATAAAATCAGAAGACAATCGCTTTCTCATCAGTTCATATCCCGAAACTTAGCAGCACGCAAAGACTGAGTTTTCGCTGCAACCACAGGACTACTAGCTCGTCGTGCGGTGGATGCCCAACCTTGCATACGCTCGACTGCCGCAGCGTCCTGAATCGCAAGCGGGGTAATGGTTTGACGGCAGGTTTCCAGGTCAGCAAGCGTTACCTGCTGCGGTCTACCCTCATCGAATGCCAGCAGAGCAGCTTCCGAAGCGAGGGTTTCCAGTTCTGCACCAGAGAATTTCGTGGTCGAGGCTGCGATCGCTTCGAGGTACTCTGATTCCAGGTGAATGCCAAAACGTTGTAGATGAATCCCTAGAATCTGTACACGCTCTGGTTCTGTGGGAAGATCAACAAAGAAATTTTCGTCAAATCTTCCCTTTCTCTTGAGTTCGGACGGTAGTGCTGAGGGGTCATTGCAGGTTGCCACGACAAACACGCCACTGGTTGATTCCGACATAAACGTGAGAATATTGCCCAGAATCCTCTGTGAGACTCCGCTAGTGTCACCAGTCCCTGAAAGTGCTTTTTCTATTTCGTCAATCCACAGGACGCAAGGTGCGATCGCTTCGGCGGTCTTGAGTGCGCGGCGGATATTGCCCTCAGACTCGCCTACTAAACTACCAAGCAGGGAAGCAATGTCTAGCTGTAGGAGTGGTAAATTGAGTATGTTGGCAATGTTCTTAGCGACACTCGTTTTTCCAGTACCGGGAGGCCCCGCAAGCAACACACCTTTTGGTTGAGGTAAGGAAAGTTCACGCGCCTCTTGTGTGAACAGCCGCCGCCGTCGATTGAGCCACTCACGCAACAAATCCAATCCTCCAAAGGAGATGCTAGCAGGCTTGCCCAATTCAATACCCATTTGAGACAGTAGCCGAGTTTTGTACTCGACTGCTTGGGGTATGAAATGACTATCAATTGAAATCCCATCTGATGTTAGGTTGTGTTTGACAGTTAACCGCAGGAAGTCGCTAATCTCCTCCAGGGTTAATCCCAAGGCAGCACGAGAGAGAGATTCAATTTCACTCTTGTTGAGGGAAATAGTAAAAGTCAATTCCTGTTCAATAGCTGACTGTTGTAGGTCATGCAAATAAGAATTGATATGTTCAAGTATTTGCTCAACTCCCGGCAGAGGAATTTCACAATAAAGGATTAAGCGTACAAGTGACTCGTGTAATTGAATGTTTTGACCCAGCAGCACAATGCGTTTATCAGTCGGCTTGAGACGATGGTAGAGATTTTTTACCTTGCTAACAACCTCCTAAGATAACGAAGGCGAATTCTTACCAATAAACGAGTGAATGTCACCTAAGATAAAGATTCCATCAGCACTAAAATTCGCAATGTAATCAAACACATATAACAATGGATCAGCATGTTGTGGTTTCTTATACTCTGGCACTGGTTTAAACACTAATCCCCCATCTGCTGCGATTAAACATTGCTCCAAGGTTGATACTCCCAGATTCCAGAAGAAAACTGGACATGAGAGCTTATTGTTAGCTTCAGCAGTTAACCACTGAATAATCGTCGCTTCATCAGGAGACAGGTTACTTTGATGAGTACGGGCTGGAGCCAATAGAATATCGCTTATATTCCCACATCGTCAGACGTGCTGGTAAAAACAGCTGCTTTGAATCTATCCCTAACATGGCTCGAAGCTGCTTGATGAATGAAAAAACTGTCCGAAAATCATTGCGGGTTTTAGTTGCTGCCAGATTAATCAAAGTTGTACAAGAGCGCAAAGGTAGAACATCCATTTACGAACTTACTCAACCAGGTGAGTGGCTTGACTCGCAATCTTTACCAGCAATTAGACAAGAATTCACTACAAATAGTGTTAATCAAAACTTGTCACACAATGGTAAGACCCCTGACAATAATGGCAGTGGTACCAAATCAGGAGGGGGTAGTGGTACCAAATCTGGTAGGGGTGTGGTTCCTGATTTGGTAGGGGTAGTGGTACCAAATCTGGTAGGAGTAGTGGTACCTGATTTGGTAGACGAAGTATATCCCAATAAGGTAATCCCATCTAAGGAATTCACACTTAATGCAGCACCCCCAATTCAAAACGCATTTCCCAGCCAAGAATCGTGTGTGTGTGAAACTGAACAACTAAACCTTGAAAAACCAACTCCAGAAAAACCAAGCTTAGAAAAATCAACCCCAGAAGAACCAACCCCACAATTACCCGCTTCCTTGTCAAAAAATTCCGAGTCTTTGCAACAAACCGATAACCCCTCTTGTAGGTCAATTATCCCGGCGGGGTCGTTCGAGAAAATCGAACAATCGAAGAAAAAACAGGTGATTGATGACCCGTACAAATCCGCTCAGAACGTGAAAGACCTGATTGACGCTTGGATTACAGACCCGACTGCTTTTGCTGATGATTTTGTACCACTAGTCGTCAGAGAAAAAATCAAGTGGAATCGCTGGGTTTTACCTTGGCACAGTGGAGAGCGAAAGCTGAATAACTTGTACCAGAACTTCAACCCGATAGTCGTGGACTTCCTGGCACAAGAATTAGCCACTAAATCGAAACTCTCGGCACAACTCGAAATTACTCATGCGATCACTGTAATGAATACTTGGGAGAAAACCAAGGGTGGATGGACGAATTTGAATCAACGCTATCAGCAAGCATTGCAAACAGAAAAACAGCCCCTACCTCAACAGCATACTGCTTTGGCTCAAAGAGTAAAAAACACCACTAGCACCACGCTCGAAGATGCGTTGGCACAAGACCATAAGCGCCGTCAGCAAGAGCAATCCATTCGGGTTCCATCTAATGGGTATCAACACAGCCCACATATGCTGGAACTAAAAGCAAAACTTCAAGCCGCAGCCAACACTCCAAAAGTTCCAAGCAACACCAGACCATCTTCCACGAATTTGAGAGAAGTTGAAGCGCAGTTAAAATTAGCCCTAAGAACATAATTATGCACCCTAATCAAGACAACGTAGTTTCTTTCCATCCTGACAGGTCACTTGACAACTTGCCTCCACAAAATATCGAAGCGGAAGTTGCGATTTTGGGCGGGATTATGCTTGACCCAGAAGCAATGACTAGAGTCAGCGATCGCTTGAGTATTGAAGCCTTTTACATCAGCGCTCACTCATATATCTATCAAGCCGCAGTCCAACTTCATGCTACATACCAACCCACAGATTTACTAAGCGTCACCGCATGGTTGGCTGACCACAATTTGCTCAATCGCATTGGTGGCAGAAACAAGTTAGCGACTTTGGTAGACCGCACTGTATCAGCCGTTAACATTGACGCTTTGGCTGATTTGGTAATGGAGAAATATCGACGGCGGCAGTTAATCAAAGTGGGCAATGAAATTGTCCAACTCGGTTACGAGACGCAAACTGAACTACCACTTGTACTATCGCTTGCTGAGGCGAAAGTTTTCACTGTAACCCAAAATCAAAGCGATGAACGCTGCAAGGTTTTCTCCGCACAAGACATGGGCATTGAACTTTTTCAAAAGCTGGAGATGGGAAACATGGCAGGTGACAGAATTGGCTGGTACGACATCGAGTGCGA
>NZ_JACJSI010000484.1 GCF_014698065.1 Nostoc flagelliforme FACHB-838
GAATGTTAAGCATTCGTTACTCCATTCCTACATCACCGTTACACGCGGTTGTAGGTTTTTTTATCTCTACAATCCTTCCTAACCTCTCCCAACCTTCCAAGTTTACTTATGAGGCTCTTACTCATGAAAAGCCACGTTCTCATAAGTAAAGTACTAACCCCAATCTAACCGCTAAACTAAACGCTAAAACCTTTGCCCTACTTACTGGGGGGCACTATCGGGGACGTTTTTAGCCCTTTTTTCTATAAGATTAGGAACCTCAATAACTTGGGCAACTTGTTCGGCAATGGCTTGAGCAGGTTCCTGAAACTGTGGGGTTGCTGGAAGTGCCTAGCTTGCCGTTGTAGGCATCGCCCTTCCCCTCCCCTCTTCATCCCCAATACCCAATGCCCCACTTAAATCACGAGTGGGGTAATGAGTGCGATTTTAGGGGTGTGTATGGTTGTGGCTGTGGCTGTGGATTCTAGCCGAAGATTAGTGTAGGCAATTGTGGCGGCGGTAGTGGTGTGATCGCCGGAGTCAGGCAACGCAGTTGCTAGTCAAATATGAAATGATAACGTGAGATTTAATAACTAAAGTCTTGAAATATGAAAAGATAGTCAGATAAGGAAAGCGCTGAATCAGCAGCGCAGTTAGGAAATCGGTAGGTTTATA
Source organism: Nostoc flagelliforme FACHB-838 (assembly GCF_014698065.1). GTDB lineage: Bacteria > Cyanobacteriota > Cyanobacteriia > Cyanobacteriales > Nostocaceae > Nostoc > Nostoc flagelliforme_B. The sequence goes on from NZ_JACJSI010000484.1 coordinate 655, forward strand.
CAATAATGCTAGTATGCTGGCACTAACTGTATAGACTGATCAAAAAGTGAGGTTAATAGCGATTTTTATATCGCTGTTAACTGAACTTTTTCATCCTTGTATTTGCGTAGCTTGCCGCCTTCGGCATCGCCTTACCCCCCTAGCTATCTAATTGGTATACAGAGCAGGTAAGCTGAGGAAAGCAGCTAGCAGCAGTAAAAAATTAGTGATAGAAAAATTGCCGCGCCATCGCCCAGAACGAAAATTCAGTAATATCAAACGAATAATCTTAGAATGTTCGCTCATTGAATGTGTCCATTGTGGAAAAGAGTTAGTACTACGCAGACCAAGACACATGCGTAAAACCGTTCAAACAATGGATGGTGCAGTATTTGTGGCAGGCAAGAGTAAAGAATGTACCAATTCCAGTTGTACACATTTTGGTAAACATTACTACGCTACTGGCGTATTAAAATACAGCTTACCTTACAGTACATACGGGCTAGACGTGCTGGCATTTATAGGTTGGCAGCATGAACATGAGCATCAACAGTTGGCAGAAATTCGACGCTTATTAAACCAGCGTGGTGTTGAAATTAACGAAAGCAATGTAGGTAAGCTATACCGTCAATTTCTGGCACTATTAGGTGGAACGATGGCACATACGCCGGAGAAATTAGCTGCTACAGCCGCTGAACATGGTGGTTTAATTTGGGCAATTGATGCCTTACAGCCGGAAGGACACGGGACTCTGTTATACGTATTATATGAAGTATTAAGTGGTACACCAGTCAGTGCAATTCAATTGCCACAAGCACAAGGACAACAGTTAATTGAGTGGCTGCAACCCTATCAAAAGTTAACGTACAAAGTGCTGGCAACATTGTCAGATGGGGAATCAGCAATCATCGGGGCAATGAATTCAAGTTGGCCAGATGCACCCCATCAACGTTGTCAGGCACATTTTCTCAGTAATTTGAGTGAAGCGGTGTTGCCATTAGATACAAAACTACGACAACAATTAAAGGCAGACTTAGATGGAATGCCAAAAGTCCCTGAGTTCTCAGAAAGACCCCAAGACCCAGGCTCCGAACAGCAGCAAGACAGTCTCCCCTTTTTTCAGTCATCCCCTATTTGTCACGAGACATAGAGTTAATGGCAATCGAATCCCAGATTCGGGCTGCGATTCGGGATTGTGTCAATCGCACCAGTCGCAAACCTTTTCGCTGGGGCGGTTTAAGCGGCTACCAGCAATTAGAAACTATTGGACAGATACTACGTAGTTTACCATGTCTAGAACTTGATACAAATTATTTGTCTCTTTTGTCAGTATGGATTGACCAAGCCTTAAGTAGCAATCGTTCATTAGCCTCCGACTTAGAAGAAACACACAATTGGTTGCAACGAATTGCAGAATGTTTGCACTATCCTGAACAAACCAGTTCAAGCATTGATTGCGCGACCGATGTTACACAAACTGTAAAATTACTTTTAACAAGTTTTCAAGTTCGGCGCGAAATGGAAGAGTTATTACAGCAATTTCAGCCCGACCCTCAACAAAATCCTGCACAGTTTGCCTTGAAGAAAAAGCTACAAAAACTCTGGCATAAATACGGTACTGATTTATTGCACTGCTATGACATTCCTGGCTTACCGCCAGATAACTTGAAAATGGAAGCTATGTTTAGCCATTTGCGTCGCAATCAACGGCGGATTAGTGGGCGCAAATCAACTGCCGAATTACGTGATTTTGGGCAATATCAAGTTCTTTTCTTCGCCGAAAGTGAACAAGTGTTGCTGACACAAATTCGGGAAGTGCCTGTAGCGGAATACAACACTCAACGTCGCAGATTAGCAATGGATGAAGCACCCCGTCAACAAAAACATCGCCTTCATCGTCATCCAGTTACCACAATACAAGCTTTGGTCGATCAACATACGGAACTTCTGACTGTGCTTGAGTCTCAAGCCCTGAAATACCAATTAGATAGCTAGGGAACACAATTGCTTGACTCCACTCAACCAAACATATTCACACTTATACAAGCTTGGTCAGGTGAAGAATCTGATGCAGCTACAGATACTCCAGTACTCCTAGAGCCACCGATAGAAACATCAACTCAACAGCAAGCGCTCTCTGGAACCGAGACGGACATGCTGCCTATCTTTCAATCCCTGTCTCGCCTGGAAGCTATTGAACACGTTTTGGCAGAACACATTGGCACAATTGTTCACATCGATTTTATTGTTAAAATGCTCTATGGGGAGTTAGAACCGGATGCCTTCAAGGTCATCAAAGGCAGAGTTCAATCATCCCTCACTCATGGTAAGGAAACTAACAAATGGTTTAGTGTCCCAGGAGAACCGGGATGTTATACTCTCTCTTTAACTTTGCTACCAAAACCGGAGACGAAAAATTCGTCCACCAGAGTCAAAGGCAAAAATAAGAAGCAAGTTTTGCCGCCCCAGCCCAAAGACATACCAATGCTCGAAGAATTTCAGGGTCAGTTTTTAATTAATGCACTAACAACTTTTCTAAAAAATAATTCAGGTAAAGTTTTCGGGGTTTCAGAAATTACCAACGGAATCTATGGCGAACTCACTGCGACTGAGATTAGAGAAGTGAAAAACAAGGTATTGAATGAGTTATCACGGGGTCATCGCACAGGCCGATTCTTTAGAGTCCCTGAGCAGATTGGATTTTATACCTGGGACTTAGAGTTGCTCAACAAGTAGAAACGATTAGTTATCTTAAATATTGTTGAGCTACCAATGAATGGCACGCTCTCTCTCAACAATTAAAAGCCTCAACAAAAGCTGAGGCTAAAGAGAAATTCCAAAATAAAAAGCAATATTTAGCGATCACCACCGGAAAGGGCGGTTACGCCATCGCCCAGGCTCAAGCGCTTGAGCCGATCGCATCCAAAGACTACTGCTTAGAGGATGTTTTAAAAGTCGAAGCGAGTTAAAAATTATGCCAGTCGCCTGACCATAATCCGGATCATCGCAATGTAAATAAAAGTCTCAGAGGTTTCTGGTAGTCGTTCATAATCTTTACTTAAACGTCGACACCAGTTAAGCCAACCAAAAGTTCGCTCAACAACCCAGCGCTTTGGTAAATGGACAAAACCTTTCTTTTCCAATGGTCGAAGCACAATTTCCACAATCCAGCGAAACATATCCATCACCCAACGCATAAATTCTTCACCACGGTATCCGCCGTCCATCCAAATAAGATTTAAACGTTTTACCTGACTGCCTGTATTGTGAACTCGGTTGAGAACTTTTTTCGCTCCTTCTCGTTCTGGAAGACTGGCTGAGGT
>NZ_JACJSI010000485.1 GCF_014698065.1 Nostoc flagelliforme FACHB-838
GATGCAGTTCGTCAACGTATCTTGAATGATTTTTCGCAACGATTGCGAACCATTGAACGTGAGTTGCCGATCGCCGTAGGTCAGTATTGATCGGCATGGAACTGGCGGGACTGGATTTATGGGGCACGCAGCCAGGATCGTACTCATCCTGGTTGTAGGAGGCGCTTCTTATTGCTGGCTCCTACACGTATTGCTCATTGAGTTTTTGACGCAAGTAACATAACCATTCACAACAAGAGGTAACTATCATGATGCTTAAAGACAAGGTTGCTTTAGTGACGGGAGGGACATCGGGCATTGGTAGAGCTACCGCGTTAGCGTTCGCGCAGCGTTCCGAAGGAAAGCTTAACGAAGTTATCGCTTATGCCCAACAACAAGCAAGGGTGGTGGTGGGTCGTCGAATGGATGAAGGTGAAGAAACTGTTCGATTGATTAAGGAAGCTGGCAAAGAGGCGATTTTTGTGCAAGCAGATGTCACGAAAGAAGCCGATGTTAAAGCAATGGTTGATAAAGCGGCTGGCGTTTTTGATCGGTTAGATATTGCTTTTAATAATGCAGGAACTGTCGGCGAAAATCCCTCATTGATTGAGCGAACAGAAACTGAATACGATCGCACTATGAACGTCAATTAATTCTGAGAATATTCTGATGATAATTCAGGAAAGACTAACTAGAAAAACATATTTTGAGTATGGTGTAGGAAAGTTAGAGGCACTCTGTCATGCAGCAGGGATGACCGCCAAAACCCCACAAATACTAGAGATGTTTCAATCCCTAACTTCACCCTGGAGTAACAAAACTATTGAAAATTATCCGCTGTGGTTATCTGATATCGCAGATGACTATACTCCCTTTGAATTCTCAGTAGCTTTTGAGGGCAATCAGCCGGAATTGCGAATTTTGTTTGAAGCTCAAGGTAACTCTCCAAATCTTGAGTCATATTGGCAGGCAGGGCTTCAGATTAACCAATTGCTTGTAGATGTCTTCAAGGTCAACCTGGAGCGATTCTATGCAGTTGAAGATATCTTTTACCCCAAAAATTCAGAAGCAAAATTTGTACTGTGGCATAGTGTTTGTCTTTGGGCGGAGCGAGAACCAAAATTCAAGCTCTATCTCAATCCACAAATTCAGGGTAAGAGCCAGGCTAGTGCAGTAATTAAAGAAACTTTAATTCGCCTTGGCTTTACGAGTGCCTGGTCAACCTTAGCTGAAATTTCAGCCCAACGCGAACTAGGCAAAGACGAATTTTGTTACTTCTCCCTCGATCTATCTCACGGGCAGGATGCTAGAGTAAAAATTTATTTACGACATTATGATGCAACACCAGAATACTTGGAAAAGGTGCTAAGTATAGCTCGTAACTATGTGCCAGGAGATGCAACAGAATTTTGTCAAGCAATGGTAGAAGAAGTTCACTTGTTCTCAGCCAAACCAATCATTTCGGCTTTTGCCTTCGTGACAGGAGATGATGTTACTCCCTCAAGCGGAACTTTGCACTTACCTATTGCTCACTATGCTCCTAATGATGCTATAGTTCGAGACCGCCTGCATAATTATTTTACGAAACACGATTTGCCACTCTCTAGCTACAATTCAATTATTGAAGCATTTGCAACCCGTCCTCTTGAAGAGGGAAGTGGGATACACCAATATACCTCACTCCGGCGGGAAAATCAAGAGCAACGAATAACATTGTATTTGGCTGTAGAAGCGCACAAAGTTAACCCTCCCCAAGACGCAGGAGCGACAAAAATTATGAAAACTCCCTCGCCATTGGAAGAAATAGTTTTGCATTACGAACACAATAGCGTTACCAACCACCCATTCCTACAGCGCTTGCAGGAAGAGCAAGTTAATCCTCCCCATCTCTGGATTTTACTTGCCAATGTTCAGAAGGGCATCGTCGAAAATTTCGCCCGTCGCCTTGCTAATGTTATTGCCCGAATTGATGATGAGAAAATTCGTTGTATTCTTACTAAACAGCTGAATGATGAATTGGGAGATGGAGACTTTTCTCGCACCCATCGAAAGCTGTTTAATAAACTCATGACAGCGATCACTACCTGGCAACCGACGATAATAACCGAAGCAACTTTTGCTCCGGGAAAAGAGCTGAGTCAGTATATGGAAGAGGTATACTCAGACCCAAACCCGTACATTGGACTGGGAGCAGCAATAATCATGGAAATTCGCGGCAAGCAGTTCGATATATGTGTAGGCAAGGAGTTTCGTCGGACAAAAGTCGAGCTTTCCTCTTGTGAATGGCTGACAATGCACGAGGAACTCGAACTCGGTCATGCCGACGAATCTCTCACTCTAGCCCGCCTCATACCAGACTCGAATGAGATGATAGAAGCTGTACGGAGAGGTGCAGACAGTACTAACACTGCACTAACGAATTTTCTCAATGGTGTTTACCAACTATGCTTGATCTCATAGAAATAAAAGACCAAAGAGGAAACTTTTATGTCAGTTATTGAAGTTAGCTCTTTGCGGCAACAATTTCCCCTCTTCAAGGAACGGAACTACCTAGCAACTCACAGTCTTGGTTGTCTTCCTCATGAAGCGTTTTTAGATATTGAAGAGTACAAACAAAGCCTATTCTTGGGTAGGCGAGCGTTACCTGTTTGGCTGGAAAGGTATGAGGAAATATTCGGGCTGATCGAACGACTTCTCAATGCCCCATCTGGATCGGTAGCGCTCGGCCCCAGTGCTACCGCCTGTCAAGCTGCGATCGCAGCTACCTTGAACCCGACTGCCAAACAGAATTGCATCATAATTTCCGAGCTAGACTTTCCATCCTGTCGCTATCTTTGGGCTGCTCAATCTCGTCGAGGGTTTCAAATTACTGAAGTTGTGGCTGTTGATAAAATATCTATTCCCGCCGAGGCTTTGGTAGCAAAAATCGACGAGCGAGTAGCAGTAGTAGCAATATCCTTAGTGTCCTATCTCAATAGTTCTCGCATTGACATTAATGCGGTTATTGCAGCTGCCCATAGAGTAGGGGCGATCGTCATTCTTGATGCCTATCAAGCTGTTGGTCTGATTCCGTTAGACGTAACAACACTTGATGCTGATGTGGTAGTTGGTGGCACTCACAAATGGCTGGGGGGAGGGCTAGGTTTAGCCTTTGCCTACGTTCGTCCATCCCTTGCAGAACAACTTGAACCAATCTATCCAGGTTGGTTTAGTCACTTCAATCCCACCGCATTTGAATCAACATTTACACCCGCTCCTGGGGCTCGACGGTTTCAGCAAGGAACTCCAGCGATGGAGCCTATTTATACCTCCCGCGCTGGACTTCGCTTTGCTCTTGAATTTGGTGTTGAGCAGATTTATCAGCGAAATCAATCACTTACCACTTATCTTATTGCCGCTGCTGATGCTTACGGCATTAAAGTAAATACTCCGCGTACTTTAGGTACCCGGGGGGGAACAGTTTGTTTGGGAGTGAACAATCCCCTGACTGTAGCACAGGATCTGGCGAAGTTAGGCATTGATGTTGACACGCGTTCTGAACTTGGGATCAGAGTGTCTCCCCATCTATGTAGTACCGAGGAAGAATGCGATCAATTTATAGAGAGCCTTATTAAGCTTACATATAAAAACTGAGGATTATAGATTTATAAACACAAGAGGAGAAGTATTCGGCGTTGCAAAATTAGAGGCTTTGACAAAACTCATCGAGCGTCATCAGCTTCGCCCAGTGATTGATTCAGTATTTTCTTGGGATCAGGTCATTCTGGCACATCACCCGGATTTCTCACAAGTGCGAAAAAATCATTGAGATGAGTAAAATTTAGGAAAGGATATTTTATACATCAGTGGATTAAATTCAGGAACCGAAGACAATCACGTATTATCCGAAGTTTTAAAGATAAATAAAATACGAATAAAACGAAAAGTACTGGAGTAATAACTATGATTAGCAATAATTAGG
>NZ_JACJSI010000486.1 GCF_014698065.1 Nostoc flagelliforme FACHB-838
CGTTGGGTGATGGATATGTTTCGCTGGATTGTGGAAATTGTGCTTCGACCATTGGAAAAGAAAGGTTTTGTCCATTTACCAAAGCGCTGGGTTGTTGAGCGAACTTTTGGTTGGCTTAACTGGTGTCGACGTTTAAGTAAAGATTATGAACGACTACCAGAAACCTCTGAGACTTTTATTTACATTGCGATGATCCGGATTATGGTCAGGCGACTGGCATAATTTTTAACTCGCTTCGACTTTTAAAACATCCTCTTATACAGTAAGGTTTGATTGTCCTGAGTTTGCTTGGGAAAGAGTTGTAAATCAAACTAGATTGGCTTATCCTTTGGAGGAAAAAGCTTTGCTCTCTGGACAAACATGTAAAATTTCTATCTTCGCTTATAAAAATGAAAATCTTATGGGTGCAGATCAGTCAGTAGTCTATTTGTTACCAGAGGATGAGGTCAAACGAATTTTAGACACGGTAGAGCAAATTAATCAATTAGAACTTTCCCCGGACGAAGCTGCTCTTGACATGGATACTGTCTTTATTTCAAGAAACCTTTTCGATGAAACATTTGAAAAACTAAATAATGTAATTGCATCAGGTACGAGGAATCCAACTATCTATAGAGTACTAGGCGATCGCTATTTTCAAGCTGGTGTACTAGATAAAGCGCAGCGTCAATATTTAAAAGCATCTGAGTTATTGAAAACTAATAACAACCCAACTGAGTTAAAGAATGTACAAGAAGGGTTAAAAGTAATAAATTATTACAACCAGCTCCCTACCAGCAGGTAAGGGGCCCAATGGTAAGGGTTAGTGTACTCAGGAATTGCCATCAAACTGATTTGTGCAAGCCTTAGAGCCTCTGCTTTAGGAATACCATGCTTGAGGTTTTTGTAAAATTCATTCATGAAAAAAACACTAGATTTAGAATCTACTAACCACAAAGTGGCTATTATACTTCTTGCACCTGCTTGTGCTGCTACACCAGCAATCCCGAGCGCTGACATTTTATTACCCTTGGCAGTTAGTTTGGCACGCACTTAGCACTAATAACTCAATTGCATCTTGATAGATTTGAGCTTGCCTTTTTAACAAAGTACCAAATCGGGTAATATTGACTAACTCATTCCAAGTTAAAAATCCTGTTCTTCTAGGAATAGAACTAAATTGAGCATGTGTTGTTATGTGAAGAATATTAAAGTTTTTTTTGCTTAGTTCTTGACTTAATCGTTTGGTATTAAATTCTTTATTGAGCAAGTCTACAGAAGAATTAGTTTGTTTCTTCACTTCAGCTATCTCTATCTCTACATCAGGTAAAGGTTGTAATCCTGGAGTAGCATCAGGATCATAAAAGCTAGGAGCAAATGTAGAAATTCCACCAATTAGGGCATTTGAATGTTCTTGAGGTAAAGCTTTGGGCTGGCGAACTTTAGAACCCAAGGTTTCTGAAGAACTATAGTGCTGAAATAAATAATCTTTTCCATCATGAAGTATACTCATTGGTAAACTTTGGAAAGATTTGTCTAGGATAAATACTAAAGTTCCGTTTGAAGGCAAAGATTTCTTAAAAGGTTCAATTAGCTGCTTATAAAGTGCTTGAGAATGTGGAATGATAAGTTCCTCGCCACTGGAAACAAGGCTTTTGTTTTGTAAGATGCTTAACAGGGCATTAACATGATTTTTAACTAGCCTAGATTCAACAGAGTGATGACGGATGGAAGAATCTGGAAACTGAGCAAATACCTGTATAGTGCTGTCTAAATCGATAATGTGAATAATTGCTGATGCACCAGTGAGATTATCAATTTTATCTAAAGCAATAAGGTCGAGTTTGCCACACTTTAGATAATCCTCCAACTGTGCTAACTGAAGCTGTTGGTTGGCTTTTATTACTTTACGTTCAAAATTAGGATATTGTTCTGCTATCAGCAGTCGCATATAATTCCGGTATACAGGCTCTACTTTCTCATAAAAGAAAAACTGTGCATCTAAATTGCTATGCAAGAGATTATCACGAACTTGTGTTATGCTATCAATGGCTGCACCGTAAGCTTGAATAGCTCTTTTGGATTTACCCTGTTTTTGGAATAAATTCCCTAACTGCTGTTGCCATTCATAAGCAACATCTGCATGATTAATGGACTGAGCTAAACTTAAAGCTTCTTCAAAATATGTTTGCGATTCGTATGGATTTAACTTACCTAAAGCACCTAAGCTTTTAGATTTTAAGAGTTGATTGTTAATATTTTTAGCTATTTCTAAGGCGGATGTAGTATACTGAACAGCTACCGATTGTAATGATTGATTCTGAGTTTTGCTTAGGCTTTTAGCAAATTTAAGTTGAGCTTGAATAGATTGTTCGGGCGACAATTGATAAAAAACTGAAGAGTTTTGCAATATAATATCTACTAAAGGTTGAATCTGCTGATTAACTTTTGTACGAGTATTCACTAGCTTAGGTTTGTCTGTTAGCCATTCATCAAAGTCTAGTAATAAGTTTAAACGGTTCAGTTGTGCTTGTAGTTTTATTTCTTGTGGAGAACTTGTCCGATCTACTAAAAGTTGGTATATATTAAGTGACTCCTGTGCCTTCTGTGGAATCGAGTCTACAATTGTCTCTCTAAAGACTGGTTCCTCTATCCATTTGTATTCATCTCGCGCTCGTTGATAGATAGACTGTTTTGTATTAGCTAATGACAGTAAAATATCGCTAATTTCTTTTGAAGGTGTTTGTTTAGCGAATAATAGTGTTTTTTCCAAAATTAGTTCAGATTCATTTAACTTGCCAACTAAGCGTAGAACTTGCCCCATGCTTTGTAATCCCAATAAGCTTATTGGTGTTATTTTTAACTGATGTATTGCTGCTATCAGTTGCGACTTCTCGTATTCGGTAAGTTCTAATATCGTTGGGTTACAATTCCAATTATTTAATTTTAGAGCCTCCACGAGTTTCTCACAAGCCTGAGAGTGTAAACCTAATTTTTGCAAGGCAAAATTTTGATTAATCAGGCTCCCACTAACACCTTCGGCATCTTTGATCTGATGATAAATTTTCGTGGCTTGTTGCCAACTGTCAAGAGCCTCTGCTGCTTGACCTTGATTTAATTGTTTTCTACCCACCTGGGTTAAAAGTTCAGCCTGTTGTATATGTGTTTCTTTTTCCGTTGACTGAGCCAGCAATAGAGACGATTGAGTTAAAACTATTGATAAAGTTAGAATGCCTAAAAGAGCATATTTTAGGCAATATCTCCATTTAGTCATCGCTTTACTATGTTCCTAGAATGGGAAAACTCTGCTACAAAATCGACCGATGTACACGGAATGGCAGAAAAAAAGTTATCAGGTGTACCTTGATTAGGCGCTACCGCAACTAATTCGACGTTCCCTCTGGAATCTATTACCCAACTCTGAGCTTCAACAATTTCTGTAGTCTCTTTAATTGTTGATAGCTGTAACTTAGATGAAACTTCATCGGACTTAGATGAAATAGAATTTTTCTGCCAGATAGGTTGACTATCTAAATGTTCGTCAAATTTAGGCGGTGGACTGTTGCTAACCACAATTAACATATCACTTCCTGTGCCTGATTGTGCAGCACAACCCGATACCATATTCGGAGTTTCTGTAACCATTTCTGGCACTGCTTTAAGACCACTAGGATGATAATAAAAACCGTTGTTATGAACTGTGCCATCAACTCCTAACTGGGACGTGGCGCTAAAAAAGCTATCGGCAGAAAGAAATAACCCACGAGCATTTATCCGAATATTACCGCCACGTCCCTCGAATGCATTAGCTTTTATAGGGAGCATCCAGTTTTGGAAGATTTACCATTTATGGGAAAATGTAAAGGAAGATAACCCTGTGCGATCGCTGACAATGAACCAAGAGAAACAAGAACGGATCAAAGCCTGCTTACA
>NZ_JACJSI010000487.1 GCF_014698065.1 Nostoc flagelliforme FACHB-838
AGCACTCCCTCAGTGGACAACTTCAAAGCATTCCGTAAGAAAGTAAAACACATCGTCAACAACTCGAATTATGGTGCTACCACAAAGGCTGAGAAATTAGCCCCGGTAGTAAGAGGTTGGAGAAATTACCATAAGTTCTGCAAGATGGACGGGTCTAGAAACTCGTTATACCACATCCAAAAAAGAGCTTATACGGTATTCAACAATGAGCTTCTAACACTTTTGGCATCGCTAGTTGAGCAGGATTTTGGAAAATTTCCGCAAATGTAGGTTGCTTTCTAGGTTGCTTCAAATAGGCATGAGAATGTAACCCCTCGTCAATAAACTGCTTTACCTGAACTTCTTCAATCTCAAATAATTCTCTATGCGTCCCATTTTGGTGGTTATAGTCGTGCATATTTAATAGCAAACTCAAAATATCAGTCGAAATGCTGCGTTCTCCTGTAACTCCTATGAACTCATAATCTGCTGCAATTTCATTCATAATGTTTGGGATTGCTACCTTTGATTCATATCCTCCATAAGTCCAAATGAAGTCTCCTCGGATAACTAAATCTAGCGGCTGCATTAACGATTTAGTTGGTTTATTAGATCCAGGCAGGACTGTACAACCTGAAGCATCAAATTCCAATGCATGAAAAGGGCAGGTGATTACACTACTGCCATTAGGTTTTGTTATGCACCATCCCTCTGATAGCATTGCACCCATGTGAGGGCAAGCGTTGGGTAAAGCACTAATTACACCGTAATCATTTTGCCAAAGGACGTAATCATTACCTAGCAAAGAAAATTTCATTGGTTTATTTGGCTTAAGCATGGAACGATGTGCCAACAGCCACGGTGCGCCTTGCAGTTGCTTCATAGTTAGAGAAAATTAACTTACTAATTAATCAGTAAGCTTATCAACTTACTGCTGTGCCGTCAATTCATAGATTCAATGCCTTCAATGTTGATGCCTCTTTGATACCATATAAACACAAACACTAAATTTTGATGCAGTGGTTCGACATAGTAAACGAGTTGCCAAATCAGTCCGCCCAGTTCGAGATGCCCAGGTAACACAGCAACAAATTTTGGATGCCGCAGAGTACGAATTTTCACGGCATGGCTTAAACGGTGCGCGTCTGAGTGCGATCGCTAATCGCGCCAAGGTGACAACTGCAACACTTCATTACTATTTTGAGAGCAAGGAAAGCTTATACAAAGCAGCCTTACAACGTCCAGTCGATGAACTTCAAAGCATTTTTGGGCAATTGAATTTTGACGGCTTATCCCCCGAAGAAGCCCTAAAGCAGATTATTCGCATTGCGATTGCCAATGAAGCTCAAAATCCTCAGCGTCAAATGCTCTGGTTTCAGGAAGCAAGTCAGAATCAAGGAGTATATTTCAAGGAATGTAACGTTTTGAGTCTCCATGAGCATCTGCTCAAAATTTTAGAGCAAGGCATTACAGAAGGATATTTTCGCCCCCTCAAACCGTTTTTGGCGCTAACCCATATCTTGAGTATTTGTCTGTTTTACTTCACAGTTCATGAAAACTGGAAGCATCTTACTCCAGAGATTAATCGTCTTAGTCCAGAAATAATTGAGGAACACACCGAAGAAGCAATCACCTTTATTCTGGCAGGTATTAAGCGCTCACATTTATAAACGGAAAGGCTTATCTGGATTTTTAATATTAACTTGTTCCGAAATACTCTTGTTTCAACTTGAAGCCGTTACTTACTCTCAGATAGTTTTCTCAAGTCAATGCTAGTCAGGGAGAAAGTATTAGTTGAAAAGCTGATATTTCATCTTCTTACTTCTCCCCCTTTTTTGTTAATTCATATTAGATGTAAATATGGAAATCGCACTTCAACTTTCCCAAATTAGCAAGTCTTATGGTTCTCACCAAGCCGTGAACAATCTTAGCTTGCAGATTACAGAAGGTTCATTTTATGCTCTTTTAGGCCCCAACGGTGCAGGAAAAACCACTACTCTACGAATGATTGCAGGGTTACTACGACCAGATAAGGGCGATGTTATGATTCTAGGTCATAGTATCAGGCGAGCGCCTCAAAAAGCCAAGCAAACTTTAGCATATCTACCTGATGAACCGCTAATTTACAATAAACTGCGACCTATGGAGTATTTAGAGTTTATTGCTGGGCTTTGGGGAATTAATCCTTCTAAAGCTCAAATCTTAGCCCAAGAAATTCTCAAACAATTAAACTTGTGGGATCACAGAGGAGATTTGAGCGAAACTTTTTCGCGAGGGATGAAACAAAAACTTGCTTTAGCAGGGGCATTAATTCATCAACCGAGAATTCTTATCTTAGATGAACCGTTAACAGGATTAGACGCAGCCGCAGCCCGCTTAGTCAAGAATATGCTTGTTGAATATGTAAATCAAGGTAACACGGTAATTTTAACTACCCATATCATGGAAATTGCCGAGCGTATGGCGCAGCAAATTGGGATTATTAATCATGGACGCTTGATCGCCGAAGGAACTTTAGACGAACTTAGAACTCAAAGTGGTGAGGCAGACGCTAGTTTGGAGACAGTTTTTTTAGAATTGACTCAAAATCATGATGTTGAAGGTGCAATATGAAAGTAGGTACATTACCTTGGATTGTTCATCATGAATTACGTTTGTGGTGGCGTGAAAATACTGTTAGACCTGTAACGATATTTATTGGCAGCATTTCTGTAATTTTGCTTTTAATTTGGGTATGGTTTACGCTGGATGATTTTCAAGACGTTAAATCGTTTCAGACTATACCAGAAAACGCTTTGTGGATTGCAGTAGTAGTCTGGTTGTTTGGATTTTATTATGGCTTTATCCAAGCCATGAGAAGTAGCTTGATGGGGTTATTTGAACGCGGGGATTTGGATTTACTCATATCATCGCCAATTTCAAGTAAAGTGATTTTTGCAAGTCGGGTGTTAGCAATTGCCCTGAAAAACTTTTTCAGTGGTTGTTTGTTTGTAATTCCTGTAAGTTTAATTGCTATATTATTTGGTATTCCTCAACTTTTAGGACTTTACCCAGCTTGGATTAGTATTAATTTAAGCGCCACATGTTTAGCAATGTTGTTTATTTTAGTGCTAGTTCGTGTTCTAGGTGCAAAGCGGGCACGGACTTTTGCTCAAGTTTTGACAGCTTTATTTCCAATTACAATATATTTGAGTTCTCAGTTACCTAATCTCCTCAAAGGTAATAGTAGTACAGAATCGATTTGGTTTCGATTAGAACACTTGCTTGCGTCAGGAAAATTTTTGAGTGCAGATAGTTGGGTTTGGTTTCCTGCCAGAGCTATTTTCTTTGAGCCTGTGTCGGTAATGCTAGTGCTAATAATTAGTAGTGGTTTGACGTGGGTGACGGTGGAAATCTTATATTTGAATCTGCGGTAGAACTAACACACCTGAAAAGCCGGAATTCACAGCAAGCAACATTATACTTAATTTGTACAGTGCCTAAATCCTAGCTTAGATAAAGAGTGCTTAAACTCTTCATATTTAAGCACTCTCCTTATGGAAAGCTATTTTCAGCTATAAACAACAGCTTAGTTGCTGTATTTGTCTATAAAAACTAACTTAAGATAGACTATTATTCATACTTAAGTTAGTTGCAAAAAGTGCTAATGTTAAAAAGTTTTCTAAAACATCTATAACTAGGCTTGAGCGGTTAGTTTCACTTAAAACGTATTTATATTTATTCTCATTATGAGAATGGCTACTTTACTAATATTCAGCAAGTGCAACTGCACAGTACCATGACTTCCACCAAGATTCATTCAATTGTCTGTATTCAGCAATACGGTTCAGTTAAGGCTGAAAGACTGATTAGTGATATGAAATTTAGGAGCTTCAACTCGTTGTCCAGTACCTCTGTGTTTTGGCTTTTTAGAACGAAACTTTGATACAG
>NZ_JACJSI010000488.1 GCF_014698065.1 Nostoc flagelliforme FACHB-838
AAAAATTCCTTCGTAAGTTGTATTAGTAAGACTGGCGCTTTAGATGAAAAGAATAAACCTTGGGGTACTAAAACCCTTAGCCCTCAAATTGATAAATTGCTAAAAGCAGGTTTGTTAGTACAGTCAAGTAGATCGAGTCCTGAATGTCATCCGTTACTCACAGAAATTGCTACTCGCCATGCTGTACAAACCGCACAGTTTGAAATCCTCGTTACAGCAGTAGAGGAGAAGCTACCAATACGTACTCACTGGAACAGAGATTCTCGGATTTTCTCCAGTTTGCGCCAGTGTATCAGAGAAATCCGCATTGGTATTTATCGCCAAGACCTTAGTTTTATTAATCAGCAAATAGAAGATTACCAGAAGTACAGTGATAGCGAAGAAAAAATAGTAATAGAAAATATCTTTGAGCAGATATACAATAATCCATTTGATGCAGATTGGTTTAAGACCCTTCCACTTGGATTATATGAAAGTGGCATATCAAGTATCCTCTTCAATTCCGCCTTAAAATTATCTGCTTGTGAAGATGCGTTGACGCTGCTAGAAGAAGAATGCTCTGATAGTGAAAAACATTGCTCAGATTATCTACACCTGATTTTGACAGAACAACTGTTGTTACAGGGTTGTACCCAAGAAGTACAAGAAAGTCTGGAGCGTGTATCAAATGAATATCAAAATAACGCTGCGATCTTTTGGGGTTGGTTAAGTTTTCTGCGGGGTGAAAATGAACAAGCGATAAAATATTATACAGATGCCCTGAAAGCGATCAAAAAGGCTACAGGCAAACGGCAAATATATTTCAATACAATTGGGGGCTTATTTTTTATCCTCGCATTGTTAAAAGATGGTTCAGTGCAACGCCTCAAAGAAGCAGAAGAGTATAGCAGTTTGATGTCCCGTCAAGGGGATCATTGGCTCAGGTTCACTTATGGCAGACTGAAAATGGTACTGCAAGTACACCTTGGTGATATTACTCAAAAACAATTTGTAGTTAGCGGTCATATTTCTTCCGTGGAAGAAGAAAATAGCTTACAAACCTTGTTTTGTTCGCTATGCCTTTACTGGATGGATGCTGAGAGTGCTAAAAAACGCTTACCTAATTTACTAGAACCACTATATCGGCGCTCGCTCGCCTCCGGTTATCACTGGTTGGCAATGGAAACCGCAGAACTCCTATCCCGGCTCAAACCTAGCAGTAACTATAATAAACTTGCT
This sequence comes from Nostoc flagelliforme FACHB-838, assembly GCF_014698065.1. GTDB lineage: Bacteria > Cyanobacteriota > Cyanobacteriia > Cyanobacteriales > Nostocaceae > Nostoc > Nostoc flagelliforme_B. The sequence goes on from NZ_JACJSI010000488.1 coordinate 1,219, forward strand.
CCCGCACTGCGAGAAGATAGCGATATCCAAACTATCGTAGACTTAATTCGACCTCAAGAAGCCTGGGAAATGTGCCTCAATGCGCTGGCAAATCTCCAATCAAGACCACAAACATCCCTAAAACCAGAATCGGAACTGCGTTTAGCATGGTTTATAACCTTCTATCCCAGCAGATGTGTCTTGCAACCACGAGAACAAAAAGTGAATGCCAAAGGGGAGTGGAGTAAAGGTCGCCCCATAGCCCTCAAGCGTCTCAACAGTGCATTGTCTGAGTTTGATTACATCACACCCCAAGATATGCGGGTATGTAGTTGTATTGAAGTATATAATGATGGCTCTTATTACGGGAAAGTTGATTATACCTTCGGTGAAAAAGCCATCTCTGCTTTAATTGGACACCCGTTGGTTTTTTGGGAAGATACACCCACTATCCGTGTAGAAATTGTCAAAGGAGAACCGGAACTACTGGTTAAGAAAGGGAAACTTGATCGTCTCACCTTGGAATTTGCTCCCAAATTACCAGAATCACAAAATATTCTGTATATCAAAGAAACCCCAACTCGGATCAAAGTCATTGAAATTACTGCCGAACACCGCCGCATCGCCGAGATTCTTGGTAAAGATAATAAATTAAACGTGCCTGCGATCGCAGAGAAACAAGTTTTGGCAGCGATTAATGCCGTCTCTGGCATCGTTACCGTACATTCTGACATTGGTGGTGGACTCGAAGGTGCAGAAGAAGTACCCGCTCAGACTCTACCCCATATTCATCTTTTACCTGCCAATGTCGGCTTGAAAATCAGCCTTTTGTCGCGCCCCTTTGCCCAAGGTGGCCCCTACTATCGTCCTGGTACAGGTGGTGAAACAGTAATTGCCGAGATTGACGGGAAACGTCTGCAAACCAGACGAAATCTACCCCAAGAGAAACAACTTGCTAAAGCTGCCATCAAAGCCTGCCCCACCTTGACGCGAACTGAAGAACAAGATGGTGAATGGGTTATAGCTGATCCAGAGAACTGTTTAGAATTGCTATTAGAACTGCAAGCACTGGGAAATAACATAGTTATAGAATGGCCACAAGGAGAAAAACTGCGTGTTAGCCACAATGCGGACTTGAAAGACTTTAATTTATCAATTCAACGTCAGCAAGACTGGTTTGCAGCAACTGGGGAGTTGAAATTGAATAACGACCTCGTGCTAGATATGCAGCAACTACTAGAACTATTAGAAAAAACCCCCAGCCGTTTTATTCCCCTTGGTGATGGTCAATTTTTGGCTTTAACTCAAGCTTTTCGGAAACGCCTCGACGAATTGCGGATGTTTTCGGAAAAGCATAGTAAAGGTATTCGTTTTCACCCCTTGGCAACATTAGGGTTAGAAGATTTTGTCGATGAGGTAGGTAAAGTAAAAGTAGATAAACATTGGAAGGCACATAGAGAGCGACTTAAGGAGGTGCAGAACCTCCAGCCAGAATTGCCATCTACGCTGCAAGCAGAACTACGCGACTACCAAATGGAGGGTTTTTGTTGGCTAGCGCGTCTGGCACATTGGGGTGTAGGAGCTTGCTTGGCAGACCAAATGGGACTTGGTAAGACCTTGCAGGCATTGGCTGTCATTCTCAGAAACGCCCATCAAGGGCCAACCCTAATTATTGCGCCGACTTCCGTGTGCATGAATTGGGTGAGTGAAGCGCAGAAGTTTGCCCCAACTCTGAATATCATTCAATTTTCTGGTGCTAACCGCCAAAAATTATTAGATGGGTTACAACCATTGGATATGTTGGTATGTAGTTATGGCTTATTACAGCAAGAAGAAGTAGCGCAAATGCTTTCTGGTGTACAGTGGCAAACGATTGTTCTGGATGAAGCCCAGGCGATTAAAAATATGACCACTAAACGTTCACAGGCAGCTATGAACCTAAAATCTAAATTTAAGTTGCTGACTACTGGGACTCCGATTGAGAATCACCTGGGTGAGTTGTGGAATTTATTCCGTTTTATTAATCCTGGGTTATTGGGTTCTTTTGAAAGCTTCAATCAACGCTTTGCTACCCCCATTGAAAAATACCAGGATAAACTTGCACGTAATAAACTCAAAAAACTGATTCAACCATTTCTGTTGCGGCGCACAAAAAATCAAGTATTAGAAGAGTTGCCATCTCGTACCGAAATTCTGTTGTATGTAGAGTTAAGTCGAGAGGAAAAAGCATTCTATGAAGCCTTGCGTCGCCAGGCAATATCTAAACTTACCGAAACTGATGCCGAAGCAGGAAAGAAACATTTGCAAGTTTTGGCTGAGATTATGAAACTGCGCCGCGCTTGCTGTAATCCCAGCCTCGTTATGCCTGATACTGAATTACCCAGTTCTAAGTTGCAACTTTTTGGCGAGGTGCTGGGTGAACTGCTGGAAAATCGTCATAAGGCGTTGGTGTTTAGTCAGTTTGTTGACCATTTGCACATTATTAGAGATTATCTCGAACACCAAGGTATTAATTATCAATATCTAGATGGCAGCACTTCAGTGGCAGAGCGCAAAAAACGGGTGGATGCTTTCCAAGCTGGTTCAGGAGATGTATTTCTGATTAGTCTCAAGGCAGGCGGTACAGGACTGAATCTAACTGCTGCTGATTATGTGATTCATACAGACCCCTGGTGGAATCCCGCAGTGGAAGACCAAGCCTCAGACCGCGC
>NZ_JACJSI010000489.1 GCF_014698065.1 Nostoc flagelliforme FACHB-838
CAACCAACTCCTTCTTTACTTCCACAAGTTCCTGCCGAGTAAAGTTGCTGCTCAATTATGCTGCTTAAAACCCACGAATTTATACAGTTTGATTTCCCAAATTGAATTAGTCTGCTGTCTGCTTCTTTTGAACTCTAACTCTTTGATGTCAATGGGTTTTACTTTCTTGTAATTTGCGATCGCCCCGTGGTCGATTACTATTTATCTCATCCGAATCTATCTGCCATCAGTTCTTATTGCTGCTTATTGAGAATAAGCTTTGATGGCATTTTTGATGATTCATGGTGGCTCAAATGTCTTTTTTGTTTTCAGATGTCTGTTTTTATTCTTGCGTACCTTTTTTTCTCAGTAATTTCCGTTTGTGACACTTGGGGTGCGGAAGGTGGGATAATGTGCCAGTCACAATCGTGGAAGGTGTCAAAAAAGCGGGAGCGTTACTAACTGCGGGTTATGCTGCGATCGCAATTCCGGGAGTAAACGCTGGATACCGCACACCTACTGATGAGTACGGTACTGCCATTGGTAAACCATACCTCATCCCAGACCTCAAACACTTTGCAACTCTTGGGAGACAGGTTAACATCTGCTTTGATCAAGACAATAAACCTGAGACAGTCCAGCGAGTCAGAACCGCTATCAGTCGCATGGGACGGCTGCTGGTAAATGAGGGTTGTTCGCTGCGAGTGATTGATTTACCGTTAGGGGCAGAAAAAGGGGTTGATGATTTTATCGTTGCCAAAGGGCAATCGGCATTTGACGCACTCTACAACACAGCCGTTGCACTGGAGTTATGGGAGATTAAGCTGTTCACCCTGCTGACCTATCCCCCTGCCATTGCACTCAATCAAAGATTCTTGGGCCAGCTTCTCGTCCCCGAAGGTGAAAAACTCATCATTCTCAAAGCTCCCAAGGGAACCGGTAAAATCGAATGGCTGGCAACTGAGGTGGTGAAAGCACACGACCAGGGACAAAGGGTATTAATAATCACCCATCGTATTCAACTGGGCGAGGCGTTGTGCAATCGCTTCGGTGTTAACTATGTTACCGAAGTCCGCATGAATGAAACAGGCACATTGTTAGGATATGGGGTTTGTGTTGATTCACTGCATCAAGAAAGTCAGGCGCGATTCAACCCTGATGACTGGTCAAATCATGTGATTATTATTGACGAATGCGACCAAGTTTTCTGGCATTTGCTCAACTCTGGTACGGAAGTGCAAAAACGTCGGGTATCTGTCCTCAAAAACCTCAAACAACTGGTACAGAATGTTTTGGGCAGCAGTCAGGGAAAGATTTACCTGTCTAGTGCCGATGTGTCAGATACTGATGTGAAGTATGTTTTATCACTTGCTGGTGAATATCGAGTTAATCCCTTCGTTATCGTCAACAATTATCGTCACGTAGCAGGCAACTGTTACAACTACTCTGGCAGTAACCCGAAGAATCTCATCGCCGCACTAGACAAAGCGATCTCCATTGGGGGGCATCATTTACTATGCTGCTCTGCTCAGAAAGCCAAGTCCAAATGGGGAACCCAAGCATTGGAGGAACGCTTTCGGCGTAAATACCCAGAATTACGAATTCTCCGAATAGACAGTGAATCCGTTGCTGACCCCTCACAGGAAGCTTTCGGTTGTATTGCTCATCTCAACGAGATTCTGACCCAGTACGATTTAGTTATTGCATCTCCAAGTTTAGAAACTGGGGTCAGCATCGACATTCGAGGGCATTTTGATGGTGTATGGGGGATATTTCAGGGAGTGCAGCCGGTTAACTCTGTGCGTCAAATGTTGGCAAGGGTTAGGGAAACAGTTGACCGTCACATTTGGGTAAGAGAGTGGGGCATGGGAGTTGTGGGTAATGGTTCTACAACGATAGGAGGATTGCTCAGAAGTCAACACGTCGCAACACAGGCGAACATTGCGCTATTGTCGGCGGCGGACAATGACGATTACAGCTTTGTTGACCAGAACTTCCAGCCAGAGTCATTGCAGACTTGGGGTAAGCGTGGTTCCGTGATTAATGTAGAAATGCGGCGCTATCGAGAATCGGTGCTTGCGGGATTGGTCGAAGATGGGTACACCGTTATTGATGCCGACGATGCTGATGACGATGAGAGTGGGGCTGTAATCGAGTCGGTTAAGGCGGCAAGTGAGCAATTGTATACTGCTGAATGTCAGGCGATCGCTAATTCTGATGAACTCTCACAGACTGAACTGAAAAAACTGCAAGACAAAAGAGCGAAAACGAAAACTGAACGACATCAGCAGCGCAAGGCTGAATTATCCCGTCGCTACGAAATTGACGTAACCCCTGATTTGGTCGAGAAAGATGATGACGGGTGGTATCCTCAGTTGCGGATGCATTACTATTTGACGCTGGGGCGAGAGTTTTTGATGAACCGTGATGCCAAAAGAGCTAAGGCGCAGTTAGAGGCAGGGGAGAATTCGGTTTGGAAACCGGACTTTAACAAGGGGCAGTTATTACCTGCTGTGTTGTTACTCGAAAATCTGAATCTGTTGCAGTTTCTTACACCAGACGTTCAGTTACGGGGAACTGATGAGAAGATGGTGGAGTTTAAGGCTCTAGCTGTAACGCATCGGCGCGTTATTAAGAATTACTTGAATGTTTCCATTTCTGAAAAGCTGACCCCGATAGCGATCGCACAGAAATTGCTGGAGAAAATTGATTTGAAACTCGATTACGTCGGTCGGTTGGGTAAGCGTGAAAATCGAGAGTGCGTTTATCAATTCGTTACCCCTGATGATAAGCGTGATTTGATTTTCGAGCGGTGGTTAAATCGAGATGAAGCAACTAAAAGTGAGTCGGTGTCAGTCAGCAATAATATAAGTACAACTACACCAGTCATTGACACCACCCCCCAGGATATTCCTCAAACACTCACGCCACTGGAAAGTCCGACTGCCCAAGGCTGGAAAGGGCTGAAGCTGAAAATGCGCCTTGGACTCGACAGCATTGGAAAGTTTTACCAACAGCTAGTCTCCACAATTGGCGAGGCTATTGGCGTTGCTGACGGAGAGCCTTACTGGAATGGCTATCTGGGACAGTGGCAAGTTTGTGTTAACTTTGCCCACGGGTGTAGGTCTGTGGTGTGCGATTGGCTGATGGTAGTTTAAGTCAGACGAGAGGTCATTGTCACGTCCAATATTGATAAAGAGTTTGTACACAATTTCTAGAAACAACTTCATAGAAAATTCTCCAAGCATTAACTGATATCTCTGGCTAACTACAGGTTTAGTTAACGGGGCTTATACATTTTTCAAGGAGAAACAAGCCTCAAACTTATGCAGGATAAGAGAAATACACCATTAACTCAAAAATAGTCCAAACCCAGACTGAAGACTTTACCCTCAGAGAACTAAAAACACTACAAGTCAAAGAGCGAATTCCCCAAGTGCGTAGGCATAGCCCGCCGCAGGCATCGCAAAATACCGCTTATGATGGACTCTTAGAAATTCCCACGCTGCAAGAAATCATCGATTTAGTCAAGGTTAAAAGTGGCGAAATTAATCGGGAGATTGGCATTTACCCAGAAACTAAGCACCCAACTTACTTTCAATCTATTGGGTTAACTCTAGAACCACCCCTACTTGCAACTTTAGCAGCCAACGGTTATCAGGGAGCTAACGCACCTGTTTTCATTCAGTCTTTCGAAGTAAGTAATTTACAAGATTTATCTGCTTTTTGCCACTGGACTTTCAAGGAAATCCCCAAAAAGAGTATGAACTATTTTTCAGCTTAGGTGTTGATGGCGTATTTAGCGATTACCCAGATACGGCAGCTTACTATGCTACTGTTCAATAGGAATTGGTAGAGTAATAAAAATCACGGAAAAATAACATGGTTTTACTTAACTGGAAATCCTGTATAACAGCAGTAACCTTG
>NZ_JACJSI010000049.1 GCF_014698065.1 Nostoc flagelliforme FACHB-838
TTCTGATTGCTTTATATGCTGCCCCATTTTCTCCACCAGTTGTTTGATGCTGGCTGGAGTCTTTTCCCAATCTGAGTCGGAAATTTCAATTCCGTAGGCGAGGCAGTTTTCATCCATGCCTCTTAATCTACCATCTCAGTAACCCATTTTTGACTGTAGCGTTTCTTATCCTGTGAACGGTTACGGTATTTCTTATCAAGCAATCGGTCAGACCCAACCTCGATATCTTGCAGGTGGGCAAGAATTTGTCTTACGAGACTTACCAACACCTATCAGCATTACTTTGGTACGTCAAGATGGTGGACTGCTAAAAGTTATGCCCATGTCTACCTCTGAAAGTGAAGGGACACTCGCAGTCTCATTAGATGAAACAACCAATTTCGATGACAATCAAGGCGTATTGAGAATTCAAAAAGATGGTCAAGTCTTTTTGAATTAATATAATTCACCGCAAAAATGTTGAACGCCTTAAAACGCTGATTACAACAACTCAAAAGTTTTGCGACCGTTCAATAATATCAGGTTCAGTTGAAGACTCATTATTATAATGACGTAAAAGCTTTTGAATAATAAGTCATGTTCTGAACTTGATATGAATTAACCCAAATGGAGAATTTGAAATGATCAACTTTATTCAAACTAAGCGGAGTTCTAAAGGAGCTATTGCTCTAGTAATATCTGCAATGCTGCTTGGAAGTTGTACCAACAACTTAGATCAACAAGCCGGAGTACCAGAAACCAATGTGACTACAGAAGAAGTCGCAGACAATACAAACGAACTAATTGGTAAAACTGTAACAATTAGAAGTACATCCGTCAGAAAATTGGGGCCGTCAACTTTCACAATTGCCGATAAGGAATTTTTTAGCGCTCAACCAATTTTAGTTGTAAATGCTTCGGGTAAAACTTTCACTCTGCCTAGTGACCCAAATACACCAATCCAAGCGACAGGCCCAGTTCGTAAGTTTGTGATTGCAGATATTAATCGAGATTACAATTTGGGCTTAGATCCAAACTTGTACAAAGAGTACGAAACCCAACCTGCAATTATTGCTCAATCAATTGCACTTGCTCCTAAACCAGGTGAACTTACCACAAACCCTCAACTATACTACGGTAAAAACTTGGCAGTGACAGGTGAAGTAGAAAACATTAGAAATGCCAATTCCTTCACCCTAGATGAAGACAAATTATTTGGTGGACAAGATTTGTTAGTGATCCGCGCTGGTACCCCGAAAGCAACTGTCAATGAAGGTGAGAAAGTTGCAGTCACAGGTGTGTTGCGTCCATTTGTTGTAGCTGAACTAGAACGAGAATATAACCTGAAATGGGATTTAACTTTACAAAAGCAGCTAGAAGCAGAATACAGCAATAAACCTGTGTTAGTTGCAACAGAGGTATATCCCTCAGCAATTCCGCAATAAGGGATTTTATAGCATTATCTATCAGGAAAATTTTTCACCAATAGCCTCAAGATAAATAAGAACAAGGGCAATGAATGACAATTATCAAAGGGGAAATTTCTTACAGGCGTTAGGTCAAGCAGGGGTATTAGTTTTCCTGGTAGCGATCGCTTTGGTAGTGAGAAGTTGTAGCTTTTTTGAGGCAAAGCCAACTATCACTAACACATCCGAAATTGCTGAGAACTCTGATGAATTTATCGGGAACTCTGTAACAATTAAAAGCAGAGTAATTCAGAAAATTGGTTCGAGTTCATTCACGGTTAGTGATGCACGGTTCTTTCGCGGTGAACCTCTTGTAGTTGTTAATGCTTCAGGCGTGCCTTTTAATCTACCATCTGACGAAAACATCAAAGTGCAAGTTACTGGTCAGGTTCGTAATTTAGTAATTCCCAAAATTGAGCAAGAGTTTAATCTCAACATACAGGACGAATATTACAAAGATTACATCAATAAACCTGCAATTGTTGCTCGATACCTTGTACTAGCGCCTCAACCTGGCCAAATAACACAACGTCCCGAACAATATTATCGTCGTCAAGTTGCAGTTACGGGGAAAGTGGACAATATCCGCAGTCCGGTTTTACTAACGCTAGATGAAAACCAATGGCTTGGTGGCCAAGATTTGCTAGTTTTATTAAAAGCACCGCCCAAAGTAGCAATAAATCAAGGACAGACAGTATCGATAACTGGCGAAGTTCGTCCTTTTGTTATTGCTGAAATTGAGAAAGAATATAATTTTACCTGGGATCTAAATGTTAAAAGAGAGTTAGAGGCTGAGTATAGCAACAGACCTATTTTAGTTGCTGAAACTGTATATCATCCTTCTTAAGAATTCTCAGTTTGTCATGGCTGTCTTAAATGCTCTACTTTCTGTGAGATTTTCTTCGGGGCGACCCTTCACTACCGCCACATTGAACTTGGCGTTCTCTGGAAGGTAGAGGTGGCGACCACCGCGAAGCTCATAATTTTTATGGATTAATTCAAGCTGAGGCTGGATATGAAGCACTAGCTGAGTACCAACCTGAACGACGACCTTTCATTGTTTCGCGCTCTGGTTGGGCAGGTTTGCAACGCTACGCCTGGACTTGGACGGGCGATATTGAAACTAGCTGGAAAGGATTACGCCAAACTATTCCCACAGTTTTAAACTTGGGATTATCAGAAATTCCCTACAGTGGCTCTGATATTGGTGGATTCAAAAGCAACCCCTCTTTATAATTACACACTAGAGCCTTACTTATATGAACTGAACGATCCCAACTTTAGAACCTATGAAGAAAACCTGAGAAATGGGATAAATCCAAACAGAGCAAAAATTTGATAAGAGGATATTGGAAAAGTCCTCTTATCGGTATCAAAAGTTCTAATTACCTCTAAATCTCTCGATAAATTGGGAGACTTGGATTCCGGTTTTCCCTTTTTTAAGGGAGGTTAGGGGGTATCTAAAAATGCCTCAAGTCACAGCAAAACACTTTTCAAAGAACGGGTGCATTCTTACCAAGAGTTAAGCTTGATCCAGTTCTAAAAATAGTTCACTTTGTTTAATTTGGGAGAAACATAAATTTATGAATACTCAATTTATGCGTTCAATAATTTTACCATTGGGCTTAATTTCTGCATTGTTTTTGGGGATGTTACCCTTTAGTTTTACACCTGCTAAGGCGCAGACAACCTCAATTACAGGTAGACTTTCAAAATACTCTCCTGTGAAAGCTCCCTTCCTTAAACCTGGATCTCGTGGACAGCCTGTGAGAGATGTGCAAGCTGTCCTGAAATATTTAGGATTTTATAACGGAGCTATTGATGGTATTTATGGCCCTAGAACTGCTACAGCAGTAGCTACCTTTCAACGATCGCAAAGATTCACCCCAAGGTTGGGATAACTTGAAATGGTTAGGCCCTAGTTTTTTGTGGATGCTTTCGGCTGCGGGTTCGGGTGAATTGCTATTTACACCAAGAATTGCCGCACTCTATGGTTACACCCTGTTGTGGGCGCTACTTGCTGCTGTGGTTTTGAAATGGTTTATTAATGGTGAAGTTGGTCGTTTTTCAGTTTGTACCGGCGCAACCATCCTAGAAGGTTTCAAACAACTTCCTGGCCCCAAAAACTGGGCAATCTGGCTAATTTTGCTACCGCAAATAGTGGTAGCAATTTCTACCGTTGCTGGACTTTCGGGAGCCGCCGCTACAGCGCTAATTTTGGTTGCTGGAGGAAGTGTGCAACTATGGACAGTAATTATCATTGTTGTGACAGCTGCGATCGTACTTTTGGGGCAATACAACGTAGTGGAAAAGATTTCTTCTTATTTGGGGATTGGCCGTACTGTAGCAGTGGTAGCTGCGGCTATTTTCGTTTTCCCTAATGTTGGCAAACTAGCATCCGGGTTAGTACCGCAAATTCCCCAAGACGTGCAGTATCAAGAAATACTACCTTGGTTGGGTTTCATGTTGGCAGGAGCAGCTGGATTAATGTGGTATTCCTACTGGGTAGAAGCCAGAGGATATGGTGCAGCTAGTGTTAAAGGAAAAGAAAGCATAGACCCTAAGCAACTCAACCAGGAGCAAAAAAAGAAGCTGCGCGGTTGGCTAAATCTCATGACTATATCCAACACTTTAGCAGTGGTGGGTGCGCTTTTAGCGGCGTTGTCTTTCTTAATTCTTGGTGGTGAGTTGCTGCGTCCACAAGGACTTGTACCAAAAGAAGATCAGGTTGCAGAAACTCTGGGTAGCTTGCTCGGCGACCTTTGGGGGCCATTTGGCTTTTGGTTTATGGTGGCGATCGTTTTTATTACCTTTTGTAGTACCGTACTATCGGTAGAAGATGGTTTTGGACGAATGTTTGCCGATGGTACGCAGATATTACTGCAAGGGTTTAGCGTGCGGGGACGCTGGACAAATGAAAAGTTTTTGCAGCGTGTTTATATTGTAGTGCTACTGGTAGCCTTACCCATCGCCGTTTACCTGTTTTTCGGTGAACCTGTCGGCTTACTACAAACCGCAGGCGGAATTGAAGCTGCTCACATCCCCATCGTCACTGGACTGACTCTTTATTTAAATCATCGAATGTTGCCCAAGGAACTGCAACCATCAAAAATAATTTTTGGTGGAACAGCGATCGCTGGCATATTTTTTGGTGTGTTTGCAATTATTTATCTGTTGCAACTGCTTGGTATAATTGGCTCAAACAGCGCTTCAGGTTAATAAATATAGTGTGGAGAGCAGTTTCATCTTTCTGAATTCTAAATAGTTGCTACGCCGTATGACACTACCCAATTCACCCCTAGAACCAATTAGGCAACCAGTTAAAGAAATAACTTCTCTCCCTTGGTTTGAGCGACTAGCACGATTAGGGTACGCAGCAAAAGGTGTCGTTTACTTTATTGTTGGGTTATTAGCAACCCAAGCAGCCATTGGTTCTGGAGGTCAAACCACGAATACAACTGGTGCGTTAAAGGCAATTGTTGTCCAACCTTTTGGAAAACTTTTGCTAAGTATCATTACCCTCGGAATTATTGGGTATGTACTTTGGCGTTTAGTTCAGACGTTTTTCGATCCTGAAAAAAGCAAAAAACCAATTAATGCTAAACGAATTGCCCAACGGATTGGCTATGCTATCAGTGCTTTAGGTTATACAGGTTTAGCTTTGACATCTGTAAAGCTGATTATGGGTTCATTCGTTGGCGATAGCGATTCAACTGAGGATTGGACAATATATATCTTGGCTCAACCCCTTGGGCGATGGCTAGTAGCACTGGCAGGGATGATGGTAATTGGTGTTGGTCTTTCTTACCTTTATAAAGCGTATAAAGGCAAATTCCGTTACCATTTAAAACTTTCTCAAATGAGTCTAACTGAGGAAAATTGGGCAGTGCATATAGGTAGATTTGGTATTGCTGCCCGTGGCATTGTTTTTGGCATTATCGGCATTTTCTTGATGCTAGCGGCAATTCAATCTGATGGCACTCAGGCTAGAGGGTTGGGTGGTGCATTGACGGCTCTAACGCAACACCCCTTTGGTCTTTGGCTTTTGGGTATAGTGGGTTTGGGTTTGATTGCTTATGGCATCTATTCAGGAATAGAGGCTCGCTATCGGCATATTGCTAATTTATAATTTTTAACGTGTTGGCGTAGCCCGTCGTAGACATTGCTAATTTTTGCTGTATTTGTAAAACTGGTATTTTGCCATTAATTGCCCGACTTTCTAACTAATTATCCTGGCTATTTTAGGATTTTATCCAAAATTACTAATATTTTTGCAAAAATACCATAGTTGAGAACCTTTTGTTATGACTGTTTCGACCAAACCCCTTTCTAATCACATCGCTATAGTTTTCGATTTTGATGATACTCTGGTTCCAGATACCGTTGATGCTTTGTTAGAAAGCTTAGGTATTGATGCTCTGGAGTTTCGCCAAGAAAAAATTCGACCTTTAATTGACAAAGGATGGGATAAAATTCTAGCTCGGTTTTATGCCCTCATTGAAGAGTCAAAACGACAAGATAACAAAATTACACAAGAATATATTGCTAGCTTTGGTCAAGAATTAGCTCCCTTTGATGGCGTTAATAAAATGTTTGATCGCTTGCAACAATGCGCTCACAAATCAAATCCAAAAGTAGAGGTAGAATTTTATTTAATAACTTGTGGAATGGTGGAAATTGCTCGTCATAACTGTATTGCTCCAAATTTTAAAGCGATGTGGGGTTGTGAATTTTCTTATGGCGATCGCAACGGTATAGAGTTTTTAAAGAAGATTGTCACTCACACAGAGAAAACCCGCTATCTCTTTCAAATTGCCAAAGGTTTTGATGATTACCAAGATGATGGTAAAACATTTGTATATCGAGATTTACCACCAGAGGAATTGCACGTTCCACTGTCACAGGTAATTTATGTTGGTGATGGTGAGTCAGATATTCCCTGCTTTTCTCTAATGAATCAAGAACAGGGTACAGCGATCGCATTATATAAAGACAGTACTCCAGAAGAATGGGGACGAAAGTTACAAATTACTCAAAGTCAATGGGTTGCTAACCTCGCACCTGTTGACTATAGCGAAAATTCTGAACTGATGCGATCTCTAACACTGGCGGTAGAAGGTCTTTGCAAGCAGATTGCTTTGCAGCAATTGAGTGTAGGTGAGTAGAACTGCTAAAAACAACCCACAGTCATCTTGCCAAAGCAACCACTCTCAAAAATTTATTGCCTATCGCGTTTCTCTGCGAGACGCTTCTCTATGAGAGGCTTCTCTTTAAGAGACGCGAACGCGAACGCGCACCACGTAAATCAGTATGGCTACGCCACGCTACGCGAACAGAAATCAAAAGCTTTGTTGAGTCAGATATGCAGATATACAGCATTCCTGACTTAATTCCAGCCAATCTGAGAATGTTCTACTCAGCACTATCATTTACATTTCAGTAATTAAAAAGGCAGGAAAATGCAGAAACTTTGGTACAAAAATGCAATTTTTTACTCCTTGGATGTCGAGACATTCATGGATTCAGACGGCGATGGTATTGGCGATTTCCAAGGACTAACTAAGCGTTTAGATCATCTTTCTGGACTGGGAATTACCTGTTTATGGCTATTACCGTTTTATCCTTCTCCCAATCGAGATAACGGCTACGATGTCATGGACTACTACAACGTTGATCCACGATTGGGGACACTAGGAGATTTTGTCGAGTTCATGCATCAAGCTAGCGATCGCGGTATTCGAGTTCTGGTTGATTTAGTAGTAAATCATACATCAATTCAGCATCCTTGGTTTCAGCAAGCGCGTTCAGATAAACACTCCAAGTATCACGATTACTATGTGTGGTCGGAAAATCCACCTAAAACCAAGCCAGAACAGATAATTTTTTCTGGAGTAGAGGATAGTCTTTGGGAATACGACAAACAAGCTGATGCTTACTATCTGCATCACTTTTACAAAGAGCAGCCTGATTTAAATATTGCTAATCCTGCGGTACGAGAAGAAATCTACAAAATTATGGGTTTTTGGCTGCAACTTGGTGTATCAGGGTTTCGCATCGATGCTGCGCCATTTTTAATTAATCCACTTGGCATCTCAGATTGTCCAGACTTGCAAACTTTCCTCAAAGATATGCGAGAGTTTATTACCTCGCGTCGGGGTGATGCAATTGTGTTTGCAGAAGCAAATGTAAGTTCTGAGAAAATACCTGTTTACTTTGGTAATGGCGATCGATGTCAGATGTTGTTTAATTTCTTACTCAACCAATATATGTTTTTAGCTCTGGCACGTAAAGATTCACAAACTTTACTTGATGGACTGAAATCATTACCTGATATTCCTAACATCGGCCAATGGTTAAATTTTGTCCGCCATCATGACGAACTCAACCTGGACTTAATTAGCGATTCCGAACGCCAAGAAATTTTTCAGGCTTTCGCACCCGAAAAGAATATGCAAATTTTCGGCAGAGGCGTTCGTCGTCGTTTACCACCAATGTTAAGAGGCGAACGCCGTCGGATTGAACTTACATACAGTGTGCTATTCAGCTTACCTGGGACACCTCTGCTACGCTATGGCGAAGAAATTGGCATGGGTGAAGACCTTTCACTTGAGGGGAGAAATAGTGTCCGCACAGTCATGCAATGGTCAAATGCACTCAATGGCGGCTTTTCTACCGCTTCGTCGGATGTCCTTACCCGACCTGTGATTAAAGAAGGAGAGTATGGTTATAAACAGGTGAATGTAACAGACCAACAACGCGACCCCAACTCCTTAATCAATTGGATGGAACATATAATCCGTATTCGCAAGCAGTGTCCAGAATTTGGTTGCGGTAAGTGGCAAATTCTAGAAACTGATCAACCGTGTGTGTTTGCTCACTGCTGCGAGTCGGAAGGTGAAAGTGCGATCGCTTTACATAATCTAGGAGATTATTCATGTACAGTCACGCTAAAATCTGATGAGTATAACCATCTAATTGATATATTTGGCGATTCCCAATACGAACCTCTCGACATTAATTTGCCATCCATCCCAATAAAAGCATACGGCTATCGCTGGTTTCGCGTTAAGTAATTTAACAGCTTATACCAATTCTCCTCTCATCAAGCAACAGACGCAACCTCGAAAAACCAGACTGAATCTGATTTTCTTAATTACGAATTACGTTAGCGGAGCGGGGCGTTAGCCCATTACGAATTACGAATTGGTATTATCTTTATGGCAAAGATTGGATATCACGCTTCTCATGAGCAATTTAAACCGAGCGAACTGCTAAAATACGCGCAAATGGCAGAACAGGCAGGTTTTACTCATGCTCTCTCTTCTGACCATTTTCACCCTTGGAGTGAAAACCAAGGGCAAAGTGGTTTCGCTTGGTCTTGGTTAGGTGCAGCAATGCAAGCAACTCCAAAACTTTCCTATCGGGTTGTCTGCGCTCCCGGACAACGGTATCATCCGGCGATAATTGCCCAAGCTGCGGCAACTTTAGCAGAAATGTTTCCCCAACGCTTTTGGCTGACTGTCGGTAGCGGTCAAGCACTTAACGAATATATTACTGGAGAACACTGGCCCGTAAAAAGCGATCGCAATGCTCGTCTCAAAGAATGTGTCGATGTTATCCGCGCACTTTGGGCAGGCGAAACTGTTACTCATCACGGTCTAATCTGTGTTGAAGAAGCAAAGCTTTATACACGTCCCCAAATACTACCTTTAATTATTGGCGCTGCTGTTACCGTTGAAACCGCAGAATGGTTGGGCAGTTGGGCAGACGGATTGATTACAACTTCGCGCCCTTCAGAGAAGTTAAAAAAGGTTGTAGATGCTTTCCGTAGAGGCGGAGGGGAAGGCAAGCCAATGATATTGAAAGTGCAGCTTTCCTATGAGCGTGACGAGCAAACAGCACTCCAAAAAGCTCATCAGCAATGGCGCAATAATATCTTTAAGAATATCGTGATGACAGAACTGCGATCGCCAGGACAGTTTGATGCAGTTGGGGAGTTTGTTCAGCCGAAAGAGTTATATGAACACGTTCGTATTTCAGCAGATCCTCAACAACACATCGAGTGGTTAAAAAAAGATATTGAATTGGGGTTTGATGAACTAATTTTGCACAATGTTAACCGGGAACAGCAACAATTTATCGAAGTGTTTGGTGAGAAAGTTATTCCGGCTTTGGTATAGTAAAAAGCATGATCACTGCAATATGTGCGATCGCCTTAGCCATTATACATTTGTTTTCAGGTAAACTACAATTTATTAGAGCTAAACCGCGTAGTCGTTGGCTCTCATTTGGCAGTGGGGTATCTGTAGCTTATGTGTTCGTCCACATTTTGCCAGAACTGAGTAAAGCCCAAATAACACTCCAAAGCAGTTTGAATATTGGACTTGCTTTTTTAGAGCATCACGTTTATTTGGTGGCACTTTTAGGTTTAGCAGTATTTTATGGCTTAGAACGATTTGCAAACAAGTCGCGTCAACGCAATCAAAAAGCAGGGAAGGGAGATGTTACTGCTTTAGACGTTTTTTGGATACATATTGCTTCTTTTGCTGTTTATAACGCCTTAATTGGCTACTTGTTAGTACACCGAGAAGAATCAAGTATCAAGAGTTTATTGTTCTATTCTTTTGCGATGGCACTGCATTTTGTAGTCAACGATAATGGTTTGCGCGAAAACCACAAACAAATATATGATCGGATTGGGCGGTGGTTGTTAGTAGCTGCGATCATTGTTGGTTGGGTAATTGGCATTGGCACGGTAATTCATCAGGCGGCTGTTGCGGTTCTCTTCGCCTTTTTATCGGGAGGTATTGTACTCAATGTCCTTAAGGAAGAACTACCAGAAGATCGAGAAAGCCGCTTTTGGGCTTTTGCATTAGGTGCGTTCGGCTATGCAATTCTTTTATTAGCTCTTTAATTAACATAAATTGGCTCATTGCAAGTTGCTATCTTCATAATTATTGCTAATTATCAACCCTTGCTTTCCAAATTAATAATATTTAGTGTTTATTTCATCACTCTATAGGTTTATCTAGCTTCAAAATCCTTATTTGAACGCTTCTTGGAGTTGTTCAGATGTCAAAGATTTTATTAAGCTTAACGGTAGTGGTTGCTGACTAATTGTATTAACGTAATCTCGACTCAAGTAAGGAAGGTAACTTGACTGTTGGACAACATACGTTTCAAAAAATGGAACACTCAAAGCTTTAACATAACGACGTGCCAAGGCAGGACTTGAGCCGATTACCTGTGTAGGAACAGGTACGGCGGCATTTGGTGATTCTGCAATAGTAGAAAAGTGTGTGCCGCCATTGATAGTCGGTAGTCACTACGCCAGCGCTGATGATTGAGGTCACAAACAACGTAACCGCGTTGTCTACCATTAAAATATTTTACCCACGGACTCTCTGGCAAAGCCTTCTCAATTCGGTCACTAGCGCCAAAGCCTGAGGTAATCGATGTGCCGACAAACTCAGTACCGACTGTAGCAGAGTTAGGGTTATTGTAATCAGCTTTCAGGTCGCTTACCCAACTGGAGTGTGTGTCACCAGTAATCACAACTGGGTTAGCTGGCTGACGTTGAGCAAGGAAGTTGAGAATACGGCTGCGAGCAGCTACATAGCCGTCCCAAGCATCAATATTAAAGGCAGTCTCAGGGCCTGCTGTCCAGTCGTGCTGGGTAAAGACAACCTGTTGAGCAAGAACATTCCAGCGTGCCCCAGAACGCTCTAGATTGCGGAACAACCACTGCTCTTGTTCAGTACCAGTCATAGTGGCATTTGGATCAAGAGCTTCTGGACAGCGTGGTTCAATAGTGTCATTACAAGGTTGGTCGCTACGATATTGACGAGTATCGAGAACATTAAATTCAACTAAGTTACCAAAGTTTAAGCGTCGATACAGCTGCATATCAATGCCTCTAGGTTTTGAAAAATCCCGCAGTGGCATATGTTCGTAGTATGCTTGAAAAGCAGCAGCACGACGAGTTAGAAAAGCTTGGCGTGATTGTTGTTCTGGATCTTGAGGGATTTCATCCGCCCAATTATTGTCAACTTCGTGGTCGTCCCAAGTGACTATCCAAGGAAATGCAGCATGAGTTGCTTGTAGGTGTGGATCAGTTTTGTATTGGGCATGGCGGTTGCGATACTCCTCCAGTGTCACTGGCTCTCCATTACCTTCATGAGGTCGGAGTGTATTTGCTCTTGGCGCTCCCTCGTAAATATAATCACCGAGGTGAACCACCAAATCTAAATCTTCTTGAGCCATATTTTTGTAGGCGGCGAAGTATCCTTGCTCCCAGTTTTGACAGGAAGCGAAGGCAAAGCGGAAGCGCTCAACGCGATCGCGCGGGTTAGGAGCAGTACGAGTTCGTCCAATAGGACTGACTTCATTACCTACTCTGAAGCGATACCAGTACCAACGGGCGGGTTTTAGTCCCTGCACTTCTACATGCACAGAGTGTCCAAATTCTGGAGTAGCCATCTGTGTGCCACTGTAGACAACTTGCCGCATCTTTTCGTCGGTAGCAATCTGCCATTGTACTGGAACATTATATGGTGGCATTCCACCGCCATTGAATGGATCGGGGGCTAAACGCGTCCACAGCACTACATTATCTGGAAGTGGTTCACCGGAAGCCACACCCAGACTAAAGGGATAATTAGAAAATCGGGGTTGGGCGATAACTTTGTTAGACCATTGATTGGCGATCGCAAAACCAGTTAAGGCTCCAGTCCCAATCAAAACTTGTCGCCGTTTCAGCCGACTTGATAGCAAGCGCTCAATATTGAAGTTTTGCATATATTTTCCTTATTACCGCGTTTGAATCATAGCGAAGTGTAACAGCGTAACTTTAATGCTTATTTGCAATTAGGTTAAGGGTTGATTATTCAAACGCAAACCTAATTGTTTTACCTAAACTAATAGCGCGATTTTTGGATATGCTTGAACGCAGAAAATGCTCCTACAATTCCCAAAATTAGCAGACTAATTGTTGAGCTTGTTTCGGGAATAGCTTGCACACGATCAACAAGCAACCCTGAAATTATTGTTGGTTCGCCTACATCTACAACCCCAACCCCTAAAGTATATTCACCATCAGTTGGTAGAGTTAAGGAAAAAGTTTTAGATCCAGTTTCTTCAAAAAAGTTGGAATTAGAACTTGTAGCCAAAAAATCTGTAGTGCTATCTGCTAATTTGAAAAATAAGTTTTGAGAATTATTACTCAAAGTTGCGAAAGCGAAATCATTAAAAGCAGGATTGCTATTATCGCCAACTGATTCATTGGTGAGGAAGTTCCAAGCAAAAGATAAAGTTTCTCCTGCTTGTGCTCTGAATGTTTGTTTGATAGCAGAACCCTCAATCGCATCTGCTAGTAAGCCTTCTCCAAAGAAAGATGATACATCTAAAAAGTTCTCTAATGAGTTCTCAGCAATGCCTGTGATATAGGCAGCAGGAGCGGCACTTCCTCCTATAACTTCTCCACCATTTTCGTCAACACCAACCACTTCATTATAAGCAGTTGATAGAAAAGCTTGAGAATTTCCTTCTACTGTTTTGCTCCCAAAAGCTGAAGTCTCTATTCTGTAATCGCCTAACGTATGCCAATTGTCAAAGCTATTTTCAAAGCCACCGTTGATGATTGCAGCTACAGCAGCATTAGGTAGAACCAAACTTACAAAGATACTAACAGTAGCAGAAATAACTATATTCATTATTTACTCCTTAATTTTCAGCTTCAACTTTAAATACTGTATTTGTCGTGAGTATTTACATAAAAATTTACTGCAAAAACTATCTATATGTTTTTCTATAACTCAAATTAAAAAGCAGAAGTTTAAAAAAACTTTAAGCAGACATTAAAAATAGAAGATTATTCAACAAACATCCTTGAGGTAGAAATATAGTTATCTCTTAAGATTGATGTGATCAGTAAAGGTATACCTACATAGTTATGAATGTAAATTAATATTCTTTATGCCAAATAGTTGCAAAATTAAAAATAATTAGTAAGTCTCCAAAAAAATATTAATTATTGCTATATCTGCATTTTTTTTGAATATCAATTTGCTGATAATTCGAGTTAATAGATGCAGCCAATAGTCAAAATATCTGATAACGATGGATAAAATTAATCATTTCTAGAGAAGAAATGGCAAAAATTTTAGGCTAATCATTTCCGCTATTCTTAACAAGAGGTAATCTAATGACTAAATTTACACGTAGAGAGTTACTGGCTTTCTTTGGTGCAAGCGCTGGTGCAACTGTCCTAGCTCCTGCTTTTGGGGAAAAACTTTTGGGCGGTAATGCTGCTAATGCAGTTCAACCCTTAAAATTTACTCCAATTCGGTTGCCCCATCCTTTACCGATTTACACACAACAAACAAGCTACTTAGCAACAGGAATTGGGCAAGGAAATGTATTACAACCCTCTGCTAATGCTCAGTTAAGTAGCTATAGCACAGTAGATGATGTTGTGGTTCCACCGGAATACGAACGGTATGTAATTGTGAGTTGGGGCGATCGCGTTTTTCCAAATCAAGAAGATTACTTTGGCTACAATAGCGACTACACGAGCTTTATTCCTATTGATGGTAGAAGCCCCAACGACGGCTACCTTTGGAACAATCACGAATACATCTCCTACCCATTTTCTACAACTGTACCTGGCTTCTTAACTGATAGCGGTTTAGGAGGATTCCCCACATCTTACCCCCTTATTATTGGTCGAAATTTACCAGAAGACAGAACTAATATCGAAGTCTTAGGTGAATTCATGTATAACATCGGCGGCTCTGTCGTGCGGATTGCCCGCCCAAACCGCAGTGGCCGCTTTGCTGTGGTGCGTGACCCGAATAACCGCCGCATCCACGGACTTTCTGGTTTAGGAATTAATCGCGATCGCACTGATAATTATAAAAACATCACATCTTGGGGTGGCAGAAGTTACCAGCGAGGAGACAACAATTATCTGATTGGTACTGGGCCAAGTGCGACAGAAGTTTTCCCCCTCAGTTCTGACGGACTAGGTAACAAAATCATCGGCACGGGATTTAACTGTTCTGGCGGTACAACTCCTTGGGGAACTGTCTTGTCAGCTGAAGAAAACTTTCAAGCCAGTCCAAGCTCTTTTGTCGGAGTTCAGGAACTTGTCATGCCCGATGGCACACAAACAAGCTACATCGAAGGCACAACAGGCGCTAGATTTGGCTTAGTTGGCGAAAAATACGGCTGGATGGTAGAAATCGATCCATCGAATCAAAGTTTCCGCCCACGCAAACATACTGCTTTAGGTCGCTTCCGTCATGAAAATATCGCTGTGCGTGCGAAAACTGGACAACCATTAGTGGGTTATATGGGAGACGATCGGCGCGGCGGGCACACTTGGAAGTTTGTCAGTTCTGGTACAGTTACAAACCCCACTGATAAAAACAATAGTCGCTTATTTGAAAGCGGCACTTTATATGTCGCCCGTTACAATCCCAACGGTACAGGACAATGGATTCCTCTCAAACTAAACACGCCGACAAATCCGATTCCACCATCAACTCTTGCTTCTGTAGAAATTGCCGCATTAGGACAGGCTTCTAATAATGGTAATACTCGGCTACCAAAGCGCAGTGGTCTTTTAGGACAAACTGAAAATGGTGGATCAATTATTGTCACGATAGAAACAGTTACTGGTTCAGGCGGAACTATTAGCTCTTATGGTGAGACTGAAGCTTTACCTGCTTACAGGGGTAAGAAGTTGTCAGATTTCTACACGAGCCAGGGTGCAGTGCTGGTCGATGCTTTTTTAGCTGCTAATCTCATCGGCGGAACTCCAACGGCTCGTCCTGAAGATTTGGAAATCAACCCCAGAAATCCGAATGAAGTCTTTATCGCTTACACAGATGGTGCGCCATCAGGAGATGGATATCCTGATTCACGGATATTTGTCGTTTCCAAGTACAGTTCTAACGTCAACGCTGCACAACCTTCTGGTGAACTTTTTAAAATTATCGAAGATAGTGCTGATGGCACAGGTACAACCTTCCGTTGGCAGCGATTTGCTAAAGGTGGTGAAGCGGGAGCAGAACCGGGAGATGGCTTTGCTAATGTAGATAACTTAGCATTTGATAGCCAAGGTAACATTTGGGGTGTCACTGATATGTCTACTGAAGCGCACAATGGTTTCAGCACAGGCGCTAACCCAGAAGTATTAAGGGTAGACCATCGGGTAGTGGGTTCTAACTCACCCAGTGTGGATGATTCTAATTTTAATGTCAGAACTTCTAACCTGATTGGGGTTTTTGGCAATAACTTTCTTTTCTTCATTCCCACCAGTGGCCCTGATGCTGGGGAAGTTGTACCTTTTGCTTATGGGCCACCGCGCTGTGAGTTGACCGGGCCTACTTTCGTTGGCGATACACTGATTATTTCGGTGCAGCATCCTGGTGAAGAAGTTCCATTTACCCCTCAGCAAACTCTTAGCCGAGATATTGAGATTTTGAACTTGGATGGCACTTTGTTTACTCAAAAACGCAGTGTGCCTCGTGGTAGTAATTGGCCTAGTAACATTGAGGGGAATTCTGAGGGGCCACCGCGTCCAAGTGTGATTGGGATTCGACGCAAACAATCAAGCGGTCGCTTTGTTTAACACTATCCAATTTTTAGATCGAATACGAAAATCAGATTCTTTCCCCTGTTACCGCGCTGGCTCCCCTTAAAAAGGGGGTCGCCGCAGGCGGGGGGAGCTTACATTCGAACCTATTGCGCCTATGGGATGCGGACTTTGTTTGTATAGCTGCGAATGACATTAGCTTGGATATAAAATCATTCAAATACTACTGTTCTATTTCCATATACCAATACACGATTTTGCAAGTACGTAGTCGTAGCCTACACTTCTTTCTCTACAAGAGGCTGCGCCCTAAGCGTAGCTATGCCGCAGGCTTTACGGCAGATCAGTGACCACCCATCAAAGGGTGGCATGTGGAGCCAGCCATTAAGTGGATCGGGGGCTAACGCGTCCACAGCACTACATTATCTGGAAGTGTAACAGCGCAACTTTAATGCTTATTTGCAATCAAGTTAAGGGTTGATTATTCAAACGCAAACCTAATTGTTTTACCTAAACTAATAGCGCGATTTTTAGATATGCTTGAACGTAGAAAATGCTCCTACAATTCCCAAAATTAGCAGACTGACTGTTGAACTTGTTTTGGGAATAGCTTGCATCCGATCAACAAGTAACCCTGAAACTATTGTTGGTTCACCTACATCTACAACCCTAACGCCTAAAGTATGTTCACCATGCCTTCCCCATCACTTTTTTCCTAGAAATGCACCTCTTTTCTTAAGTTGTCACCAATAGCCGGAGACTCTTAACGAGACAATGTAAAAGCTTATCTGAGACTGGCTTTCTCGTTAAGTTGACACCACACCAATGAAGGCCTTGTGGCCCTATGTACCCTGCGGGACGCTCCGACTTCAGCGTCCCGCAGGGATGGGATATTTTTTAACTGGAAGTCCTTAAAGGAAAAATTTCTCCCTTCTCATCAGGAATCTATATGGTAAAACTTGTTTATATATTTAGGAAAAACGAACATTGTTAGGAGCAAGCTTGATTAATTCTTCAATATAGACAAAATTTACACTTCTTTACAGTGAGTCCTTACTTCTTTTCACCCACAGTGAGGTGTCTAAGACGGGCTATGCCTACGCATTTGGGTTAACAAGTAAAATAAAGTGTAGAAGATAATTCGCACCTCTCAAGCTATAAAAAGGAAATCAACACGATGAAATTTGGTATTGATATTGGACACAATTGCCCTCCTCACGATACAGGAGCAACAGGCATTAAACAAGAAGACGTTTTAACTAAAGCAGTTGGTACACGACTAATACAAAAACTCAAAGCAGCAGGTCATACCGTTATTGATTGCACTCCTACAAGTGCTAGCAATATAAATGATTCTCTAAGACAGCGAGTCAATAAAGCGAATGCTAATAATGTTAATGTCTTTGTCTCCATTCACTTTAATAAATTCAACACTAAAGTTAATGGTACAGAGATTTTTGCCATTAGTAATACATCAAAAGGTATTGCTCAATCAGTTTTAAAAGAGATTCTAAAACTTGGGTTTAATAACAGAAAAGTTAAAAATTCAGGTTTTTTTGTTCTGAAAAATACACAAATGCCAGCTATTTTAATTGAATGCTGCTTTTGTGATTCTACAGATGATATGAATCGCTTTGATGCCGAAAAAATGGCAGAGGCAATTAAAGATGGATTAATTGGTGAATCAGATGATGATGCACCCAAACCTGATAAAGACTACGTTTTAGAAATTACAACAAAAACTGTTTTAAAGCCTTCTACAGAACAGGCATCAGAATTACCAAAAGAATCTCTAATTGATCTTGAGCCAGGCAGTTACCCAATTTTAGATGTCCGTTTTGAGGAAAACCATTATTGGGTTAAGTGGCCTGATAAAAGTAAAGGAAATAAAGATGAGTATTTTGTTTTTGCTGGACATAGTAAAGTTAGAGAAAAAGATTAACTAATTATATCTAAATAATTCGTTATAGCGGTTCTCGTATGCTGCGGGAAGCCGCTACGTGTCTATGGACATAATACACTTTGGCCTCTCTCCAAACCTGTCTTTTAAAAGGAGAGAGGCTTTGAATATTACTCCCCAAGGCTAGCTTTTAAAGGGCTGGGGATTAAAACTGTATTGCACTCAACCCAGAAGTGCTATAACATCTAGACCAAACCCCTAACTTCTCTAATAAGTTAGGAATCTACAAATACTTTTTAAGAGGAAAAAACTATGTCATTACTAGATGATTTAGTCAAAAATTATTTTAATAAAGATTTAGCAACAATATTTACACAAGTTGGTGTTGAAAGTGCAAAAGTTACCGCAATAAATCGGCAAACTCTTAAAGAAGTTACCCTCGCTCAATGGTTGCTAGAGTCTGCTAGAGGTAAAAGTGAACTGGCTATCAATGCTAACAATTTTGCCGGATTAAAATGGCGAAACCCTGATATGAAAGGGTTTGCCGAACCGTTAAAAATCAAAGTTCCTTCTGAGTTAGTAGAAGTTGAATTCTGTAAGTTCCAAGATATTGATGCCTTTATTATTGGTTATTGGAAGTTTCTAACTCGCTCTCCTTATAAAGGCTTAGAAGATCATACCAATACGCCAGAAAACTTTCTTGGCTTTCTTCAGGGTAAAGGTTATTCATCTGATCCTAAATATATAAGTAAAGTTGTAAACTTACTTCCAGAGGCGCAGAAGTTACTGGCTAATGCAGGTGGAGTTGCCATTCCTGCCTCAGTGGAACAACTTCAGTTAATTCGTGTTCCAAAAGAAGTTGAATTAGGACAAAATTTTCGGATTGAAGGCGTAGCACGTTTAATCGACAGTGGCAAACTTTTGTCGATTATGATCGACGATCAACTTCCGGCTGTAAGTGTACGAATTAGTGAGGATGGCAAATGGCAATTTGATTTCGTCTTTAAACAAGAAGGCGATCGCCGCATGAGAATTGCCATTGATGATCAAACTCTAGATATCAAAATTAAAGTTATTGTTCCTTTCGATAACAAAGACGACGAGAATACTCAACAACCGACAGCATCCAATTTACCAGGAGCGAAGGTAATTAAACTCAGTGGTAGTGTAGGAATTGGCGGAGTCAATAAAGCTGATGATGTTAAGGCTATAAAGGCACGATTGTATGAGCTAGGCTACAGATGGGTAGGCGATCCTAACAGTGCAGACAGAGACAGAGGATTATTTGACGCGATCAAATTATTTCAATCAATTATTGCTGGTCGCAGTACTGTTAATGGTGATGGTCGAGTTGATGTTGGTGGAATAACTCATCGATGGTTGCAAGCAGCTAACGCACCACGGTGGGAGTTGATGCCAAAAAGCGACCCTGATAATGGTTTCGTTAATGGTGAACTGGAAGACACGCAAGATAACCATGATTTTGGAACACACTGGTTGGCTGATGTTATCAAAAAAATTGCCCAAGACTATCAAAACAGTTATCGTAAAACTCACCCCACAGCTGCTCGATTTGCAATTAACGATGTTAGCCTTCCTCATGGAGGCGATACTCCCGACCATAAAGGGCATGAAACTGGCATGATGTGCGATGTTTACTTACCTAAAAAAAATGGGAATTTCGGTGGCATCGTTTGGTCAAGTTCTGAATACGATCAAGATGCTGCACGAGCTATTCTTAAGTCTATTGGTAAGCAAAAGCTGGTACGGGCAGTCTTTTTCAACGATCAACAGCTAATTAAAGAGAGACTTTGTGTTTCTCTAAGTGGTCACGATAATCACATTCATTTTGAAATTAACCCACCAGTAAGGAGTTAATTGTTGGTGAGTTTAACGCCTGAGAATTTATATAGCTGTTGCTGACAAGAATAACTTTTACAATTTCTGCCCTGCGTAAATCGATCGCACTTCACCGTTACGGCGGATAACAGCTTCGCCATTACTGACATCTACTAGTGTCCAACCGCTTGAGCCAATGCTTTCACCCATATTAATGCGGCGAGTCACACCATCGATTTTAAACAAAGCGGCAGATTTATCGCCCAATTCTAGCAATCCCTCTAAGGTATTACTGGGAGCCTGTGCGATCGCAGTTGGCGGATATACTTGTTCTTGAGTAATAGTTGGTTCTGACTCTGGGGCGAGTGCTGCACGTAATGGAACTACTGGTAATGCAGGCAGAGGCTTGGGTGTTTGCCGCACGGTAATAGGTGCAGTTTTTGCTACCACAGGTTGGAGTTCAGCTCGTACAGCCGCAGCTAACATATTGACGGTTACAGGTTTGCCAGTTTGTTGCACTGTATTCAGGGCATTTTTCACAACATTAGGTTGAGATCCCTTTAATACACTGGCAACTTGTGGTAAAAGTGTAGGAGTCCCAGGAATAGCTGGGAGGGCATAGCGCATTGGCGACGGCGCTTGATAAACGGGAACATAAATGCGCTCAACAACTTTTCCAGAACGGTTAGGGACTGGTGGTGTATTGTTGCTAGCTAAAAGTGGAAGTGCTGGTAGATTAGCAGTTGTTTGTTGGTTACTAACGGCTATTTGGTTAGTATTTGCCTGACTGGAAAATCTAGGACTGAAAGATTTTTGATTGGGCGTTGCTCCTTGCTTGTCTATAACAGCCAGCGCTTGGAGCATATAGTCAACTAACTCTGCCTCAATTTCTGTTTTTACAGGCAACTGTGACTGCGGTTGCGGTTGCGGTACTAGAAGCGCTGACTCAGGCAATTTGCTATTTAAAAGATAGACGACTCCAGACTGTACCAGGTAGATCATACCAGCGATCGCCACGCCTAAAGTTGTTCCGACAATCAGCAGTTTGCCCAAAGCAGGACTACTTTTCTGACGCTTTTTACTAACTGGTTTAACAGCGGCACTGTCAAATACAACGGTACTTAATTGTTTATGGTTATCTTGAGCAACCGACTGTAGTGGCTGGTTCAATGTGTTCGGTAAGATAATCTGTGGTATCGTAACCGTTTGCGGAGGCACATATTCTGGAGGCGATTGGTGTTGAGCTTGGGCGGAAACCCCAGCAACAGATTGGCTTGGTTTTTTCTGACTACTGTGTCTAACAGTTTGAGAAGGCAGATTACCACTAACATCCAGAATGTAGTCGATATCGGCAAAGAGTTCATCCATGAGGCCATCAGCATAGTTTTCTATCGACCAAGGCTCGTTGGCGATTAAGTCTTCTGATGGTTCCGGTACTATGAGACGGGTGCTGGCTTCTTGTAACATAGACGTTCTGGGTTGTTGCTAGGACGGGGAAACGCCGCCCCTACTGCCGATTATTCAGAGAAGGCAGGAGGCAGAAGGCAGGAGGCAGGAGTAAAGAAGTATGAATAAAAATTTTAGTTTTGGGTCATTACCCAGTTTAAAAAGAAGAATTGTATTGAGCGTCAAGTGCCGCGAGATACAAAGCTTCTTGCTTCAATTCCACACAGTTGCGTGTAGGTTACTCCTGCCTCCTGAATAATCAAACATCCAATCCCCGTCCTATTAAGACGAGTTGATTGAGCGTTGTATTAAACTCAACTTTCATCTGGAGATTGTTGATGATGGCAGTACTAATATTTATGTCATCTATCATACCAATCTCCCTTCTTACTACTATACTCAGTCTTTATGAACTTGGTGTTAAGCTAACGCTGGAAACTCTTGCTGGCTATTGGTTCTACGCACTTCTAGATATAATAATAAAGCATTAATATCTGCTGGGTTTACGCCACCGATACGTGCAGCTTGACCAAGAGTAAGTGGTTTTACGTGGGTCAATTTTTCCCGTGCTTCTTTGGAAAGAGTATCAATTATTGTGTAATCTAAATCCGCAGGTAACTGGCGGTGCGCTTGGCGGGCAATTTGGTCAATTTGATTTTGTTGTCTAGCGAGATAGCCAGAATACTTAATCTCAATTTCTGCGCCTTCTTTCTCAGCACGGTTGAGGTCGGGGTTTCCCAATCCAAACCTATCGAGGTCAACGTAATGGAATCCTGGCCGCCGCAGCAAGTCGTTGAGGGTAATTGAACCTTTAATTGCTTGTTGGGTATTAGATGCGATCGCTATTCCCATTTCATCATGTTCTTTAACTCGTGTGGCTTGCAATCTTTGTTTTTCTGTGGTAATGTTACCCTGTTTTTTGATAAACATATCCCATCGGCGATCGTCAATTAAACCAATTTCCCGTCCCAAAGGTGTCAAACGCTGGTCGGCATTGTCAGAACGCAATATCAATCGGTACTCTGACCTACTGGTGAGCATCCGGTAAGGTTCCCGCAAGTCTTTTGTACACAAGTCATCAACTAAGGTGCCAATGTAACTTTGCTCGCGGGCAAAGACAATCATTTCTTGAGAACGAACAAATCGAGCTGCGTTAATTCCCGCCACCAGCCCTTGAGCAGCAGCTTCTTCATAACCTGTGGTGCCGTTAATTTGCCCAGCACAAAATAGTCCGGCAATCTTTTTAGTCATCAGTGTGGGGTAACACTGAGTTGCAGGTAAATAGTCATATTCCACAGCATAAGCCGGACGCAGCATCACACATTTTTCCAAACCGGGGAGAGTCCGCAACATTTGCAACTGCAAATTTTCTGGCAACCCTGTAGAAAAACCTTGAATATAAAGTTCGGGTATATCCCTTCCTTCCGGTTCAATAAAGATTTGATGGCTTTCCTTATCGGCGAAACGCACAATCTTATCTTCAATACTGGGACAATAGCGCGGCCCTTTAGCTTCCACCCAACCGCCATAAACTGGCGACAGGTGCAAATTTTCCTGAATTAGGCGATGGGTTTCGGCAGTTGTGCGGGTAATGTAGCAAGGCATCTGTTCCCGTTCTACCCACACATCCGGGTCAAAGCTGAACCAGCGCACATCTTCATCCCCTGGCTGGATTAGCATTTTACTATAATCCACCGATCGCTTATCTACTCGTGCTGGAGTTCCAGTTTTAAGTCTGCCGGTTTCAAATCCCAGACGATTTAGGGTTTGTGTCAATCCCTCAGCCGCAAATTCCCCAGCACGTCCGGCTGGCATTGATTTGTTACCAACCCAGATTTTGCCTCCCAGGAAGGTGCCAGTTGTCAAGATGACTGCTTTACATTTAAAACCGACACCAAAATAAGTTTCAACGCCGATGACTTCACCGTTAGCACCCAACACCAAGTCTGTTGTCATACTTTCGCGGATTGTCAAGTTTTCTTGGTTCTCAACAATATTTTTCATCACCGCTGCATATTCGCGCTTGTCTGTCTGAGCGCGTAATGCCCAAACAGCAGGCCCCCGTGAAGAGTTGAGGATACGTTTTTGCAGGTAGGTGCGGTCTGCGACTTTACCAATTTCTCCGCCGAGTGCATCTACCTCATGGGTCAACTGAGATTTGGCTGGGCCACCCACTGCTGGGTTACAAGGTTGCCAAGCGATTTTATCCAAGTTGAGCGTCAATAGCAGGGTACGACAACCGAGGCGTGCAGAGGCGAGAGCTGCTTCGCAACCGGAGTGACCTGCACCGACGACTATGACATCAAAAGCGTCTTGGAATTCAACGGAATTGTGCATGGTCATACTTACAGGATCGGCAAGCTTAGAGTTCTTTTCAATTTTAACTGTTCCAGTGATTTCATGGATGCATCTTTCTAATAAAAAAGTTATCAAATTTACTAGTACTCAATCAAAGGCAAATTTATCCTTTTAACCTTAATTAAAAATATAATATTTTTACAAATTGTGACGATCTTTCGGGTTATCTATTACAGATATTATTCACGTAGTTGGACATCAGCAGAAATCAATTCATTCTTAACAAAAATAAATTAAATGTAAAATTATAATTTTACTTCGATTGATTATCTGTTTTTTAAATCATAAATAACAGATATTTGTCAAAATCTTATTTGTTTTATTCTTTAATCAACTAAAAAATATTTAAAAATGAAACTCAGCCTCAAGAAAAATATTACTAGATTTCTCAAAAAAGCAAGTTTCATCATTATAGTTATCTTGATGATTTTTGTTTTAGTAGCTAGCAATGAGATTACTAACCACAAAGTTGCTATAACTGCCCAACCATTAAACGAATGCTTGATTACTGATTCATTACCTTGTACAGATGCCTCTAAAAATACAACATTAGAACCATTTATTCCTGATGTAAAATTAAATGCTCAACAGCGCTTTTTATCTGCGATCGCCAGAAAGTTACCCACAATTCCCCAGCCTGGTACTTATGAATATATTTTGCTGCGGATGTATGGCGCAGTATTCGTAAATCCAGATATTGGAATTAAACTACCGCCAAAAAATATCTTTGCTAATGAACAAGAAACTCAAGATTTTCAAGCTGGTTTAACAATGGGTCATGTTCATGGCACTAACGACTGTTACTTACAAAAATCGGCTGCTGATGCTTTAAATAAAGCACGAATCCAGCAACGGATTCCGCTAAAATCTGGTTATGGTTCTGGTGATTGTACTCGCACTTTCAATACGAATTTAAGATTTTGGCACAAATATGCTAATAATCAAGTTTTGGCAAAAGTTCAACAGGGTAAAGAAACAAAAATTCTTGGTTTAGTTGCACCTCTAGGAACTTCACAACATCTCTGGGGATTAGCAATTGATTTACGCGTTGGCAGTAAAGAACAAAGAAAAGCTCTTAATCAAAATGGTTGGTTTCAAACTGTAGAAAACGATATGCCACATTGGACTTATGTAGGTTTATCTGAAGAGAATTTACCTCTGTTTGGTTTTAAGAAGCAAGCTATTCGAGGCATTAATTATTGGATTACGCCGCTATGATTGTTAGATAGCATGAAAACTTGGGAATACTAATATAAAATATGTATTGTCAGGGATTTAGCTATGCCAAATGAAACTGCTAACCAGGAGCAAACCTTCCTGATTGATTTATTAAGAGCAACTTATCAAAATCAAGAAATATATCCAATTTTGCAACAGAACTTAAGTAAACTCAATGAGAATTTAGCTTTAATGTTGCGAAAATGGGTAAGTGATCGCTTTGCTAAAGAACCTGCCAATGCTACTAATATAGTTGGAGTCATTGTCAAACTGAGTACCATTATTCAAGACTATGAACAAGGAAACCCTGTGAGTAATTTGGAAATTGCAATCGCAGGTTATGAAGCAGTTTTACAAGTGTGTATCCGTGAAGATTTTCCTAAAGAATGGAATATTGCCCAGCAAGCTTTAGTAAAAGCTTATCAGCAACGGCAAAATATCCTCTCTAAGACTCTTGGCAAACTGCGTGAGAAAACTGTGCAAACTCAAAATCAAATCAATATAGTAACTGAGCAACTACAGCAGGAATTACATGAAGCAAAGCTACAATTTAACGATTTAAGAACAGGAATTACGCAGTTAAAACAAGAAGTATCTAGTTCTGATTCAATGGATGAAACAATATCTTTAATAGCTGAGTTTCAAGATTTAAAACAGCGTCAGATTCGTTTAGAGAAGTTTACTAATACGGCAAACATTTCATTTAACAGTGAGCAATTCAATACAGCTATTTTTTATGATATCGAAAATTTAACAAGGGGTAGAAGCAACCCGAACTTAAATTTTTCTTTGAAGCAAATTCAAACAAATTTAGAAAAAACTACCCTAGTTAATAAAATTGCTATCCAATGTGCTTATGCTGACTGGAGTGATTCTCGATTGAGACTACTCAAGAATAAAATTCAAGAGCTTGGTATTGAAGCAATTCAAATTTTTGATTATAGTCACAAACGGAATGCAGCAGATATGCAATTGGCAATTGATGTTATGGAATTAGCTCAGAGCCGTCCTACATTGCAAGTTTTTGTTATTATTTCAGGTGATGGTGCATTCGCCGCTTTAGCTAAAAAGCTCCATGAATATGGAAAAACTCTAATTGGATGTGCTTATGAGGGACAAATTAATCGTATTCTCAAGTCTGTTTGCGATTGCTTTATACCTATACCTACTCCCCAAGCAAAAATAGAGGATATTCCAATTAATCAAGTGGCTAGCGAGAGTCAATTAAATGATGATATTTTAGTAGTAACTAAGAAAGCTTTGCAGGATTTGAAGAAGGATGTCGAGAAATTAAGCCAGCTTCAACAAGGTGGTATTCATATATCTCAAATTCACAAAATATTAAGAGATAATATTCCAGACTTCGACCAAAAAAGAAAAAATCATGGTGAAAAGCTTACAATTTTTTTGAATAAAGTTATTAAAGGAACAGATATTTGTTTATCGATTGACAACAAAAAATTAATGTTGAGAGAAATCTTAACTATAGGCTCTAATAGATCATCGAATAAAAGTTCTAAAGCATCAAATTGAAACTTGAAACTTAAGTTAATTTAGAAGCAAGCGATTGCTATTTGGTTTCTGTTAGCTATTATTGTGTAGGAAGACTGAAACGGTAATCCCAATTTAATATGAAACCGCATAATATATGCACCTTTAGATAAAAATGAGATAAGTCCTGTTTAAGAGAATATCCAGCTTGTTATTTACTTGTTGAATCAGGACAAGAAGCCATTGCTTATGCTTGGTTGAGCGCTGAACCTTTACCTTTTACGAATTACAAATTATTTTAATTGTCTTGGCGATTTTCTGGCGAGTAAGGAACACCTAACCCTTGGGGGGGTGTAGATTTCCCAGCTAATCCCACTAGTGCAAATAAAGCGATCGCATACGGTAGCATGGCTAGAAACTGATAAGGAATATTTGCGCCAAAAGCTTGAATTCGTAACTGTAAGGCTTCCGTAGCGCCAAATAAAAAACAAGCCAGAGTAGTACCTAAAGGATGCCACCTACCAAAAATTAAAGCTGCGATCGCAATAAATCCTTTACCTGCACTCATCCCTTCTGTAAAAAATCTGATTTGTACTAAGGTGAGATAAGCGCCTCCTAAACTGGCAAGACAGCCACTAAGTACTACAGCCCCATATCGCACCTTTGATACTGAAACACCAGCCGTCGCAGCAGCTTGGGAATATTCTCCCACCGCCCGCAAAGTCAGCCCAAAGCTAGTATGAAATAAGAAATAGATACTTGTAACAACTAAAATTATCAGCAAATATACAAAAACATCTTGCTGGAACAACATCTCTCCAAATATAGGTATATTCGCAAGAGCAGGAATGACTATAGGCTCAATTCCTGGTAATCTTTGAGTACTGCTGCCATTAAATACTAACCGCGCTAAAAACGATGTTAACCCCGCAGCTACTAGATTAATCGCTAACCCTGATACTAACTGATTAACATATAAAGTTACACATAAAAAAGCGTGAAGTAAACCGACTAATCCCCCAGCAATCAACGCACAGATAACACCAAGCCAAGGATTGCCTGTATAAAAGGTAGCGGCTGCACTGGTAAAAGCTCCAGTTAATAACATTCCTTCTAGGGCAATGTTTAATACTCCTGAACGTTCTGAATACATTCCGCCAAGGGCAGCAAATGCTAGGGGTACGGCTAAGTTTAAGCTAGCAATTAAGTAATCAGAGAGGAAGTTAAGGTTATTCATGGTTATTTTTTAACGCAGAGGAAGGCTAAGGGAAGCGCAGAGTTTCGCAGAGGAGGTTTCGCGTTAAACCTTAGCGTTATTTTGGGTTTTTATTCGTCTTTCTACGGCGAGGCTGATGGCAATGAATAAGACAGTTAATCCTTGAATTGCATAAACTACAGTCACGGGTACACCAGCACTACGTTGCATGATATTGGCACCACTACGCAAAGCGGCAAAAAATAGAGAAGTCAACACTACACCGCTAATACTATCGCGACTTAAAAAGGCGATCGCAATGGCATCAAATCCATAACCAGGGGAAACCTGTTCAAATAAGCGGTACTTCAACCCCATCACCTCAGATGCACCCGCTAACCCGGCTAAACCACCTGCTAGGGACATGACTAGCATGATGGTATTTTTTACTGAAATCCTTGCATAATGGGCTGCTGTGGGGTTAAAACCAACGGCGGCAATTTGGTATCCTAGAGGTGATCGCACCAATAACACCCACAATACTCCGGCGGCGATTAATGCAAGTATTATGCCAGCATGGGCAAGACTCTGGGGTAAAATAATCGGCAATTGTGCAGATTTAGCAATTAATGGCGAATAAGGACTAGGCGCGGCTGGTGCTTTTAGGGGATTTTGCACCAAGTAGCTAACTAAATTCACTGCTATGTAATTCAGTAATAGGGTAGTGATAACTTCATTGATTCCCCGTATTGCTTTGAGATAACCGGGTATCCAACCCCAAACTGCACCAAACCCAAACCCAGCGATAAGTGCTAACGGAATGTGGATGATTGCAGGTAATCCTTGCACATATAAACCGATTAAAGCACTACCCAACGCACCAAGGTAAATTTGTCCTTCGCCACCGATATTAAATTGACCAGCCCGCAATGCTACTAATACCCCTAAACTGGTGAATAATAAGGGTGTCATTTTGGTAAGGGTATTGCCAAACCCAAAGTAACTAGAGAGAGATTCTTGAAATAAGATGGTGTAGGCGGTAATCGGATTTGCCCCCGCAAGTAGGATGAGGATGGCACCGACGATGAGGGCAGAGATGATGGCAATTAACGGTGATAGGATTGGTAGCAGGAATTGAAAGCGTTTATTTGTGATCATAATGCAATGATTGCCACCCCGTAAGTCGGCTTTTGCTAAGATAGTACCGTGGAAGTTTTGTTCTCCTGGTGCATATCGATTGAGGTGTTCAAAAATTGTCTAAACTTGGTTGGCAGGGAATTGGTAAGGAAAAGGCAACTTGGGCAGAAAGGATCTCTCCCCTTATGGACATTGACAATAATCAATCACCAAGTTTCTGCTATTTTCGAGATCAACTTCGACGTTTAAGTAGGCATTAGGGCAAACAACAGATAATGTAAAGACTTCGCATTTTATCCTCTGTGTGTCCCCCCAGACATCAACAAACCAATCTCTTCTATTGTCGCCCTCTGTGCATCCAAAATAGCGACAAACTCACCTCTGTAGATTACGGCAATGCGATCGCTCATGGCCATCACTTCTTCTAACTCAGTAGAAATATACAAGATTGCGGCACCGCGATCGCGTTCTGCCAATAAACGAGAATGAATTGCACTTGTCGCCCCTACATCTAATCCCCGCGTGGGTTGCATCGCCACAATTAAATTTGGTTCTCCCGCTAGTTCCCTCGCCAAAACTACCTTTTGTTGATTTCCCCCTGAGAGTTGGCTTACCTTGATATCTTCCCCAGTTGCCCGAATATCAAACTCTTGCATTGCAACTTGAGCATGATTTTTTATTGCTAGTGGTTGTAATAAAAAATTGCGGCAGAAGGGCAAGCTTTTAAAAGCATTCAAAATCAAGTTTTGGGCAATGCTAAATTGCAACACCAAACCCATTTTTTGCCGATCTTCAGGGATGTACCCGATTCTCTGCCGAGTACGGGAGCTACTAAAATCAATTTTACCGTTGATGATGCTTCTTACACCTGCGATTGCATCAGCTAATTCTCGCTGTCCATTGCCATCTACACCAGCAATTCCTAAAATTTCCCCAGCCCGTAATTGAAATGAAACATTGCGGACAGCAGGAATACCCCTATCGTCAGCAACTTGCAAATTTTGGACTGAAAATATCACTTCTCCTATTACAGACGCAGATTTATTTATTTGTAAGCCTACTTCCTGCCCTACCATCAATTCTGCTAATTGCTGAGGAGTCGCATCTTTAGTTGTCGTTGTCGCTACTACCTTACCTCGTCGCAACACTGTTACCGTATCGCAGAGGTTAATAACTTCTTCTAACTTGTGACTAATAAAAATAATAGTGTTACCAGCTGCCGCCAATTGTCGTAAAATATTAATTAATGATTCAACTTCCGTTGGTGTCAAAACTGCTGTTGGTTCATCGAGAATTAATAGTTTGGCTTGGCGATATAATACTTTGAGAATTTCTACTCGCTGTTGTATCCCTACGGGTAAATTTTCTACTTTGGCTGTGGGGTCAATTTCTAGCCCATAAGCTTGGGATAAAGCCGCAATTTCTTGTTGTTTTTGCCGCAGATTTAAACGCCAACTATTTTCTATCCCCAGAATGATATTTTCAGTTACAGTTAACTGAGGCACAAGCATAAAATGTTGATATACCATGCCTATACCTAATTTTATTGCCTCATTTGGGGAAGTAATCTGTACTGGTTTATCTTTTAAATAAATTTTACCACTATCAGGTTTATATAGACCACTAATAATATTCATTAAAGTAGTCTTACCCGCGCCATTTTTACCTAAAATTGCATGAATTTTCCCAGCATCAACACTAAAGCTAATATTCTCATTAGCAATAAATGAGTTAAAGCTTTTACTAATTTTTTCTAAACGTAAATACATTTAGGTTCATGCTTTTTTGACACAACGTGTATCTTTAAGCGCTTCCTGACAATTTTCAAAGATAATTTTTTTATCGACAATCTCCTGTTTCACTTTTAAAGCATTTTGTTTAACTGTTTCTGGCACTAACGAGCCAAATTTACCTAAGTTTAATATATCTGTTCTTTCTAAACCTATAGAATATATTTGTCCTTTGAGTTGTTTTTGTTTTGCAAGTTCTGCTATATAAGCTATTGCTATATCCAACCTTTTGACTGCACTTGTTAACACTGCTTTCGGCGCAACACCCAACTGGTCTTTTGTATTATCAAAAGCGTAAACTCCTTTATCACTAGCAGCTTGTAAAACTGCGGGTGAAGCACTATCTAACCATTGATAAATTACATCAGCACCTGAAGAAATTAAGGCAAGTGTAGCTTCTTTTGCCTTAGCAACATCATTCCAATTACCTGTAAATGTTGAAACAATTTGAATATTAGGTTTTACTGATTTCGCTCCTAATTCAAATCCCCGTAGTTCTTCTTGCGTAGCGGGAAATTCTTGTCCAGCAATATAAGCTAACTTATCAGATTTAGTCATGGCAGCGCCAATAATGCCACATAAATAACTACCTTGCAAGTGATGTATTCGCAAAGAGGCGATATTTTCTCCCTTGTTATTACCATTTACACCCACAAAAAATGTATTGGGAAATTGTGCAGCGATTTGCTCTATGGCTGCATCAAATTGTCCACCGTGGGCGAATACAACATTATAACCCTTGCGGGCAAAGTCTGTTAATGCTTCTGTTTGATCTGCTTGGGCGACTTGTTCGAGATAGGCAACTTCTGCACCCAGCTTTTGTTTAGCTAGGTTTATGCCTTCGTAACCAGACTGATTCCAAGCTTTATCAGTGATAACTCCAGGGAGTGCGATCGCTATTTTAAAACTTTCCCCACTACTACTAACTGTTGGTGCTGTGCTTTGATTACTACTGCAAGCTTTCAGCAATAGGCTAGTGGCAAAAGTAGCTGAACCATACAAAATAAATTTACGTCGGCTAAAGTCTAGTATCATCTACTGCTTTTCGATATTTAGTCATTATCGTTACTAAGCTTATCAGTTAGTTCACACCCCCGATTAATGAAGATGGGAGTATGTACGGAGATGCAGTAGTCAGTATTTATTGGTTGAAACGCCTTAAATATTACCCTCAGTTAGCAATTGAATGGGTGGAGTACGCAATTAGTGCAATTAAATAGTTACTCAGTACACTAACGTGTGATGAACGGTGGGGCGTGATTTTGGAATTTCTGGAGTGAGTTCTTCTTAAGCCTTTAAATACTGATTAGGGACTTGCAAAAAATAAATTATCCCAAATTATTTCTAGATTTGTAGGGGCGCAAGGCCTTGCGCCCCTACGACGGAATATTTTTTTAACTGGAAGTCCCTTAGACAGCCACAGGTCTGTCTGCAAAGACAATTTTATAAAGAATTTTTAAGAAATTAACATCTTTCAGAAAAGGAGAGACGTAATGCTGAAGTAATCCTCAAATGTTCAGAATCATAGATTTTGTAGTTTACAGACACGCCTTAGTGTTAAGAAGGAATTATGGCATCAGGAATGATGATCGAAGGCAAATGGATAACCGATAGAAATAAATTAGATAAGGGCAGTAATTTCAATGAGACACCGACAACATTTCACCATCGTGTAACCGCCGATGGTTCTAGCGGGTTTAAGGCAAAAGCAGGACGCTATCACCTCTACGTTTCCTTATCGTGTCCGTGGGCGCATCGCACCTTAATTATGCGAGAACTCAAAGGTTTGAATGATGCAATTTCAGTCTCTATAGTCGATCCAATTATGACCGACTTGGGATGGATGTTTACTGAAGCACCCGCAGCTATTCCTGACTGGGTGAATCACACTCAATATTTGCAAGATATTTATCTGAAAGCCGATCCAAAATACACAGGACGAGTCACTGTTCCAGTATTGTGGGATAAGCAAACTCAAACAATCATTAATAACGAATCTCGTGAAATCATGCGGATGTTTGACGTAGAGTTTGAGGAATTGGCAACACAGAAAATAGACTTATACCCACGCTACCTACAACAGGAAATTGATCGAACGATTGATGCAATTTATCTGCCAATCAATGCTGGTGTATATCGCTCTGGTTTTGCCAGGGAGCAAGTAGCCTATGAAAATGCGGTAACTGAACTCTTTGAGAGTTTAGATCATTGGGAAACCGTTCTGAGCAAGCAGCGCTATTTATGTGGCGTTCAACTCACTGAAGCCGATATTTGTATGTTTGTAACTCTGTATCGCTTCGATTCAGTGTACTACGGTCACTTTAAATGCAATTTGCGGCGAATTATTGACTATCCAAATCTCTGGAATTATCTACTAGACCTATATCAATGTCCCGAGTTCAAAGCGACTTGCAATCTAGACTATACTAAGCGCAGCTATTACATGAGTATGACTGATATTAATCCAAATCAAATTGTGCCGAAGGGGCCGATCATTGATTTTGACCAATGCCACGATCGCGATCGCTTTGCTAAAGTTCCCGTTGCGATCGCTCCCTATTCACAATCATATTTATAGTGCGCCTCTGTGTACCTTCGCCTATCATTCGCTGTTAAAATAGTTAGCAGAACACTTGCTATTTATCGAACCTGAGCCGATGATCAACTCTCTTTATTTTTGTGAAAGCTTTGTTAGAAGAGAGTTCTTTTCACAATATTTTTCTGTAGATTTTACAGAGGAAACTTCTACAATTGTACCTGGCTTAATAATAAATTCAGTAGCCCCTACAGATGTTTTAGGATTACCCCAATCATACGTGTAACCTAACCCTGTAAATGGATACAATCCGTCTTTTTGCTGGAAATCATGAGTTTTATGAAATTCCTTAAACAAAAAACTTTCTTTGTCAAGGCTCTTAGGATCAAAATTTGTACAACTAGAAGTAGTAATATCTGAGTTTGTACATGGTCTTTCTATATCTTTGGCGTTGACTAATATTTCTACAAAATGGGTCTTCTGATCTTCTCGCTTTAAAAGCAAGCCTAAATATTGCTCCAATCTTAGCGAAAGCATCATTTCGCCAGGAATTTTCATCCCTATGCCTTTACAAGTATTACAAAACTCTTTTACTTGAGCAGGTATTGTTAACCAAGTAGTGCGCTTTACCTGATAAGTTTTATTTGTCATCAAATCCTTATTATATGGCTTTGTTCCATCTATCCAAGACACCATTAAAACTTTTCTATCATTATTATTTTCATTCACATTAATATTATTAATTTTATTGATTGTTCCCAATGTTATAAGATTTTTTACGACTTTACTATCATTGTTGGGAAAATTTGTATCCTTAATAGCTTCGTCTAGCTTTTTTTTGAGGAAATTATAACTTTTCGGTTTGTTTTTATAAAGATAGTTATTAACATTGTCTTTGTTGGTTTGTACCAACAATTTATCCTCTTTTGAGTTTGACAGGTTTTGTCGAGAAGTTCCTATAGCTAATAAACTAGAAGATCCAAGTACAAAAAAAGCAGTTGTAAAGCCTAAAAATAATTGTTTGTTGAATTTTCTCATCACAAAACCGACTACTAGCTTTTAAATAACCACTTTAAATCTAGTAACTTGCTTCCTGGATCAGTATTTATACTGTAAAATAAGTAATAGAAATAGATGCTATTTTTGGGCTTCCCGCATCATAAGGGCGTCAGTATTGGATTAGTCTCCTTTGTTGAGCGATCGCCTATCTTCTATCATGAACCCTACCATCGGGCGCGATCGCTCCTTGAAAATCAATGTTAGTGAGAGTAACTCCGGTTATTTTTGCTCCTTGTGTATCGCAGATGTTACAGATGACGGAGAATGTGATTGCCCCCTTCCTTAATGCGGCAGTGAATCGCCCAAACCATCCAACCTCTGCTACATTCAAAAATTCAATTTATCCCAAACCATTATTAATACGTTATTTTCCCATTTCTCTAACTTTAAAAAAACGTGTGAACCCCCAGTTATTAATTACCCCAGGTACAATTAAGATAAAATATACGCCTTTGGTTAGAGTCAACTAGCAAATGCCTGAACTCAAGTATCTAATTGCAATGGACGCTTGCACAATTACTGGAGGAATGTTTAGTGTTGATTCTCCTTTGGCTGTGTGTGGTGTGAACAAGTTAATGAAAGTGGATATTTATATTCCCGTCTGTCATTCCAGACCGAAAGCCGTTATTCATTGATGCAATTATCAAATTTGGGAAAAATCATCGCACTCTGGAAGCATACAGGAACGGCAACGAACCCAATAAACTCACGGATAATAACTAATGATTAGCTTAAAAGAAAATCTATCTGACCAAAATGTTAATAAACTACCAGATGGCAACCGCAGAAATAACTGGTGGCAAACCATAAAGGTTATTTTACAACCAATCGATATGCTGGAGGAAA
Source organism: Nostoc flagelliforme FACHB-838 (assembly GCF_014698065.1). Taxonomy (GTDB): domain Bacteria; phylum Cyanobacteriota; class Cyanobacteriia; order Cyanobacteriales; family Nostocaceae; genus Nostoc; species Nostoc flagelliforme_B. The sequence continues at coordinate 34,860 of NZ_JACJSI010000049.1, forward strand.
CACAACAACGCTATGGTGATATATTCACCTGTAGGTTTGCTAGCTTTCCTACACAAATACTTATTAGTAATCCTGAAGCAATTCAAGCACTTTTCACAGCGGATTCCCAGTTGTTTGACTCCGGTTCAGGAAATCAAATAATTCAGCCCTTAGTAGGGGCTAATTCGGTTATTTTGCTAGATGGCGATCGCCATTTGCAACAGCGTAAACTATTAATGCCTACGTTTCATGGCGAAAGGATGCGAGCTTATGGTGAGTTAATCCGGGAAATTACACTTCAGGTCACTAGCCAGTGGAGTACTGACAAACCGTTTATCGCCCGTGCGAGTATGCAGGATATTTCTCTACAGGTAATTTTACGGGCTGTTTTCGGATTAAAGTCAGGAGAACGTTACCAACAAATCAAGCAAGTCTTAACTGAGATGTTGGATACCTTTAATACACCTTTAAGTGTAATTTTTTTGTTTTTCAAGTCGTTGCAAAGAGATTTAGGTACGTGGAGTCCTTGGGGCAAGTTTATCAGACGCAGACAGCAGCTTGATGAACTGATTTATCAAGAAATCCGTGAACGTCGTCATCAAACTGAATATGGTGAAGATATTCTCAGCTTGTTAATGTCTGCGCGTGATGAACAAGGTCAACCCATGAGCGATGTCGAGTTACGCGACGAGCTTATGACTATGCTATTTGCTGGGCATGAAACCACAGCTATTTCTTTAGCTTGGGCATTATATTGGATTCACTACGTTCCAGAAGTCCGCGAAAAACTACTACTGGAATTAAATTCTCTTGATATAGCTCATGCAGATCCAGCAACAATTACGCAATTACCTTATTTAAATGCTGTCTGTTCAGAAACATTGCGAATTACTCCAGTGGCTTTCTTCTCTTTTCCCCGCATTCTCAAAGCTCCCATGAAATTTAGGGGTTACGATTTACCAAAAGGAATGATGATATCACCTTGCATTTATTTAACTCATCATCGTCCAGATATTTACCCGGAACCCCAGCGTTTTCAGCCAGAACGTTTTCTGAAACGTCAGTTTTCTCCTTATGAATTTTTACCCTTTGGTGGCGGTAATCGTCGCTGTTTAGGTATGGCGTTCGCACTGTTTGAAATGAAGCTCGTGCTGGCAACTATCCTCTCACAATATTCGTTAGAATTACTCGATAAAGTGCCACTTAAACCAGTGCGGCGGGGTATAGTATTTGCCCCACCTGGAGGTGTACGTTTGCAGGTAAAGCAGGATATAGCAACAAACAGAGTGGAAAGACCTACCGCTAAATAATCGGACAATAATATTTACAGTCATTGCGAACATTCCGTTCGCAATGACATTGTTTAATTAATTCTGTCTGACTACTTATACGGGCGTAGTGCAAACTTAGCGACACAGGGGCTAGTACCGCAAGGCGGAAGTCAAAAGTCAAAATGAATACAGTGTAAGCGTTTCGTTGATTTAGAATGGGTGTCTACTGCCACCCAAACGTAGTCGAGGCAGATTGCCCAGATTTTTGACTAAATTGCTACTCAAATGCTACTCAAAAACAGTCATAACTAAAGCAGGATGTCTGTTGTAACTGGAGTTAAAAAGCTTATGCCGTGGTTTGTAAAGATTGAAGAAGGAAAAGTCGATAAATCTACCTTTGACCAATATGTACCTGCCCACAAAGCCTACATTCAGAACTTGATTGCTAAAGGACACAAAGCACGAACAGGCTATTGGGCGCAGCAAAGAGGCGGGATGTTGCTATTTGAGGCAACCTCAAAGGAAGAAGCAGAAGCGATTGTGGCTGATGACCCCTTGGTGCAAAACGGCTGCGTCAACTATCAGCTTTATGAATGGCGAATTGTTATGGAATAATACACACTTACTGAATTTTAATGTTATGCTTTTAGAAGACCTGGATCTATGCGATCGCAACACCCAAATCTTGTCAGAACCGGAAGGTAGCAGCAACACGGGAGGCTTGTGGTAGGCGTAGTCTCCGGGTCGCCCTATTTGTAGGAGCGATCAGGGACAATGGCTGGTTTTGGAGATATTGTTCAAAAAGCTTTTTACCTCGGTGTTGGATTAGCTTCTTACGCAGGTGAGAAAGCAGGGGGAAAATTAGCCGAAGTGCGATCGCAAGTCCAAAAACTGGCAGATGAAATGGTCGCAAAGGGCGAAATGAACACAGAAGAAGCCCGCCGCTTCGTTGAAGAAATGATGAAGCAAGCCCAGCAGTCCCAACCATCTGGTGAAGCCTCTGAAAAAACGCCCCCTTCTGAACCTCGCCGCATTGAAATTTTAGAGGAAGATGAAGAACCAACGGTGAAAGAGACATCAAATGATGAGAATGTAGATAAATTACGCCAAGAAGTGCTGAACCTGCAAGACGAGTTAAAACGGTTGCAACGCGATCAATAAAAAGTATTCTTTGATCGAAATATTATTAATAAGTGGCATTTTGACATGACACTTAGGGTAGAAACTTGATAAGATACATTGTCTAGTGTGTAATTTAGTGCTTCAAGCCAGATAACATAAAGCGTCCTGTTTATAGCCTGCAAAGGTGTCAAGTTTATGGAACAGTGGCAAAAAGATTTAGCAGAAATTGTCGAAACAGTGGCTGATGAAGTAGAGCGTTTCTTCCTGGGAATGAGTGAAGTGGTAGATGCCTTTTTTGAGCTAACGGAAGAAATCACCGAGGAAGTACACAATAACATTGTTACTGAAGTAGATCAGTATTTACAGGATTTTGCTGAACCAATGTTAGAAGTTTATTGGGAACTGGAAGACATTGTGGCAGATGTAGATTCGGGTTTTCCTTATTCAGTTGAACCTACAGCCGAAAAAAATCCTGCCTGTATCGGTTGTACTCACTACCACGGTCAAGTTTATAGCGGTAATTTGTTAGTTTGTGCCATGCATCCCCACGGTTGTGAGGATGACAATTGTCCAGACTGGGAGAAGGAAGAGTAGAGATGCGATTAATCGCGTCTGTACAAAAGTTGGGAGTTAACAAGCTACAAAATTACTAAAAGGACATAAAGACAAGTAAAATAACCAATGAGAACTGGCAAATAAGAAATGACAACTGATAAATTACCTGAAAGTGTATCTCAGGCAAGCCAAGAAATGAAGTATGGCGAACGCGACATTGCGGAAGGCAAACTAATTACCTTTCCGAATCCGCGTGTGGGGAGGCGATATGACATTAATATTACGTTACCGGAATTTACTTGTAAATGTCCGTTTTCCGGTTATCCTGACTTTGCGACAATTTACGTTACATATATTCCTGATGAGCGGGTAGTGGAATTGAAGGCGCTTAAGCTTTACATTAACAGTTACCGCGATCGCTATATTTCCCACGAAGAATCTGCCAATCAAATTTTGGATGATTTTGTGGCTGCTTGTGATCCGTTGGAAGTTACGGTGAAAGCAGATTTTACGCCTCGCGGTAATGTACATACAGTGGTTGAAGTGCGTCACCAAAAGTAATATCATCACTGATGAGCGCAGATGGCATTAATTAGCTTTAATCAGCAATTTTATTGATGGCAGATTGCACTTGAACCACAACTTTTTTAGACAAAGGAATATAACCGAGTTCCAAGCTTGATTTTTGTCCATCAATTACAGCCCAATCAACAAAGTTTTTCAGCACTTGGCCTTTGACTGGGTTTGGATATTGGTGATAAGTTAAAAGCCAGCTATAAGTGACGATGGGATAAGACTGGGCATCAGTAGGATCGGTGATAAAAGCAATCAAGTTATCGGTGGGTAATTTGACTGCTTCTAAAGTTCGTGCAACAGATTTTGGTGTTGCCGTAATATAATTACCAGATTTATTTTCTAAAGCAGCCACAGAAAGTTTATTTTGTTTGGCATAAACGTATTCTACATAACCAATAGCACCTGGTATCTGTTGAATCAAAGCGGTAACACCTTCGTTACCCTTTCCCCCAATTCCTACTTGCCATGCTACAGCTTTACCAGTACCAACCTTGCTTTTCCATTCTGGACTTATAGCGCTTAGGTGTTGGGTTAACACGCTTGTAGTTCCACTACCATCAGTTCGGTGTACAACCTGAATCGGTAAATCAGGCAAAATAACCCCTGGATTAGCTGCGGCGATTTTAGGATGATTCCAATTCGTAATTTTTCCGAGAAAGATATCGACGTAAACTTGACGTGGTAGCCTTAGATCCGTTTGCACATTGACTTGAGGCGACTGCTGTGCAGATGGTTTGAGGTTATAAGCCAGCACAATAGAACCCGCAGTTAGGGGCAAAGCGATTACTCCCCGTTTTATCTTGGCTGCTTGTTCATTTGTAATTCCCACATCACTAGCTGCAAAGTCCACAGTACCTTCGATGAGCTGCTGAACTCCAGCACTGCTACCTATAGCTTGATAGTTAATTTCTACATTGGGATTTTGCTGGTTGTAATCTGAAAGCCAGCGTTCATACAAAGGTGCGGGAAAACTTGCCCCGGCACCCACAAGAGAAACACGGTTGATGTTTCGATTATTCGCAGTGCAAGAAGCGATATTTAACAAAACAGCGATTAGGGGTAGAAAAAAAACCCGTCCCTTAAATTGAAGTTGAGCAGACATAGAAATCTTTTGTTCCAATGTTTAATTAATACCTCTGGTAATTTCCCAATTTTTAGCCGTGGAAATGACGTAATTAATTTCCATACCCATAGGCGTTTAGCCTTCTGGCAGGGATTAGGTAGACAGAGGTTAACGCAAAGGTACGCAAAGTGATTCTCTGCGTACCTCTGCGATTTCCTTTGCGCCCCTTTGCGTTTAAACTTCAATCACCGCCTCTTTCTCCTCACCTTTTGGCTGTAAACTCAGCCGATCTAAAATCTCTAAAACCTCTTGTTCAAAAGCAACTTGGGCGCGATTAGTTTTGCCACCCACATACAAGCGATCGCCTTTTTGCAATGCCCATATTTGCGAGTGGGAAAAGTAACTCATCACCACGCCCAACATTAGCAACCCAAACCCTGAGTAAACAATTGGTATACCTGGATCGGCTTTAATTTGTAAGCCAGTGCTACCAATCACATCCAGAATTTTTAGCTTCACACCATTGACTTCAGTGAACATCCCAGCGCGGACAGTATCAACAAGTTTGCCAGTGGCATCATAAATTAATACCATCCCTTGCAAATCTTTAGCTAACAGAGAAACACCCTCACTCAAATCAGGTTTCGTAGGAACCCACGTTCCCCAAATGCGCCCGTTACCGTTGGTATTCAATTGCGCCATCGGTAGCTGAAAAATGGGGCTGTTATTAAATTGGACGCGAACACCTGCAATTCCCCAATCAGTTTGATAGAAAGTTATGCCATGATAGCGCAGAGGCTCGTTGACAAAAATCTTTTTGTGGTCAACTTCCTGTCCTTGATTATTCAAGACAGACATATCAGAATAAAATTGATCGATGCCGCCAGATGGTGTGTAGTCAATCCAAAAACGATTGACGCGCACAGACCAATCTTTCGGGATTTGGGCAGCTAATGGCCCAGCATCGACAATATTTGTCACTTTAAATGTATCGCCACTGGCAACCATTTCCTGAGCTAGAAACCCAGTCATCGCTCCCCAAATTCCCCCTAACAGAATAGCGACGATGCCAATATGAACGATAATTGGGCCGATGCGTCCGACTATTCCTTTGCGGGCATAAAGGAGATTTTCTTTTTCTTGATCTTGAAAAATTTTATAGCGGTGTTTTTGTAATATCTGGTTCAAAGAATCTAGGGAACCAGTATTTAGTTCTGCACTTAAAGCTAATTTTTGAAATTGCCGTGGTTCTTCGTAATATTTCCAGCGCTGGGCGGCTTTTAAGGCTGGTAACTGTCGCGTAAATGAACAAGCAGTTAAGCTAGTACCAAATAAGATGAGTAATGCCAGAAACCACCAGGTACGATATACATGGTCTAACCCAACTACTTGAATTACCTTCCAAGTTAGGAAACCAAATAAAGCTGGATGTTCTGGGTAGTTAGCTTGGTAAAATGCGGGTGACTGACCTTGTTCAATTACAGTACCGGTGGAGCTAAAAATTGCAATTAATAGCAGTAGTGCGATCGCTAGTCGTAAGTTAGTCAGTATGGGCAAAAGCTCTTGACGTAAGAACTTGCCAGGTATCGCCCACCATTTTAATTCTTTTGATGCTGAATCTTCTAAAGTCATTAGGTGTAAAATCTAACAGAGGTAAATATTGATTGATCTTAAAAACTGCCAAGGGGAATCCGAGAAATTAAGGAAAATACACCGAATCCTACCAATAGCGCCCCACTAACTGGGTTAATCCAACCAGACCAGCGGCGCAATTCTAGTAATTTTTTAATTGAAGCTGTAAAAGTACCCGCCAAAATCAATGGTGCTACATAACCAGCTGTATAAGAAAGTAGCAAAACAGCGCCTAAAATTAAGTCTTGTGTATTGGCAATCCAACCTAGTAAGCTGGCTAAAACAGGCGTGCTACAAGGAGATGCCACTAAACCGAAAGTTAGTCCCAGCAAATAAGAACGCAATCCTGCTGGTAAATCTGGCGAAATCCAATTTGTTTCACCCAAGGATGGAAATTGTAGAGGTAGTGCTTCTAATAAGTTCAACCCCATGAGAATGGCGATAATGCTGACGATAATCGGCAAACCAATTCCCACTTGACCATAGACTTTTCCAACTAAACCTGCTAAAATTCCTAATCCTGCTAATGTAGTTGCTAAACCTAAAGCAAACCAAGTTGATTGGGCAGCAGCTTGGAGGCGGCTTTTGGCTTCATAACCACCGATGTAACCAATGGTAATTGGCAGCATGGAAAGCATACAGGGTGTGAGACTAGTGAGCAAGCCAGCTGCAAAGATGATGCCAATACTCACCACGCTAAGGTGTGTCAGTTGGTTAGAAACAAGGCTATTGGCAAATTGTTCTAGTTGGTAAATTTGGGTTTGCAGGTTATCAAACATGGGAAGTCTCTGAGCGGGAAATGCTTACTCTGGTTGAATTTTAGCTTATTTTTTGTTTTTGAGTCAGGAGAACTAATTATCTGAGCCTGATATTATCTAAATTTCATCTGCCCAAGGAAATGTATCTAAAATACAATTAAGCTCGGATTATATCTGAAGAAGCACGGCTGGAGTATTTGGCATGATGATTGCATTACCCGGATTTCAAACTGTCACTTTGTTAAAAGCAGGGGTAAAAGCAGTCATATACTGTGGAATCAAGGTTAAAGATGAGTGTCCGGTAATTATCAAAGCGCTACGGAAAGAACAGTGTACACCCAATAATATTGAACAACTCAAACATGAGTATGCGATCGCTCAAAGGTTAAATACCGCAGCAGCCCTCATTGTCTATGCCTTAGAGATGCATCAAGGAATCCCTTATTTAATTATGGAGGATTTTCAGGCGCGATCGCTCGACCAGTTCTTAGACCAATTTCAACAGCCTATTCCGTTTCTGAAGATTGCCATTGAAATCACCAGCAGACTCACTCAAGTTTGGTAATACGGAAGATTCATGTTTTGCTTACAGTATGTACGCTATGCTGTTAGTTTCTATCTTTCATGATATACCTACAGGTTACGCCTTTTCTGAGATGACTATTCAATTCAATGAAAAGTTAAATGATTTCAAACTTAGAGGGGTTGTTTTGCACATTCATGGAAGTCATATTAACGTTTGGCGTAACCATATTGCTACCGATATTCCCTTTTTAGAGCGGGGATTTATCGGCTGTGTGGAAGCAGGTGATGTAACAATGGCGAACTATAACGACTATCAAAGCTCGTGGCAAATTATCCAGTTAGGATTTCCACTGACAGATACATATAAATCTCTAGAAAAATACACCGCATTTGCCCGCCAGTCGAAACATGAGGCTGTCTATCAGACAATCAGATTACAGCAGATGCTACTGATGAATCTGCGCGGACTCACTCACCAAAATCTGACTTTAAGTGATGATGATTTTGATGAATCATCCGCTTTATCTGTAATTACAGATGCAGGTTTTGTCAGTGGAATTATTTTTTATCACATTATCAAATTAATTATCTTTTTTACTTATGGGCGGTATACAGATGCGCTTAATTCTGCTTTAATATTATCTAATTTGCCAGTTACAACGCTGGCATTACCAATTGAAACAGATTATGTTTTATATTACTCACTGACTATCACGGCTCTTTATTCAACAGGATCTGCTCAAGAGCAAAAACATTTTTTAGAAACCCTAAAAGCCCATCAGCAGCAATTGCAATACTGGGCTAATCACTGCCCTGCAAACTTTTTACACAAATCTCAATTAGTAGCTGCTGAAATAGCTCGAATTGAAGGTGGGGATTTAGAAGCAATGCGTCTGTATGAGCAATCAATTGCTTCAGCCCGTGAGCAGGGATTTGTGCAATATGAAGCTTTAGCTCATGAACTAGGGGCTAAGTTTTACTTAGAACGAGACTTTGAATTAATTGCCAAAACCTACTTGCAAGAAGCGAAAAACGCTTATGTACGCTGGCAGGCATCTGCTAAAGTCAACCACCTTGAAGAATGCTATCCTCAGCTATTACCACAACAGCTTGTCTCTAACGGAACGTTTTTCACCACAGGCGAACATTTAGATTTTTTGTCAGTAGTTAAAGCATCTCAAAGCATATCTAGTGAAATTGTTTTTTCGCGGTTGCTGAAGACATTAATGCAAATCGTGATTGAGCAAGCAGGAGCAGAGATTGGTTATTTGTTGCTGGAACACGAGCAAAATCTAGTAATCGAGGTAGAAGCGAAGGTTAATCCCCAAGCAGAAAGGCTTAATGTTTCTCGTCCTGTATTAAAGTATGAAATTTCACAGGCTATTCCGCAATCAATATTGAATTATGTTCAGCGAACTCAAGAAACGGTGATTTTGCAGAATGCTACTGAGCAAAATCTATTTTCAAAAGACGAGTATATAATTCAAAAGCAACCTAAATCTGTACTTTGTTTGCCGATAACCCATCAGTCGCAATTACTTGGTATTTTATATTTAGAAAACAATCTCATCTCTAGCGCCTTTACACAAGAAAAGCTTTCCGTTCTAGAAATATTGACAGTTCAAATTGCTATTTCTCTAGAAAATGCTCTTCTTTATCAAAGTCTAGAAGATAGCCAAGAGCAACTAAATCTGGCGTTAAAATCTGCCAAAATCGGTGTTTGGATCTGGGATATTGTCAACGATCGCTTTGACTGGGATGAGCAGATTTATCAACTATTTGGGTTAACACCTGAAACCTTTGCTGGTACTGCCGAAGCAATTTTTGCTCGCCTGCATTCAGATGATCGAGGATTGCTGGCTCAATCGTTGAATCGATCAATTAACGAAGGCGTGGAGCATGATTTGGAATATCGAATTATTCAAGATGATGGCAGTATCCGCTACGCAGCCTGTCGGGGAAAAGCCTTTTTCAACGAAGCAGGTAAAGCCACACACATGACTGGCGTTGTGCTTGATATTACAGATCGCAAACAATCTGATGCCGAACGTATCCAACTGATTGAAGAGCAAACCGCCCGTCTGGAAGCAGAAGCTGATCAACAACGGGCAACATTTTTGGCTCAAGTCAGTGCAACTCTCGCTTCTTCCCTTGATTACGAAAGCACACTAGCAAGTGTGGCCAATTTAGTTGTGCCTTACTTCGCTGATTGGTGCGCCGTTGACTTGCTGCAAAACAACCAATCAATTCATCGGGTAGCAGTTACTCACCGAGATCCAGAAAAAGTGAAACTCGGCTGGGAACTTCATCAGCGCTATCCGAGAAATTTGGATGCACCTGAAGGTGTGGCTAAAGTGCTGCGTACAGGGCTTGCAGAAATGATCGCTGAAATTTCAGATGCAACATTAGCAGCAGCAATCCCCGATGCAGAATATCTAAGAATTCTGCGGGAACTGGGTTTAAAGTCCTGTATAATCTCGCCCTTGATTGCACGGGGACGGATTTTAGGTACTATTTCATTTATTACTGCTGAATCAGAGCGTCGTTATAGCACGGCTGACTTGTCATTAGCGGAAGATGTTGCCCATCGAGCTGCGATCGCTATCGATAATGCTCGCCTTTACCAAGAAGCGCAGCAAGCACAAAAAACAGCAGAAAGAGCATTAGAGCGCATTGCCCGTCTCCAGTCGATCACAGCTGCCCTTTCAGAATCCCTGACACCAGCCCAAGTATCTGAAGTAATTGTAGAGCAGAGCATGGCTGCCTTGGGAGCCAGTTCTGCCCTCGTCGCCTTGCTGAATGAAACTAAAATTGAACTGGAAATTGTGCGGGCAGTTGGCTATAAGCAGGATTTGGTAGATGCTTGGCGGTATTTTGCCATCGATTCACCCTCTCCTTTAGCAGAAGCTGTGCGAACTGGGGAACCTATTTGGGCTGAATCAACAGAAAATCGGATAGCTCGTTACCCGCATTTAGCAGAAATTTATGCCCAATATGACTTTGAAGCTTGGATTTCTATTCCATTGATGGTAGAAGGTTGGGCAGTTGGCGGTATATCTTTAGGATTTGCCCAGCCTCAACAACTTAGTGCAGAAGATCAAGCATTTATCTTAGCTGTTGCTCAACAATGCGCCCAAGCGATCGCTCGCGCTCATCTTTATGAAGCCGAACGAACGGCACGAAGCACTGCGGAAGCCGCAAACCGCGTCAAAGATGAATTTTTAGCTGTGTTATCCCATGAATTGCGAACACCGCTCAATCCGATTCTGGGTTGGGCAAAACTGATGCGGAGTCGCAAACTCGATCAAGTAACAAGCGATCGCGCCTTAGAAACCATTGAGCGCAATGCCAAGTTACAAACCCAATTGATTGAAGATTTGCTGGATGTCTCCCGCATCCTTCAGGGTAAACTTAGCCTCAACTTCGGCCGGATTAATTTGGTATCAGTCATCGAAGCTGCCATTGAAACAGTGCGTTTATCGGCGGAGGCTAAATCTATCCAGATTCAAAAATTGTCTGAATCTGGTGTCGGGCAAGTTTTAGGCGATGCCAATCAATTGCAACAAGTCTTTTGGAATATTCTTTCTAATGCTATTAAGTTTACTCCCGCTGGAGGAGAGGTAAAAATTAAATTAGAGCAAGTTGGTTCACAGATACAAATCTGCATTAGTGACACAGGAAAGGGGATTGCACCTGAGTTTTTACCTTATGTCTTTGATTATTTCCGTCAAGCAGATGGTGCCACAACTCGAAAATTTGGCGGTTTAGGTTTAGGATTAGCGATCGTCCGCCATCTCACAGAACTTCACGGGGGGACTGTTCAAGCAGAAAGTCTGGGCGAAGGTAAGGGAGCAACTTTCACCGTCAGATTTCCCTGTTTACAGAATGAAAGCAAAGGAATCAAGGATACAAAAGATAACTCCTTACTCGTGGCGGCTCAGTCCTCGCCCCTGGCTGGCTTAGAGCTTCTCGTGGTAGATGATGATGCAGATATGCGAGAGTTTTTGCCCTTTATGCTAGAGCAGTATGGTGCAACTGTCACCGTTGTCGCCTCAGCTAGTGAAGCATTAACTGCACTGAGTCAATCCCAGCCAAATCTGATTATCAGCGATATTGGGATGCCAGAAATGGATGGCTATATGCTGATGCGACAGATTAGGAGTCTCAAACCAGAGCAAGGTGGGACAATTCCCGTGATCGCTATAACTGCTTATGCTGCTGAGATAGATCATCAACAAGCCATCGCTGCCGGATTTAAACAGCATATTTCCAAACCTGTAGATCCAGAAGAATTGGTGAAAGCGATCGCATCATTAATGAAAAGTTTCTAGTAAGCGGCTCCAGCCTCAATACCGTTCGGTTAAGAATTTCTTGGTTAAGGCAAGGGGAGCAGGGGGAAAAAGAGCTATTTTAATACAGTTCAGTTAAGCATTTCTTTATTCTCTCAGTGCCGCGCCAGTTGCTTCAAGTCGGGGAACCCGCCCAACGCACTGGCTTCTCTGCGTCTCTGTGGTTCGTAAAAAAATTGGCTTTGGCAAAGAGTTTGAGCCTTAACCCAAGCGTATTGAGAGCTATTTAGTTTAGTAATAATTAATTCTTCCTCCTCCCCTGCCAGCTGCGGAAAACATCGTTTTATCGTTTAAATGAGGGGTCTGACCCTCTATTAATCATCTGTATCTGCCAGTACAAAGGGGTTCTGGTCAAGACATACTTGGTGGGAATCAACTTCCGCCCTGATTTGTAGGATGACGCTGGCTGAACAAGCGATTAAACTATGGATAATGTCAATCTGTTGTTGCTTTTGACACCACTTACATAAATTTAATTGTTAAATCTAAAATCTCATCCTGTTATATAAAATACCACTTATGTCAGCGTATCAAGCAAGTTGTGGGGAGACCGCCGATTTGATTATTGGCGTTCACAACCAAGAAAACCGCGAATTACCAGCAAATTCTGCTCCTGTGGGTGCCCTTGCCACAAGACAAGGAAATTTTTCTACGTTTCTTGCTCCCCTGACTCAAGATACTTTTAAACAAGTCGTTCAGGATGTCGAGCAAAAATTACAGATTGTCCATCAAACCCTGTCAATGCTTGATTCTCAGGGGTTTGAAACTCTTCTGCAAGAAATGTTGCATTCAATTACCTTAAAAACCGGAGAATTACTGGGGGCAGACCGGACAACGATATTTTTATTGGATGAAGAAAAACAAGAACTCTGGTCGATTCTGGCTGAGGGAGAGGGCGGTCGCTCTTTAGAAATTCGTATCCCGGCCAATAAAGGCATTGCTGGGGAAGTCGCCACCTTCAAGGAAGTTATCAATATTCCCTTTGATTTTTATAACGATCCGCGATCGCATTTTGCCCAAGAGCAAGAAAAAAGAACTGGCTACCGCACCTACACCATGCTGGCTTTGCCGTTGTTAAATGAACATGGGCAATTAGTTGCAGTAGTACAATTACTGAATAAATTAAAATCTGGGAATAATCAGAATGCTCCACTTGCAGAGCGCATTGATACTAAAGGTTTTATCTGCGCTGACGAACAATTATTTCAAGAATTTGCCCCTTCGATTCGCTTGATTTTAGAGTCCTCGCGCTCTTTTTATGTAGCCACCCAAAAACAAAGAGCAGTAGCGGCGCTGATGAAGGCGATCAAGTCCCTCTCTCAAAGCAGTCTCGACTTAGAAGACACCCTGAAACGGGTGATGGATGAAGCCAAAGAATTGATGAATGCCGATCGCAGTACACTATGGTTAATAGACCGCGATCGCCATGAGTTATGGACAAAAATCACTCAGGATGATGGTTCAACTAAAGAATTGCGAGTCCCTGTAGGTAAAGGCTTTGCTGGGATAGTAGCGGCTTCTGGCAAAAAACTGAATATTGCCTTTGATTTGTACGACGATCCTGACTCGGATACCGCCAAACAACTTGACCAGCAAAATGGCTATCGCACCTGTAGCTTACTTTGTATGCCAGTTTTTAACGCCGATCAACAACTGATTGGCGTTACCCAACTCGTAAATAAAAAGAAAACTGGTGATTTTCCGGCTTATAACCCAGCTGCTTGGCCGAAAGCTCCCGACTGCTTCCAAGCTAGCTTTGACCGTAACGATGAAGAGTTTATGGAAGCTTTTAATATTCAAGCGGGAGTAGCGCTGCAAAATGCCCAGTTGTTTGCCACAGTCAAGCAACAAGAACAAATGCAACGAGATATTCTGCGTAGTCTTTCCAATGGAGTGGTTTCCACTGATAAAACTGGATTAATTATCGCCGCTAATGAAAGCGCCCAACGTTTGCTAGGACTGGGAGTAGATGACCGTTTAGAAGGTAAATTAGTTAATGATGTCATTGGCATCAAAGAAGGTGACTTTAGCAAGTGGTATCAGGATGCTTTACATGCAGTTGACTTAAAAGGCCGCCAGCAATATTACCCCGATCGCACACTCCTAACTACTGGTACAGAACAGCACAGCATTAATTTATCGATTAACACAATAGCTGATGCTAGCGACCAAGAACAAGTCCGGGGGGCGCTGGTAGTCATGGAAGATATCAGTGATGAAAAGCGGCTCAAGAGTACCATGTACCGCTACATGACCCAGGAATTAGCCGAAGAATTGCTGAAATTAGATGATGCAAAACTAGGAGGCGATCGCAAAGAAGTTTCGATATTATTTTCCGATATTCGTGGCTACACCACTTTGACAGAAAACTTGCAAGCAGAAGAAGTGGTGAGTATGCTCAATGAATATTTTGAATCAATGGTAGAGGCAGTTTTTAAACATAAAGGCACCCTTGACAAATACATCGGCGATGCGATCATGGCTGTCTTTGGTTCTCCTCTACCATTGCAAGAACACGCTTGGATGGCAGTGCAGACATCTTTAGAAATGCGCGATCGCCTGCACGAATTTAATCAACGTCGTTATACAGATGATAAACCCAAAATTAAAATTGGCATTGGCATCAACTCAGATACCGTGATTAGTGGGAATATTGGCTCTAGTAAGCGCATGGAATTTACCGCCATTGGCGATGGCGTTAATCTTGGCTCTCGATTAGAAAGTGTCAGTAAACAGTATGGTTGCGATATTATTATTAGCCATAACACTTTTAAACCATGCCAAGATCATATTTGGGCTAGGGAACTAGATTACATTCGTGTCAAGGGTAGAAACGAACCAGTAGCTATATATGAATTACTGGGTTTGCGTTCCAATGCGATTGAAAGCGAAAAACTGCAAGTAATTGAGCATTATCATAAAGGGCGCGAGTATTACCTGAAGCGGCAGTTTTCTCTTGCTAGAGCCGAGTTTGCCAAAGTTTTGGCAGCAGATAGCCATGATAAAGCTGCTATGTTACATCTGTTGCGTTGTCAGCATTGGTTACAATCACCTCCAACAGAATCAGATTGGGATGAAGGAGTCTGGACGTTTCAGGAAAAATAAGTGACGTTTTCAGGATATTCCCCAAACATCAGACAAATTGCCAACAAGAGAGTATCTTTACAAGTGCAATCACTTACCTTTAACCTTCTTAAATTTCTGATCAGATTTCTGTTTCCTACTGTTGAGGAAATTACCAGCCAGGAGTTAGCTAACTTACTGTTCGATTCTGAAAAGCCCCGGCCATTACTGCTAGATGCACGAAGTCAGACAGAGTATGCAGTCAGCCATATCGAAACAGCAATACATATAGATCCTCTAACACCTGACTTAGCAGCACTTGCAGCAATTTCAAAAGATAGAAAAATTGTTGTGTACTGTGCCGTTGGCTACCGGAGCGCAAAATTAGCCCAGCAACTTGACAAAGCCGAGGTGAAGTGCATTCATAACTTAAGCGGCGGGATTTTTCAGTGGGCAAATGAAGGCAAGCCCATCTTTAAAAACGAGCATCCGGCACAGGTTGTACATCCTTACAATGCAATATGGGGAAAACTGCTAAAACATACTTACCATGCTCAGGAGTGATAACCAAGGGCGATCGAGAACTTCAATCTTGTGTAGTAGACATCTCCAAAATAGTAATATTCTGTGGTAAAAGAACATCATGAGAAGCTTTTTGACATAAAAATATGAGTGACATACTGAATCACATTGAGGAGAATCCTAAAGAAACAAAGCGGTTAATTGGCATGGAGTATGAACAGT
>NZ_JACJSI010000490.1 GCF_014698065.1 Nostoc flagelliforme FACHB-838
GGCGAGCCGCTATGAATGATCAGTATATGCTTTCTGTGTTAGCCGCATCTCTCCCAAATTCAATCCTCTCCTAGAATCCCACTGTCAATAGGGTTTGAGACGCGCTAACCCTGTCTTGATGGAATCCTCGGTCGTTGTTGGAACACTGAACAAGTAAACATCCATTATCAGAATCTTTGACTCGCTTGATCGAGAAATTAATCTGCGTCCACATTGATTGGACTTCATTGAAAATATTAGGCAAACCATAGTGATTACCTAATATTGCCTTTCGGCGTTTCGATTCACCCATAAGTCCCCCTCAGCAATACAAATTTTGACAAGGATGACGAAGAAGATAAAGAATCTTCTGACCAAGAGTAAGCTCAATAGCGCTCAAACTAACTTCTGGAGGCTATTAACTACTAATACTATTTTAACGAGAAATCAAGGGTTTCAAGCATTTTGCAGTTGCAGGGGTTGAGGAAACAAGCTAAACCGTACCTGTCATCCTTGCACGCTTTGCTGCCAGCAGTTGAGAGAGAGTACAACCTTGTTTGGAGACAGCAAAAGTGACGATACAGCTAGTAAACAAGAGGTTAATCCAACAAAGACACAATGCAACAATTAACTCGGTGTATGAAAGCGGTAAGCGTTCGCGGACTCTCCTATATGGCGAATGTATTGTTATTGGTAGTAGGAAGGAGAGCTTTTCACCCAGACATTATGGTTGTGATAAAAATCACCACGCTGTTCTAGTGTAAACCCACCCAGCAATAATCCCAACCAGACTTCTACCATCGGCATTTCCAACGCACGTTGCAGTTTAACCAAAGAAATTTCATCTTTGACATTTATCAGGTAGTTGGCGATGGCACTTTGCCATTTTGGGACATCTTCGTCTGATGCCAAATTGCGGACATCTTCTAAAGTTGTCACCTCATCGAGCATTGCCAAAACATTCGCTTTCTCAACGGGTGCTGCTACAGAATCACCCGACTCAGTGAAATGTGAAAATTGGTGTGGGCCATGCGGTTTAAAGGTTTGTGGTGTTTCCGGTTCAATCAAATCATCTAAATCTAGGTGCATTGTTGTCCGCACTAGACCAGCAAAGAGATCGGTGCTAATAATTGGCCCCAAAAGGCTATTGCGATCGCGGGTATCTTGCAACAGCACTTCGGCACGAGACTTGAGAATATCCGCAATTTGATTGAAAGCAAGCGCTGCGGTTGATAACTGTGCCTCCAAGGGTAATGTTTCAAGCTCCGCATCTAAACATTCCCACATCGGTACAAGTGAGGATGTCGCTGGAGATTCGGACAACTCATCAAGCACATCCCAGATTGTTAATTGGTGGTATGTGGTCATTGCTACAATTCAGGATTTAACGGGCAAGGTCGCACTGGGCAGTAGCTTGAGGTAATCTCAAACATATCTTTATATTGATAGAGTGAAACACCATATTGTTTCGCAAACGCCTGCAACACCTGATCTGTATAGGCGCGGATCTTGCCAGCCGTTAGCCCAAAACAGTGAATTGGTTCCAGGCGACAAACAGGTTTTTGCCCTAGCCAGAGTTCTGCCGACATAGCGTGTAATGGTTTATCCCCTGGTTCTTTATACAAATACAGCACTGCAAAATACGTTGCTGGTGGTTCGACTGTTACTGAATCAATTTCTGCTGAATTCTTCTGGGAGCGGTGGCGATAGAATGAGCGGCGATTATGACAGACTTTTGGATTCCAGCACCCATCCCCTTGTGGCCCATGCAGTAGTTTTGCTTGGGTTGTTGGTAGTTTAGAACATAACTGACACTTGGGGTCTAACGGCTTCGGCATACCTTACTCCGCTTCTTCGCCAATCGCGCGATAGTAAGCAGCGATGCCTACGGCGGTAAACTACGCCGCTTCTTGTTCGCTGCGAAGGGTATAGCGCCGAAACGCTTTCTCGCTTTGATGTCCCGTTAGCTTACGAGCATGGCCTGGGTCAACACCCAACAGTAATAAATCAGTGGCGTAAGTATGTCGAAAGGAGTGAGGATGTAAATCCTCAATGTGAGCTATTTCACCGATTTTTTCCACAGCGAAGTAAATGCCGTGATAACTCAAGCGTTCACCTTTGTATGAAGCATGGTGTGAAATCATCAGTGGGCTAAGACTGTTTAACACCTCTCCTTGCTGTTCGCGCGTAAGCAAATACTCTGCTAAAACTTCCCGACTCTCTTTTCGCAGTGGAACTAAGCGTGGTTCATTGGTTTTGGTATCTGGTAAAAACAGCAGCTTGCCATCAAAAGACCCAACATTTAAATCGACAACTTCCCCAGCTCTTAAACCATGACTAAGGATGTGGACAAGCGCAGTATCTCGTTGTTTTGTTTCTCCCAACAATTCCAACGCTGACCACACCCGCTCCATCTGTTCTGGGGTTAAACTCTGGGCTGGTGGCAGTGGTACTTTTTCCAGTTTTATCCCCAGTGTGGGATTAGTAGCAATAATGTCAGGATACGTATAGCACATCCATTTAAAAAAGCTTTTGAGTGCCGCAACTGAGGCATTTATACTGCTTTTTGAAAGGGGATTACCTGCATCAGTCCGCAGTTCATCCCGCAGATACTCTTTATATAGTGCGAAGTGACGGGGGCGTAGTTCATGATAATGCAGCTCACTCCAAGCCAAAAACCTTTTAAGTTCGCGCTCATAAAGCTTGCGGCTGTTGGGTGCGAGATTGTTGCTGCGTAAAAACTCTAGCACCTTTACCCACGGAATATCCGTGGGTGGTCTTCTACTCGCTGTGCGCCCAGAAAACGATGCAGTCTCAGCGTCTAAGGGAATAAGTTTAATCGGAGGTAAGTTATTTAGTTCAGGGTTATTCACAATAATTAAGCGATCGCATGAAATTTAGATAATTGAGTATATCCGATCGCCCCAACAACACAAAATAAGAACTAGATTACTGATATTTAAGTGCTTAAATGTTTATCTCATCGTCACCATTACTTACAATTTTATTGAGCCTGTAATGAAAAAATTAAAGAGGTTACCCCTCTTGAGACAGCCTCTTTGTACAAAAACAATCAACCTTTTTAAAAAGCAGCAGCAAATTCCTTTGCAAAATCTGTCATCTTTACTTTTCCCATAATGGTTGGTCTATTGTGGTAATAATCCTCTAAAAATATGCCGCTATGAACCCCGGCATACATTTCAACCAAACCCGCAGCAATATTTGGGTTCATCCCTAACGCTTCTAAACCACTTTGCATTTGTTCGCTGGGAATAATAATCCATTTCAAATCAGGCTTTCCAATAGCTGCACCTAAAATATTTGCAGTTTCGTTGCCGGTACATTCGTCACTTGCTACATACCGCACTTTGCAGCCAACAAGCGGTGTTTCAAGTTCTTCAGCAATGGCAGCAGCAATATCTATGGGGGAAACCCATACATCCTTATCATCTGCACCGTAATTTGCCGCAATAACGCCCTGGGTTTTGATCATTCCTACATAGCCATATAAATTGTAGTAGAAAGCAACGGGACGCATGAAGGTGATGGCAACATCCGACAGATTACTCATGATACCTTCTCCTTTATGATGACCGAGAATAATACCTGAACCTTTCTCTAAATGAGCACCAATGCTACTGAGGTAAACCACACGCTTTACGCCCGACTGCTGAACGGCTTGTGCATAGTTATTGGCGATTCTTTGATAATACGCCAATAGGTTAAGGTTCTGATCGAAGTAGTTGTTTGGCGGTATCATACAATACACACCATCTGCACCAGTAAAAGTAGTCGTGAGAAAACCAACGTCTTCCAATGAGCCGATGGCTGCGGTGGCATCCAAGGCTTCAATGTCTTTTTGCTTTTCGGGTTTGCTGCTGATAACCGTAACTGTATGACCTTTCTGCACTAACTCTTGTGT
>NZ_JACJSI010000491.1 GCF_014698065.1 Nostoc flagelliforme FACHB-838
CGCTCTAGTCAACCAACTCCATCCTTACTCCCCAAAGTTCCTACTACTGATTAAGTAATAAATGCTTCCTATACATTATGTGTCTTCCGAGATGATTTAGTCTTAATTTTCATCGATGAGCTTGTGTGTTTAGTCGCTGTAGCTTCTTCAATCATTATATTTTGCTCGATTTCAGCAATAAATTACCCCCATGAACGATTACTAACTGAACTTTGGATTATTTTCAAAAAGGGCGATCGCTTTGCTCTCTCCAATACCGTTCGGTTAAGACATCCCTTCCCTCTTGAAAGCGGACAGGCAGAAGGAAAGAACTTATACAATTATCTCTCCTACTTAAGAGCCTTCATCTCCTCTACACCTCTACACCCCGACTCTTCAACTTACCTTCTCTTTTCAGAAACTGATTTTTAACGTTAACGTGCGTCCCCTTGTGGAGTGTTGCTCTAGCCTCAAAGCATTCCATCACTTGCATCAACAGGAAGATTAGCTAGGAATTAAGCCCTGATTAAAATAAGGTTATGCAACAGAGCTTTCACTTGTATAAGCTCATTTTTCAGAGCTAACACCTTTAGGAGCGCTATTGCAGACCCCAGACCCTCCTGAAGTAGGAGACACAGTTTTGATTCTACGTCCTTTCTATGTAACTGGAAAAGTTGCCAGTTTCAACTGTCTCCTTAGCCAAATGCCTGCTTGGAAATATAGTTAGCGATTAGCTTATGAATTTACTAGTTTAGGAAAAATCCCTGTTGGAGCGCTAGAATTCAATTTATTCAACGAAGTGCAAGAACCTCTGTTGCTCAAAAAGCTACTGAAACTAGAGCTAGCAGCCAAACACGCATTATACAAAAATGCACCAGATAAGTCATATCGGCTCACCGACTTAACACTTTAAGCTATCTTGGTACAGTTGACTCACAATCGTTCTTGACGCGAATGCTCCGGTACGGCAGGGTAGGTGTACAAAATTGTTTTTCAAAAAAATCGCTGTGTTCGCGTCATTACAAGCTTTCGGGGTTATCACGAATTTAAAGTTACTAACTGTTGATGCATTGACTAACGTTGCTCCCGGTGGGGTAATTCATTTAGCAAAAGCCGCTAATATTTGAGGAATAAATTGTTGGCGCGTAGCGTTCGGCGACAATCTGGCCTTTATAAACAATAACTACAGCCCTAGTGTCCTGTTGGGGATGGAAAACCCTGTTTAGAGCTTCTTTGAGTAGTTTTTGGTTAATTTCAGGTGATTCTCGGTCTGTTTGCCCTAGCAACCACTGTTCATCTAGTTTTTGGGGAACCAAATCCATTGGCTTCACTGCTGATCGCAACTCTGCTTGAGAGGTAGCGATGACTAGAGTACAACCAAGCCCATAACGAAAGATGGCTTGATGTTTTGCCCATCCGAAAATACTTGCTGTTACAGATTGTTGTGGGCGCTCAATCTTTACTTGAATTAACTTGACAATTGACTGTTCCAGTGATGATAAACCTTTGATCTCAGCTAAAACATCTTGGTTGAAAATAGATTCACGAGTGCGCCCAGAGACAAATACACTTGAACAGAATTGTTTAGCTTGATAAGCCGTGCCAATACTCAAGACTCGCCACAAGGTATAGCCAAAATAGCTCGCAACACCCAGGCTAATTAACCCCAAACTCAAAAATATATACTTGAGGCTTTGTTTCATTCATTAACTACCAATTTATTGACATGGCGGAATTCACAATCATCACTCACCGAATCGAAGTAACATATTTTGTTGATTTTGGGCTTCATGCCGAATAAAGAAAATCATACTTCATCCCTGAGCCACTCCAACCCACTCCTCAGCGCCGCATCATCTGTGTAGTAAATTTTTTGTTCTCCGAATATTCCACCTGTCCAGCTGATGATACGGAATTCCCAGCAATGCCCTGGTCTGTAAAAGACCATCAGCGTGCTGCCGTTGATACAAACAACCGTATCAACTTTAACTTGGGACATTTACTGTTGTTGTGGGTGTGATGAGTGACATTTGGCGGTTTCATGATTAATGCTCTAGTTGAGCAATTCGTTGAAAAAAGTAACCACTTCCCCTTGCTGTGAGTATATATTCTGGATTTTCCGGGTCATCTTCTAACTTTAAGCGCAAGCGTGAGATATGCACATCCACCACACGAGTATCTGCATATTGTTCTGCGTTATAACCCCATACTTGCTGCAATATTTCTCCACGGGTAAAAGATTTACCGGGATAGCTCATCAATAACTCTACTAAGCTGTACTCTACAACCGTTAATGGAATCCGCTCACCCGCTTTGTAGACTTGTCGCTTATTAGTATCAATTTTGAGATTGTCTACAACCATTACTCCCAAATTAGAAATAGCAGCAGTAGTTGTTCTATCGTTTCTTCGTCGCAACAACGAGCGAATTCTTGACTCTAATTCCTTGGGAGAGAAAGGTTTTGCCATATAATCATCAGCCCCTAATTCCAGCCCAGTGATTCGATCTGCTACATCTCCCAAGGCTGTTAGCATAATAATTGGTACGTCTGATTGTTTCCGTAATTCTTGACAAACACCGTAGCCATCTAGCTTTGGCATCATCACATCCAGAACTATTAAATCAGGGGTCAACAGGCGAAAGGCTGACAAAGCTTCTTCACCATCACTAGCTGTAACTACGCTGTAGCCAATCATTTCTAACCGCGTCTGTAAAATCCGGCGGATGCTGGCTTCGTCATCTACTACTAAGATTGTGCTTTTATCACCTGATAAGTTTCTCAACGCTGTTCCTTTCCTCCACAGCGAGAACTCTTAACCATCCATTATCTGCTTATTGGGAGACAAAACCACAAAACAATCTTGAAGTACAACCATGATGAAGAAGCGATCGCTTAATACTTGCATCTGTGCAACAGATTATGTTGGGGCATCTGTCCGAAAACAGATTTGTACACAATTAATAAATTCTTACAATTAGGGACTCGTATTTCCCATAAATTTGGTGTATCTTGTTAATTCTGTGCAAATTATTTATACCTAACTTCTCCCAAATTTACTCAGACAAATTTTAAGCCAATGCCTTCGAGAGAACAGCCAATGAATACTTCTAATGAGATACATACAAAAAAAATCATCAAAAAATCTGAGAAGCTGACTTTGAAGCAAATGATGGAAATCGAAAAAGCCGAAGACCAACTTCAAGCAGCTAATACTGTTGAGATACAGACAAAGAAAATCATCAAAAAATCCGACAAGCTTACCCTGAAACAGATGAAATTAATCGAAGAAGCAGAAGACCAACTTCTTCGAGCTGATACTGTCAATTCTACTGCCCCTGTGGTTGAGGAGAAACCAGTAATCACTCCAGAGCTTAGAGTTCCCGACTATATTTCATTGCTTGACAATCCTCCAGTACAATCTGTGGGCAACTCTGGCTGGCAGGTTTCTGATGTCTGGCGCGATATCCGCGTTGATGATTTCTGTAGTTAATTTAAAGCAAGCAATTTGTATTCCCAGACGGTTGACCATCAAGGCGGTTGCAGTTATCCACGATCCGAATCTTAGAGATTGAGGAACAGGCACAAAGCAAAAGAGAAAAGTTTTCCCGAATGCATTCTTGTGCAGCAATACCTCAATACTTCGCTAAACCAATATTATGGCAACCGCCTGAGTGAGCAACTTTATGTAAACTATCTTTGCACCAAGTCAAAGTTATAGTTGCATTGTGCCTATAATAAGTTACGGCTAACTATAACTGAAAGTTAGCACCCTGTAAATGGTTATCGCTTGGATAACGCATCAAAGACGATACCAAAGACAAGCAAAATTTATCGGCAGCGCAATAGTTTGTATTCCGTTGCCAATATGCACCCTCCGCGATCGCATATTGGTGAAAGTGTTGTATCTGGGGGTTCGTGT
>NZ_JACJSI010000492.1 GCF_014698065.1 Nostoc flagelliforme FACHB-838
GACTATAAAACCTAGAGTGCGCTCTAGGTCAAGACCTTATTTTCCATAACATTCTCAATTAGAATTTTTTGTGGAAAAGTAAATTTTATAATTGGCTTATCATTTTGCCCCGTAATTCATGTAGCATTACACGCAAGAATAGTATGTGTAATTAATGACCATGTATGTACACAATGTGAGGCCATCACACTCTTGTTTGAGCGAAAATAAGCTGATGTTAAATACATCAGCTTTTGACTTATCCCAAGATTCCAATCACAGCCGCTAGAATAGCTGGGGCTTTGTCTGAAACCGGAATGAATACCCGCTTTTGCCAGTTGATGATCTCGGTGAAACATCCAGCAGCTAAAAGCCGCTCTGCCAATGAGATAGCATTAACCAGTTCTATGCGAGGTTCACCAGCAATGAAAGAACGTCGCAAGGTTACACCACCTGGCAACTGCTGTGTATATCTTTCGTTGAGTACCAGTGAGACAAGTTCTTCTGGAGAAAGCACCTGATTTCTTAGTCCGAGTTGTTCGCGCACGGTTTGAATGTCGTGAGCATTCACCACCCGACCGAGAATCTTTTGTCCATCGCTGGTTTGTAGTCGGAATACTCGACTATTCTGCTGTGGCAGGATTTTCCAGATGGGTAGGAGAATACCAGTTACCAAATGCAGGTAATCGGTTGTGAACTTGGGCAATTCGTTTACTTCAGTAGACCAAGCAGCAGTAAACGCATCAATAGAAACCGCTTTCCAAGTGGAAGATTCTAAATCTTTGACTGGTATACGGGTTTCTTTTTGGGGACGGACAAGTAATACTCTTGGTACAACACCACCATCAGCGCCGTAGATACTATGCGTCGGAATTGATACAGCAGCATGACCTGACTTGGAGTTGATCATGAGCCTTCCTTGATATTGAGTGGCAAACTCCAACATCTCGTCAGCAGTTCTGATGTGGTTCCTTTGGGTGCGTTGCACTTTCAAGTAATTGGTGACGCTACCTGTGGCAGGGTGGGTGTACACAGCTTCCTGGCTCTCAACAGTAAAGCGTTCAGCCCGGAGTGTCTCTACACCTATCTCGTAAACACCAGATGCGATCGCTGCTTCAATCTGCTGGCTCAAGAGTAATTCAAACCTCTCGAAAATCACGTTTTGCATATCAATTCGTAGAGCCAGTAGTCGGTTAAGGAATTGACGCAGGGGTGGGAGGTCGATTTTCATGCCGCCTTCGTGGGAAGTGAGCGAGAGTCCAGTCATTTGCTCAAAAGTACCTAGTGGAACTTCATAAACTCGACCTTGGAAAATCTGCTTAAACAACTCGTATAGTGCGTACTCTGCATAGTTCGATTCCAAGTTATCTTTGGTATCGAATATACCATTACCACCAGTTTGTCTCTGCCCCCTTGTGAGTGCGCCCAAGCTATCCAGGCGACGAGCGATAGTCGAGATAAAGCGGCGTTCACCTCTGACATTAGTAGTAACAGGTCTGAACACAGGTGCTGATGCTTGGTTGGTGCGGTGCGATCGCCCTAAACCTTGGATGGCATTGTCTGCTCTCCAGCCAGCTTCAAGCAGGTAGTGCGATCGCCGCCGCCGATTAACAGCGTTGAGATCAGCATGATAACTTCTGCCTGTGCCACCAGCGTCACTGAAAATGAGGATTTGTTTGTCACCCTGCATAAACGCAGCAGTTTCAGCAATATTCGCCCCACTACCCCGTGAATCTACAAACAAACGTCCAGATTCATCTTTCAAAACTCGCTTGCTGCGACCAGTTACTTCAGCAATTTGTTTGTTACCAAAGTGCCACAGCAGTTGCTCTAGTGCACCAGGAATTGGATCAAGGCTGGCGAGTTTGTCTACTAAGGCATCTCTTAAGGCTACAGCTTCTTGGGAAATAACCGGAGAGCCATCAGCGTCAAAGACTGGCTCGGATCTTTCTTCTCCATCAACGCCAGAATGGATGGAATGAAGATGAACGGGGAAAGCACTCATCAAGTAGTCCCTCACATATTCTCGTGGGGTCAAGTCAAGATTGAGATCCTTCCATTCCGAAGCCGGAACTTCATCAAGTCGTCGTTTCAAAAGTTCTTCATTAGTCGAAACTATTTGAATGACAACTGCATTTTGAACAGCAAGATCCTGCTCAATCGCTTTGATCAGGGTAGGGCATTTCATCCCGGTCAGCAGATGATTGAAGAATCTTTGCTTGTGCGACTCGAACTGAGACACCGCGCTCATCTTTGCAGCACGGTTGTAAGTCTTGTCACCAGAGATATTACAAGCTTCCAGGGCTTTATCTAAATTATGGTGAATAACACCAAAAGCATCAGAATAGCTGTTATAACTCCGTTCCTGCGTCGGCGTTAAATCAATGTAGAGAGTCTGGTACTCAACTCCCTCGAATGAAAGACTCCGCGCCAAATACAGACCGAGTGCTTTCAAATCTCTAGCCACAATCTCCATCGCGGCGATACCACCGCCCTCAATGGATTCCACAAAATCCTCACGGGAGGTAAACGGGAAATCTCCAGTCTGCCAAAGCCCCAGACGATTTGCATAAGACAGGTTAGAAACCTTCGTCGCTCCAGTCGCAGAGACATAGACAACCCGTGCCTGCGGTAATGCGTTTTGCAACCGCAGCCCAACAATGCCTTGTTGGGATGCTGCAACCATGCCCAGTTTACCCTCTTGCGCCATTGCGTTACCCATCGCGTGGCACTCGTCATAAGCGATCGCTCCCTCAAAGTCCTTACCTGCCCATTCAACGATTTGCTTAAGCCGACTTTTGCCATTCTTTTGAGAGCGTAGAGTTGAGTACGTGCAGAAGAGAATACCTTGGGTGAAAGGGATGGGATCGCCAAGTTTGATATTGCTCAGGTCGATAATGTCCTTTGCATCACCTCCTAAAGCACACCAGTCTCTACGGGCATCTTCAATTAAGGCAGAACTTTTAGATACCCAAATGGCTTTTCTTCGTCCCTGACACCAGTTGTCGAGGATGATTCCCGCACACTGTCTTCCTTTCCCCGCACCCGTCCCATCGCCAAGAAACCAGCCACGCCGAAATTTTACGGCATTTTCTTCGCCCTGAGCCGCAACAGTCACGTTATCCCACGAATCATCAACAATATAAGACCCAGACAGAAATTCACAGTGCGCCTGACCTGCGTAAATAACGCTTTCAAGTTGTGCCTCTGACAACAAGCCTTGTGTGATAATGTTGCTAGGAAGATGCGGTTTATAAGTTGGTGCTGGTGGCGAGACAAGTGCTAGGGCTGCACTTTCGCAAAGCAGCGAGGGATGAGGTAAAGCGTCCTTGATTCGGATTCGCTGTGGGCGATAGGTTTCATATAGGGTATCTTTCAAACCCTCATTAGCCGTCCACTCGATAACCTCATATTCCAGCACTACTACATCGTCTGGAAGAGAGGAAACTGTTTCTGGTTGTGCAACTGTAGTACGGAATGGCAATTGAACAACTTTTGCTCTCGTAGTAGCTTTGATATCTGAGCGTTCCCACGAAGATCGCTGTGGCAAATGCTCAATCAACGCTAGCAGTTCGGGCAAGTGCAAGGTTTCGGGAATACAGGGGATTTGCCTGTGATTATCAGCCGGAACTTTATCGATTACTGTGATTCTGGTGTCGATTTGTGTACCATGTTTCGAGTACACTTTGCCGTTGACCCCAACAGACAGTAGAACTCGCGCTTTATCTTGCCACTGATGGAAAGTTTCTCGCCAAGTAGGATTATTGGGAGAGAACCAATTGGCTGTGATTGTTACCAGCCGTCCACCGTCAGCCAGTCTTTGCAATGCCGAGTTGATATGCCTCTTTGTTGCGTCGGGATTGCGACTGTTGATTTTGGGAGATGCACAGAAAGGTGGATTCATCAGAACAAC
>NZ_JACJSI010000493.1 GCF_014698065.1 Nostoc flagelliforme FACHB-838
TTTTTTTCAATTGGTTAATTGTAGAAATCCTAGATACGTTGTTACCCGAACGCGTTCACCGTACTAATCCCAGGGTTGTAAAAAGACCTGTATCAAAGTTTCGTTCTAAAAAAACAAAACACAGAGGTACTGGACAACGAGTCGAAGCTCCGAAATTTAACGTCACTCATAAGCTTTTGAGCCTTAACTGAACCGTATTGTGATCTAATGGCTCGTAGCGCTGACCAGATAGGCATAACGTTCGATGATCTTGGGTCTATGGTTCCTATCGGTCGGATCGGTCAGGCAACAGAATTTGCTCAAGCGGTGGTGTTTCTCTGCTCCGACGCTGCCAGCTACATCACTGGGCAACCCTTAGCGATCGATGGTGGATATACAGCAGGCTAAATCGCGATCTTGGCAGATATCTTTTTGCGATCGCAGTTCCGAATAGGTGGTCTCTAAGCAATTTGCTGGAATGACCTCGAAACAGGTTCACTATCGCTGAAAGAAGCACCATCAGAATCTGAAAGAAACTGAGTGTTGGAAGTCATCACACTCAAGTAAATGCAACTGGTTTCATAACAAGAGATAAAAATCATGATACTTGAAAATAAGGTGGCTTTAGGACAGGTACTTTTTGCCGGAGGATCGGGCTTCGTGGGGCGCACTGCCGTCAGGTGGTTCCGCGAGAGGCACCCCAGCGTTCGAGTGCTCATCGGAGGACGGAACCTGCAATCGGCAAGTGAAGTAGCCCAGGAGGTGGGCGCTGCCGAAGCTGTTGCCATAGATATCGATAAGCCCCGCTTGGGTCTCGGTGATGATGTCACAGTCGCTGCTGTGGTCATGTTGGCTCCCGAAGCCGGACTCAAAGGACTGAGCTACGCGCAGGACTTGGGCATCCCTTACCTGAACATCAACGCTGCCCTCACCGAAATTGGACCTGAGTTGGCGATGTTCGCGCATCGTGCGACCGCAGCACCCGTCGTGCTCGCCAGTCACTGGATGGCTGGTGCGGCTGTGTTTCTGGCACTCAACAGTGTCAAAGGCTTCGAGGTCATCCACTCCATCCAGATCGGAGCAATCCTCGACGAGAATGATCCAGCAGGTCCAGCGTCGCTCGAAGATATGGAGCGGGTACACGGGACTGTTCCCCCCGCAATGGTATTCGAGGGTGGGCGGCGCTTATGGCTGTCCGGCGACGCAGCAAAGGGCAAGATCGAATCAATTGACGGTCGCTTACTTGATGCCACCGCATTTTCAACGTTCGATATCGCTAGCCTCCATACTGCCACTGGGGCACCGAATGTCCGTTTCGACCTAGTGACTGACGAATCATCCAGTCGCCACCGGGGCAGTGAGGCAGCGACCGAGATCGTCGTCGAGATTGAGGGCGAAGCCGATGGTCGAACGCAGCGTTCGCGATCAATGCTGGAGTTCAAGCGTGGCGCAGCCTCACTAACGGGTCTGAGCGTCGTTCTTTCTCTCGTGTCGGTATTGGGACTGAATGACCGCGCTCCTGCCCGCCCTGGGCTTTACCTACCCGAACTGCTCTCGGATACCGAATGGTTTCTGAATGAACTTCGCAGTGCGGGAGCGACTATCTACGAAGACTCTAAGTCAGCTCTACAGTTTTAAGGCGGTGGAAAAATGATTAAATGCAAAGATTTTGCGCCTCGCATTACTGAACAGGGACCCTTCGGCGGAGCTTCCAAGTATGAATCTTTCTCGGAGGTTGTGAGTGCTGTCAATCAGGGGATCGAAAATACAACGACACAGGCGATCAATGTTGAAACTGTCGTTTTACCCGATCGGATAGGAGGCACAAGTGATGATGTCCACGGAGTGACAGTCAGTAATGGTTTCCACCCAGTGATGATCGGTCAGGGCATTACAATCAATTGCTTTCAATGTGGGCGTGTCTGGTACAGAGAATACGCTTCACCGGAGAAGAAATAATGAAACGATTTACCTTGTTTACTTTCCTGTACCTCGCGCTCGGAGTTTGCCTGAGTGCGATCGCACTTGGATACCCAAACTTGCCTTCGGGTCTTCAAAGAAGCTTGTTCATCAGTGCAGGAACCTTCTACATTTTTTGTCTCCTCAGCACCTTCCCATTTTGGCGCGAGACGACGATCCGCTTCTATCGCAGACGGAATTCACTGGTCATTCTACCCTGGTTGGGGATTGGAGTGAACATTGTTGGGATGATCTGGGAGGTTCAGAGTCAGAACTGGACGATGGAAGCCATTTTAGGAGCGTTTTCGCGGCTAATATTTGTCTTACCGTTTGTAGAAATCATTGTGATTACATGGCAAGTCAATTCTGAACATTAGGGTCTAAATAGAATGGCACTAAGTTAAGACACAGCCCTTGCCCAGGCTGGGAACGAGACTAAACAAGCTTTTGGGCTTTTCTTAGTGCCATTCGATTCTGCGCCGTTTTACCTTTAAATGGATCGTAATACAAACTACTTCTCGGATGAGTTGGTGAAAAATATCGCTATTATTGCACCTTTAATCAATGAAGCACTTAGTTTCGTCGATCACAAATAAGTTGCAGAATTAGCACGCGATGGCGCAAAGCGCCCGCCTAAAAGGCGATCGCACCTTGGCGTTTTTGAAACCGCATTGTAGCAGCAATCGAGTAATGTCAAACTCATTAATTTTACAACACTCATGAAAACATTTGCGTTCCTCCTGGCTCTGCCAATCAGTATCTTAGCTAATTTTTCCTTAAGAGCTTCTGCTGATTCTACTGCTGGCATCATCCTGAGTACAAAATGCCAGGGTGGGTACAACATCAATATTTGGCAGAATTATACGAACGGTGAACTGCTTTATCGTGCAACCAGTACTAACGGTAATTTAAGTTTGGGTAAAGGAACTAGCCAAGCAACAGAAGGTGTTCGAGTGTATAAGTTTCGGAATGGAATTTATGAATATTGGGTATGGGATGGCACGTTGGATAACCCGCAGTCTGGAACTTTAGAGGTGTATAAAAACAACCGTATCTTGATGAAGCAAGCTTGTAGAAAAAGTTGAATCAATTGCATTACTCGCAAGCGGTAAAAATTGACAATCGAGTGGAGATATCAGGACAAGGTGGCTGGGATGACAATCTGCAAATTACCGAATCGCTTGCAGACGAGATTGCTCAGACGTTTCGGAACGTAGAGCGAACCTTGGCAACCGCCGGGGCAGGTTGGGAGCATGTTGTCCACGTCAATTCTTACCATGTTGGCGGGTTTCCCCCGGAAGTTAACGATGTGATGGTCAGGCTATATCGCCATTACATGCCCAACCATGCCCCAATTTGGACACAGGTAGGAGTCGCGGCTCTTGGACTTCCAACGATGCGGATTGAAATCCGCGTTACTGCAATTGTTCCGTGAGTTTCGCATAAGGGGCACATATAGATAATGAACTTCAGATAGTAGAACCAGGAGATGCGGTGTACATTCCACCGAATGCTAGACAATTTATTCGTAATTGTGGGGAAGAGTCGCTAGTATTTATTTGCATAGTCGATCCCTCATGGCGTCAGGAAGATGAGACGATTTATTCTGCGCCAGTTAGTCTCTGAACGGTCGGTTCGCTGATTTAAAAAGCTAGAAGAGGAATTAATGCACTGTAAAGCTTATGGAGCTTAATTAGATAGGATTCTGGTAAGCACTTATCCAGGTACAAGGTAAGGGAAAGTGTAAAGTGACTGCGGTATTCCCATCAGAGTTAAAATTTGTTGTTGAAGTTCACCGAGTTGAGTCATTTCGTAGCTGCCGTCTCGATGAAAATACATTGTTATACCATTGAAAGCATTCAACAACTTTTCTGCTGTTGGTTTGGTTGTGTGGCGCTTGGGATTACCATCATACAGACCAGCCAA
>NZ_JACJSI010000494.1 GCF_014698065.1 Nostoc flagelliforme FACHB-838
GATGTTACATATCATACTTGCTATGAGCGTCAGTCTGACCTAATTGAACAGGTTTCAGTATTTCAACAACAAATTAATGCCTCTCCCAATACAGTAGCAGATCGTTTGTGGGTGACAACTCATCTCAAACCTGATGAGGAAAAACTACGGGTCTCAACCTAGACGAGGTTTAGGAGCATGACTACGTTACGAAAAGCAGGATTTATCTTGAATTTGTTTTGATTATCGGCTTGTACGGACTGTAGCACAGGAATTTTTACTTGGTATGGCGATATTTACAGAGAGTGCCCGCAATAAAATATACCGCACTTAGCCAAAAAGTCTGCACCTATAAGCCAGAAATTGAGAAATCCTTAGCCAATTTCCTTCAACAAAAGCAAACCTGCGGAACCTACTCACATAAACCCGCAGCCATCAAGCCGGTGTCAGCCTTACCGTAGCTTTATTAGACTGAGACTCCGCGCCAGATAGAGTCCCAAAGCCTTGAGATCCCTGGCTACCACTCAATACGGTTCGGTTAAGCCCAAAAAATAAAAATGTGTAGGTTGGGTTGAGGAACGAAACCCAACATTTTGCGGGGTTTGTTGGGTTTCACTTCGTTCAACTCAACCTACAAATATTCTTAACCGAACCGTATTGGGCTACCACTTCCATCGCGGCGATACCACCGCCCTCAATGGATTCCACAAAATCCTCACGGGAGGTAAACGGGAAATCTCCAGTCTGCCAAAGCCCCAGACGATTTGCATAAGACAGGTTAGAAACCTTCGTCGCTCCGGTTGCAGAGACATAGACAACCCGTGCCTGCGGTAATGCGTTTTGCAACCTCAGCCCAACAATGCCTTGCTGGGACGCTGCAACCATACCGAGTTTGCCCTCTTGCGCCATTGCGTTACCCATCGCGTGACACTCGTCATAAGCGATCGCTCCCTCAAAGTCTGCTCTTGCCCACTCAACGATTTGCTTGAGCCGACTTTTGCCGTTCTTTTGAGAACGTAGAGTTGAGTAGGTGCAGAAGAGAATGCCTTGGGTGAAAGGAATGGGGTCGCCTAGCTTGATATTTGAGAGGTCGATAATGTCCTTTGCATCACCTCCTAAAGCACACCAGTCCCTACGGGCATCTTCAATTAACGCAGAACTTTTAGATACCCAAATGGCTTTAGAGCGCCCCTGACACCAGTTGTCGAGGATGATTCCCGCACATTGTCTACCCTTACCGGCACCCGTCCCATCGCCAAGAAACCAGCCACGGCGAAATCTAACAGCGTTTTCTTCGCCCTGAGCCGCGACAGTCACACTATCCCATGAGTCATCAACAATATAAGACTCAGACAGAAATTCACAGTACGCCTGACCTGCGTAAATAACGCTTTCAAGTTGTGCCTCTGACAACAAGCCTTGTATGATAATGTTGCTAGGAAGATGCGGTTTGTAGGTTGGTGCTGGTGGCGAAACAAGTGCTAGGGCTGCACTTTCGCAAAGCAGCGAGGGATGAGGTAAAGCGTCCTTGATTCGGATTCGCTGTGGACGATAGGTTTCATATAAAGTATCTTTGAGTCCTTCAGTAGCAGACCATTCGACGACTTGGTATTCCAACACTACTATGTCGTCTGGAAGAAAGGAAACTGTTTCTGGTTGTGCAACTGTAATACGCTTTGGCAATTGAACGACTTTTGTGATGCCTACGGCGGGCGGGTACGCCATCGCAGCAGCAGCTTTGATATCTGAGCGTTCCCACGAAGATCGCTGTGGCAGTTGCTGAATCAACGCCAGCAGTTCGGGCAAGTCCAAGGTTTCGGGAATACAGGGGATTTGCCTGTGATTATCAGCCGGGACTTTATCGATTACCGTAATTCGGGTTTCCATCGTCGTCCCATGTTTTGAGTAAACCTTGCCGTTAACCCCGACTGACATTAAAACTCGTGCTTCCGAGTGCCACCTAACAAAAGTCTCGCGCCAAGTGGGATTATTAGGTGAGAACCAGTTGGCTGTGATTGTTACCAGCCGTCCACCGTCAGCCAGTCTTTGCAATGCCGAGTTGATATGCCTCTTTGTTGCGTCGGGATTACGACTGCTGATTTTGGGAGATGCGGAAAAAGGTGGATTCATCAGCACAACTGAGGGCTGAGTTTTACCAACCAGATAGTCGTTAATCTGTTCCGCGTTAACTGAGAATAATGGTGTGCCAGGGAATAATCGCCGCAGAATCTTACTTCTGTCGGGTGCGAGTTCGTTGAGCATCAGACTTGCACTGTGCAGTTTAGCCATTTGTGCTAATAGACCAGTTCCGGCACTTGGCTCCAGAATCAAATCAGTAGCTTGTATAAATCCTGCTTTGGCTACCAGATAAGCAAGCGGCAACGGTGTCGAGAATTGCTGAAGCTGTACTGACTCTTCACTGCGCCGTGTTTGCGTTGGGCACAGGGCTACTAGCTTTTCTAATTCCAATAATACCGTTTGTGACGACTCTAATAAAAGCTTGTAACCTTTTTGACGCAGATATAATATTTGCGCCACTTCCACAGCTTCGTAAGCATCTTTCCATTGCCATGCACCAGACGCGGCAGTGCCTAAAAAGTAGCGATTCATCTGGGAAGAAACAGTTTTTGTAGAGAGAGGGCGATTATCTATTAAAACTTTTGCAAGCTCTTGAGCAACATTAATAACTGATTGCCCATAATCGATTACTGTTTGTAAATCGAATAAAGAACCTTGAGTGAAAAGTTGCTGTACCATTGGACTATATAATTTTAATTTTCACTTTTGAAAAAGCGAAGCTAATATGTGGGCTTTGTTAACTATCAAACAGGCACATAACGTTCACTATTTTTCAGGAAATAAGTTAACCTCCGTTGATCAGTCGGAGGCTAAGAATAAAGTATTAGTAAAAGGGAATAGAGAAAGGGAATTTTATCCCTTCCCCCTTTTACCTTCTTAGTTTTATGCAGTTTTACGCGGTCTACCTGGCTTGCGCTTGCCTGAAGACTTTACATCAGCCTTTTGAGTTTTCGGTGATTTATTGGCAGCATTGTTAGCTTTATTTAAACGAGTAGTAAGTTTTGGTTGTGGCGAAACTTTTTTAACTGGAGGCAACAATCTCAATGTAGGGAATGAGAGAATAACTGCTTCGTTACTGGTACAATGAACAACTTCATCCTCTAATGTCCAAGGATCTGGCAATTTTTCAAAAGTCCGAGCAAGTGGTGTGATTATTTCTGATACTGATGGGATTTTAGAAGCAGCTATATTTAGATTGCTAACTGGAACCACTTTAGTAGCGTAAGCAGTTGATACAAATAGTCCGTTAATGAACTGGAACATAACGAGAGTAACGAATGCCCAAAAGATGACTACGATTGCCAAGGTGAGTAGAGATTGCATATCCATGATTATTCTTCAACTAAGTATTTGTAATTTTCAATTGATTTACGCAAAGGGTTTTTAAGCCTTGTTCAAATGTGAAGCGGATTTGAACATATCCTCTCTTCAAGAGAGGACTTCACTCTAAAATTAGCGTAGCGTCTCTCTGATTTAATATAGTCAAATTCCTCCATTACTTTAAAATTTATTTACAAAATAAAGCAGATTTTAGCGTTTACCTATTTAAATATTTCAAGTATTATGTTTATAAATTTACTCAAAGATAAACGTTAGAGTTAAGTCTATGAGAAACCATTTATAAAGAAAATCTTTAGGCAGCAAGACGACGTAACATAATACGTGTCATCACAGCATAGATGCATCAGTGAGAGGTTAGAGTGATTGCACATTTGTCAAGAGGGTGCAGGAAAAGGAGACAAATCCAGCTTGGAGACTGGTTTTCGTAGCGCTTTGACAACCCCTAAATCTTGAT
>NZ_JACJSI010000495.1 GCF_014698065.1 Nostoc flagelliforme FACHB-838
GCTTCCCTGTTGGAGAAAGTCTACCTCACTACCACCAAATCTTTCGGTTACTGTTGCGGTGTAGAGTGGTCAGCTAAAGGCTGGAATTATGAGATTGTCTCCAGCAACGATAATCTAACTGTTTTAGGACGTGAAATTATTGGTACAGGCAACTTACAATTAGTTACTAAAGAAAAGCCTGTGTTTGAACTGGGTGAATTAGTCAAGTTCCGATTTCATGGCGACGGGCCACCGATCCGCATAGTCCAAGGTATTCAACTGATTAACGATTGCTGGTTCTACAGCATCGAATGGATGTCCCCTGCTATACCGGAAAAAGGTGATGAGGTTTTTACCTCAGCAGATTCCATCGCGCGGGTGAGTGATTACGATTTGGAAAGGGTGCGGTTATGACGGTGTACACCTCTTCCTATGGTGGCTCTCATCCGAGGCGAAGGCATCTTAATCTCCCTGTATCCTCCCCAGAATTGGAAAGGCAAACATCTGCCACTGTTTGCTTCCACTCCTGAACTTCTGAAGTGGTGGAAAGCATCAGTTCAGGATACCGAAGCTGAAAAAGAGTACGAGCGTTGGTTTC
This sequence comes from Nostoc flagelliforme FACHB-838, assembly GCF_014698065.1. Lineage (GTDB taxonomy): Bacteria > Cyanobacteriota > Cyanobacteriia > Cyanobacteriales > Nostocaceae > Nostoc > Nostoc flagelliforme_B. The sequence continues at coordinate 578 of NZ_JACJSI010000495.1, forward strand.
TGCTGGTTCTTCAGGAGCGGCAGCAGCTGATTAAGCTTTGGGTTCCGTATTGATTAGTGATGTTTGTATGGCGTTGAATCCAATGTAGTGCGTGTTCTTTGGTGTAAGGGTAGGGAATATTTTCAGTTGTCTGGTGAATAGTTGGATCGTTGAGATGCTCAACATACGCGATCGCATCTGGGGATTGTAGCTGTGATAAGCAAAAACTATTTTTTAGCAGCAGTTCGATCATCATGATGTTCAAGTGTTTTCTAAAAGCTGATTTGTAAAGAAAATCTAAACAGAATTAAATCTGCCTTGACTAAAGTTTTAGGCTAAATCGAGTGTAGTGATTTTGTTGTCGATCAGCCGTTAAAGAGCGATTGAAAACCCGCATCGCAAGGAAGTTTGGTATAGGTGTGAGTTAATTTACCGTAAATGTGTTTAACCAAGTTTATGTTGAGTTATAAAAGATACTGATCTTTTATAATTGACTTCACTAACTCTTGTAATATTTATCTACCATGCCATGCCTATCTACGGCCCAGATGTAATTAATTTTGAAGGGGTGAATGGTGATCGCTACTGGTTTTACGAGCCTTTTTCTTATACTGGGATAGCTGATATCGATGAGCGATTAAGTGGTTTTCCTGTTGCTGTGTTTTTACCACAGAATCGACCTGTAGAGCATACGCCCCTGGTAATTGGCTTACAAGGGATGTGTGCCCCCTATGGCTGGAATGCCTTCATTGTGCCAACTTTGACACAGATGGGGATAGCTGTAGCTTTATTCGATACACCCTTGTCCGGTGAGCGTAGCCTAGTACGTAGTTTCACCGCTGTAGTCGAAAATGAGATTAAACCATTGATTGAGCGGGATGTCTGCTTTGACACTAAGCTACTCCTGCATATCTTTCGCCAGATTGCAGTTGACATTGCTAAAATACGTAACTTCTGCTGTGAATGCTACGGCATGGGCGATAGTCGTTTGGCCTTGTTTGGAGTCAGTATGGGAGTTTTACAAGCGGCCTATGCCTTTAATGCTGATGGTCTTGGAGAACGACTCCTGGGAACAATTGGTCATGCTAATCTTCAATCTTTTGCTCAAAGCTGGGGACACTGGTTTTTACCAGAATTAGCAGCTTCACCCTTTGGTGGACTAGCAGAAGTAATTTTGCAGCGAGTCAAACCAGAAATGAAACCTTTAGTTAAGGTTTTACAGTTAGCCAATAATCTCAAATACCCTGACGAACATAGTAATGCCTGCAACCCGATGACTTATATTGAGCGGGTTGAGCCGACACGTCGAGTTCGCTTCTTAGTCGGTGCTAATGACCAGCTTGTCAGCAAACAAGATGCTATTGAATGTGCCAAGTGTTTTGCTGATGGTGCTTGTTATGTAGTTCCTGGCATGGGACATGGCACGAAAAAATGGGGATCTTCTTTCGTTGATCATGTGCGCTATTTTTTAGTAACACAATTAGCTGATTGGCGAAATTAAAAAACTTGAATCTCGCATGAAGCACTGCATAACGGTAATCACTCCAAAACCTACTCTCATCACTGCGGCTATCTCCTGATATCTCTTGAGAGCATAGGTCACAGCTGGAGCAATTTCATTAAATTAAATGATGATTCAGCGCTAACCCTACCTATAAATTGACCAAAAAATGAGCTATTAAGGTATTCCTCTCGTAGGATAGTAAGTAAAGATGCAGGAGATTTGGGTTATCTTTATCAAGGTGCATAACTGAACCATCAACTGCTAAATGGTGATGATCTATCCACCGATCCTGCGAATCTAGTAATACACTGAAGAAGGGGCTGACATCTGGATGATTATTCTTTAATTCTTCGTAGCTTTGATAAAAAGGAGGTATACCAATTCCCATTGGCATATATAATCCTTTAGAATAATTTTCTACAGCCAATTGAGGAAGCTTTTTAAGGTTAACACCACTGATGAATAATCGATTTTTTTCTCCAGTCTTAGTATCAGTAAAGGCTAACTCAATTTCCTGTAATTTTTGCTCTACACCAATCGGTTTTATATTTCTTAAAATCGCTTTATCAAATTTACCTATTCTCCAGTATTCATTTCCCCAAAGTTTATTTTGATCGTAGAATCCTGGAGGACGAAAAGTCGCAAATTTTATTTCATTTTTATTGTCGTAAAAATCTTTCCATGTTGTGAGATTTCTCGCTAAGACAGTTCTAACTTTTCTACTTTGCTCTCCCGATACAATTATTCTTTCATCAATTGGAAACTGAGTAGTTACTTCTTTTTGCTCGATTACCTCTCTTAGAAGATCAGTTTTGACTATTGTGCCACTTGGATCTTGCCAATGTTCTAATCTCCACCAGTGTTGTGAATAAGAAATATTATTAATCTTTTCAAAGATATTCTTGTAATGTCCCATCGGAAACGTAAACCAACTTTGATAATAAAGAGTCTTATTACTATCTTCTTTAGTAAATAGCAAAATTTCCCAATATCCTGCATTTAAGCAATTGTTAGCCAAAGCAACTTCGACGAGGTTTTGCTTTTCAAAACCATCTCCACCGATAATTTCTATATTTTTGGAATTAGCAGGAAAACTAACTTGTTGTCTGTTCCATTCCCGATCTGTCAAAGCTATTACTTCTAAGCCTGGATCTTTTTTAGCCCATTGAGGTATTTTCGGAACTAATAGCTCTAAATCGACATTTTTGATAACTATTTTTGCTGTTTTTTTATCTGTTGCTTCCAGCACAAAATCAAAATGTGTCTCATCCCTTTTGATAATCGTTAAATTGCGATTCGTATATCTTTGAAAATTTTTGCCTAAAGGAGCAGGATTGGCTGGATAATCTACATTCGATAATTCTTGTAACTTGACAGCCATCTTATTATCAAATTTATATCTGGATTGAAACCAAAAACCGCCCAATCCTAACAAAGCAAAGAAGAAAATGAAGCTACTAAATAAAACTTGTTTCTTTGTAATTAAAAAGTTTTTATTTTTAAATACAGGAGAGGCTAGAAACTTTGCTTTTCCTAAATCATTCTTCATGAGAAAAATTACTTTATATGAGAACTTGATTAACAGAACATAACGTTCTGTCAAATTGATTTCTGGATTATCTCAATGAAATGCAAATTAATCAATAGCTAATTAACATAACTGAACGTAAACGTTCACAGGAGTTATCCTGCTACTGTAAAAAATAAGTACACGTAAATGGTAGATTAAGAGGCATGAATGAAAACTGCCTCGCCTACGGAATCGAAATTTCCGACTTA
>NZ_JACJSI010000496.1 GCF_014698065.1 Nostoc flagelliforme FACHB-838
TTATCGGCATTGCTGGCTGCAAGGCAGAGTATGAATCCTCTGGCCATCCGTGAAGCTGACCGAGTTGAAAGTATGCGTAACATTGCGGGTTTACATGGCCTTCCATCTAGCCCAATTGATTCTTCTATATATAGTCTCGGCAATGTTGATATTTTTGGTGAAACATGAAAACTTTAAAAATTAATTCCGAAAAGGATTTATACGTTACTGCCTTCAACTTACTGAACATACTAGGCCCTGTCGCTGGAGTATCAATTATCATTGGTACTGTGGCAATTGGTTACGTCCAAACTCGTCCCCAGGATTTACCAGTTACGCACATTCTCACTCTTGGCAAGCGCACATTTAACTTAGAAGCCGCTTCTACGCCAGAGCAATTAGAGAAAGGGCTGAAATTTCGAGCATCCTTAAACGGCTCGCGCGGAATGTTATTCAACCTGGGAGGAGAAATTTACAACGTGCCTTTCTGGATGTACAAGGTAAATTTTCCATTAGACATCTTTTATCTTAAGGACAATGTGGTGACAACTGCGGTTTACAATGCCCAACCGTGTTACAAAACCCCTTGCCCCATCTACAAGGGGAAAGTTGCCAATCAAGTGCTAGAGTTAGCAACAGGCGCTGCCAATATCAAGGTTGGCGATCGGCTTAACATCCAACCGCTATTATCAGCCAAAGAATGATATCGATTGCGATCAGGCTATGATGGCAATTTGCCAAAAACGTGTGTATTGCATTAAACAGGCTTTAACACACAAAACCAAGCAAAAGTCAATCTCCACATTTCTACCTTACTGAGCTAATTACAAGAATATTTATACTAATAAATAATTGCAGGGATTATATGTCAAGCAAAAAGGTTGCTAACAATATAATTGATTTTTAAATACTTAGAGAATGAATGTTAGCAATATTATACTAGTACTTTTGTGCTATTTTTTTTTAGTACTAAAGTGTCTCCATCTTGAAGCTGACTTATTTAAGAATGTGCGTATTCCTCATCCAATCGTTCAGGAGAACGAGATGCGTACTGACTACGAATATCTAGAAAGTTTTTCGGCTTCGGCAACGGCAACCCTCTCACCTTCTCCAAAGAATGACAGGGCGACAAAAAGCACACTTACACTCATGGGTGTGACTGGTGTGTTGATGATAGCAGAGATGTCCGTCCACAATATATTGATGGAGCTGCACCTAGTTATGGTTTCAGTATTAACGATTTTATCAATTCATTAGTTTCGGATCTTCAAAGTGAAGTTGGTGAAATTCAAACCTGGGCATCTGATGAGATTAACAGTGCTTGGGCTGACATTAAAGAAAACGCGTCGGCGGCAATTGAAAGTTCTATCGGACAATTGGGTGCGCCTGACCCAATTGCTTCGGCTGATCAATTGAAGGATTCACTTAAGGATGATTATTCTTATCCTGTTGCTCAAGAAAAAGCACAGAAGCTTTCGCGTGACCTAGCTTTGGCTTCTGTCGCTAGCGTGATCAGCGAAAAAGGACAGCAGCAAACTCAAGAAAAAATTGATACTACTGCACAAATTGCTCAAAAAGCCAGTGATATCGCCTCCCAAGCTCAAAATATGGACGCTTCTCAGAACATCCTCAAAGCGATCGCTGCTCAGAACGGCTTAATTGTGTCGATCTTAGCAGAACAACGTACTGATTCGCTGTTAGCCCGACAGGACAATGCTTACTCTAACCTGATGCTGACGCAAGTGGCAGATCATCTTGACTCCCAACGGAAAAAGGAGAACTCCCAAGATGATGGCAGATTGTCTCTACTACATGAAGTCATACTTAATGCACGGCTAGATCCTACTTCTGCTGACTGATGTAGCGTTCAAATATCTTTCAAAATTACTGTTCCAAATTACTGTATTGAGCAAGGATTCAAACCATGTTTTTACTAGCGCAATTAGATGGTGGCGATTTAGCTGATTTAGCAAAAGAAAATGCAGCTTCAATAGCACAAGGATTTGATGAGCTTTGGAACGAAACTATTACAGGTGGTGTTTATTCAGCAATTTGTACAGTCGGAGCTTTATTCGCTATAGCAACACTAACTTTCTTTGTCGTTGAATGGACAAAAAAAATGATGGCGGGGGAAGAACAAAGAGCTTATACTGATTTTATTTGGCCGTTAATAGTTGTCTATCTCCTAAGTAATAGTGGAGATGCTTTAGGAAAATCAACTTTGGGGATTAGAAACTATATAAATAATGTAAATAATATAGTTCTTAGTAAGGCTGCTGCGGGAATTGACCTCAAGCAAGCGTATGAAAGTGCATTGGGAACTGAAGCAGCACGTAGCGCTATTGGCCTTGCTGTAAATAAATGTAGAAATTCATCTTTAAGTCAACAAGAAGAAATCAACTGTTTGAATCAAGCTAAAGAAGATTTAACCAAAAAATATCCAGATAAGTTTAACAAAAACAATGGAGCTTTTTCTTGGTTTGTAGATGCAGTTGATGGCGCTATCGATGCTTTTAATGATGTGAAAGATGGTAAAGCAAATGGAATTGATTTAGTTTTATCTCCCATTAATGCTTTTGTTGGGTCTGCTGTTACTGACATAGTTACGATAATTTTAGTCGGGATGAATGGGGCTTACCAATGGGGAATTGAACTGACTATGCTCGTAACAGCACTGCTGGGGCCTATAGCTGTTGGTGGTTCTCTGCTACCTTATGGAGCTAAATCAATCTACAGTTGGTTAGTCGGATATTTCAGTATAGGTTTTGGCAAGCTCTGCTTCAATATCATTGTTGGTTTCGCCGGGCAATTAGTCGCTGATTCTAAATCTTATCAGCCAATGTTCTTCCTATTTACAATTGGTATAATTGCGCCATTCTTAGCTACAGGTTTAGCGGCTGGTGGTGGCGTTTCTGTTTTACTTCAAATTAATAAAGCTACTGAAACTTATAGTGGGATTGCTATTGAGGTTGCTAAAGGTGTTGCTACTAAAGGTGGTAGTTTAGTCGGAAAATTAGCTAAATAACACGTAAGAATTCAGCACGGGCTAAACGCCCCGCTATCCATGTACAGGATTCAGAAACCAGAATTTAAAAGCAATGAGCGGATAACTCTTCTATTGATTGAAAAGAATTCAATTTTCTTCTCCAACATTCTGACTCCTGAATCCTGACCAGAGCTTTCGGAGTCTCCGGCTCCGCTCCTGAATCCTTACAATAACACCTATGCTAAATCATCAAAATAAACCTCAACCAAAAGAACCATTACAATTACTTAGTTACAACAAATATGTAACAACAAGAATTGGAATAATTTCTCTCGCTGGTTTTTCAATGGCTGCGCTTTCTCGGTTATTACAATTTTTAAAATATGGAGCAATTAGTGCTTTAAATAAAAAACAATTGGCATTAGTACAACTTTCATCAGGAGAGACAATCGCTGCTAGAGCAGTAGACCCAAAAGAACGGTCTGATGAGGTAATTAAAAAATTTGTATCTGATACATTTATTACTACGTTTAATTGGGATGGATTAGTAAAAGCATTTAATGAGAAAGGAGAACCTATTACTAAACAAGATACTGGGGTAGAAGTAGGTAGACTTAATAACAAATCTAATAGTAGGGTTACAACTAGAGCCTATGATGCTGCATTTGCTTTAAGTGAAAATGAAGGATTTCGCCCCGCCTTTCTCAAGAAATTAGCATCAATCACTCAGGGCAAACGCATCTAAATATAGTACACGTATACTAAGAAGCCAAGAAAGGTAGCGATCGCTTTGGAGATGGAGGTTGAGCAATGAGGCTTTGATGATAAAGTCATTCTA
>NZ_JACJSI010000497.1 GCF_014698065.1 Nostoc flagelliforme FACHB-838
ACAACAACAGGTCAAATTGCTCATATTCAATTAGGTCTGCAAGATGTTTCGGATCAGTTTCAGATTCCCCAAAAGCTGTATGGACGCGAAGCGGAGATTGCAGCATTATTGGCAGCGTTTGAAAGAGTAGCCCCAAGAGGGAATGTTGGCGAAGCTCACCGACGAGAGTCAGGCAGAGAAAATCCTCAATTCCAAGTCGAAATGATGTTGGTTTCTGGCTATGCGGGAATTGGCAAATCAGCATTAGTGCAGGAACTCTATAAGCCGATCACAGCAAACCGTGGTTATTTTATTTCTGGTAAATTTGACCAATTCAAGCGCAATATTCCCTACAGCGCCATTGTGGATGCCCTGCAAAAGTTGGTGCAGCAACTTCTGGGGGAACCGGATGAGCAAGTGCAACAGTGGCGATCGCGTCTGCTCACAGCATTGGGAAGCAACGGACAAATCATCATTGATGTGATCCCGGAAGTTGAGTTAATTATTGGCAAGCAGCCTCCGGTACCAGACGTTGACGCAACCCAAGCTCAAAATCGCTTCAATCTAATCTTTCAGAAGTTTGTACGGGTGTTTTGTTCAAAGTCACACCCGCTTGTTATCTTTTTAGATGATTTGCAGTGGATAGACTCAGCAACACTGAAGTTAATCGAGCTAATATTACTTGACGAGCAAACCCAATATCTATTTTTGATTGGAGCCTATCGAGATAATGAAGTAACTCCAACGCATCCATTAGTATTGACGCTCTTAGAATTGCGAAAACAAAGGGCAGTGCTTCAGGAGATTACCTTAGCACCCTTAACGTTGGAATCGTTGAATCAATTGATTGCCGAGACGCTAAATCGTAATCCTGACACCGTTCGTTCTTTAGCCCAATTAGTGTTCCGTAAAACCGAGGGCAACCCTTTCTTTGTCGGTGAATTTTTGCGAATGCTCTATAGCGAAAATCTGCTGACTTTTGATGCGAAACAGTTGAACTGGCAGTGGAATATTGCTCAAATTCAAGCCCGAAATATAACCGATAATGTGGTGGAACTGCTGCTGCTCCAGTTGAAGAAATTGCCCGAAGAAACACGGCAAATTCTCCGCTTAGCCGCTTGTGTTGGCTCCCAATTCGACTTAGAAACTTTAGCGATCGTTTGTGAAAAAACACCTAAAACGATTTTCCAAAATTTACTAGCTGCAATACATGCTGGATTAATTCAACCTTTATCTGAATTAGACGAGGATTTGTTAGTTCAAGAGTATAAGTTTTTGCATGATCGCGTACAGCAAGCTGCTTATGCCTTAATTGATGAGTCGCACAAACAAGTCGTTCATCTCCAAATCGGTCGCAATTTACTCGAAAAAACTTCACCAGAGCAACGATCAGAGCGGCTGTTTGAAATTGTCGATCATCTCGATCGCGGAATTGAGCTTGTCTGCGATCGCGCAGAACGAAATGAAATTGCTAAATTGAATTTAATCGCAGGTCAGAAAGCCAAGACAGCAACGGCTTATGAAGCGGCTCTTAAGTATTTCAATACAGGGCTTAAACTCCTGAATACAGAGAGTTGGCAAAGCGAGTATGACCTAACCTTGGCGCTTTACTCCCAAGCAGCAGAAGCGGCGTATCTTCATGGTCACTTTGACGAGATGGAACAATTCGTAGAAGTGGTACTTGATCGCGCTAAGACAGTGCTTGACAAAGTGCAGGTTTACAATAGCAGAATTCAAGGATATTTGTCACAGGGCAACCTGGGAGAAGCACTTAAAACTGGGTTAGAAGTGTTGAAGCTCTTGGAAGTAAACTTAATAGAAAACCCCAGTCAATTAGATGTTCAAAGAGGATTGGAGTCAACGGCTGCGCTATTAGCTGGACGAGAAATCGAAGACTTAATTGATCTGCCAAAGATGACCGCACCAGAACCGCTGGCAGCAATGTATATCCTGGCGAATATCGTGGCTGCTGCATTTATGGTATCACCAGCACTATTGATACTGATTGTGTGTAAAAGGGTAAATTGATCGCTCGACTACGGTAACACTACCTGGTCACCAATGAGTTATGCTAACTACGGATTTGTTCTATGTGCAGTTGTTCAAGACATTGAACTCGGTTATAAGTTTGGTCAATTGGCTCTAAGCTTGGCAGAAAAATTGAATACCAAAAAAGGGAATGCTAAAGCATTAATGGTATCGAGTAACCACGTCATGCACTGGAAGGTACATTTTAGGAAAACAATACCAATTCTGGTTGATGCTTATCAAACCGGAGTGGAAACCGGAGACTTTGAATTCGCTGGCTATTCTGCATATTATGCATGTTGTCGCTCGTTTTTTGTCGGTGAGTCACTCACCCAACTAGAACAAACAACGGCAGCCTACAGCAAAGCGATCAGTCAAATCAGACGAGAAAACCCCTCTAATTGGATTGCAATGTTGTGGCAGACAATCCTTAATCTGTTAGGTAGGTCTTTTAATCCTAGCCGTTTAATTGGTAGTATATATGATGGAGAGCAAGCGCTATCTCACGCTATTGCAGTTAAAGACGGAATTGAAACTCAATTCTTTTATTTGTACAAAGTTATATTGTGTTATCTATTTGAGGAATATCATCAAGCTCTACAAACTGCTGTTTCGGCAAGGCAATATTTTGAAGAGGTGACAGCAATAACGGTTTTACCTTTATTCTGTTTCTACGATTCTCTGGTGCTTTTGAGTTTATTGGTTGAGGCTTCAAGCTCCCAAAAAGAGGTTTGGCTAAGTTGTGTTAGCACCAACCAAGAAAAGATGCAAAAATGGGCAGAACACGCCCCCATGAATTATCTACATAAATTTCATCTGGTTGAGGCAGAAAAAGCGCGAGTCTTAGGGCAATTCTTTGAGGCTGAAGAGTTTTATGAACGGGCGATCGCAGGTGCTGCTGAAAATGAGTTTATCCAGGAAGAAGCATTAGCTTATGAATTAGCGGCAAAACATTATCTAGCGCGAGGTCGGGAAAAGATTGCTCAGACCTACATGAAAGAGGCGCACTATTGCTACGATCGCTGGGGCGCGATCGCTAAAGTTAAAGACTTAGAAAAACGCTATCCACAGTTCTTTTCTCAGTCGTCTAGAGCCGCTTCCACATCAATTCCTATTACTGTTGAAACTATCACTAATCCCTTCCATACTGCTTTCGATTTAGCAGCAGTGATGAAAGCTTCACAGGCGATTTCTCGTGAAATTGAACTGAAGCAATTGCTGCGATCACTGATGCAAACTTTAATTGAGAATGCTGGCGCACAAACCGGATATCTGATTTTAGAAAACTCAGGAGAATGGTTGATTGAAGCGGCTTGTGAACTCAATACCGATGAAAATGCTTGTGCGACTCAGGTGTTACAGTCTATTCCAATTGCCGAACAATTGCCAGAATCAATCATTCAATATGTGATTCGGACTCTGAAGCCTGTCATCTTAAATGATGCGACTCATGAAGGTGCTTTTATTAATGAGCCATACATTCGACAGAACCAGCCTCAATCTATTTTCTGTTTGCCGCTGCTGAATCAAGCCAAGCTGGTCGGTGTATTGTATTTAGAAAATCGGCTAGCAGCTAGAGTATTTACACCAGAGCGATCGCAGGTCTTGCAGCTATTATCGACTCAAGCAGCGATCGCCATCGAAAATGCCAACCTTTACTCAGAATTGCAGGCTAAGGAAAGCAAGATCACCCAGTTCCTCGAAGCGATTCCGGTGGGAATTGCGATCGTGGATGCGGCGGGTCGCCCTTACTATACCAACCAATGCGGCAATCAACTCAGGG
>NZ_JACJSI010000498.1 GCF_014698065.1 Nostoc flagelliforme FACHB-838
GTGGGCGTAAATCTCGGCTTTGGTGATATCAACAGTGCGATCATTGGCGACTAAATCCAGGTCAGCTTGCAATTGGACTTCTGCGATCGCAACATCTCGGTAACTCTCTAACAACTCGGAACGTGCAGCCATCTCTGCTTTCGCCGCATCCCGTTTTTGGGCAATGTCTTCAAAAACTGCTCTCTGCTTCTCTTCCGATTGGCAGTGCCGCAGCATCCACCCAGCTAGCGCAAACCCCAGGAATCCTCCAAACGCCCAAAAAGGCTTGTATTGGTTAGTCGCTTTCACCAGCCCATTAACGCCCATAGCTGGGTCACGCACTACTTGGCGCGGCATTCCTTCTAACTGCCATTGTGACCAGTAGTAGGGGGTCATTCTGAAAGGTCTGTTATTCTGATCCTGACATACCAATTTTTTCTGGGGAGTCCGAACGCAGAAATAAATGCGGTCGCTTGATTCCCCTTTCCACGCCATCGCAGCTGATCCAATACCAACAGTTAAACTCAGCCCAATTGCAACAGCTTTTTTATCCATCGGCAACTGTCCGAACCACTTCATTAAACCCGATTGTTGCGACTCGGATAACTGTTTATGTTTCTCAGATAGATAGTTCATTTACCTCTTTTACCACCAAATAGAAAAAACATTAATATCGCTAGAAATATGCCCACTCCTGCACCATCCATCCAACTTGAAGATTCAGCAGTTTTTGGCTTATAAACCGACTCGATAGAAGTCTTAACTGTACTAGTAGAAATTCTCGATTCGTTCCACTCGCCTAACGGTTCATTGAGCGCACACAATAACGCTAACGATGCACTGCAACCAGTCATTAAATTAGTGACAAAATTGTTGAACCCTTCACCTGTTGCAGTAGCAGTAAAATACAGGTGTGCAGTACCTACAGCTAGGAACATTCCAACGGGGTGAACTTGCAATAGATGAAAGGTGAAAATCACTGCACTGTTTAAGCAACTGCCAGCGACAATTTCACAAGCATTACCAGCACGTCTAAATGTCCGACCTCTATTATTTTCTGGTAGTGGTGGTGACTGTTCGGGTTGTTTCTGCTGCTTAGTTGATTGTGGTGTTTGTGCCAGCCCTTCCATTGAAAAAGGGCTGACGCTATGAGGATCTTCATTTCGTTTCCTTACTAGCATCAGCCTTACCTAATTAATTGATTATCTGTCGCCTAACTTCTGCCACAAGTTACCCAACATTGCACCCCAACCGCGAACTGTTCCTGTTGCAGAAACACTTGACGATGGTGCATGATTTTGGCTAGTAACTGGTATGACTTCCTGGGGTGCAAGATTTGGTTCTAATGCCCTTGAACCAAACCTCGCACGGGCTAAAAGTTGTTGTCGTTTCTCTCTTAATCCTGTAGTAATTGCTTGCCTTTCGGCTTGCACAGTCTGTCTATTTTCGATGCCGCTAATCTTGTTTTCATGCCGCCACAATTCTGCTTGCAAATCGTGGTGTAATTGGACTGCAACTTCGGCTAGTCCGTGCTTACGTTTCTGATCAATTCGCAGCAAGTCGGCTCTATCTTGGGCATCTATCTTACTCATCTCCGAATCAAATTCCGAATTGAGTTTGCGAATTTTGGCGATAGCACCCGCAACGTGAGAGCCATATTGTTTACGAAGTTCGACCCAGGTCACTTGTCCTTTGGTCAACTTCTCCATCGCCTCAAAGACAACTTTGGCATTGTCTAAGAACGGCTCTAATCGGTCAGATAATTCTTGGGCATTATTCGCATAATCAGCGAACTGTTCTAGCTTATTTATATCGGAGAGATAGCCAAAAATATCAGACTCAAATCCTCCCCAGGAAAGCGCTTTTTCATCGATATGGCTTGCATGACCAACTACCGGATTACGTATTGCAAAGTCCATCTCCGATCCTCCTAATAAGGGATGTAGTCATAGTCGATATTGCTGGATGATTGGGGCAACTTATCCCAGTAACCCATCTCTTCAAATCGGCTATAAATTCTCGTTGCTAGTTGCCTTACAGGGTCGTCAAAATCTTCGGAAATTAAATCAAATCGGTTTTCACCAAATGCCAGAATATTTGCAATGTCCGCGTCAATCCCATTACCCAAGAATTGACCAAATGCAGCAGAGTATGGATGGTCATCGATGGTTTCATGAGTTGCTAAGAATTCCGTCCCGGTAAAGGGTGGGTAATCTTCACTCTCGAATATTGGTGTGGAAAGTGCCTCAATATCTGCCTCAATCATTGCTGCCCATTCTTCAGGATTTTCTGCTTTGAATTGCTGCTTTCTTAGGGCGGAGTCGGTCAGAGGCGATTTGCCCCAATCGTGGGGATTAGTGTAGTGAAGTGTCATTTGTTAGAATCCTTGTAACGATGTGTACTTGATGCACTTTCGGGTGAGGCGATTGCACTTACTTTGGTCGGTCGGGGCAATCGCTTCATTATCAGTTCTCACAAAACTCAACAAGTTCAAAAACCTCCCTAATTACTTGGTTTTGGCTTAATTCTTTTCTTCTGCCTTTCGAGTCATTGAATATGAAAGGGGCATTGACTCGACAATTAGAGCGGTGGCTATAGCGCAGTTGTTGACCACGGAATTGGTACAAATGATTACGCTGTAAGGCTGTCGTTGAAAGCATTTGGTTGTCCCTCGACTTGGGAATAAAACTCGATATTTAGAATCGCTTCGTGAACTTCAACAAGCGTCTGAACAGCATCACCCAGACGCAGGTCATTCGATGTACTGAACTTTTCCGACGCTTCAATTTGTTTGTAATTTGGCGATGCTTGCACGAACCTTAGAGTCTGTTCGCAACCGAGGATGATGGTCATGATTTCGGTTGTTGTTAGGCTTGGTTGTGTCTTTTGGGTGTCTTGGTCGCTCATGACTTCTTTCCTTTTCTTTGAGCTTTTATCGGTGCGGTTGGGGCTTCTGGCTGGTTCGGCTTTTGAAGTACATAGCTGATGGCCCCTGCACCTCCCACGGCTGCGGCGATGGTAAACATATTGTTTCTGCCAAGCTGCTGCACTCCGAAATAGCCAAGGGCTAGAAAGCCAAGAGCAGCAACAGAGAATCCAAGTGTTTTGTTGATTTTCATGGTTACGCTACGAACAAATCCTCAAAGTTACTTAAGCTATCGGGTTGGGACTGCTCAGTTAGAGCGGGTTGTTGCTTGTGCTGACAGCAAAGTGAATTTTTATCTCGAAAGTAAGCCCTTAAAATCCAAGTCACAGCAGAGGTCAGGTCATCGGTGAGAAGCAGTTTTTCCGCCTCAGCCTTTACGGGGTCAATCAAATCTTTGGGGATGCAAACCCGGTTATCTTTCGCCATGAATTAAACCTTCTTTAGTGATGCAACAGCTAATTTCAGTAACCCAATTGCATTGGCCGTTTGGGAATTAGGAATCTGTGCAATTCCTTGCCTAGATGCGATTGCACTAACCGATGGCAGCATTGCACCACCACCCACAAGGTAAATAGCATCCAGGTCATCAGCGCGGGATTGCAAATGCTTCCACGCAGGCACTAAACAAGATGCAAGCCATCCCTTGAGTTCTGATGAGTAAATGCTTGAAAACTCCCAATTGGTGGTTCCATAAACAAAATTCTTGCTCATCCCCTCTCGGATCAGATGAGGGTTAGCTGGTTTACCGAGGTGGCGACGGGTTTGGAGGTTATTCGCTATCGTCTCACAAAGATGGTGAACGCCTACTGTGTCAATCTTGCGGCTATTTTGTAATAGTTTGTTGCCTTCAAATATTGAGGT
>NZ_JACJSI010000499.1 GCF_014698065.1 Nostoc flagelliforme FACHB-838
ACGATTGAGCTTTAAGTCAGCGCTCTTAGACTGACGCGGTAAAGGACGGAAATAATATTGTGTGTGTCTGATACTGTCGCTGCTATAGAGATAGCGATAGAGAGCGCCATCGATACTGTAGGTTTTGGATTTGCTTAGGAGGGTTACGCATCCTACAAGCTGTTTATCAATCATCATTCTTTTCTCCTGCAACACACGCACCCGTCAAGCTTGCACCCAAGAAAACCGCGATAGATGCGATGGCACTTCCTTCAAAAATTTTGGCGTTGTAAATCCATGTGGGTTGATATTCCTCCCCTCTACTTTCTTCAATCCGGTCAAACCCGTGACAAAAGATAGAACCAACTACCATAAAACTAGTAGTTACCAAGCTCACAATTGCTACTGATGACGCTCCATTAAGTATGAATGAGTTAATCTTTTCACGCCTTGTCTTCACACGGCGAATGTGCATTACTGGCTTTTGTTCTAGATATGAATGCCACTCAGAATCAGTAAAATTTGTGGGCTTGTAATCATAGGATTCGTGTTCGTCCAATAGTTCGCCTACTGCTTGGATTGCGTCGCCTAGCATCACGTCTGGGGAGTATTCTAGTTGTCCAAATTCCTTAGAATCTCGAATTTCTCTGAGCCAGCGATCTATTGCTTCTAACCTTCGTAATTGATTTTGATTAAGCATTGTTCTCTCAAGAGGTAGTTCGTTGATTGCTTCTAAGCTGCGTAAATTGATATGCATGAATCCTCTGTCCTAATGCAGACACGCACAATTACCGCGACCGTTGAAAATGAACGGACGCAATGCAGATATTGCTGTGAATAGTTGAATACTCTCAAAACAGCGCTTGCAAGCCTTACAACCCTCGAAAGGAACTCGCCAAGTGCGTTTTGCGCTTGGTCTTACTTGCGTCTGCCTTAAGTTATTGACGTATCGATAACCTTGACACTAATATATTAGTGGATAAGTTCTGAACTTGTCAATTAAATTCAGAACTGCTTAGAACCAGCTGCTTTTTGACAAGTTTTGATGTTAACTGAAAATGTCGGAATATATCAGAACTTTTCTAATTAATGGCAACGTCAAAGGCAAAAGTAACTTTTACATGCAGTCCTGAGTTAAAAGAAAAACTACAAGAATGGGCGGACAGCGAAAGCCGAACGCTATCAAATTTAGTTGAACTGATCACTCAGCAAGCAGTAACAGACCATGAAAACAAAGTGAGCAACAAGTAATATGACTAACGCGATCGCTGACAACAAAAATAAGGAGGGAATCTGACCGAGGGAAATCAGGCAAACGACGGTATAGAGCGTGTTGAGGGCAAATTTGACCCACTAGCTGAGACTAGATATTGGCTGCCAGCCGCCTCAGAGCAACACTGCAAAAGGATAGGCAGAAAAAGGGGAATACGATTAGTTAAAGTTGTTGATACCAAGATAGAACCTTTACCAATTATTTGTATTTTTGAGGGACACCCAGATGAGTGAAACAACTACTCAGATACCCGTAAGCGAATTAATCCCAATGCTGACCGCGATCGCGGATCGCAACTGGGAACGCTTTAAAGAAGTTGAAAAACAATTCGTTACAAAACACGGTATAGAGGCTTGGGAAGATTTTTTTGCTTTTCGACTAAAGCCAGCTTTAGACAAAGAATCTGATAGATGGCTGCTAGTTCAGTGGTGTAGCAAAGGTTTTACAGTGAAAGATGTAGCGTGAACTACTCTTGCGTAAACTCATAGGCCGTTAGCCCCGTAAGGCAAAATCGAGCAGCTAGTACTATTTCACATCATTATTTTTTGATGTCGCCAATGTTAACAGTGAAAGACCTAACAAGCGATTTTCAACTCCCACTGCACAACGAAGCGGCGTTTGAAAAAATTAGGGAGGCGAAAGACTATGCGTCCACTCAAGCTCTAGCGGCTGGTGCTGCTGCGCTGGCTACAGGAGGCATAATTCATCCGGCTGGCTGGGTTCTTTTTGGATTGGCTTACAAGCCGTTGGTGGTAACTCAAAAACTTGCGCGGTTGGAAAAATTAGGAACCTTACTTTTTGATGAGTTTAAAAGCCTAGATGTACAAGTCTTCCCAGTAATTCCGGTAGAAGACAACAACCCTATCGACTTGTTTATTAGATTTCCACGAACAACTCACCTGTTTATCTCCATTCGCTCAAAAGGAGATAGAGAAATTGTCTACAACGAAGCTAGAGAGGTTTTACAAGTCAAGCGCAAAGACAAAAATGGACTAAAACTGTGGCAACCCTGCCCACTTGTGGAGTTAGCAGATTACGAGAAGTGGCTCAACAAGAACAGAGATAAGTTTTTGATGTCTTCCCGTGAAGCTCAAAAGACTCCCACAGCAAAAGTTTTAGTCTTATGGCCTCCTACCAAGGCGGCTAATACTCACAATGAACATCTTTATTCGGAGGTGGGAAGTATGAAAATTCTGGCTCTCAGAAGAAAAGGTACTGCCTTTGTTATTCAAGAGGAGGAAGTAATCGAGTTTGTCAGGGCTTGGTTAGCCAAGTACAGATAGGCTAAAAGGTGAAAACCCCGTGTCCCGTTGGGATACCGAGGTTTTCTGATTTTTATTCACGTGGAATTGGGGATTGGGTTGAACGCCTAATTAATGTCCCTAATAGTAATCTTATCAAACCTTTCAAGGTGTTAAGCCATTGTAACACCAGCAATCCAGACAGAAAGAGCAGTTTAGGATTTTTCTGTTTTTACATTTCTGAACGTTTGTATTAGAAGATTACTTTTGGGATAGCTCCAATTCCTCCAACACACTTCAGGAGGAATAGCTCTCATGTCACCATTACAACAATTTAATCACTCAGTATCGGCGCAATCAGCAGGCCAATCAGAAACTTTTTCTGCTGTAAAGACAAAACTTGAGTTGATTGAGAGTCGCATAATCAAGTTTGCGTTTAACGCAACTGGCACAAACAAAGACTGGGACTTTAAGAAGCTGGCTGGTAACTTCATTGATGTAGAAGGCACTCTAGCCGATGTTCAAGAACATATTAAAGCAGGTCACGCTATCTGTGCCGGACTGTTAAACGGTAAATGGCGCAGTAAGGCCAATATTATCGGTTCTCAGTGGCTACTACTCGACATTGATAATTCTAATATCGCCCGTGATGCTTATGACAAACCAATCAAGGACGAAAACGGGAATTACATCAAAGTTTACGATCACCAATTAACGATCGAAGAAGCCCTAGCCCATCCCTTCATTAAAAAACACTGTGCTTTAATTTACACTACTGCCAGTCATAAACCAGACTGGCATAAATTCCGGTTGGTTTTCCTTCTCCCCGAATATGTCCAAGGCGCTGATACTGTAGAAGCTTGTACACGCTTCCTCATGCAGCAGTTACCGCATGACCCAGCTTGTAAAGATGCAAGTCGTGTTTTCTACGGCAGCACAGAAGCAGAATTCCCGCTAGTAAACCCTGAAGCCACTTTACCAGCAGAATGGATAAGTGAAGCGATTGCGATCGCGCAAATTGAGCGTGTTGAGTATCAGCTACGAATTCAAGAAATTGAGTCACGGCGTAAAGAGTGGCGTGAGATTTCCCTCACTGAAGGCTGGGACATTGACCAGCTAATCCAGAACGCGCTTTCATTCATTCCACCACGTACCCCAGGAAGCGGTAACTATGACGAATGCCGTCAGGTGTTGATGGCACTGGTTAACCATTATGGGGCAACGGATGCCGAAATTATAGCCGAACAGTGGTCGCCCAG
>NZ_JACJSI010000005.1 GCF_014698065.1 Nostoc flagelliforme FACHB-838
TTGTACAACCACTCATCTAAGGAAGCTGCTTCCCAAATTGGGTAGAAGTGCAAACCGATAGCGTTGGAGGAAGGAACAACTGCACCGGAGATGATGTTGTTTCCGTAGATCAAGGAACCTGCAACTGGTTCACGGATACCATCGATGTCTACTGGAGGAGCAGCGATGAAGGCGATTACGAAGCAGGCGGTAGCGGCTAGCAGGGTAGGAATCATGACTACGCCGAACCAACCGATGTAAATACGGTTGTTGGTGCTGGTGATCCAATTGCAAAACCGCTCCCATACGTTGGCGCTTTCGCGACGTTGAATGGTTGCTGTCATTGTTTTATAAGTGCAATTATTTGTGGATGAATTAGGTAGGTTTGACTACCTGTTACACATCTTAAATAATTTATTGCGTTTTGTAAAGTACTTTCAGAAAAAAATTTTCTCTTGGGATTTACGCACCCACAGAAAATCCCCAATTTACTGAAAAAGGGGACTTTGGATGATACGATTTTAAATTTTAGATTTTGGATTAGACATTTCCAGAACCCTTAAGGTAGCCGGGTGAAGCCCCTAATCCCCAGTTCCCAGTTCAATTCGCCACTGCCTGGTTGGATATTGACTCTACACCCACTTCTTGTAAAGGTGGACGCACAGATAAATAAATCAATGGGCCGAATAGCGGTATCAACGCTATTAACCAGAAAAACTGCGAATTTTTCCAACCGCGACGCGCCATATCATCTCCCAGCAATGCGGGAAAGAGTAAGGAAAGTAGACAAAAATCTAAACTCATCACATGGATAAAGCGGTTAGTTTGCCACTCTTGGACAAAACTACCCCAATCTCCTCCTCTTAAACCGTAGGCAACTAAAATAACTGTGCCTACCGTCAATATAAAACCAGTCACACGAGAATCTAGCAGCTTAAGCAAGATATTCTTTTTACCAACAAACTGATTATTTGGTTCTCTAAGGGCTAAGTAGGGTAATAAAGCAAAAGCACCAACTGCGAAAGAAGGGATCACAAACAGCCAAGCAGGTATTTTTTGTCCTCTACCATCAATAAATACTACTGCGCTGTAAATCAGAGGCCAGATGCCCATGATGTTGAATAGTGCTATCACTAATGGGTTAATGCCCTCCCACTGCCCAAGAGAAAGGTTTTTAATTAACTCAAATGTACCGGGTTGCTCAGGAGGCGCAAGGTAAAAAGCATAGACAACCAATCCCAGCCACAGCAAGCCAAAGGCGATTTTTCTAACCATAAAAGATTTAAGTAGTTTTAATTATTGATTTTGCCGCTACAAATTGGGCTATTTGCTTGCTATTATATTCATGATTCGCCTAGACTCGTAGCGGCTTTTTCCTGAATACCATCTCATGCGATTTAAGGATTGAAGTAACTGAAAGCTTCCGAAAGATAATCAGCAGCAGATGCTACTACTGCGATCGCACTTTCATAATCTAGGCGCGTTGGCCCCAAAACTCCCACACTTCCTACGGGTATTGAACCCCGACGATAGTTGGAAGAAATTAAGGTGCAGGTGCGTATCGGTTCTAATGGGTTTTCTGCGCCAATGCGAACCGTTACCTTTGGTTTAGCACCATCCTCCGGTTCTGGCTCCTCAAATATTAATCGCCACAGTTGGTCTTGTTCTTCTTCCAAGAGGTGGATAATAGTTTGTACTTGCTGTAACTGGGAAAATTCTGGTTGGCGCAAAACTTCTGACACACCGCGAACCATAATTTGGGTTGCAGTCGGCGCAATAGTTCGACGAGTCAATTCCGCAACTGAGTTTTTTAAGAATTCCCCGTAACGTTGGAATTCCTGATCTAGTTCGCTCCAGTTGAGGTAGGCTAATTCCAACAGACTTCGCCCCCGCAAGTGGCTATTCAAAAAGTTAGAAACAATCTGTAACTCGCGATCGATTACCTCTGAATCGCGTTGTGTTTCTTCTGGTGTTGGCGATAAATCCATCAATTTAGAATGTGTCTCGTAACCATCAGTTACGACAATCAGCATGATCCGCCCGGCTTCAATTTGCACTAATTGCAGATGTCGCAATAGCGCTGTAGTCGTTTGCGGCATGGTGATCAAGCTAATGCAACCACTTAAGGTTGCTAAAATTTGTGCGGCTCCTTGCAGTAGGGTCTCTAAACTGCGATCTTCCCACTGGAGATGCTTTTGCAATGCTACCTCTACTTCTCGCCCTAAAGTTTCTGTTCGCGTCGCGTCTCGCAGAGAAGGTGTAATTAGTTGGTCAACATAAATGCGATAGCCTGAATCTGAAGGTACGCGTCCAGCAGAAGCGTGTGGTTGGTAGAGTAATCCAGACTTTTCTAAAACGCCCATCACATTGCGAATTGTCGCCGAGCTTACACCTAGGTCGTACTCTTCGACTAAAGCCTTTGAACCAACAGGCTCTGCTGTCGCAATGTAGTGGCGTACCGTTGCCCAAAGTATATGCTGTTGTCGATTTGTTAACTGAACTTCCATTATTGTATGTTTTGCTGAAGGCAAATTTTAATCAAACTCTAAAAAAATTTGTGTGTTTAATCGAAAACAGAAAATATTAATAATTGATTAAGATAGCAAATTATATAACTATATTATGATAAGTATTCTTAAAGCTCATATACATACAGCATTTTTTAAGAGTAAGGTTGAAATAGTAGCTAAAGTTTTCTGCAAAAACTGCTAGTTATAATCTACCCTCACTATGCTCTTTTATAACCGTATTCTTGCATAATTTTGCAATTACAACAGTATTATTAGATACGTATTTTTTTGCAAGGGCTAATGCTGAACTATAGTTTGGGCCGGTCAAAAATTTTTGTGCAGATGTACTTTATGCCCAAATCTAGACCTTTCCAGCAAGCCTCTAAAGTGATGAACTTCTGCTTTTAGCATAGCAAATGCCAGATGGAAGGGTAAGTTCCATCTGAGTGACGTTTCTGAAAAAGCTAATATTGGGGAATTGAAGGGTCTACCAGTAGGGAATAAGCAGCAATACCACCCGCAATATTTTGCACATTTGTAAATCCTTGAGCCATCAACCACTGGCACATCTGGGCAGAACGGATGCCGTGGTGGCATAGCACAAGTGTTTCAGCTTGGGGATTGAAGAGGGTAGGTACTTGATCTCCCCATTCGGCAAATTGACTTAAAGGTAGGTTGACAAAGCCCTCAATGCTAGCGATCTCCAATTCTTGTGGTTCACGCACATCTACTAGCTGAATACTTGGATCACTAGAAGAAAGACGTTGCGCCAGTTCTTCTACACTAATTTGATTCATGAGTTCCCTATCATGAGGTTTTCGTAAACAGTCCTAATACTGTTTATGGTGACAGAAAATTTCTGCCTTGACATCAGCATCCATTCTCAAGGGGGTTGATTAATTCTGCTAGGCTTTCTGCTTAAATGGCTGTAAACCGTCTTTTTTAATAGGTTTAATGTGAATAGGCAACGTTCATTTATCGGTTTTATCATAGCTGGGGCGATCGCACTGCTAGTAATTGCGATCGCAGGCTTTTATTGGTTTTTCGCCAAAAGTCCGGTTAATCTTATTGGTTCTACCTCTGGGCCTGGTGCAACCATATTCGTGTCGAAACTTTCGCCTGTAATGGTTTCATTGCTGACAAATCCTGACCGTTTGCAGGCGTTGGAGCGTGAAGAGGAACTATCTAAACTCAAAACCAGTTTATTCGCTAAGAGTGGCATAGATTACAAACAAGACATTCAACCCTGGTTAGGGGACGAAATTACACTAGCTATCACCACTTTAGATATTGATCGCGAGCAAGAAAACGGACAGCAGCCAGGGTATCTGTTGGCATTAGCAACCAATCAACCCGAAAAAAGCCGCGAGTTTGTCGAGTTGCTATTTTCCAAGCGGGCGTTAGCTGGAGCAAACTTAGCTGTTGAACAATATAAAGGTGTAAAACTGATTTCTGACAATTCTCAACCAGAGCAAGACTTACTTGCTGGTGCTGTTGTTGGTGAAGGCTTTGTTTTATTTGCCAACGATCTGAAAGTACTACGAGATGCGATCAATAATGTCCAAGCGCCCGATCTGAATTTGACTAGTTCCGCCGACTACCAAAAAGCGATCAAAGAACTGCCTAAAGGGGGTTTGGCTATAGCTTTCTTGAATCTTCCCATCGTGGCGAAATGGCAAGGGTTAGAGTTAGCAGAACAACTCTATAACAGCCAAATCATATCCTTATCTTTAAACCCCAAAGGATTACTGGCAGAAACCACCTTTCTGACTACATCAGAAACTGCCCCCCCATCTCCAGCGTTATCTAAACCTGTGGGAGCATTGCAGTATGTTCCAGCATCAGCAGGTTTGGCAATTTCTGGCTCAAATTTAAGTCATTTGGGTGACAGTGATTTAGCTAAACTCTGGAGACAAGCAACAGCAACCATATATGGTTCTGAGGAAGATGTGATTTCTCGGTTAGCAAAACCCGTGGCGGATGTGCAAAAACGTTGGGGTATAAACTTACCAAAAGATATTTTTAGTTGGGTACTAGGAGAATATGCCATAGCACTGTTACCTGACAAAGAGCAAACAACTCCCCATTGGATTTTCGTGGTGGAAAAATCTCAGGATGTAGAACAAGGCGTTGCTCATTTGGATGCGATCGCCTCATCCAACGGACTCAGCATCAGTCCGCTGACTATAGATCAGCAAAAAATCTCCGCTTGGACAGAGTTAAGTACGACTACGAAAAAAAGTGATGTTAAAGGAGGATCGTTCAGCATTGAAACAAAAGTACGGGGATTGCATACAACTTTAGGAAATTACGAAGTTTTTACTTCTGACTTAGAAACTATGGATGAAATTCTCACAGCTAAGGATAATTCCATAATTGATAATCCCAATTTCCAAGATAGTATCGCTGCAATTCCCCTACCAAACCAAGGTTATGTATATCTTGACTGGGCAAAGAGCCAGAATTTATTAGAGCGTCAAATACCAATTCTCAAGTTAGTGGAAGTTTTAGGTAAACCATTTTTTAACAATTTGCGATCGCTCACAGTCAGTAATTATGGAACTGACACGCGATCGCTCAAAGGTGGCATTTTCTTCAAACTCCATAATTCGTGAGATTTTCATAGCAGTTCAAAGTGGAGAAGGTAAAAGAACTTTTTACTTTCTCCACTTTCTTGCTATCAGATTCAATTTTACTGTTTATTAAACTTCTTGCATAAGTTGGTAAAAGGTTCTGTATTGTTCCCTTCCCCTTTAACCTTTACTTTTTTCCCCCTCTTGCAAAAAGCACTCTTGTAAGAGGTCTATTGAGTTCAGCTTCTTACAAGTTTCCCAAGTAAATGATTAATTTGAAGTTGCAGTTTTTCTCTTAATTGTTGCGCCTGCTGATAAATTACTGCACGCCTTTTGCTTGAGTGAGTATCTAATCCTGCTGGTTGCAAAGGGCTAATAGAGTAACGCAGACGAGTTCTCATTGCCCAAATTCCCATTGAGGGAAACAGAATTAAGACCAGCATCAAAGGTGATAGAGGCAAGAATGGTAACTTGACTAGTCGTTGCAATTTTTTGAGATTAACAGCCCAAGGATGGAGAAATTCACTACCGATGCAAACAACTGGGAGAATGGGAATATGATAGCGATCGCTCAACTGAAGAAAACTGATATCAAACTTTTCTAGTTGATAGCGTCTTCTCCAACCTTTCAGAGGCCCACGGATACCTTCGGGTGCATATAAGACTATTTTACCTTGTGCAATTGCTGCCTCAAAATTATCTAATTCGGCTCGTACACCACCTAAAACCTGCGACCATTTAGGTGGTAGCCACCAAATCATCCAAGGATGCTCAAATAATACTGGATTTGCTACAGCTTGTAGTACCCATCCTCTGGCTTCACTTAATAAATAACCCAAGGTCAAAAAGTCCCAAGGAAAACACATTCCTGCGTGATTCATTGCTACAATTAATGGCCCTGTTGACGGCAAATTTTCAACTTGTTGCAATTCTGCACGAAAATAGTATTTAACAATGGGGCCGAGAACTTCTGAGCGAAAAGCTTCTTGATATTGGGGATCAAATTCACCAATTTCTCTTCGAGGTGGACGAAAACCCAGACGTAACCACCGACTTAGCAGTGCCAGATAAAATCCGCCAGGAATTAAAAATAATCCATATTCTAGATAATTCCAACCATCTTGATCGGTGTGATAGTGCTGCCAATGCCGATTAAATAAAATTAGCCAGCCTGGAGGATACCAAAGACAGAACCAATCAAACCAGCTAAATATATAGCCTCCACTTGGCATATTCTCCAGTTGGGTGTTTAAGAGGTTTTTGGAATGTTCATTAATCAAAACAGTGAAGTCAAGGTAAAAACTTTATTAAAAATGCATCATAGCTTTATAGTTTTGAAGTTGGTATCTTACCATAGAAGTAAAATTAAAAATATGCTTTTCAATCCATTTTAGATTTACTTACTAACATTAGCGATGATTTAGAAATATTTATCACTCCAAAAAAATATTAAACAAAATTTATTATAGTAGGGCAGCACATCCGTGTGCTACTAAGCTTTTGTCATCAAAATATCAAGTAAAATTTAATATTTATTTTATATATCCCTTCTCCGGCGAACAGCTATTAGTAAACTTCGCCAAAAGATGGAATTAATAACAACTGATGACTGTGCAAATTCTTCCTCAAGCTGGAGACAGATGGTGAGACACCTGTCTTATTCTTCCTACTATGGAACTAGAAAAGACACTAAAAATTTCAGATTTAATCCGTGAACTTCGGCAGCAACTCCATCTCTCTCAGGAAAAGTTTGCAGCCAAGTTGGGAGTTTCTCTGCGAACAATCAATCGTTGGGAGAACGGATCTACAGTGCCTTCACAGATGGCACTAAAGCTAATTGAAAAAATGTTACAGAACATGGGCGAACCAGGTAAAAGACTAGTGAACGAGTATCTCCCCAAAGCGGAGCAACGGGAGGACTCTTAAGATGATCGTGAAACTACCGGAAAAAATTTTGATGATGCGTTCTCGGTTCATAGCTTGTGGTGTGATGATTTTGGCAGTTTTAGCGGCGTTGCTGCTGACAAAACTATTGCTCCCAGTCTTTGAGCCGAGCGTATTTACATTATTTTATGCTGCTGTGGCAGTCAGCGCCTGGTATGGCGGCATGAGACTTGGAGTGCTAGCGATCGCCCTGTCTTTTACAATTGCGCTATATTTTTTAATCGAGCCAATCTACTCCTTTGATTACCTCAACTTGAACGTGTTGATCAGATTAACCACGTTCTCGTTAGTATCCCTGTTAATTACTGCACTCTCTTCAGAGCTGCGAACTGCTAGAGGCAAAGCAGAAACAAGCCTAAAATTGTTGCAAAATAGCGAAATGCGGTTTAGCCGACTGGCAGAATCTAACATCATTGGGGTCATGGTAACTGATATAAATGACGGCTCGATTATAGAAGCCAATGATGCTTTTCTGAAGATGGCCGGCTATACGCGAGAAGATTTATCCGCTAATCAAATGAACTGGCGTGAGATTACCCCGCCTGAGTATCTTTTTTTGAGTGAGCGTTCAGTAGAAGAACTAAAAACAACTGGAGTATGTAAGCCCTTTGAGAAAGAATACATTCGTAAAGATGGCGATCGCATTCCCGTTCTGCTCGGTTCTGTGCTTGTGGGAGATGCTGAAGAAACAGTCATTGGCTTCGTTGTTGATTTGAGCGAGCAGCAAGCGGCGCTACGCGAACGCAAACAAGTAGAAGCGGCATTAAAACAAGCTAATGAACGGCTTAGAAGTTTTGTCAAAGCGAATGTAGTTGGCATTCTCTTTGGTGATGTGAATGGTAGTATCACTGAAGCCAATGACGAGTTTTTGCGAATTGTCGGCTATACCCAGGAGGATGTTCAAACAGGTAGATTACGGTGGACTGATATCACCCCCTCTGAGTATCAATATTTAGATGAACTGGCTATTGCCGAGGCAACAGCAAAGACTACTTGTACTCCTTATGAAAAAGAATTGATTCGCAAAGATGGTTCTAGCGTCCCAGTGGTAGTTGGCTACTCCCTTTTAGGAGAATCTCGCCAGAAATCAGTTGCATTCATTCTGGATATTAGCGATCTCAAACAAGCTAAAAAGGCGCTGAATCATAGTCAAGAGCAATTTCAAGCTTTTATGGACAATATTCCCGCCGCCGCATGGATTACGAATGCAGACGGGCGTGTAATTTACCTCAGCCCAACTTATCTGGGCACATTTGATTTAGCAACAAATAAGGTAATTAATAAAAATATCTTTGAGCTATACCCGCCCCAAATCGCTCAACCCCTCTTCGATAACATTAGAATGGTTGCCGAGACGAACCAAGTTGTAGAAACGATCGAATCTGTTCCACGCATAGATGGCACCCTCGGCGAATTTTTGGTCTATAAGTTTCCCATTGCTGATGCTTCTGGGCAACGCCTAGTAGGAGGAGTTGCAATTGACATTACCGAACGCGAACGCGCTCTTCGTGAACGTCAACTTGCAGAACAAGCCTTACAAGAGCGCAGTGAACGACTCAAACTGCTCTCGGAAACAACCAGTGATTTGCTTTCAACCGAGCGCCCCTTGGATTTAATGAACACCTTGTTTAGCAAACTCTCGGCGCAGATGGATTTGCACTTTTACTTCCACTATCTAATCGATACGCACGAAAATAAGCAAAAACTTCGATTAGTAGGTTGGAGTGGGATTACTGATGAAGTATTTAAAGCAATTGAATACCTGGAATTTAATCAAGGGATGTGCGGAGCGGTGGCACAAGAACGCCGTCAAATTGTCGTCAACGATGTGCTGCACTCTATCGATCCAAATGCTCACATTCTTCGGACTTTGGAAATTACAGCCTATGCAGGTCAACCATTAATTGCTCAGGGAAAGCTGCTTGGTGTCCTCTCCTTTGCCAGTCGCACTCGTACCCGCTTCACTTCTGGGGAAATTGCTTTATTACAAGCAACCTCCGATCAGGTGGCGGTTGCCCTGGAACGTGCCCAGTTAATTGCTTCATTACAACGACGGAAAGAAGAATTGATCCAAGCTAATCGGATCAAAGATGAATTTTTAGCGGTTCTTTCCCACGAACTTCGCACGCCGCTAAACCCCATTTTGGGATGGTCGAAGTTATTGCAAACCAAAAAATATGATGAAGTAACTACCACTCGCGCTCTCCAAACCATTGAGCGCAATGCCAAGCTTCAAACCCAATTAATTGAAGATTTGCTGGATGTCTCTCGGATTTTGCAAGGTAAACTTAGCCTAAATATTACTTCTGTTAATTTGGCAGTTGCGATCGCAGCAGCAATAGAAACTGTACGTCTAGCCGCTGAAGCCAAATCGATCAATTTGCGATTTACAATTTTAGACTTTCCTGCGGAACGCTACGCGAACGGCTACGCTCAGTCGAACGATTTTGGATTAGAAAATTATTACAGCAATTTGGATGACAATCTCAAATCTCAAATCCAAGTTGCACTGGAAGCAAACGAAATTTGCGATCCCAAATTTCTGGTGACAGGTGATTCTGGTCGCTTGCAGCAAGTCATTTGGAATCTACTTTCAAATGCTATTAAGTTTACACCCCAAGGTGGACAGGTAGAAATCAGTTTAGAGTCTATTGGTTCTCAGGCTCAAATTCGCGTCCGTGATACAGGTAAGGGAATTAGCCCAGAGTTTTTACCATTCGTCTTTGATTACTTCCGACAAGCTGATGGTGCAACTACCAGGAAATTTGGGGGACTGGGATTAGGATTAGCTATTGTTCGTCACATTGTTGAGCTACATGGCGGCACAGTTAAGGCAGAAAGTTTGGGTGAAGAACAGGGAGCAACCTTTACAATCATGCTACCTCTGATCAAGATTCATCTAAATAGTCATGAAATCGATAAACAAACTAATGATTCGCCCGATCTAAATGGGGTAAAAGTTCTGCTTGTGGATGATGAGCGTGATACACGAGAGTTAATCGCTTTTATTTTGGAGCAATCTGGCGCGGTAGTAACTCAGGCCGCATCTGCTATGGAAGCACTAGGAATTATGCCTCAGTTCCAGCCAAATCTGCTATTAAGCGACATTGGAATGCCGGAAGTAGATGGCTATATGTTGATGCGTCAAATCAGAGCTATGTCACCAGAACTTGGAGGGAAAATTCCAGCGATCGCTCTAACAGCTTATGCATCAGAGCTTGATTATCAACAGGCAATTGCCGCCGGCTTTGAGCAGCATATCACCAAACCAGTAGAGCCAGCTAAATTACTTCAAGCGATCGCTAACCTGATTTGTAGTTGTAGCGCTCTGAAAACTAACTTACAACCCTTTTAGAACTAGCCGTAAATATTGCTCTTTTATTCTTTGAAATCACGAAATCCGTTGGAAAGTTGCCGATATACTATTACTGCTAATTGCGCTCCTAAAATGGGCGCAACCCAATAAACCCAATGATGCTGCCAAATTCCTCCCACCAAAGCCGGGCCTAAAGAACGCGCCGGATTCATACTTGCACCTGTAATTGGCCCCATAAATGCTGCTTCCATCCCTACCGTCAACCCGATCGCTAACCCAGCAAAGCCAATATGGGCGCGGCGATCTAATCCAGAACCCAAAATTACAAACATCAAAATAAAGGTGAGAACGAACTCTAACACCAAAGATTGCAACCAATTCCCCTTCAGTGGTAGAGTCGCCCCTAAATTCGCAACTCGCCCCAAACTAATTAGTAGTAAAGCTGAAGCTACGAACGCACCCAATAACTGTGCCAAAATATACGGCAATACTCGCCATTTTGGAAAAAAACCACTCGTCCAAAATGCCAAAGTCACCGCAGGATTGAAGTGTGCGCCGCTCAGATGGC
Organism: Nostoc flagelliforme FACHB-838; assembly: GCF_014698065.1. Taxonomy (GTDB): domain Bacteria; phylum Cyanobacteriota; class Cyanobacteriia; order Cyanobacteriales; family Nostocaceae; genus Nostoc; species Nostoc flagelliforme_B. The sequence continues at coordinate 10,891 of NZ_JACJSI010000005.1, forward strand.
CAATACCGTAAATTAACGCAGTAATGACTGCACCAAATACAAAACTGATACCAATATGCGTTACACTGCCACCACTAATCGAGTTCACCATGACTGCACCAGTCCCGGCAAACACTAAAATAAAGGTGCCAATTCCTTCTGCTAAAGCCTCTCGCCAGCAATGCGTTAGCGATTTTCGTAATTTCACGCCTCTGCTAGGCACTTGGGCACCCTATAGTTAAAAAAAGTTGATAAGATTATACTATCTTTATTGTGAAGTAGAGACTACAGCTTCAGGTTGATAGCGAATACCGACTTGCTTGAAGCGATGTAAAACTTCACCCAAGCGATCGCAGTCGGCAATCAAACTGATCCTTACATAACCCTCACCTGCAACTCCAAAGGCATTACCTGGGGTAAGAACAACGCCAGTTTGCTGTAATACATTCAAGGCAAAATCTGTGGAACCCATACCCACAGGACACTTCACCCAAAGATACATTGTTGCCTTAGTTTTGGGAATATCCCAACCCAACTCTCCTAATCCTTGAATTAGGAAATCGCGGCGGGTACGGTAACGTTGTTGTACCTCATGCAAATACACATCTGGCAGTTGTAAGGCGGTTTCGGCTGCTGTTTGCAATGCGGCAAAAATACCGTAATCCAAGTTAGTTTTCAGTGTTCGCAAACCTTGAATTACATGGCGATTACCCACGACAAACCCAACGCGCCAACCAGCCATATTGTAGGTTTTAGATAAAGTATGAAATTCCACACCAATATCTTTCGCACCAGGAATTTCTAGCAAGCTAGTGGGTTGATAACCATCAAAAGCTAACTCGGCATAACACAAATCATGCACCAGTAAAATTTCATATTTACGGGCGAAGGCGACAATTTCTTCAAAAAATTCGCGGGGTGCGGTGGCGGCGGTGGGATTGCTGGGATAGTTGAAATAGAGGATTTTAGCTTGTCTTGCAACCTCGTCAGGAATTGCAGCTAAATCAATTAACCAGTCATTCTCTGGTTTGAGGATCAAGCTGTGAATTTTCCCGCCAGCGATCGCAGGCCCCCGAAAATGTGCAGGATAAGCGGGAGAAGGAACTAGAACTAAATCGCCAGGGTTAACGTAGGCAAGTGCTAAATGGGTTAATCCTTCTTTAGAACCCAGCAATGGCAAAGCTTCGCTATCAGGATCGAGAACCACACCATAACGGCGATCGTACCAGTTAGTGATCGCCCGGCGGAAACTAGCGGTTCCCTCAAACGGCGGATAACCGTGATTGGCGGGATCTTTTAAAGCGCCGATCGCAGCTTCTACAACTGGTGCTGGTGTTGCACCATCAGGGTTTCCCATACCCAAATCAATTAAATCTAACCCTTGTTCCCGTGCTTTAGCTTTCAGTTCATCTAAACGGGCAAATACATAGGGCGGCAGTTTTTGTATACGTTCTGCTGGGACAATCCAATTTAAACTCATGCTTCAACCTCGTCACTGATTCCCTTGGGCGAAACTCGATTCATATCTTTACTCTCTATAGGTGCAGTGGTAGAAACCATTGCCGCCATCAACTGTTCTGGCGCGACTTTAAACGGAAGTCGATGGATGTCAGAATTAGGAACTAGGGCCATTTCAGCGCCTGTTTGCAACTCGCCTAATGTAATATTGCCCAGTCCCAAATCACTTAATTTTTGAGGTAGTCCAATTTCTGTGTAGAACTTTAACAACTGTTGCCGTGCTGATGCGGCTAGTTGATTGCCTTGTAGCATTTCTTCTAGACGCAGTTGCACCAAAATCCCAAAAGCAACTTTTTCGCCATGAATACTGCCATGTCCGGAAATATGAGTTAAACCATTATGCACAGCATGGGCCGCAACTGTGCGACACTGTGCCCCTCCAAGTCCCCCAACTACCCCGGCCATTAACACAGTGGCATCTACGACTTCTCGCCAAACTTCACTACCTGGTTCTTTCAGGGCTGCGGCTGATTTTTGCAACAAGATATCGCGCAAAACTCGCGCTTGTTGTACTGCGGCAATAATTAAAGTGTCTTGCAAATGCCCACTGCTAACCGAGGCTTCATACCACTTAGCGATCGCATCACCAATTCCAGCTACTAAAGTCCGTTGTGGTGCAGTTTTAATCAAGTCATAATCGAGTATCAATAAATCGGGACAACGAGACAGCGCCACGTCGTAGAGAAATGCCCCATCTTCAGAATAAACATTCGATAAGGCACTCCAAGCTGCACAGGTAGCCCCTGATGTCGGAATTGTCACCACTGGCAACTGTAACTGCTGCGCGACTAATTTCGCTGTATCTAAGGCTTTGCCGCCACCAACACCGATAATTACATCAGCTTTATGTTCTTTTGCCTTCTTCTGTAAAGATTTCAGGCTAGCTTCACAGCAATCTGCACCGTATGAAGCTTGGGCAATGTTTAACTGTTGCGTTTCTAAAACTGGTTGCAAATTCTTTCTACTGATGGCGAGAGTCGACTCACCTGCCACAATTAAGGGACGACTTCCCAAACAGGCGATCTCCGCTGCAACTGCTTGCAACACCCCAGAACCACGGATTACTTTTGCTGGGGCAACTGTGAGCGTAAAGAATGAACTAGAGGTTTGAGTAGACAAAGAAGGTTGAGTTGAAAGTTGATTAGACATAGAATGTAGTTTGCTAAAACCTTGATATTTCTTAATCTAATAGACTTGCAGCCAGAGATACTTGTTGCCACGCTTTTTTCAGGATGGCAACAAGCTTCCATCTGACTCAACTAGGTTTTAACCGATTTAATTAAAAATACAAAGCTCATCGCCGCCTGGTTGAGCAGTTTGACGACGTTGCTCGAATTTATGATGTCCATTAGCCTGAAATTCCGAACTATCAAAGTTTTGAATAACGGTATAATTCATTAACATTACCACTCTCAGATTCTCAAGAAAAGCAATCGAGAATTGATAATGTGTTAAGTTGTCATGCTATTTCATGGAATCCTTAGCTATAGATTAGATATATAGTGGTATGCAAATATATGCCCCTACAACTGATTTATTTGCTGCAAAGACTTATAAAAATGTCAACAGTGGTAATTAGGATAACAACTAACAAATTACAACTGTCAGTACCCATTACCTTCACACTGATTAACTTTTTACCACAGTAAAACCACTAAAGTGTGAATATCTTAATCTAAAAATAACTATTAATGTATCAGTAAATACAAAATAAATTTTGTCATCCTGATAACAGGTAAATGATTTTATTTTTTGAGCATTGGGCATTGAGAACAGACAAGGGAGAGGCAAGAAAGAAAGTTTTTCAATAATTCAATTCTCCCTTATCCCCCTCATCTCCCTCTGCTTACCTGCACCCCTGCTTCTTAAGCGGTAGGTTTTGGCAATTGAGCGAATTTTTCTGTGTAAACTTCGATTGCGATCGCAGAATTTTCACGAGAAATGAGCGATCGCTTGGCTTCACCTAAGTAAACTGGTACAGAAATCCCTGGTTCCGGGTGGATAATAGTACGAGCGCGAACTGTCAATTTGTCCTCTTGGCGTGTACCTGAACGACCAGAAGAAAACAGATTACTAACTGCTTGACGCAAAGTTGCTTCTAATTGTGTAGGTGTAATTTGGGGTGATGTAGCAATCACCGCTTGTGTTGACCCATTGTCATAAACTAAAGTGTACCGGGCTGCCCCTGGAATCACAGTCCGACTCAAGGGGACTATCGAGAGTGCAAATAAACCAGCCGTCACCACCAGCATAAAGCCAGTCGTACCCACCAGCCGAAAGCGGATGCCCCATTTGAGAATAAAAGCCAAAAATGTTATGGCAGCAAATACCAAGGTAGCTATACCTGACCATTGGGTGTACTGAAGAAAGTTAGCTGTTGTGAGCATAAGGTTGGTTATGGAGGCGTCTTTTGTTTCGTTACCGACACACCCATTTTACCGAGAGCTTACACCGATTACCTGTGAGGTTGATTATGAATAAGGCTAACTTTAGAGAAATGACACGCAAGCAATTGCGAGATTATATTTTACAAAATCGTGGCGATCCCGAAGCAATTCACGCCCTGCATTGCACGTTCAGTCTAATGGTAAACCTCTCAATTCAGTAGATGAACTACAACAAGTCATTTAAGAAAAATGTAACCAAGGCTTAGAGGTCGTTTGAAAAGTAGTTGGCTGTGATTTTAGGCACTCATTGATCCCCCCAACCCCCCTTTTTAAGGGGGGCAAAAGCCCTTCTAAATCCCCCTTTTTAAGGGGATTTAGGGGGATCTAAACGTTTTGTTACCGAGAAGAGGACTTTTCAAACATCCTCCTAGAGCCATAGCTAAAAAAAATCATCACTCTGTTAGGGAGCAATACAATTTTGTTAGGTTGTAGCGAATAAAGCTGGGAAAAAATTACTTAACCAACTTCCCCAATTTTTCTAGAATAGTATTGGTTCACCAGAGACAATATAGGAATTTTCAGATGTTTGCAACTTAGTTTGAACGCTATCAATGATTGCTAGCCAATCAGCATCTTTGTTCCATTCAGAGCGAATCCTGGTTTTAGTTGCGGCATCATAAAGGTTACAAAAAACTACATTCTCTTTTCCAGCAGTTGCAGCGATAATCAGTGGCTTGGAAAAGTCCTGGACACATGATGCAGCTAAAAGGAAACTTTTCGCAAAGTTCGTTTCTCTTCCAGTCCTAATAACATAATTTTCATCTGCTTTAATAACGATATCTAACTTATTGTTGTCCCTTTCTCTAAATTCCTTTGTCGTTAATTTAAGTTCAGATATATACCCAGTTAGACCAGTTTTATGGACAGGAATAATTTGATCATTATTTATATCGTAGTTATACCACAAGTAAGATTCACCGTTCAATTCTCCGCTTTTCACATACAAATAAATAGGCTCTGGTGGGTTACAAAGACCTAATTTCATTTCAGTAACCATGTTTTACATTCCTCTACAAAAGATAATATTTTCCAAATATTCGAGCAAATTAAATAATTTTTAAATTGTGCTTAACTGAAGAAAATAATAAATATACAAAAGGGCATCTACAAGAGATGCCCGTCATGCAGGAAAACCCCAAAAGGTTGTCCCTACACCTTCCCAACAATCAGCAACAGTGACTAATTAGGTATTAGTCACACTCACAGACGTGAATATAGTAATCTTATTAACTTAAAAGTCTTAATGTCCCCAGTGCATATACTGAAAAAACTAATAGCTAATTTTGATGAGATGTAAGCCTGCCTTGTCGGTTATAACGATCTACTACTCCACAAATGGCAGCCAAAATTAACCATGAAACCGCATTCAAACGAAAATCGAAGAGGGTTACGTCTACTGTATTCAATAAAATCCACCCAACAAAGGCCAGAAGATAACTGAAAAATATCAATCTGTCTCCTGTATTTATAGATTTTGACTTTTGCAATAATTGAACACCTGTAATCAAAATCCAAGCTAGTAAGCCACAAAATATCAAAGCACTGGGAAAACCAGTTTCAGCAGATAACATCAAAAACAAGTTATGGGGATGACCCAACGGAATCTGCATCTGCACTTTGTAGAGTTCACCAAAGCTGCGTAATCCCCAGCCAGTCCAAGGATGTTGTTTAGCTAAAGACCAGGCAAACTCCCACTGAGTTTTTCGCATTAAAGCGACTGGTCTATCTGGATACATATCGTCATTTAACCTTGCCCAAAAGAAGGCAGGAACTACCCAACGAAAAATTTGAGCGATTTGTGAAGGAGCAAAAGCTGCCAAAAGCACACTAGAAACGATCGCAGCAACGCCACCCACAAGAATGCGCCAACCTTGGTAGAGTGCATAAGCTAAACAGGCAAAAATAGCGATCGCCCACCCATTACGCGAATTGGTAAAAATTAAGGTAATGAAATTGGCAATCACCGCTACGGTTAGGAAGAGGAAGGGGAGTGGGGAGTAGGAACTAGGGACTGAATTCTTGTTAATACCTAATTGCCATTGTTCGACCCACAACCCTAGGCTAAGGATAAAAACTATTACTAGATAAGCTGCGAGGGTGTTAGCGTGCAAGAAAAATGCAGCAATACGACCTGGCGGATTTCCTCCTGGTGCGATCGTCCAATCCAAGACAACCCACAAAATTTCTAATTTCAAACTCCAACCTAAAAATAACTGTCCCAAGCCGATAATTACCACTGGCATGGAACCGATCACCAAAACCCAAGCCATTTGCCGCAATTGGGCAAATGTTTGAATCAGAGCGCTATGGGCAGCGAAAAGTAAAAAGAATGGTAATAAATTAAATAAGCCGAGAAAAGCAGCTGTTTTGTCTTGGGCAAACCCAGCACTCACGATCAGTAATACACTTAAAAGGGCAAATCCCCAGTTGAGGGGGCGGCGGTTAATTTTGCGGGATTGTTTCAGCCAAGTTATTAATGAGACAAAACCTACAGTCACAGCCCCCACTAAAGGACTCAATGGGAAGATTAACAATGCCCATAGAGAGTAGTTCCAAGAAGATTGCCAACGAGACTTGAAGTAATCAAAAACCTTGTTCAAGCTGGCTCCCAACATTCCTCACGAGTGAGGCGAATTTGAGCTAAGGCGAAGATCGTAGGGATGATTCGACCATAGTTAGTAGCGATCGCTCTCCACCCTAAATCCGCAAAAAACCAAGTCCACATGATTGGCCCAATCACGGCAAACATGGTGCGGGTTGCCCCATAACGAGCTGCATTCACAGTCATACCTCGTTGCGCCATTTGCATTGTTACATAGCTTTGAAATTGCGTTGCAGCGGCTTCTGTGCCTGTAATTGCAGCTTGTTTGGCTACTTCATAAGTAGCAAAGTGGATGGCAAATTGACGGGCGATTTGCTTCAGTACAAGTGGCTGGAGAAGAGAAGTAACCGCGATCGCACTACCACCTTTGAAAAGTAACCCCAAAGGATCACGCTGCAATAAAAGTGGTAGCGGTTCTTTTAGTTCTGATTTGAGCAACTGCCGCTGCACCCTTACAGTCAATTTTTGCTTTTCCTGTTCAGGCAATTTTTTCCACACCTGTCCTAGCAGATGTAAAAATACTTCTGCTTCTAAATCAATGGTTGCTAGTTGATTAGAATAGGGAATTTTTAGATACTTACATACTTGAACTAACGCTTGTCGGTAAGTTACCTGCCCTGTGCGTCCCCGTAAAACCGTCATCCCATCTGCCGCCAAAAAACGAAAGCGACCCTCTAGTGCATCTAACCAAGCTTTCCGGTCTTGGCTTTGCACTTCGATGGGTTCAGGTGTATGTACATAGTCTAAAGGATTGAACTTACGACTAAATAGAATTGCCGTTAAGTCTTGCAATTCATCTTCGGTCGCTAACTCTAGCGCCGCCCTCATTTCATCCAATTTCCCATCCTCCCTTCTATGCAGCTTTCTGTACCTTATTCTACTATTAGCTTTCAGCAGTCATTAGTAGTAATTTTGTCCTTTGATAATAACGAATAACTAATGACCAATAACTAATAACCAATAACTAGGGACTATTGACTCATGACTGATATTGCAGTAATTGGTGCCGGAATCGCCGGTTTAGTCTGTGCCCAGCAGTTAAGTCAAGCTGGATATTCGGTAGTAGTGGTGGAAAAGTCGCGTGGTTTGGGAGGAAGACTCGCAACACGCCGCTTGCATGGAACTTGCGCGGATCATGGGGCTTGTTACCTAAAGCCAAAGGGTGAGTTATTTGAACGTTTTGTGGAAATATTACAATCTCGCCATATCCTCGAAGTTTGGACAGAGGAGGTTTACGAACTCGCAGCAGGCGCTCCTTTATCTAAACCCAAAAACCGCAGTCCTCGTTATGTTGCATCGGAAGGAATGAGTGCGATCGCTAAATCCCTCGCTCCTGGTTTGGAAATATTACTGAATCAGCGTGTCATTTCTATTACTTCGAATCCCGAAAATAGTTGGCATTTGACTCTCGAATCTAACAATGAAGAATTATCTGCAAAAGCTCTAGTCGTTGCCATTCCCGCACCTCAAGCTGTGATGCTGTTGGAACCTTTGGGTGAAAGTATATTGGATGCAGCCTTTCTTGATAACTTGCGTTCTGTAGAATTTTATCCCTCAATTAGTGCGATCGCTGGATATCCTTCTACATCCCAACCCTTCCCTGAGTGGAAAGCTCTAACTTTTGTCGATGATGTGGATTTAGCATGGATTGGTTTGGACAGTAGCAAGCGTCCTAACCCTCAACAACCACATTTTGTAGTGCAAAGTAGTGCTGATTTTGCCCAACGTCATCTAGAATCACAGGATTTACAACCTGCCGGACAGTATATGTTGCAACGAGCAGCCGAATCCCTGTCTCTTCCTTGGCTGAATACTCCCGAATGGATGCAAGTACATCGTTGGCGTTATGCCTTTCCTAGTCGTCCTTGGCACAAAGCTTTTTTAGCTGCGGGAACTTCCTCACCTTTAGTTTGCTGTGGTGATTGGTGTGGCGGCAATCTGGTGGAAGGTGCAATGCTTTCTGGATTAGCTGCCGCTGATGAAATTAATAATCAATTGCGTCATCTACCTTTAGAGAATGTGAACTTTCTGAACATTTTTACCTGATCATTTAATCTGTCGCTAGACTGATTTTGCACTGTAGTGAGTCGCTATTTTTCTGGCTTACTAAATCAGAGTGGAATAAATAAGTTTTTCAGATGAAACAACAAATTTTGCCGCAACTCTAAAAAGTGATGTAAATTACCCAAAAAGCTTAACTTCATTAAAAAGTTGTTCTTAATTCAAGTTTTTTATTGTTGTTAATAGATATTTTTGTGAAATATACAACAAAGTAAGCATTTATATTTAGTGCGAGCATACTTTGATTTAGTCAAGATTAGGAGTGCGATCGCTTAGTAGGAATTAAACAAGCTCCTCGCGCTGCTGTTGCTGGTCGTGTGGCTGGTGGTATTGCGGGTGTAGGAGGTTTAGTAAGTGGTGTAGCGACTGATTTGGTAGTCGGTAAAATTCTAGAAGATGATGAAAACTTATCTGAACACGAACGTGAAGCTAGGAAAAATGGTAGAGATGTAGGAAAAATGGGAGCAATTGCTGGAGGACTAGCTGCTATTGCTGTTGGTGTTGCTGCTCCTGCTGTATTAGGAATAGGCGCTGCTTTGGGAGTATATCACCTAGCGAAGGAAAACAAAAAATAGCAAGCTAATTCAGGTGCGTTAACTTCGTGTAACGCACCCTAAAGATTGAATATACAAGTTAACAAATAGGTTATATAAATCACTAATAATACTCACTATTTTACTAAAATTAGTAATTATTTTACCGCAAGGTATAATACTTACGTGTTCATAATAAAAATAAAGTATTTACTTGAATCTAAACTAGATTGCTGATTTCAAACTTCAGTAATGAAAAAACTCCAGAAATGTTTGTGGCAAATCTGGAGTCAGGAAAGATACGCATTTACCTATACCAAATTTTCACCCTGAGAGAATTCTACGTCATCAGGGTATACACTCAAATGTAGATAAAAGTGTTTGAGGATTCTTGTTTACACATCTTCTCTGTTGCAAGTAACGCAAAATAGCCCCAGATAAACTGAGGCTGTTTTGCGAGAGTTGTTTGGTAGGAAGGGTACATCAATAAGTGATGCCCTGTTTTAAATATAAATAATTCAGTATGCATCCTTATTCAGCCATGTTTTGGCATATCAGGATGATTTGGAAAATTTTGTAGGCGCAGCCCGTCGTAGACATCATTTTTCCAAAAAGAAACTCCAGATGCACTAAGGCATTCTGGAGTAGTAACAGGTTTCTAACATCAATCAATTTTTACATCTGCGATCGCCCGATGTCGTTAGGGTATATACTCAAATGTATTTTATGCCTGTTTATCCGCAAATCGACCAGCAAGTTACTTTCTTTTATGTCCATAATATCAATTTATCTAAGCAATTCTACGAGCAAAAACTAGGCTTGGAGCTATGGCTTGACCAAGGGAGTTGTCGAATTTATACTGTTAGTGGTTCTGGATACTTAGGATTGTGTCAAGCAAGCGAAAAATTAACTCTTTCAACTGAAAAGCAATCAAGTGTCATTTTTACCCTGGTGACACAGCAGGTGGATGAATGGTTTGAATATCTCAAAGAACGTGGCGTTGAATTTGAAAAACCACCTACACTAAATGAAAAATACAATATTTACCACTGTTTTTTCCGCGATCCTGATGGTTATTTGATTGAAATTCAATGTTTTGAGACTAACGACAAGAAAAAAGACATAACCAAATAAGTTATGTCTAAACGTTTAATTTACAGGGCAGGATTTTTACTGGTTAGAACTTTTGGATTTACTGGGATACTTGATACCGACATAATGGTGTTTAACCACTATGGATATGTATATACCTTTTCTTCTATAGACTTATCGGGGTGAGGTGCAAGATTTATGCAGCCGCCGAGAAAGTTTTACATCTCTTTACAATTCCTGGATAGGCGTAGCCAGAAGTAGGCATTGCTTTTGACTTTTATATCTTTTATATAATGTCTACTTAATCTGCATTAGTCCTAATAATAAGTATTTAATCGGAGTTGATATTATATAACAGAAGCTAGAATACAATTATTGCCGCCAGCAGATCATATTCTTTACCAAAATTACTTTTTCAAGTATACTATTTGCTAATTTTGCGATTTATATAGTTATTTTTTTGAACTATTCGATATTTAATGTATTGGTTAAGTAAATATTTTCTTAGGGTGACTGCATGACAGCCGAAAAACTCAAATGGTTACGCACACAACTACAACCTAAAGGTTCAGTGACGAAAGCGGTTTACAAACATATTATATGGTGTGGAGCTTTCGGATTTTTGATTTCTATACTTAACCATTTTGATGTACCTGTATCCCAACCTATTTTAGGGAGTGTTATTCCTAGCATTGTTTTAGGCTTGTTACTTGTCTTTCGGACAAATACTGCTTATGAGCGGTTTTGGGAAGGAAGAAAATGCTGGGGTTCTATAGTAAATAATGTCCGAAATTTAGCGCGGCAAATTTGGGTATCAGTTGATGAGATTTCACCAGAAGATAAAGATAAGAAAATTACGGCATTAAACTTATTGGCGGCTTTTGCTGTAACAACTAAATTACATTTGCGGGGAGAAGCTGTCAATAGCGAGTTAGAAGACTTAATGCCATCTACTAAGTATATAAAACTGAAGATTATGAATAATCCTCCTATAGAGGTTGCCTTTTGGATAGGAGATTATTTACAAGAACAGTATCATCGGAATTGCCTTAATAGCTACCAGCTAACATCTATGCAAGAATTATTGAATAATCTTGTAGATAATTTAGGTGCTTGCGAACGTATTTTAAAAACACCTATGCCCCTTGCTTATGCTATTCATTTAAAGCAATTGCTGATACTATATTGCTTTCTGCTACCATTTCAAATAGTACAAAGTCTCGGTTGGTGGACAGGTTTAATTTCTGCTTTGGTTGGGTTTACTGTGTTTGGCATTGAAGCCATTGGCTTAGAGATAGAAAATCCCTTCGGTTATGACGCTAACGATTTACCATTAGATACAATTTGTGAGACAATGAAACGCAATATTGACGATTTAATTACTTTGACTCCAAATGCGCGATCGCACAGGGAAAATATATGATTAAACTTGACATTATAAGTTTTAAGTGTAGCATTTAAAATAATTCGATAACAAATTGATGATATCGTTACTTTTCGCTAAATAATTATTTCAAAATTATATTTTCTGTCCAATTATTCTTAACTATTAAATTTTTATAGATGCCGAATAGCAAGTTCTAAACCTTCACATACACGAGTAAGAAAATCTAAATCCAAAGTAGCGATCGCATCACTAGCTTTGTGATAATGTGGATTTCGCAAGAATGCCGTATCTGTCACCATCATTGCGGGATAACCAAGATCCCAGAATGGTGCATGATCGCTAAGTCTAGTTTGGGGAACTATTAAACCTCGATTCGGTACGGGTAGCCATTGACTAGATACGCCAGCTTTGCGAATATTACGGCTCATCCCAATTAAGTCAGGCAATGTCCGCAAGTTGCCAATTAAAGCAATAAAATCACCTGTATCTGGGTAGAAGCGTTCAAGAGGAGGGGGGTAACTTTGGGAACCAGGTGTAGAATCCTTATAGCCCAGCATTTCTAAGGAGATCATTAAACGTATCTGTTGCTTTTGTTGATGCAACAAAGCTGCATAATCAGCACTACCCAGTAAGCCATATTCTTCCATATCGAAAGCAACTAACCTTAAGGGATACCTGACAGGTTCAGCAGCAAATTTTCTAGCTAATTCCAGCAACACTGCCACACCTGTAGCATTATCATCTGCCCCTGGTGTTCCCGGAACGCCATCATAATGAGCGCCAATTAAAATAAGTGGCAAATCCTTTTTTTGCCCTCTAGTTTGGGATGGTAAATTTAATATCAAGTTATTACAAGCTTTACCTCTGACTTTAAAGGTGTGGATTTCCACACTCCCCCATTGGGAAAATTGCTGGCGAATGTATTCTTGGACAAAAAAATGTCCAGCCGTTGCCATGTAAGGATCTCGTTCTCGCGCTATCTCACTGAGAGAAGTTTGTAATCGCTCTGTTAAATTCAAATCTTTAAATTACTGGCAATATTTAGAGTTTTCTGACACTTAAAAAAGCAGAGCAAGTATTATTAAGATCCATTTCTTAATTTGCAGATACCTTAAACAAGAGTAGGCGGATAACAAGAATCGAGGCTGCTTGGGCACACCAACCATCTCAATGCTATCCTAGTCTTGCAACTATCTCCTCTAGCTGCACATCTCAGCTTACTGCCTTAATGATGAGTATTATACCATTGAGGTGTTTTTATCCTGTAGCACGAAGCTAGAGGTGGTTCCGCCCAATCATAATAAAGATACTAAGACACTTTAGGAGAAGAGTAACGCATGGGCAAGGTAGTCGGCATCGACTTGGGTACAACCAACTCAGTAGTCGCCGTTATGGAGGGTGGCAAGCCGGTGGTGATTGCCAATGCAGAAGGAATGCGAACAACCCCCTCCGTAGTTGGCTTCAGCAAAGAAGGCGAAAGGGTGGTTGGGCAAATGGCACGGCGACAAACCGTCCTCAATCCCCAAAATACCTTTTTCGCAGTTAAACGCTTCATTGGGCGGAAGTATGGCGAACTTAATGCAGATTCGAAGCGTGTGCCCTACACCATCCGCAAAGATGAAGTAGGTAATATCAAAGTTGCCTGTCCCCGTCTCAATAAGGAATTCGCCCCAGAAGAAATTTCGGCAATGGTGCTGAAAAAATTGGCAGACGATGCTAGTCGCTATTTGGGTGAACCAGTCACAGGGGCAGTGATTACAGTACCAGCTTACTTTAACGATTCTCAGCGGCAGGCAACGCGCGATGCTGGCAGAATTGCCGGTTTAGAAGTGCTGCGGATTCTCAATGAACCGACTGCTGCATCTTTGGCTTATGGATTAGATCGGGGTGACACGGAAACTATCTTAGTCTTTGACTTGGGTGGTGGCACCTTTGATGTGTCGATTTTAGAAGTAGGCGATGGAATATTTGAAGTCAAAGCTACCAGTGGAGATACGCAACTTGGTGGTAACGACTTTGACAAAATAATAGTAGATTGGTTGGCAGAGCAATTTCTGGAAACAGAAGAGGTAGACTTAAGACGCGATCGCCAAGCTTTGCAACGTCTGATGGAAGCTGCGGAAAAAGCCAAAATTGAGCTTTCTGCTGTCAGCGTCACCGATATTAACTTACCCTTTATCACCGCCACGGAAGATGGCCCCAAACATCTAGAAACTCGTCTAACGCGTTCCCAGTTTGAAGGTTTGTGTGGTGATTTGGTGGGGCGCTTGCGGACACCAGTGAAACGCGCCCTCAAAGATGCCGGACTCTCACCTAGAGATATTGAAGAAGTGGTGTTAGTTGGCGGTTCTACACGGATGCCAATGGTGAAGCAGCTTGTGCGGGACTTAATTGGCACAGAACCCAATGAAAATGTCAACCCCGATGAAGTCGTGGGAGTGGGTGCAGCAATTCAAGCAGGAATTCTCGCCGGCGAACTCAAAGATGTGCTGCTTTTAGATGTCACACCCCTCTCTTTAGGATTGGAAACTATCGGTGGTGTGATGAAGAAACTCATTCCCCGCAACACCACCATCCCAGTACGCCGTTCTGACATTTTTTCCACGTCTGAAAATAACCAAAATACTGTGGAAATTCACGTAGTCCAGGGCGAACGGGAAATGGCGGCAAATAACAAGTCTTTAGGACGTTTCAAGCTGTATGGTATCCCGCCAGCACCGCGAGGAATTCCCCAAGTTCAGGTGTCATTTGATATCGATGCTAATGGTATTTTACAGGTAACAGCTTTAGATAGAACCACTGGGCGAGAGCAGAGTATTACCATTCAAGGCGCTTCTACCTTGAACGAGTCGGAAGTGAATCGGATGATTCAGGATGCCCAGAAATACGCTGATGTCGATCGCGAACGTAAAGAAAGAGTAGAAAAGCGGACTCGTTCAGAGGCGTTGATTATCCAAGCAGAACGACAACTCAGAGAAGTAGCACTGGAATTTGGTATGCAGTTTGCCCGAAACCGCCGCCAAAGAATTGATAATATTTGCCGAGACCTAAAAGAGAGTCTTAGAGAAAATAGCGATCGCGGTATTGATCAAGCCTACGCCGACTTGCAAGATGCTCTTTATGAACTAAATCGGGAAGTCCGCCAGTCTTATGCTGACGATGAAGACGACGATTTATTTGGTACTATCCGTGACATCTTTACAGGCGGTGATAAGGAACGGGAACGCGAATCTCCCAGAGATGTATATCGAGAACGTGACTCATACAGTAAAGACTATGGCAGAGACTATGGCAGAGATTATGGCCGGGACAGCCGTTCTTCCCCTTATGAAAGCCGTCCTCCACGCAAATCCCGTCCCACCTACCAAGATAACTGGGATGATGAAGAAGACAATGATTGGTTGTAGTACTTTTAATAAAAGTTAGGAGTGAGAAGTTAGGAGTTAGGAGTTAAAAATTAAATCTTTCAACTCTTAACTTTTAACTTAATAATTTTTCTCTCCTAATTCTTAATTAATCCAAAATCTAAAATTTAAAATTTAAATAACTGAACTATGCAAAATTTGCCTAATTTCCGCGATTATTACGAAATTTTAGGAGTATCTAAAGATGCCTCTGCTGAGGAAATTAAAAAGGTTTATCGGCGGTTAGCAAGGCAATATCACCCCGATCTTAATCCGGGTAACAAAGAATCTGAGGAAAAATTTAAGGATATAGGCGAGGCTTATGAAGTTCTTTCCGATCCAGCTAAGCGATCGCAGTACGACCAGTTTAGCCGCTACTGGAAGCAAAAAGGCTTTGCGGGCAACAAACAAACACCAAAGGCTAAAACTTGGCAGAGTAGCGCTAGCGATCGCAACGGTAATCAGGAGGTAGATCCCAGCCAATACTCAGATTTTGAAAGCTTTATTAATCAAGTTATCGGCGTTAAAAATAAGAGTGGGGCAAGTAATTCTAATAATGGCAATAATAGCGATCCGTTTCGTTCCCCCAGAACAAAAGTTGCCTATACAGTTAATCCCCCACCTCGGACTACCCGTCGGGATATAGAAGCCAGATTAACGCTACCACTAGAAAAAGCTTATCAAGGTGGTAATGAACGCATTCGCTTGGAAGATGGGCGATCGCTAGAAGTTAATATGCCCCCCGGTATGGTAACAGGCCAAACCATCCGTTTGCGAAACCAAGGCGTTGGTGGTGGCGATCTATACTTAAAAATTACCGTTGAGCCTCATCCATTATTTAAACTAGACGGTTTAAATATCATCTGCCAGGTTCCCGTTACTCCCAGTGAGGCAGTTTTAGGAGGACAAGTAGAAGCACCTACTCTTGATGGCCCTGTGAAAATGACCACCCCTCCTGGAGTTAGGTCTGGTCAAAAATTTAGACTAGGTAATAAAGGTTATCCTAATGATGACGGAAAACGTGGCGATCAATTAGTAGAAATTCAAATAGTTACACCGAAAAATATTAGTCAAGAAGAACGGGAGCTTTACGAAAAGTTACGGCAAATTGAAACCTTTAAACCCCGTGCTGATTTAATACGTTAGGGATAAAGTAGTGTATTAATCCTGACTCACATCAATAATTAAGTACTTAAGTAATCTATAGTTGTGATTTAGGCGACATATCACTCAAAATCAATGGCAGCAAGTAACCTTGAACTCAGCATATAAAATGTTGTATTTGGTGTTGAAATAGTA
The DNA here is from genome assembly GCF_014698065.1 of Nostoc flagelliforme FACHB-838. Taxonomy (GTDB): domain Bacteria; phylum Cyanobacteriota; class Cyanobacteriia; order Cyanobacteriales; family Nostocaceae; genus Nostoc; species Nostoc flagelliforme_B. The sequence continues at coordinate 27,213 of NZ_JACJSI010000005.1, forward strand.
CGTCTGGCTTAAAATCAGGTATTGTAGACCCACCAAGCCTTCGAGGAAATTGCACTTTGACTGCAAAACAGCTACCGATAACTCACAAACGACCAACGAGGCAATCTTGTTGGTTCCATCGGGGAAAATACCTTGCTACGTTCATCCTAATGTTCTGCGAAACGATACGCCCGAGGAATATGTTCGACAAAGGGTAGCTCGTAGTTTAGTTGAGGAATACGGCTATAACCGAGAGGATCTGCACTGCGAATTCTCAATCAAAACGGGGGGTGGAAAACGCAGAAGACTTGATATCGCCATTTTTCATGCGGGTACGAAACACCAGCCAGAGAACATTCTCATTATTGTTGAACCTAAACTTCGATATCAAAGTTCTCATTGCAATTCGGAGTAAAGCTGATATGGCAGAATCAGCAAAAGCAAACTTTAAGACCTTAAGTACAAAGCTTCAGCAGAACGCAATTTATGACGATCTCATAACACGGGTGTTCAAAAATCTGTTGCATAAAGCAGATGTTATCCATATTGCTATTGCCAGACGCGGTAAGGCAGCACGCGAAGAAGCACTAGAACAAGCCATTAACCAAGCTCAGAAAAACTTTGAGTCCAATGGAAAATTAGTTCAAATAGTTCGATTATCATTGAGCCTACTTATCCATCTGAGGTTGCTGGTTTACAAGTCATCGACTATTACCTGTGGGCTATACAGCGATGCTATGAACGCGACGATGACCAGTTTTTTCTGCCCCTTGCCAAGAAATATAGACTCATTATGGACTTGGACGATAATCGTAACAAACCTTATGGAGAGTGGTATGGCGATCGCAATATATTAACTCTTGAAAAGCTAAAAGGGGCTAGGTCTAAGTAGAATTTCTACTCGGACACACGGCATAAAGCCGACGTTCGCCCCTCTGAATACTATTGTACAGTATATAAATACAACCCATTCAAGTCCTCACCTATAAAAGGCTTGGCCATGATGCCAGAACCTCATCAGCCATTTTTTCCTCTGTGGAATGGGCAGAGGTTTACAATATTAAAAAAAACTTGATTGCAAGGTGACTCAAACAGCCGTGAATCAAAACGGGGCAATGCCACAAAGCAGTGAACCAACTTATTACTCCCTGCTAGGACTGCATCCCTGGGCATCGGTAATTGAAATTCGTCGCGCTTATCGGGAACTGAGCAAACGCTATCATCCTGATACTACAGATTTGCCGACTGCGATCGCTACTCCCAAATTTCAGCAAATTAATGAAGCTTACGCCACCCTTAGCCATCCAGAACGTCGCTTCCGCTACGATTTAAAAATCGGCTATTCCCGCTTTGGCGTGATTCAACCACCTCCTGATTTGAATCATCCCGTCTCGCGTTCTCATGACTGGTCAAAATCAGCTTACCTCGACGCGAGCGATCGCCCCCTCTCATCTGGTGAAATTTTTGCTTTATTTATGCTGGTGTTAACATTTGTAGGTTGTCTGTTATTAGCAGTTGCCATTGGCTTAACTCGTGGCGAGGCTGCGATCCATTCCCATTTGCTGCAACCAGCTGCATTTATACAACAGCAGATTATCTATATTGTTGCAACTAATTACCCCTAGATAATTAAAAATTACAAAATTCCCTAATCCAAAATCTAACATTCCTATGCCTCTTCTTCCCTCCGATACCCCTCTATATAATCATCCTCTGCCACAAATTGAGCAGTGGCTAAAAGACCAAGGATGTCAACAAGATGAAACACAGAGGCATTGCTGGCATGTGCAGCGCCCCAATTGGCAAGCTGAATTATGGCTTGATGTTGAGCAAATCGTAGTACGATACGTCCAATCTGGAGAAAATGGGCAAGATATCCAACGCTCATTTAAGTATTCTCTTAGTCGGGATGATGTAGAGCAAGCTGTGTTTTCTGGGCCATAAATGAAGTGCTGAGTCTAGTTCATCGTAAAAAGGGTACGGAAATTAAGCCGCAATCATGTTTAAAAAAGAATCAACACCCAGCAATCAGATGCCATAAGTTGACCACTCGAAACCTCATGTTTGGTAAGATTGCTGGCGCACAGCCTTAATTTCAGCCATAATATTTTCATCTGTAATGTCATCAACCGGGGGTTGAGCATAAAGTTCTTGAATTAAAGCCCTCAAATCTGAACGTAAATCCACTAAAACCAACCCTCTGGCAACCTTTGCCCGTTCTTCTGGTTGCAACTGTTGCACAGCCTTAATGAGTTGTTCCAGGGTGATAGGAATTGATACCATATCAATAGCCATCATTGAGTTTATTAAATTTTAGTGTGATCGCCAATCTTGTAGCTTCGCTAACGCATCCTAGCGGCTTAATAAATGTACTTACTATTTTATACTTTTCCAAATCGTCGTTCGCGTTGTTGGTAGGCACATAAGGCACGGTGAAACTCAGCCCGGTCAAAATCGGGCCAGAGAGCATCGGTAATGTAGATTTCTCCATAAGCCATTTGCCAGAGAAGGAAATTTGAGAGGCGCATTTCTCCACTGGTGCGAATTAACAAATCTGGGTCAGTAATTCCGGCTGTGTACAAGTGGCTCTCAAACACCTGTTCATTAATTTCATCGGGGTGTAGCAGACCTTGCTGAACTTGTTTTGCGATCGCTTGACAAGCTTGTAAAATTTCCTGCCGTCCGCCATAATTAGTTGCTACCGAAAACCGGATACCACGATTATTTTTGGTTTCTTCCATTGAACGGGATATTTCTTGTTGGAGCGATCGCGGCAGGTCTTGCAAATTGCCGACAAACTTAATTTGAACATTCTCTTCGACCATTTCCCGCAGTTCTTGGCGCAAAACTCTTTGAAACAGAGTCATCAAAAAATCTACTTCTTCCTGCGGTCTTTTCCAGTTCTCCGTTGAAAAAGCATAAGCTGTCAGCGCCTGAATTCCCCAATCCTGACAACAGCGAAGTAAATCCTTGAGAGCATCTACTCCTCGTTTATGACCCATAATTCGGGGTAGACCCTGACGTTTAGCCCATCGACCATTGCCATCCATAATTACCGCAACGTGCTGCGGCAATAGTTCTCGTTTTAAGTCTGTGGGCAAATCTTGCAGTTTAGTATGTTGTCCTGTCATTTTTTATCTCGAGAAGCGGTCGATGGTAATCCGAGTAAACGTGAAACCAGTGCTAGTGTCTTGCCACCTATCCGACGAACAAAGCTCAACAGACCAGGAGCAACAGCTTCCCTATCTACGGTTGGAGACAAAAGAGCCTCTAATGATTCTTTCAGCTTCCTAATCGTCAGTGGTCTATTTAGGGTTCCCCGTTCCGCTAAGGAAATAGAACCCGTTTCTTCAGATACAACGACACAAATGCAATTTTCGACCCGCTCAGTAATTCCCATTGCCGCCCGGTGGCGTGTTCCCAACTGGCGCGAGGCTGTGCGTCCCGAAAGTGGTAAAATTATACCTGATGACACGATCCGTGAGCCACGAATTAGTGTCGCCCCATCGTGTAACAAAGTTTTCGGCTGAAAAATTGTCTGGATCAGTTCTTTAGAAACTTCCGCATTTAGCTTTACACCTGGCACAGAAAAATCTCGCTCATCAATTGGTCCTGTGGTTTCCACAATTAGTAAAGCTCCAATGCGGTTTTTTGACAATTCTTTAACAGCCTCAACAATTTCATCAATTACACTATCAGATTTAGGGATTGCCAGCCGATCTGGTTGAAACAGCTGGCGGAATTCGCCACGCCCCAATTGCTCTAAAAAACGCCGAAACTCTGACTGGAGAGCAACTGCCATTGCCACAGCACAACCAATCACCAATTTTTCTAGTACAAAACTGAGCAGAGGTAGCCCTAATCTGCCACTTAATGCTGAGGCTAGCATTAAGATAATGAATCCCCTCACCATCCACAGTGTCCGGCGCTCACTAATAATAACCAGTATCATGTAAGTCAGCGCCAGCACTAACATGATATCCAGAGTCCCAAGTAGCAAGGACTGTGACCATCCCAGGTTTGTCAGCCATTGCTTCCACCAATCTCTCATGACATCTGGATTACACTTTTGCCTCTAATTACATTTAGTCATTAGTTATTAGTCATTAGTCATTTGTAATTATTTCCTGGCTAATGACCAATGAGCAAGGACAAATGACTAAATTTTCAGTCTTTCTGGTAGACGATCTTGTCTAATTAAGTCTTGATAAGTTTCACGTTGCAAAATTAAATTTGCTTCGCCATTTGCTACTACGACTGCTGCCGGTCGGGGCAAGCGGTTGTAGTTAGATGCCATACTGTAATTGTACGCACCAGTTCCCATAACTACGAGAATATCCCCTGGTTCAGTTTTTGGGAGTAGTGCATTTTTAATCACAATATCTCCTGATTCACAATGTTTACCAGCAATTGTCACTGTTTGGTTCAAGGGAGAAGACATTTTATTGGCAACGACTGCCCGATAAACTGATTGGTAAGTAATCGGGCGGGGATTGTCAGACATTCCTCCATCAATTGCCACGTAGGTACGAATTTCTGGGATGACTTTGGATGAACCAATAGTATAGGCAGTGACGCAAGAAGTTGCAATTAGCGATCGCCCTGGTTCACACAGTAATTTTGGCAAAGGTAAATTTTCAGCTACACAAGCTTCTTGAATTACCTCACAAATCGGTTTCACCCATTCTTCAATACTAGGGGGATCGTCTGATTCTATATACTTAACACCTAAACCGCCACCGACATTTAACTCTGTCAAATGTAAACCATACTTCGCCGCATCACGTAACCACTTTACCATCAGAGCCGCTAAATCTCGATGCGGTTGGCGCTCAAAAATTTGGGAACCGATATGAGCATGTAACCCTACGCAGTTAATGACAGATTCTTTACTAACAAAAGTAAATAATTCCTCTAACTCATTCGGATCAAAGCCAAATTTGCTATCTAATTGCCCCGTGCGGATATATTCATGTGTGTGACATTCAATACCCGGAGTCAAACGCAACAAGAATCGAGGCTGTACGGTGGTGGAATTTGCCGTTTTGACAATTTCTACCAAAGTGCGTAACTCGTGCCAGTTATCCACGACAATGGTGCAACCGAATTCTGTGGCAAAAATCAGTTCTTCACGAGATTTATTGTTGCTATGAAGATAGATTTTCTCAGGATTGACGCCTGCTTGCAACGCAGTATAGAGTTCACCACCTGAGGCGACATCGATTCCTAAACCCTCTGATGCGGCGATCGCACAAACTGCTAAACAATTCCAAGCTTTTGAGGCGTACAATACTTGAGATTCACCCTTGTAGTATTGCTTGAAAGCATCTCGGTATTGCTGACAAGCCGAACGCAGGGTTTCTTCATCTAAAATATATAAAGGGGAACCAAACTGCTCAACTAGGGTTGTGACATCACACCCACCAATTTCCAAGAGGTCATGATGATGAACTCTAGCAGTCAATGGTAAAAGTTCTTGATTAGGCGATGAATTTGCGTTGCTGGTGTCGTGCCTTTGAGGTAAATATTGACTTCCAGAATGTTGAACCCCAGTGGGGTGAGTCGATACCATAACTATAAAAATTTTCCTTGTTCAAATTACGGGCTTTGAGTTTGTCTCCCGATTCCCAGTGTACAAAGGGTTTGTAACGTTATTCAATAAATGTGATCTCATTAGACTTAAAAATTCAACTACTGACTTCAGAGCATCTAAGTGCATTGTTGGAACTGGATCAAGCCTGTTTTGGCGGACTATGGACAATGGAGGGCTACCAAAGAGAGTTAGACAGCCCCAACAGCGATTTGCTAGGTTTATTTTCCTCTGTCTCTAATTCAAGACTGCTGGGAATGGGTTGCTTTTGGTCAATTTTAGATGAAGCCCACATCACAATTTTGGCGGTTCATCCCGAATATCATCGTCAAGGTTTAGGACAGGCTTTATTATATTCACTTATCAAGACAGCTTGCGATCGCAAAATGGAGCGAGCTACTCTCGAAGTGCGAGCTTCTAATTTGGGGGCTATATCTTTATATCAAAAATTTGGCTTTAAAACAGCGGGGCGGCGGCGGCATTACTACCAAGATAACGATGAGGACGCCCTGATTCTTTGGCTCCCAGATTTACAACACCCCAAATTTAAAGCAACTTTAGACCAGTGGTATTCCATTGTCAGCGATCGTCTAGATAAATCCTCTTGGCACTTACTTTTTAATTAATTCACCGTAAATCTACCTTGTTCTGAAAGGCAGCATCGGGTGGTTTACATACTTGATCTTACTTAACCTTCTCTTAAAAAATATTTCTATTTGTTTATATCTACCACTGGCGATCGCCCGTAAACAGCTTTCATCAAAACAGGATGAAACCTTAATCTTCCGTTGGCTGTAATGACGTAAAATCGTTCATTTTTCCCAAAGCGATAAAAGATACTTAAAAGGTAAGAATTTAGAAATCTTGCCTTAGTAGATCAAGATGAGATGATAGCGATCGCACTTTATATCCAAAGTTTAGCATTAATGTACTATGTACAAATACATTTATAAAGATTATGTAAAGATAAGTTCCTTGCCTACAAAATTTATTTACAAACCTTTATAAGTAAAACTTATTATTCAGTAGAGATTTTTAAATAAGCCAAGATATATTTTTTACTTGTGATTTCCCCAGTAGCAGCATTGGCTCAATAATCAACAGGGATTTTGCGGTATTAAAAGTCTCTATTCGCAAGCGATGCCTGTAGTGGGCTAAAGCTACGCTGCTTATTTAGGCACTTTTAACAAATATCCAATTATTTTTTACAAAATTTAGCACTTAGGTACGAGTTATAGAATAACGAACTACAGAAGCACCTAGAAATAAGAGTTTGAGAGATATTTTACCTAAGTCCTAGTACTTTTTAGGAAAAATCTTACTTTTAACAGATGTGTATTGAAAATATTTACTACAAATATATTCTATGTATTAGAGAATACTTAATCTGAAAAACAATGAAGATTTTGTAAAGTTTTTGTAAAAAACTTTACATGACTTCCGCAGTAATGATAATTAAGTAAGTAGTGTAGTGTTCCGTAAATAAACTTATATCCAAATATCAAAGATAAATTTTGAGCAAACTTACACAGAACAACTTTGGCTGTAATCGCCGCCATATAAAGCCATACCCCAGACCAAATGTTTAAATTAGCCTATATTATGTGTGTACTCATTTGTAATTGTGATGGTTGCCATAAATACTTATAGGTTTTACAAAAGACGAAATTAGTATTATGTTATTTTAAACCTTGAGTAAAAAAGTTAAAGATCGTAATTTTTGATGCAGGTAATACAGCGAAATATAATGATAATTTTCGTAAAAAAGTAAAGATGAAATCTATGTAAGGTATTAGTTAATGCTTGTAATTTACAAAAAATTCAGATTAATCAATACGAAAACAAATAGCGAGAAAAGTTCTTAAACCCTTTTTTATATTTTTGAGGAAAGAAAAATAATGTAGTGTTCTTGAATCTGTTTGAAATCCTCGCTTGTTTAGCAAAGTTAAAAAATCATTGTTTGTAACGAAGTAGAGAGAAGCAAGGTAAAAATTTTTAATTCAATATTATTTAGTAGAGAGTAATTAAAGAACGTTAATGAACTAAAGCTTTATTAGAATTGAAGATGATTTTATGAAGTGTTTTAGCTGTTGTGAGGAAAATCAGACACTATGAAATTAATGCTAGTATGCACATCAGGTGGTCACTTTGCAACCATGAAAAGTTTGAAGTCTTTCTGGTCACTGCATGAAAGAGTATGGGTCAGTGACTATAAAAGAGATACAGAAGCACTTGAAAAAAATGAGAGAGTCCATTGGTTGCCTTATCAAGCACCAAGAGATTGGTTGGCTCTCATACTTAATCTTCCTCAAACTTTTAAAATATTACGTAATGAGAAACCCAACGTAATTCTATCGACTGGAGCTAGCATTGCTGTCAATTTTGCATTTATAGCTAAACTTTTGGGAATCAAATTCATTTATATTGAGAGTATTTCTCGTGCCGAAGAATTGAGTATTTCAGGCAAATTAATCTACTCAATATGTGATGAGTTTTATGTCCAATGGCCAGAGTTATGCAAGAAATACCCTAAAGCAATTTTTAAAGGATATGCATCATGATTTTAATGACACTAGGGACAGTTTCATTTCCATTTGACCGTGCAGTATTGTGGTTGAAAATGTTAATAGACCGTGGTGTCATTTCTGAACCTGTGTTTTTGCAGTATGGTTACAGCGATGTTTCTGCATTAAAAAGATATCCTCAAGTTACTTTAGTGCCAACAGTTACCTTAGATGAGCTAGTCAAGTTAGTAGAGTCCTCTCGGTTGGTTATATCTCATGCTGGACAAGGCTCTACACGGATGCTTGCAGCACAAGGAGCGCGTTTTATGCTTTTACCAAGGCTAAAACGCTATGGCGAGCACGTTGATGATCATCAATTGTTATTTACTCAAGCTGTTGCGCCATTAGGTATAAAAAGTTTTGTATCTTTAGATGAACTGGAAAAAGCAGTGTTGGAGCCGCCTCCCTATTTTCATAAAAATATATTTAATACTCCTAGGCTCACTGATTACCTTTTGGTGCAGTATCCTCCAGAGAAAGCAGTTGTTCGGTTGAGTTAATTAACTGTTCTGCATTTGCTGAATAAAGCTTATGTATCAGCCTGGTAAAGAAATAGGACACCTTTTAACAGAATAGTGTACTAGCAATCGAACAGAATATTTCAGCATTTGGTGAGTTACAAAAGTCTACAGTTGCAGCAAAGGTAATTTATTTATCTTTTTTCTTTCAGTGATTCACTAATAGCCTACAAATTGTAGTTTGAGAATTACATAAATATTATTTATCTCAGAACACACAGCTATTAATGTTCGGTTCGGTAGATTGCATCACAACAGGATAATAAAAACTCAAAGCTTTATGACTAGCCAATCCACTGAAATAGATTTTTCAGTTACTTCTTTAAATGACACGGCCATAGTGCAAATGTCAGACCGATTTAGCGTATTGGAGGCTGTAAGCTTTAAGCAAACTTGCCAAAGCTTAATTCAAGCCAATTCACATCTCAAACAGATGATCATTGACTTTCACCAAACTACTTTTATGGATAGTAGTGGTTTAGGTGCATTAGTTAGTAATTTCAAATACGCTGAGTCAAAAGGAATTGCATTAAGACTGCGTAATGTGACACCTGAGGTAATGTCAGTCCTAAAACTAACGGGATTGGATCAGATTTTTAGCTTACAATTCTTTGATAACGAGTCACTAATAGAACAGCAAAACTTAATACATATTCACAAAACAAGTTCTCGTCAGATAGAGCATTTACCTGCAACTCATCCTTCTGTGGCATCTTGGATGAAACGGTTTATAGACATTGTAGGATCAGTGGTAGGTTTAGTAATTACAGGAGTTTTGTTTATTCCCATTGCGATCGCAATTCAAATAGACGATCCTGGTACTATTTTCTTTAGTCAAACTCGCTGTGGCTGGATGGGAAAGCGGTTTAAAATTTGGAAATTCCGCTCCATGTGTATGGATGCAGAAGCGAAGAAATTCCTAGTAGAAAACCAAGCCAAAGGTGCTTTCTTCAAAAATAAAAACGATCCTAGAATTACCAAAGTAGGGCGCTTTTTACGGCGAACAAGTTTAGATGAACTACCCCAATTTTGGAACATCCTCAAGGGAGACATGAGTTTAGTAGGCACTAGACCCCCTACACCTGATGAAGTAGAACGCTATGAAGCACCACAGTGGCAACGTTTGGACGTTAAGCCGGGTATGACTGGTGAATGGCAAGTAAATGGACGTTCTACAGTAATTAATTTTGAGGATGTAATTCGTCTAGATTTGCAGTATCAAAAAAATTGGAGTTTGTTGTACGATTTAAAGCTGATTTTGAAAACAGCAGCTATTTTGTTTAATAGAAACAGTGGGGCTGTTTAGCTTTTTGCATCTGCCTGCTGCTATTTTTGAGTTCGTCAGAACTTAGTGACTTACAAATAATAAAATCACCATTAAACAGTAATGATAATCATTACTGTTTTGGTTTATATTGATTTTTTTGAGTAATTTATTATTTGGAAGTCCCAGTACTCATACTGGAAAACTGGGCGCTAATTTTTCGTAAATTCACCAAAATATTGATTTTAATATCTTTTTCAATATAAAAAAATCATAATTTGGTTTTATGTATGTGCTTTTTGCAACAAAGACAAAAATAAAATCATTTAAAAATTCTGATTAAAAAAATACTAAATTCCAGCATTAAGGAGGAAAGCAATTCGAGCTTACAAAACCCACGCTTAAAAGCGTAGGAGTTATGCTGTGTAAGCTTTATATTTCCCGGCACTTTCTGCTCGATACAATTCTTATTATATTAATGGGCAAGAAGTCACAACTAAAGTTTCTGGTAATTTCTACTGCCTTTTTTTGTCAATTGCTTTGTAAGAAATTCCAAAAACCCTGGTAAAATAAAGCTCCTCAGTATACTAGCTAGATAAAAGTAGTCAATAGTTAACAATTACCAAGTCATAGCTTCAGGATGTCTATAATCTGTTATACAGGCATCCAAAAGCTTTGCCTGTGCTAAAATCAGCATACCGGCACGACCGCAGATGATGGGATAAAGCCATGTTTGAGCGCTTCACAGAAAAAGCCATTAAGGTAATCATGCTGGCCCAAGAAGAGGCCCGCCGTTTAGGTCACAACTTTGTTGGAACCGAGCAGATCCTCTTGGGTCTGATTGGCGAAGGCACTGGGGTGGCTGCGAAGGTGCTGAAATCAATGGGCGTCAATCTCAAAGATGCCCGAATTGAAGTTGAAAAAATTATAGGACGGGGATCAGGCTTTGTTGCCGTGGAAATTCCGTTTACGCCACGGGCAAAGCGAGTTTTAGAACTCTCCTTGGAAGAAGCACGCCAACTGGGGCATAACTACATTGGCACCGAGCATCTGCTGTTGGGCCTAATCCGCGAAGGGGAAGGCGTCGCAGCCAGGGTGCTAGAAAACCTCGGTGTGGATCTATCTAAGGTAAGAACCCAAGTCATCCGTATGTTGGGAGAAACTGCCGAAGTTTCACCAGGTGGTTCATCCGGGCGCACAAAAACCCCGACTCTGGATGAATTTGGCTCCAACCTGACCCAGATGGCAATAGACAATAAGCTCGATCCAGTGGTGGGACGCGCTAAAGAAATTGAGCGGGTGATCCAGATATTGGGTCGCCGGACTAAGAATAACCCAGTGCTGATTGGGGAACCAGGAGTTGGTAAGACTGCGATCGCTGAAGGTTTAGCTTCACGCATTGCCACCAAAGATGTCCCTGACATCCTCGAAGATAAACGCGTTGTCACACTGGATATTGGTTTGCTCGTAGCAGGAACCAAATACCGGGGTGAATTTGAAGAACGCTTGAAAAAAATCATGGATGAAATCCGCTCGGCGGGTAATGTCATTCTCGTGATTGATGAGGTACACACCTTAATTGGTGCGGGGGCAGCAGAAGGTGCTATTGACGCAGCAAATATCCTCAAGCCAGCTTTGGCCAGAGGTGAGTTGCAGTGTATCGGTGCTACAACCCTAGATGAATACCGGAAGCACATCGAGCGAGATGCAGCTCTAGAGCGGCGTTTCCAACCAGTAATGGTTGGCGAACCTACAGTTGATGAAACAATTGAAATTTTATATGGTTTGCGCGAACGCTACGAGCAACACCACAAACTGAAAATCTCCGACGAAGCATTGGTTGCGGCGGCGAAGTTATCAGACCGTTACATTAGCGATCGCTACCTCCCAGATAAAGCCATCGACTTAGTTGATGAAGCTGGTTCTAGAGTGCGCTTGATTAACTCCCAACTGCCACCCGCAGCCAAAGAGTTAGACAAAGAACTGCGTCAGATATTAAAAGAAAAAGATGACGCAGTGCGCTCTCAAGACTTTGACAAAGCTGGAGAATTGCGCGATCGCGAGATGGAAATCAAAGCCGAAATCCGGGCGATCGCTCAAAGCAAGACCAATGCAACTGGCACAGAAGGTGAAGAACCTGTAGTTACAGAAGAAGACATTGCTCACATTGTCGCTTCTTGGACTGGAGTACCGGTGAACAAACTCACCGAATCTGAATCTGAAAAGCTGCTGCACATGGAAGACACCTTGCACCAGCGTTTAATTGGTCAAGACGAAGCTGTGAAGGCAGTTTCACGAGCAATTCGTCGCGCTCGTGTCGGTTTGAAGAATCCTAATCGACCCATAGCTAGCTTTGTCTTCTCTGGGCCTACTGGTGTAGGTAAAACCGAGTTGGCGAAATCCTTAGCTGCTTACTTCTTCGGTTCCGAAGAAGCGATGATCCGCTTAGATATGTCCGAATACATGGAGCGTCACACCGTCAGCAAGCTGATTGGTTCCCCTCCAGGTTATGTTGGTTATAACGAAGGTGGTCAGCTGACCGAAGCCGTGCGGCGGCGTCCTTACACCGTGGTGTTGTTCGACGAAATCGAAAAAGCACACCCCGATGTATTCAATATGCTGCTGCAAATTTTGGAAGACGGACGGTTAACTGATGCCAAAGGTCGCACGGTGGACTTCAAGAACACCTTGCTGATATTAACTTCCAATATTGGTTCTAAGGTAATTGAAAAAGGCGGTAGCGGTATCGGCTTTGAATTCTCCGAAGATGCCAGCGAGTCAACTTACAACCGGATTCGCTCTTTGGTGAACGAAGAACTCAAACAGTACTTCCGTCCAGAGTTCCTGAACCGACTCGATGAAATTATCGTCTTCCGTCAGTTGAGCAAGCCTGAAGTGACCCAAATTGCCGAAATTATGCTCAAGGAAGTATTTGGTCGTCTGACCGAAAAAGGTATCACCTTAGAAGTCACAGACCGCTTCAAGGATCGGTTGATCACTGAAGGTTACAGTCCCAGCTACGGCGCAAGGCCATTACGTCGGGCAATTATGCGCCTGTTAGAAGATAGCCTAGCAGAAGAAATTCTGTCTGGTCGCATTAAGGATGGCGATACAGCCCTTGTTGATGTGGATGAAAATGGCGTTGTGCAAGTTAGTTCTCAGCAGCGTCGGGAATTGTTACCCCAAGGTGTTGAGTAAGATTTAGGGTTTGGGATTTAAGTCTCAAATAAAAAATTAGCAAACGGTAGAGTATTAATTGTTCTACCGTTTTTTTGTTTGAATATGTCTGTCTAATGCAGACGACGAATACCGCGTTATTCCCCCACAAAATCCAATGAAGAATAACTGGAAATTTACGGAAGTATGGATAGATCCAAGTCATTCCCCTCCGTATGTTCTTTTATTGCTTTGCGACAGTGAAGATAACTGTCAGATTTACGATCCAGCACAGGGTTATAAAGTTGTATTTTCTACTAATAACTATGATGAAGCTAAGTTATATTTACTAGAAGATGAGTTTGAATCAGTTGAAGGTAGGGTGTTAGCTGCGGAATTATAGCGGTTCTCAGTTGAATGCAATATGCCCGGTTATTGGGGAGTCCAAAACCAGAATTCAGGAGAACTTTATATTCTGACTCCTGACTCCAAGCTGTCTTGGGTGTATTTTAGTCATTTGAAATAGCCATAGTCTGAAATTGATTCATTTGTCAGAGAAAGAAAATCAGGTGATTGCTATTTGTCTTCTTGCTTAACCCAAAGATAACAGATGTAGAAAATTCAGTTTTAAGCCACAACAGATAATTAAGTAGAATTAGTACACAGTAGGAACAAAGGAACAAAAACGTGCAAAGCATACTTTTAAACTGCGAAGAAGTTACACGACGTGCGAAAGAACTATATAAACAAACCATTTTTCAACAAGTGGAACGAGAAGAAAACATTGGTAGAATGGTAATTATTGAGATAGAAACAGGTGAATACGCAATTGATAAAATAGGTATAGAATTGGCGCGGTATTTACGTAATGAACACCCATTTGCTCGACTTTTCGGCATTCGCATTGGTTACAAAGTTGCTGTTTCCTTCAGTGGTAACATGGAGCGTCATTATCAATGATTTCTGGTATTAACCAAGCTGACTCAGTTTTTTAGCCAGACTTAACATTAACTAATAGCTTTTTCAAAAAGATATACATTGTCTTGCTGATATTTTAAGTTAAATTTTGATTGATTTTTCAAAATGTTTACTAAGTTAGAAAGAGATTCTGAACTTGCAGCCCAACCTGGATGACGGACATTGAGCAAGATATAATGAAACTTATTTAATTCAGCAATGTCTTGAGAAGGATTATATTTAAAACTAATCAACTGTCTATGGGTTAGATGTGGAGTAATTATATCTGTAGTTAAAACGCTATTTTTAGTTTTAACTAGAGCAAGTGCTTCTTTTGTAGCTGTCCAAGTGTCTACATTGTGGAGATATTTTGAACTAAAGAACCAAAATTTACCTAAAGCAAAAAACCAAACTAGAGACCACAAAACAATTGCTCGTCTTTGTTTTATCCATGCTTTACCTGCTCCTAGGCTGGAAATTCCAACTACAATAAGAAATGGAATTGCTGGTAAAGAGTAATGCAAAACTAAGTTTTTTTGCGAAGGATGATCGGCAAGTAAATTTAGTACTACACAAGGAATTATACTTATCAGAGGTATGATAAACTGTGGTCTTAAACTCCAAACAACAGGTAATAATAAAAAACATAAATATTCTAAGTTTAAAATTGAAAAAAGATTGTTAAAAATGATTTCTGGTTGGTGAATTAATATTTGTACCATTTCAGGAAATGAGCTTCCCAAATAGCTATAGCGATAAAGGTGACGGTTAAGTAGCGCTGCTTCGCTACCAAAATAAGGGATGATAATGCTATTAGCAATTAAAAACCATATAATTCCGCTAATAATTGCGATCGCACCATATAAACGTCGCTTTTCAAACAAGAGTAACCAAATCCCCATAGCGACTACAGTCAGTGACAATACGGCTTTACAACCCAATACCAAAAGAATACTGAGACAAAACCAAACTAGTTTTCTAGTTCTAGCAGCGAAAACTGCTGTCAAAAGTGCAGGTACTGCGATCGTATCTGGGTGAAAATCACATAAATTGCTGTTGTACACCACTGGATACATTAAATATACAGCCACCATTGCCACTGCTAAATTTTCTTTTAAACCTGCTTGCAGTGCCAGCAAATATGTAGGTAAAGCACCTAACGCTAAAGCAACAGACTGTACCGCAAACAACCAATAAACGCTAGGGTAAATTTTGTACAGTAAAGCTAAAGGATATAAAATCCAAGCAGCGTGATCGGCTAAAGCATGAAAACCAAGTACAGACGAAACTGGCGCTTTTCCCTGACTAATTAAGTAAATTATTTGGTCAAAAAATGCTAAATCCCCAGATGAATTAAATAATTCGTGTCGTAAGCTGCTAGAAATAAATAAAACTAAGATACTAATGCCGATAATTGCTTTAATATTATTCATTTTTGCAGTTATTTTTTTATTAATATCCTCATTGTTGAACTATAAATTACTATTTGTATTTGATGAAAGTTCAGACCTTAATTTTGGATAAATCACATCACACTTGCAGACAATAAACCAAAGCGTAAAACCTAAAGGGATAGAAAACAACTGGATAAATATAGGAGTTCCTAAATAGCTAAAAAGTGATGCCATTTGTACAACTATCGCTACCCAAAGATATCGGGGAAAGTAAAAAGCAAAGATAATTGAAAGTATATCAGCAGGATAAAAATATCTTTGATGCATTTTTGGAAGAATATACGGCATAAATAGAACTGAGATGGTAGCTAAGTGTATCAGTCTGTCTTGAGTAATTTTTAACCTACTTTTATAAACAATATATACCAATAAAAATATTGCAGATATCGTTAACGTTAAACCTATAGGGACAACAATATTATAAAAATTGTTAGGAATCCATTGATAAATATTAGGTGCGCCTTTAGTCAATTCCTTGTATTTATTAGCTTGGCTAAAGTAAATTAATAGCAATTCTTGTATCTCTCTTCCTATGAACCAAGGCGGCAAAACTGAAATTATATATACCACCGGAATTAAGGGTAAATAATACCAATTAATTCTGTTTTTAACTAATAGAATTAATAATAATGGTGCTAAAAACATTGCTTGTAACTTAAAAGAAAGTCCTACGCCAAAACTGAGTAAGGCTGGAATTTGTTTTTGAATAGATAAAAAGTAAATACAGGCAATCAATCCCGTTGTATAGATACTGTCACATTGACCCCAGAGGGCACTATTATATATAACAGTTGGACTTAAGATAACTGCCAAAAAAGCAAAGATAGGTTGATTACCTTGTGGGTATTTTAGTCGAACAATTTTGTAAGTAAAAAAGGCACAAAGAAAATCAACAGTCATTGCCAAAAGCTTGATTGCCAAAATTTTCGGTAATCCAGACAGCAAGGTGGCAGAAATTAAAATCCAGTAAAGATATGAGGGTGTATAATCGGCAAAACTATACTTAAGGGCGCTAAAGCCGCCATGAGATGCTATGAAATCATACCAAGGCTCTAAGAAAGATTTATAATCAGATGATTGATTAGGAACACAAACTAATCGAATCAGTACTGCAAATATAATGCCAATAACCAAGTATCTAATAACTGGGGATGGAAAAGAATTTAATAGCCTATTGAACGAAGATTTCACTAATTTTAATAATGTTATATAGGAAGTTGGTTTCATAAATTATATCTGTCATCCAAAAACTATGAAATAATACCAAAGTATTTATTGTTTCAGCAAAAGCTGCTCAACACTTCCCTGTCGCGGAAGACTGGTTTAACAAGCTGCTATGATGCCATCGAAAGCAAGCTTTTGTGAGCATATCCTGGAGGTTTGAGATGATGATACCAATTTTAGATATGCGTCTATTCCGAGAAAAAGAATGGTTATTTGGCCTACTAGTAATATCTCTAGTTCTATGGTTGATGTTTTTGGGAAACTCCCCTTTACGAGATTGGGATGAAGGTACTGTGGCACAGGTTGCCCGGGAAATTTGGCGTGCCCCACTTGGTTCAATGCATTGGCTTTACCCCACTTTGGCAGGTGAACCTTATCATAATAAGCCACCACTGATGCACTTACTAGTTGCTTGGACTTACTCTATCGGAGGCGTGAATGAGTGGACAACACGTTTACCGGGTGCAGTGTTAACTGCCTTGGGAGTGCCTTTGCTTTACTTGGTGGGATGTTCGCTTTTTAAGGAAAGTTTATCAGCTTTGTTTGCCGCTTTAGTTTACCTGACGATGTTGCCTGTGCTGCGTCACGGAAGGTTAGCAATGCTAGATGGTACAACTATTACCTTTTTCTTGCTGTTGTTGTTTTGTTTGCTAAAAGCACGTCAGAATCCTCGGTATGCTCTAGGTGTGGGATTTTGTCTAGGGTTAATCACTCTAACTAAAGGAATGATAGTTTTGCCGCTAGGGGCGATCGCTTGTTTATTCCTCATTGCAGATCGGCAGTTTGCTCTGTTAAAAAGTCCCTATTTATTAGTGGGAATATTTTTAGGAATTGCACCCGCGATCGCTTGGTTTACTGCTCAATTGCAACATTATGGCGAAAATTTTTTCCAAGTTAATTTTCAAGCACAAACCTTTAATCGCCTTACAGAATCTGTTGAAGGTCATAACGGGCCTCCCTGGTACTATTTAATTGAGATAATTAAGTATAGTTTTCCTTGGCTATTATTTTTACCAGGAGGTTTTTATCTAGCCTGGAAAAAACGTCATACTTCCTGGAGTCGTCTAATTATTATTGGTACAATTGTTTACCTAGGAACTATCTCTTTAATGAGAACTAAGCTTCCGTGGTATGTTATGCCTGTATATCCATTTTTAGCTTTGGCAATTGGTGCTAAACTTAGCGAAATTTGGCAGTATGGTCATTTTAAGTTGCGAAGTTTGAGAATATTTCTGGCTATTATTGCTATTGCTGGTTTAGGAGGTTGTGTTTACTTTATTCTTGCCAAGAAAGAGCCTGTTTTAATAGTGCTGAGTATTCTTTTGGCAATAAGTATGAGCATTGCAGCATGGCTAATTAAACAGCGCGATCGCAACTTTATTCCAGTGTTATTTTCTGGAATGTACTTAGTTTTAGCACTGTTGATGAGTTCGCAATCATGGATTTGGGAATTGAATGAAGCTTTTCCTGTTAAACCAGTAGCGGAATTAATTCGGGCAAATGTTTCACCAGGAACACAAATTTATACTTCTTTTGCTTACAATCGTCCTAGTTTAGACTTTTACAGCGATTGCAAGGTAACTGCTGCAACTGTGCCGATTTTACAACAAATGTTATCTAATAAATCTTATTTGCTGTTAGACAATGGGGCTTTACAGCAAATCAATTTAACTGGTGGTAAAATTCTAGGATCAGCTAAAGGATTTACGCTGATTTCACCATAAGTTAAAGATGGTACATATTTCCTAAAAGTTAGCTTTTAATTTCGGATAAATCACATCACACTTGCGGCCTACAAACCAGAGCGTAAAACCTAAAGGGATAGAAAACAACTGGATAAATATCGGAGTTCCTAAATAGCCAAAAAATGATGTCATTTGTACAACTATCGCTACCCAAAAATATCGGGGAAAGTAAAAAGCAAAGATAATCGAAAGTATATCAGCAGGATAAAAATATCTTTCGTGCATTTTAGGAAGGATATACGGCATAAACAAAACTGAGATGGTAGCTAAGTGTATCAGTCTGTCTTGAGTAATTTTTAACCTACTTTTATAAACAATATATACCAATAAAAATATTGCAGATATCGTTAACGTTAAACCTATAGGGACAACAATATTATAAAAATTGTTAGGAATCCATTGATAAATATTAGGTGCGCCTTTAGCTAATTCTTTATATTTATTAGCTTGGCTAAAGTAGATTAATAGCAATTCTTGCATGGGTCTTCCCACCAACCATGACGGCAAAACTGAAACTATATATACCGCCGGAATTAAGGGTAAATAATACCAATTAATTCTGTTTTTAACTAATAGAATTAATAATAATGGTGCTAAAAACATTGCTTGCAATTTAAAAGAAAGTCCTACGCCAAAACTAAGTAAGGCTGGAATTTGTTTTTGAATAGATAAAAAGTAAATACAGGCAATCAATCCCGTTGTATAGATACTGTCACATTGACCCCAGAGGGCACTATTATATATAACAGTTGGACTCAAGATAATTGCCAAAAAAGCAAAGATAGGTTGATTACCTTGTGGGTATTTTAGTCGAACAATTTTGTAAGTAAAAAAGGCACAAAGAAAATCAACAGTCATTGCCAAAAGCTTGATTGCCAAAATTTTCGGTAATCCAGACAGCAAGGTGGCAGAAATTAAAATCCAGTAAAGATATGAGGGTGTATAATCGGCAAAACTATACTTAAGGGCACTAAAGCCGCCATGAGATGCTATGAAATCATACCAACGCGCTAAAAAAAATTTATAATCCACCGATTTATTTGGCACGCAAACTAATCGAATCAGTACTGCAAATATAATGCCAATAGCCAAGTATCTAATAACTGGGGATGGAAAAGAATTTAATAGCCTATTGAACGGAGATTTTACTGATTTTAATAATGCCTTATCGGAAGCTTTTGTCATAAATCTGATTAGTGTCGAAATATTATGCTTGCCCTTGTGGGTAGCGGTCATGGTGCTAAGAACCTTCGTTGGTTACTTGAACAATGGATTGACTAGATTGGGCTAGATAGATACCCGCTAAAACTACGGCAAAAGTCGCCCAGTCAAACAAACCTACCTGTTCTGCAAAAATGAACCAAGCGAAAATGGAAGCCAGGACTGGATTGAGGAGAAGGGTAACAGCGACGACACCTGACGAGAGTCTGCTGAGGCTATAAGTCAAAAGTCCCTGACCCAACACTTGGCAGAAGAGAGCTTGAAAAATGATGAAAAACCACCCCATCCAGGAATAGGGAAACAATCTCTCTTCGATGAATGGGAGAATAGGCAACAGAAACATTGTAGTCACACCACAACGCCAGAGCATTATAGTTGCGGTAGTAAATCGGGTTTGGAGTTGTTCTATCAGCAGCAAATAGGTGGCAATAAAAACTGCGGTTAGAAATGCTAGCGCATCACCAAGTATTTGGTCAGTTGCAAATTGTATATTATGAAGTTCAAAGGCGATCGCTCCTAAAAGCGCTATGACCATACCCATAACAAATCTGTTATCGAAGCGCCGACCTAATAACAGATACCCAGCCGCAGCAACGAATAAGGGATTTAAATTAGACAGTAAAGCTACGTTAGCAACGCTAGTTTGACTCAGCGACCAAGCCCACAACAACAGGGAGGTCGTTGCAGCACTTCCCATTGCCAATAACAGCCACACATCCTGTTTTGTAAAAGGCTTCTGTTCTATAGGTTGACGATCGGGTTGTTGGCGGCGCAAAGCCTCAAGTCCATTCCACAGCGCAAAGACGACTGCGGCAATCCAACTTCGATGAAATCCTACAGCATTTGCACTAATTTCTTGTTCGCATAATTTTGCTAGAGATGGTGCCAAAGATATGGGAATTAGGGCAACAAATAATGAGACAGATCCTAGTAAAGCTGGTGTTTCAAAAAATTGTTGCTTTAGTAATGACAGTTTGAGTGTCATGCTTTTAACGAAAGTGTTAACTATATTTTTGACTGATTCCTGAAACGGCAAATTCACAGTAGCTTGGCTAGATATGGC
The DNA here is from genome assembly GCF_014698065.1 of Nostoc flagelliforme FACHB-838. GTDB lineage: Bacteria > Cyanobacteriota > Cyanobacteriia > Cyanobacteriales > Nostocaceae > Nostoc > Nostoc flagelliforme_B. The sequence continues at coordinate 47,948 of NZ_JACJSI010000005.1, forward strand.
TAAGTATAAACCTATTAAAACTACAGCAAAACCTACCCAATTTGAGAAAGTTAATTTTTCTGAAAATATTACAAGAGCGAAAATACCGCTAAATACTGGCTCTAAAAGATGTACCAAGGAGACAACCACAGAGGAAAACTTGGCAAGGCTATAGGTCAAAAGCCCATGACCGAAAACTTGGCAAATCAGAGCTAGGGAAATGACCCAAAGCCACCCACTGACTGTAGAGGGAAAAAGCTGATCTTGAGTCAACAAAAGTATGGGGAAGATGACTAAAGCCGCGATCGCACAGATCCACAACTGGATTGTGCCCGGAGAAAACTTGGTTCGTAATTTTTCTACGATCAGCAGGTATGCACTCAAAAAAACCGCAGAAACGATGGCAGCCAAGCCTCCCTGAACTTCGTCTATGGCGATTTGCAGTTCCTCAAATTCAATAGCGATCGCTCCCCCAAGGGCGATGATCATCCCAATCAGGAATTGACGCTCAAAAGCCTTACGGAATAACAGCCACACCCCTAAGCTAGTAAATATGGGGGCGAGATTATGCAGCACACTAGAAATCGCAACGGTAGTTTGAGTTAGCGACCAAGCCAACAAGACTAAAGTGGCAGCCCAAAGAATACCAGCACCTAGCAATAGCAAAAGATCCTGAATGGTATAGCGCTGCTGTTCTACAGGTTTTTCTACGGAAAATCGCTGCCGTATTGCCTTGTATCCATGCCAAAGCAAGAAGACCACACTAGCAAGCCAAAAGCGATTAAATACAGTGGCACTGGGGCTGAGTTCAATTTCGCTCAATTTTATAAAAATAGAGCCAAAAGATATGGCACCTACACCTAGAAATAATGAAGCGATCACTATCTTCGTTTGATTAAATACACTCATGAGGAAATTTAAATTCAACTTATATATTCAAACCCTCTAACCAACCCAACGCTCTTGGGCAAATCCTACAGCTATTTTGGCTAGTAGTGTCACAAAAATTCCCAATATTAAATATCCCTGACGAGGATGACGAGATAGCAGCACACCAATGGCTATATTCAAAGGCACAATCCCGTAAGCGAGACGGCTCAAGGAGATGGTGCCTCCAGAAGCTAGCAGCAAACCAATACCACAAAAGCCATAAATAACTGTAACTGGGGTCAGTTGCCTGTGTAAGCGCCACAACACATAGCCACCACCCAACACCATAAACAAGTTGAGCAAGCTATTGATCCAGTCTTCACTCGCTAGGAGCAATAAAAATAAGACTAAAGCATAAAATCCATAGAATAATTTTCCCGAACTAAAACGCCATAAAAGATAGCCACTCGCAACAATCACCACTAACAACAAGAGATACCAGGGGTCTTGAATACCGCCAGATGGGTTTTCAACCCAACCATATTGCCAATTTTTTGTGCCAACTACAATTTGCATGATCATGTTTAACCAACCCTGCCAATCAAATCCCAGAGTTGGTCGCCATCCCCGTTGTGCTTCGATAAAAGCTAAAGGCCCGCCAAAATAAATCGCACAATACAAGCTGAATAGAAGTATGCCAATAGTAGTAGTCAATCCAGCTATATAGGCAACAGGTGGTCGGCGTTCTTTCCACGCGGCGATCGCAAATGCTGGAATTAGTGCCATACCTGTAGGACGTGTTGCTGTCGCCATCGCGCCCCAAAGGGCAGTCCAGCCATAGTGATTTTGATCAAATGCCCGCAAAGCTGATGTACTCAAAAACAAATACAGCCCCTCTGTGTAAATCACCCCTGTAAACATCGACGATGGATACAAAGAAACCACAGCAGTGACCCACTGTGCTGCATTGATGCCATAATGCTCCTTGACCCAAAAGTATAAGCAGTAAAGCGCGGCAAAAAATGCCAAGTTGTTGATTAACGTCCCAGCTAATTCAAACGGTAAGCCCAACTTCATCAAAAGCCAGATGCTTAAGGGAAACAGGGGAAAGAAAGCCAGATTATGTTGCTTGCCGTCATTGACAAATTCATAACCAGAAGTAGCGATCGCTCGGTAATGCATACTATCCCATGCATCAATAACCCCCCAGCCAAAATGCGGCAAAAATTCTTCTGCTGGTAACGGTAACTTGGGCGCAAGCAGCAACATGGCAGTCCAGATGAATATTCGGCTGGCAAGCCATATTGCTGCTGGAAACAGGAAATCATTTTTCCATAAAACTTTTTTTATAACTATCTGAACTTTGACCATAAGGTTAAGTGCTTCAACAAACTCTTTTACACATCCTTTTACATATAGCTGCTGCAACACCGCAATTTATGAGTAACATTTTGCATATTAAATCCTCCACAACATAATTAACAAACTGGACAGATTACAAATTACTTAAAAGTATTCCCTGTTTGGTTCCTTTTGCCAATTTCTCGGAATTTATCTTTTAAAATATAGTATTTATAAATACAATTTTTGTCTAGTTAGATGAAAATTGAGCAACTTTAGTACTTTATGGCTAGCAGTCTATTGAGTTGAAATCAACGGATTGGGGCTAGTACCGCAAGGCGGAAGTCAAAAGTCAAAAGCCAAAATTCAAAACGAATACAGCATAAGCGTTTTGTTGATTTGGAATGGGTTGTTTATTTCTGCCGCGCTGTACTAGGGCAGTGAGGAGGACACAGGTAAATTTTCCTTCTTTGCCTCTCTCCTCGCCGTCGTCAGGTATCGATTATAGGGATTCCTGTTATTAATGAGTCCCCAGCAATTTATAGTGGGAGTTGTCTGTAAATCCTTAAACAATTGTGAAAGCGATTACTCTTGTTGGTTCCACTGGTTCTATTGGTACTCAGACTTTAGATATTGTCACTCAGTACCCAGATCAGTTTCGGATTGTGGGATTGGCAGCTGGGAATAATGTAGAGATGTTGGCTGCTCAAATTCGGCAATTTCGCCCGCAAATAGCAGCAATTTGCTCAGAAGATAAATTACCAGCGCTCAAAGAAGCTCTCATTGACCTCGATCCCCAACCGATTCTACTGACAGGTGAGGCCGGAGTGATAGAAGTCGCCCGCTACGGCGATTCTCAAACCGTTGTCACCGGTATTGTTGGTTGTGCTGGTTTGCTACCGACGATCGCAGCGATTGAAGCTGGCAAAGATATTGCTTTAGCGAACAAAGAAACCCTGATTGCTGGGGCTCCTGTGGTTCTACCCCTGGTTGAAAAACATGGTGTAAAATTACTCCCTGCCGATTCCGAACATTCCGCAATCTTTCAATGCCTCCAAGGTGTTCCCAAGAATGGCTTGCGAAAAATTTTGCTCACTGCATCTGGTGGGGCTTTCCGAGACTGGGATGTAGAAAAGTTAGCAGATGTAACCGTTGCTGATGCTCTCAAGCATCCAAATTGGTCGATGGGGCGTAAAATCACTGTAGACTCTGCTACTTTGATGAATAAAGGACTGGAAGTAATTGAGGCTCACTTCCTGTTTGGGTTGGATTATGACAATATCGAAATTGTCATTCATCCCCAAAGCATTATTCACTCACTGATTGAACTGCAAGATACTTCAGTTTTAGCCCAACTCGGTTGGCCAGATATGCGCTTACCTTTGCTGTATGCTCTATCTTGGCCTGATCGCATTTACACCAACTGGGAACGACTAGATTTAGTCAAAGCTGGAAATTTAACCTTCCGTGAACCAGATCACCAGAAGTATCCTTGTATGCAGTTGGCTTACGCTGTGGGTAAAGCTGGTGGTTCGATGCCAGCGGTGTTAAACGCCGCCAATGAGCAAGCTGTGGCTTTATTTTTAGATGAAAAAATTCGGTTTTTAGATATTCCTCGGTGTATCGAATGGGTGTGCGATCGCCATCAAAATGATAACTGTGCTAATTCCTCTTTAGATGACATTTTGGCAGCAGATAAATGGGCAAGACAAGAAGTTTTAACAGCGACTGAAAAGTTAGAAACTCACTCGCGGATAATTTCTCTGCGATAAAAACCTTCAGTTCACATTGGACTGAGGATTAGAAATTGATGCTTAGTCCCAATCTCTAATCCCCAGCCTCTTATCCAATTAATATGCAAATCATTTCGCTTGATGGCAAAGACATACTCACCGAACTATAAAAAGTAAACTAATTGAAGATAGTCGGTGCCTTCCGGATCAGCCATAAATTTTATGTATGTCTATAAATTGATATTCAAAGAAAACTTAAAAAAAATTATAAAAACTTTGCAAATAATCAAGATAGCCTATAAATAATTATCTCATTTTTAGGTAAAATATCCCCAGGATAATTATCACAAAAAACCATTTCATTGAATATTAAAAATTGGTTTTATCATTTTTTATACCAGCGATTTTCACCAAAACAAAAGCTTACCCTTTCTGAATCAATCTACTCTTAGACAAGGGAAATTATTAAGGAATTAATATATATGATTATTACGTTGATTATAGCTTGGATAGTCTTCATAATCTTATGGAAGTTGCTAAAAGCAACCGTAAGAACTGCATTAACTCTTGCGGCAATCCTTGTTTTATTAAATATTAGTTTTGGCATTACTCCACAAGATATTTGGCATTACGTAACGCAGTTTGCTCAAAATCTGTCGCAGATCCAAACTGGTAAGTAAAAATCTATACTTCACTTTTGCTAATGAAAGGTGAAGTATAAAATATGAAGTAACAGCTTTTCTTGGTCAATTGTTATTCAATGCTGAAATCTTGGCTAAGGCATCCTTAAAACTCGGCGGCAACTGACGCATAATCTTGCCTCTGTCGCGATCTAAAGCCACTAATGTCACCTTAGCCGTCACGTATAATTGTTGTCCATCAGTTGAGACAATGGCATAATCCCAATTGATGCGGACACCTGTCACCTCAGCCATGCGCGTTTTTACCATTACTGCCATACCCAATTGAATTGAACGGTGATAGCGCACCGACAATTCTACAACTGGTAAATCGCAACCGATAGCGACTAAATCAGCAAATTCAATTCCTATAGATCGCAAGCATTCAATCCGCGCTTCTTCCATCCAAGCTATGTAGGAACCGTGCCAGACAACACCTGCATAGTCAGTGTGGTAGGGTTGCACTCTTACAGGATATTCAAACCAATTCCCAAATTCGTCAGTTGATGGATTGTCAAGGGCGCTGGTTGGTGGCAATTTTGGTTGGCTGGGTCTTTCTTCTGACATCTTCAATTTTCTCAGTACCTATAAATTTTCCAAATTATTGAATAGCATAAAAATTAATTGCGTTGCCGGACTTCTTGATTTAATATTTACCTTCCTAGCATAGGGAGTGTTTTGTTATGCAGCCTAATCTCCGGTATGTGAGTGTTATTACTTTATCTCTATTTAGCTTACTAGGTTTTGGGATGGTGTATCCAGACAACAACCAGGTAAACACAAATACAAGGTTGAGGTACGAATCTGGAGAAAAAGCTCAAGCTTTACCTAAGAATAATCAACTTTCAGAAATTGCAACGCTGAACGAAGAAGCTATCAAAGAATCTCGCCAAGGTCAATCGAAAGAAGCGTTGCAGAAATTACAGAAAGCATTAGCCATCAGCAGAGAACTTGGAGAGCGCTCTTGGGAAGCGGTAACATTCAACAACATCGGCAGAATCTACCAAAGTCAAAAAAAGTATTCTGAAGCACTTCGATCCTATCAGCAAGCCTTATTAATTAACAAAGAACTTGGGGATCTGGTTCAACTTGGCAAAACATACAGTAACATAGGTTACTTATTCGATATCCAAAGCGAGCCAGAGTTAGCAATTTTTTTCTACAAACATTGCTTGATTAATCGTGAGAAAGCTCGCTTGAATCCATCAGGACTAAGTGCGCCACAACCAGATGCTTACAACATAAGTGTTAGCCAGACATATCGTATTTTGGGTGAACGATTGCTCAAACAGGAACGTGTTGTTGAGGCACAAAGGACAATGGATTTACTCAAAGTTGAAGAACTAGAGGAATATTTTCAGAATGTGCCGGGTAATCAACGTACTGTCAAAGGTATTAATATAGCGGCAACAGAAAAACCAATTAAACAAAAGTTGGATCAAACTGTAGATAATGCTGTTGTGCTGGGTAAAGAACTCACAACACTACGGAAAATTTCTCCCCAACAGCGATCGCTCGAACAAAAACAACGCATTGAGCAATTAGTCTTAAATCAACAACAACTTTTGGATAAATTTAACGAATTTATCAATAGTTCTTCAGTAAAAGCACAGATAGAGCAAATTAACCGAACAGCTAGGCGGCAAAATTTGGATTTGGAAAGTCTCAACGAACTTCGAGATAATTTGGCGCGATTACCTCAAAAATCGGCGCTACTTTACCCACTGATTTTAAAAGATAGCTTGGAATTGGTATTGGTAACTCCTGAATCCCCACCAATTCATCGCACGGTTGCTGTCAAACGCGAAAACCTTTATCAAACAATTGCCGCTTTCCGCCAAGCTTTAATCAATCCCAGTCGAAATATCAAAGCACCTGCACACCAATTGTATGACTGGTTAATTAAACCGATAGAGAAAGACCTAAAACTATCAGGTACACAAACCCTGATTTACGCTCCAGATGACCAGTTACGCTACATTCCTTTAACTGCTTTATATGATGGCAAACAATGGCTAGTGCAGCGCTTTAATGTGAATCACATTACATCTGCTAGCCTGACTAACTTAAATACCCCGCAACAATCTACTTTGCGGGTTTTAGCCGGTGCTTTTACTAAAGGTAATTATCAAATTAAAGTTGGAAATCGACAGGTTGCTTTCGCTGGCTTACCCTTTGCAACGCGGGAGGTGGACAGTTTAGCTGCTGCGGTTCCTGAAACTACGAAGCTTTTAGACGATGAATTTAGCCCCAGAGTCACTCTACCCCAAATGGATGATTATACGATTGTCCATTTAGCGACTCATGCAGCCTTTGTGGTTGGTAAACCAGAAGACTCGTTTATTTTATTTGGGAATGGCGATCGCGTTAACTTTAGAAATGTTGCCACTTGGTCACTGCCCCATGTAGATTTGGTAGTGTTAAGTGCCTGTGAAACCGGCTTGGGAGGCAAGTTAGGTAACGGTGAGGAAATTTTGGGCTTTGGCTATCAGATGCAACAAACCGGTGCTAAAGCCGCGATCGCCTCGTTATGGTCTGTAGATGATGGTGGTACACAAGCACTCATGAGTGCTTTTTATACTATTCTTTCCACCAATAAGCTGACTAAAACTGAAGCTTTACAGCAAGCTCAAGTTTCATTAATTACTGGAAATTGGAAGTCCCTAAGTCATAATACACCCAGAGCAGCAGTTAATGACTTTAGCCATCCGTACTATTGGGCACCGTTTATTTTGATTGGTAATGGACTTTAGGTGTAGATCGTTCCTCACCTGATGCCTTTCTCAAGCTTGTGGCGTATCAATTGCAAAATCTAGTTATGGCGATCGCAACTACAAAAATTCTAGACGCAATTAACAAAAACTGCGTTAGCACAACTTAACTTAGCCCTACGGGAAGAAAGCTACACGCAGCGTCTCTATAGAGAAGTTATTGCATTTTGATCAGATTTTGGGAAAAAAGGAGTGCCTAATCTCTGAATTTGGTGTGTTTTAACACCTTCAAGATCAAGACTGAAAATCCGGCTCGTGAAGTTTTGGCAGGTACAAAAAATATGCGACAGGCCAGCCAGGAGCCAATCACTTAATGGTAATGGAGAAACAGGTAAGAGCGATCGCTAACTAAGCTACCATTACCGATTACCAGTTATCGATAATCAATTTTTAACTTGCCCTCAACCTTTGAAGCCTTAATACTTCTTGGCAAGAGTTTTAGAGCCTGTATCAGTTTGCATAGATTGCTTGACAAGATCAGCAAGTTCGTCCAGCTGGCTAATTGCCTCTGCACCCTCTAGCTTCATTAATTCGCGGTCATCCCGCATTTCCGTCCAAGTAATCCCATAATCGGACACTAAAAACCGAATTAGATGGTTATCACCCAAGCTAACCATAAACGATGCACTATTCATTTGGTCGCCACAGGTGTAACAGGACGCAGGATACCCACGCCGCTCTAATACGATCGCCAAGGCTTGCAGGTTCATTACCAAGTCTTGGACGAATTGTCGATGTTGATGTGCTAGTCTCAGAAACACTTTTGTCCTCCAGACACCACAGTAATTTGAGTTTCTTTTATATTTTCTTTAGATTTTCTCATCCACTGGTATTGTAAACTATTCACTACAATTACTAGACAGATGATATTGAGTCTTTAATTGACTACCTTGTTTAGGGTAGTGGATCAGGATTTTGAGCGCCGTATCAAACTATTCAGTTTGCAAATTAAAAATCTCGAACAGAATTGCTAAATTTAACTATATCTTTATACATTTCTGTCAGGGTAGATTCTTACAAGAAGCGATCGCTTTAAGAGTAACTTAAATCTAGCACTAGTCAACTACGGGAAAGCTACATATTTGCTTTTTATTGGCTACTTGCAGTGAAATACACTGTTAGTAGAAGCTATAACGTAGTTTTGCGTCGTTATACTCTCTCTTGCCTAGATGTTTAATCTGCTCTCTTTCTAAGCAGATTTTGGTATAGAAAAATGATTAATTATACCAAATTCGTTCCTCCTATATATAAAATTGAGCAGATGACAGTGCAAATTTAAGATTTGGTACTATAATCAACCTGATTTTAGTACTTTATACAAACTTTACGTAATTACTATACAAGTCTAGAGTGTAGACTTGATAATTTAACAACCTAATACAGAGAATAACTTAACTCAAAAGAGCAATGTTGCCATTTAGGCAATATTGCCAGCAATTTTGAGATTTACTGAAAAAGTTATACCAAACAAAGCACGATAATTTGGAAAGACTAATATCATAGTTTGGTTTTGCCAACTTTAATACAGATATAATATATTTTTATTATTTATTCAAAGTTAGTAACTATTTTTTATTACAAGACTTACGCAAAAATTGCTAAAAAGCTTAATTTATCGAACCGCCATCTCTACAAGAAGCTTCCGCCAACGCGCGGGGTTTCGCAGAGAAGATGCCATCGGTAGCGTCTCGTTAAAGACAGAGCGCCAAGAATTCGTAGACTGGGCGTAAGTCCTGTATTAATCACTCAATTAATAAATTTATAATTCGTAATAACGTTCTCTACAATTAGTTGGGATTAAACCCCAACTAATTTAATTACGTTAGCGAGTCATCAAGCGTCATTACGAATTACGAATTACGAATTACAAATTATGAGACTACTTGCCACCAACCGAAAGCTGGGCCGATAAAACGGATTATTGCCCATCCTACAACCATAAGACCAATGCCTATCCAAGCACCACGAGTAGTCAAAGTGACAAATTGTTCGGCTTGAGTTTTTGTGATGGGAAGCCAAGACAAGATGCGAGTCTCTTGACCGTATGTTTCCCCTAGTGTGGTTTTACGACGCTTTGCTTCACCCATAATCAGCAATTAAAATTCTATTTAGGTTCTAAATTTATCTTGGCAGAAATCATGGCTATAGAGAGGTGATAAATCGCATCACTTTCTATAAGTTGATAATAGTGCTTGCTGTTAAACGATCGCGCTTTGGTTGACAAAATGTAAATTGGGCATGGGGTATTGAACTTTAAGCAGAATTTTCCTCATCGTTATGAGAAAACAGATTGGGATCGAGATAGTTAATGCGTGCCAGAGGACTTAAAGCTGTAAGAATTTGAGCGCCGTAGCTACGGTTAACTACACGACTATCAAGCAAAGCAACGATTCCCTGACTTTCTCGCACTGGAGCGATCGCCCGTTGTAATTCATTCAAAGCTGCCGGTAACAAGTATAAACGGAACCAATCTTGATGCGATCGCTTATAATGAGCGACCCTACCAGCTACCAGAGGATTTTCCAAAGATGGCAGGGGTAAAGTAGCAATTATTAACAGATGAGGTGCTGGCAAGACTCGTTGATGTTCTCGCCAAAATTCCCAACCACTGACCAAAATACCATTTTCATCTAAACAAGTTTTTTCTACTTGCACCCGCGAACCAAACTCTGAAGCCAAAATTGTCGCAACTTGAGCCTTAAGTGGTACATCTCCCACTAAGACAACCGTTAATCCTGGTGCTGTTGCACTTAGACAAACCAGTGTGCGGACTTTATGAATAAATGCCGCTTGAAATTCTGGTGTGTTGGGTAGGGGCAACTTATAAGGTACATACAGTTGAATTGCTTCCGCTTGGCTTTCCGAAGAGAATTTTAGACAAGTTAAATCGTCTAAACCCAAGCGCTGTCGGAAAAGAGGAGCTTCAGTTTCCGGTTCTATAGCGCTGCCAATTAAAACTACTGGCTGTCGCTGCCAAATAGGTGAGAGTATTTCTCCTAATTCCATTGGCGCGTAGTGCAAAGAAAATAAACCTTGTCGATGGGCAATAGTCGCCCAGAACAGAGGAGGAGCAGGGGAGGAAAGATTTTCGTTAAGGGTTTGAAATTGTTGCCAGAATTGTTTCCAAGGTTCTGGCAGTGCTTGTATTGACTCTAAAGCAGAATAAAGACGGCTTAAAATTTCTATTTCTGGTTGGGAAATTAGGTAGCAGTGATATGGATTGGCAGGATGCTGAAAAAGTTCGTGTGTCAGTTGTATCCGGGCTTCGCTAATTGCCTCAGCTTGGTTTGGACAAGCCAACATAAGTTCATCCCAATCATGGGGTTGAATATCTTGGGTAAGTTGAGTACGCACCCAATCTTCAAGATCATCTACCCCATCGATAATTGTGGGAATGCCTTGAGGAAAGCGATCGCCACCAGCCAATTGTCCTCTTAACCAAGCTTCTGGAGAGGTCAATAGTAGCCCTTGGAACTCAGCACCAGGCCAAGCATCACCTGTTCTAATCGATTTATTAGTTGGTAGCCATTGCTGTAGACGGGGAATTTCCACCCGCAGTAAAAGTTGCTGTACCGCTTCTTGAGCAACAATAATTACAGGGCCATGCCACATTAGGGCTGATGCTACAAAACTAGTACGATACCGCCCTTGATAGCCACAAACGGCTCCTACTTGAATCAGGGCGCTACGTCCCAGGCGCAAAGCGCGTGCTACCAACCGGGCCATCGTCAAATGATGGGGCCAGGAAGGGAACCCCGCTTGCGATCGCAAAAAGTTATGTAGTGACAAATGAACTTCTGCCTCAATCACACGCTTTTAATTCCATACAAAGTGAGTTTTACTTCCAATTGCCCCATTTCTATTATCTTGTCATTTGTCATTTGTCCTTTGTCCTTTGCCATTGATCCAAAACTGATGACCAATGACTAATGATTAATGACCAATGATCAATCACCCAATACAAATTATGCCAACTTACACAGGAATCTCCAGCGAAGCTTTCAGGCATCCACTAGATCGCCAAGCCGAGCAAGCTTTACGAAATTTACCGGGATTTGATTTAATCGCTCGTAAATTTTTGGAATTTATCTACGAACGCCCTCAATTAGTCTATCTAATGGGTAACACTATCCAAGTCGGGCCACGGCAATATTCCACTATTTACCAGATGTTTCGCGAATGCGTCCGGGATTTGGACATTTACCCAGAACCAACATTGTTTGTCTCGCAAAATCCCGAAGCAAATAGCTATGCATTAGGGCAAGATAATCCTTACATAGTCATAAATACAGGGATATTAGACTTACTAGACGAAGCCGAGATTCGGACGGTGCTAGCCCATGAACTGGGGCATATTAAATGTGGTCATACTATTTTAATTCAAATGGCGATGTGGGCGATGAGTGCTGCCTCTGCCTTGGGAGAATTGACCTTTGGCATCGGTAATCTTGTTACACAAGGTTTGATTTACGCCTTTTTTGAGTGGCGGCGAAAAGCTGAGTTATCTTCAGATCGCGCTGCATTACTAGTGATGGATGACTTGAACCCCGTCATGTCAACGATGATGAAACTTTCTGGCGGTAGTAAAAAATATGCCAATGAATGTAGTTTACAAGAGTTTATTAAGCAGTCAGAAGATTATCAGGCGCTAGATAAAGATGGACTGAATCAGATATATAAATTTTTGGTATACAATGGCGCACAGGGTACGATGTTGAGTCATCCTTTCTCTGTTGAACGCTTGCATTACTTACGGGCGTGGGCAGTATCCGAAGAATACCAGCAAATTCGCCGAGGAAATTATCAGCGATCGCCTGCTTCAGGATCGGTAAATGTTGCAGCGGAATCTTCCGAAAATCAAACGGAAAATCTGCGCCGTCAAATAGAAGAATTACAACGGGAAATTGACAGAATCAAAAGGTCTGAGTAGTTTTTAGTACTAAATAAGGATCAGTAGGGTGCGTTACACTCCGTTAACGCACATCTTCCTATTATGCAAAATTAAAAATACTTGGAGAACAACCAGATAATTACTCCAGTTCCTAGTATACAAATAATTCCCGCCAAGCCAGCTAGAGGTTTTTTGTTCTTACCTGTGAACCAGTCAGAGACTTTCCCTGTGTAAGTAATTAGTTCTGCTGTATCTATGGTAGCGATCACCCAAACCCATCCCGCATGTAGTCCCCAAGCTAAACCCAAATTGCCGCCAGAGACAAAGCGTGCCAATACTAACACCATTCCCATCAGCCACAATCCAGGGAGTTGAGGGGCGGTTTCGCGTTGCTCCCAAACCAGGTGTAACAAGGCAAAAATCAAGCTAGAAATTGCTGCTGCTACCCAAACTGAGTAATCTTGTGCTAATTCAGTGAACAGAAAACCGCGAAAAACTAACTCTTCTATGCCACCGACTAACAACGCTATTAAGAAAATCGGTAGCAAGATGGGTAGTAGCAACTTGAAATTCGTCTTTTCAAAAGACAACCAACCTAACCCGAATTGCCCACTAAATACAATAGCTAGGCTCACCACTCCCAAACTAAAACCTAAAGCTAAAAAACCAAGAGTTGAAAGATTCCCAACAAAGCCGTAATCTAAAAAAGATTTATTAGTCAACCAACTAACTCCCCAGAGAATCAGGGGAGCTAATAGGTAAAGTGACACCAATAACGGCATCTTGTGCTCTGGCTGCAAAGGTTTAGGCGGTCGCCAATTAAGCAATATTGCTGAGACTACTGCTACTGGCAACCAGCAAATTATCCAGCCAATAAAAAACGCCATCACTATAACTAGTGCTGGTGCATTTTCCATAAATGCTAGTAAGACGTTGACCGAAGGCTCAAAGAAAGTTATCAAAATAAACAAAAAAAACACGATAGACTTCTTGCATTATAGATTTCTTGCTGATTAATCAAGACTCTACTAAATTCGGTGACTTCTGCAAGGGGTCTAATCGTATTTTTTACCTGGCTACCAGTTTGCTGTTGGGCTAAGGATAAGTTATCATCACCTGAAACTTATCCTTACCATCAGCAAATTTATTCTTCGTCTTCCAAATCTTCGTCTGATTCGTCAGAATCTATATCTTGTGAGATCAGCTTTTTATCAGTTTCACCGAGTTGAATCAGATGAATATGTTTATATCCCAACCTAATTTCAAACTCATCTCCAGGCTTTAAGCCCATTGCTTTGGTATATGTAGCACCAATTACAATCTGACCATTTTGATGGACACTAACCCGATATGTCGGTTCGCGACCACGACCATCTTTAGGTGCTTCTGGACTTAGAGGAATTCCCCTAGCAGATAGCAAAGCGTCATAAAAATCAGTGAGATTGACACGAACTTGGTTATTCTTTGTAACAGTGTAATAGCCGCACTGTTTAGCTCTTTCTCGGCGTGGTAAAGTGGAAAGTTCTTTTACTTTAGCAAGTAGTGCTTTTCCGGTTAATGGTGCGGTTGCAGTTTCAGTCATTATGCTCAAATTTTCCTTACTCTCTCCAAACTGATAAACGATGTAGTCTTATGCCAGCATTTGACTTTTTAGCATTTGCATAGAGCTACTGAAGACCCTGGTGTAACGGGTGAATTCCTGCCGATAGGAGCCAAAAGCACTTCTATTATGGTTGTCTACAACCAACTAGAGGCCATAGTTGCCACAGACATTAATTTTGGTAATGTTATGGCACTTTTAACCATTATTCGCCATCAGAAAGAAAACTATTTTCTCCTTTGGCGCTACTGTAGCGGTGTAACTTTCAGCCCCCTTTATAAATAGGGCAGGTTCTACTGCAAATAAGTCGTAGACCTAATAAATTGCAGGTTTTTCACTTTCTAGTGCTTGCCTTTATTGCCAATGAGTAAGTAGAGTCTTCTCTACTGGTCCTCTTAAGCTTAGGACAGCATAGTATTTCAATAGAGTCCTACGGGCTTATGCCCTTTCGTCCTGCCAGTAGAGACGTGAATTTTCTTGTCTCTACATTACGAATCAACAAAGCAGTAGTAACCGCGCTGAACGGCTATTGATTCTGATTTTGTCCTTTCGTAATTTTATATTAAATACTAGCATGGACTAATAATAGCAAAATAGTTGTTTAATTTTGAATTAAAGTTGCTAGTAAATTTTTATTTAAATTTCTGGACTTCAAGAAGAAAAAGCAGTGACGATTTTCCTAACCCTTTATTGCAAGCGTGAGTATTGCGATCTGCCTTTTATAAAAATTTATGTAATTGAGAGGAGCAGTTTTGACCAATGAGTAAAATACAATATTTTCTTGATTGAGAGCAAGCCAAAAAGCGAAAAGTCTCGTGTGTCAGGGTTTCCCGGTACAATAACTTTTCTTTGAAAGTGGTGAGGATTTTTCCTCGGTTTATTATCTTAAGGTCAAAAGCGGTTAAAGGATTTTGTACGTCTGTCTATGGGAAGAACAAATCTCTTAACATCTGCCTAGCGCTTGATTGCCACCACTATATATTAAAGATCGAGTTTCACACTTCTATATAATCAAAAAATTCTGCCTTCGCTAACGGTTGACAGAATTTTCCAGTCAGGACTGCTTGACTCAAGTTGACATCAAGACATGTCGCTAACTTGAGATGCATTTCATTTGGATATGAGCGCTAGGTCAAAGATTAACCTAAGTCCCTTTCTCAGCAAACCCCCTATCCTTTACATTCCCAAACAAGTAAATTTAATGCAAAGCTGTGATTATATTTTTGGCGTTTTAACTCAGAAGTTGATAAAAATCTTGTTTACTAGGCTGCTATAAGTAAAATTTTAATGGTTATCCTTAAACTAGAATCATTCGCTCTTTAACGTCAGCCTATTAACACCAGGGTTTGAATTAAGAGCAAAATATGGCTCATTTTTCGCAATTACCGCCTTGAGTGATGATTATTGAGGCTAGTAAAGCAATTTTAAAATTTTGGTTAGTAATTATGGAAGTTATTTTTAAAGTCATTCGACAGCAACAAAATTCCTCGCCTGTTGTGCAAACCTACCTTGTAGAGGCAGAACCAGGTAATACAATCTTGGATTGCCTCAATCATATTAAGTGGGAGCAAGATGGAACTTTGGCGTTTCGCAAAAATTGCCGTAATACAATTTGTGGTAGCTGTGCTATGCGAATTAATGGGCGTTCGGCTTTAGCTTGTAAGGAAAATGTTGGCAGTGAACTTGCCAGATTACAACAAATACCATCATCCTCAAGTAAAGTAAATGCAATTGGTGAAATCACGATCGCGCCTCTTGGCAATATGCCAGTGATTAAAGATTTGGTTGTAGATATGAGCAGCTTCTGGAATAATTTAGAGGCAGTTGCTCCTTATGTAAGTACAGCAGCACGACAAGTACCAGAAAGAGAGTTTTTGCAAACACCACAAGAGCGATCGCGCCTCGATCAAACTGGTAACTGTATTATGTGCGGTGCTTGTTACTCTGAATGCAACGCCCGTGAAGTTGATCCAAACTTTGTTGGGCCCCATGCCCTTGCCAAAGCTTACCGGATGGTAGCAGACTCCCGCGATAGCGACACCGAAAATCGTTTAGCAAGCTACAACGAAGGTACTAAAGGCGTATGGGGTTGCACCCGTTGTTTGTACTGCGATTCTGTTTGTCCAATGGAAGTTGCACCATTAGAACAAATCACCAAAATTAAACAAGAAATTCTCACACACAAACAAGCCAGTGATAGCCGCTCAATTCGTCACCGGAAAGTATTAGTAGATTTGGTTAAAGAAGGTGGTTGGATTGATGAACGTCAATTTGGTGTACAAGTAGTCGGTAATTATTTTCGGGATTTAAAAGGATTACTCAGTCTTGCACCCCTCGGTTTGCGGATGATCCTTCGGGGTAAGTTTCCCTTATCATTTGAACCTTCAGAGGGGACGCAACAAGTGCGATCGCTGATTGAATCTGTGCAACAGGTAGAAAACAAAAGTTAAAAATGAGGAGTTAGGGGTTAGGAATTTTAACTCTTAACTCCTAACTCCTAACTGTAGTTCAACGCGGTTCTTGAGGTATATTCAACGGTCGTCCATTCCGGTCATATACTAAAACATCCCACTGTCCGTTGTTACTAGATTCAAAAGCAATCCTACTACCATCAGCGCTAATTGTAGGGTTGCGGACTTCCGCTTGCAGGTTATTAGTCAAATTACGTGACTGGCGTGTTTCGCGGTCGTAAACAAAAATAGCTGATCGCCCTTGACGACTAGCAGCAAACGTAATATAACGACCATCTTGTGAAGCACTAGGATGATTTGCGATCGCATCAAAGGAGTTTAAACCTGGCAAATCAACCAAATCACGAGTCACAGTATCAAACATATAAACATCTTGGCTACCCCGTCGGTCAGTAATAAAAACTATGTATCTCCCAGAAATTTGGGGGTTTAATTCCGACGCTAAACTATTGAGACTCCGCCCCCCCGGATCAAAGGGATAACTCAAAAGGCGAGGGTAGCCAAAACATCCAGTCAATAAACTTAGGGATAAAAACGCAGGTATAAAAAAAGCACGTTTCATGTTTCATATATATAGTAATTAGCTATTAATTAATAATTATTCTCCCCCTGCCTCCCCTGCTTCCCCTGCCTTCCCTACGGAGGTGAACCTACGGTTGCACCATTAGGAATATCTAACTCAATATTTGGCCCCCGGTCTAAAACTTCAATATCCCACTGACCACGGCTGGCGGTTTCAAAGACAACATAACGTCCATCTGGGCTGATATTTGGTTTTCTGACCCAGCCGCGATAGGTTGGTGTGACGATTTGCGATTGTTGCGTAGCGCGATCGTAAAGCGCCACCACAGGTCTACCTTGGTCACTAGTAAGATAAGCAATATAACGCCCGGTATAGCTCAAGCTAGGACTTTCAGCAATTGTCTCCGCTCGGTTTATCCCCGGCGTGCTAATAAACAGTTGCCTCTCCAAATCGTACATGAGTAACTGTTGATTACCATTTCGATTAGATACAAAGGCTAAAAAGCGTCCATTTCCACTCAAAACAGGTTGCTCCTCGGTGTAGCGACTGTTGAGGGAAGTAGGCCCTATAGGAATATCATTAGAACCACAAGATACAAGCAAACTTGTTAAACCAAAAATCAGGCTCCAATGAATTGGTCTTTGGAGCCAAAATGTAGGCGTAAATTTTTCCACCTCAACTGTTTTCCGTCGCCTCTAAACCTACTTCCAGGCCAATTGTTTTAAACATCATCAAAATCGGTCGAATTATCTGGCCCCTCATTTGGCATTTCAATCGGATTATATGGCACATAATCAGTTGGAATCGCATCATCATCTTCGCGCGGTCTTCGAGAAGTTGAGTCAGTGGGTGGACGACGCCTTCTTGGTCTTGGAGCAACATCATCTTCACGATTTTCGGGACGCTGCGGCCCATTATTGCTGCGGCGAGAAGGTTTTCTAACCTCCCCCCCCGAATTTTCCCAATCATCAACTTCCCTAGATGAAGAACCCCAATTTTCTTCTCCAACGCTTTCAGAAGGTCGATTCACAGGACGCCCAGAAGTACGCCGACGTGTTCTATCCCCTGAAGCCTGTCTTTCACTACTGCTACTGTTGCGGCGTTCTGAACGACGGGGGGGTTGCTCCTGGTAGTAGTCATCACGAGTTGAAATTTCATCCCTGCTACCGCGAATCCGGGCACGCACAGGGCGTTCCTCCTCGTCTTCGTAAGGCAATGGATCTAAATCTGCATCCATTTCAGCTTGATACTTTCTGCGATCGTTGTAAGAATAGTTTCTGCTTACCTCTCGCTCATCGTCCACAATCGGAGTGTTGCGCTTTGCTTGTTGGGTAGCTATACTCCGCAGACGAATACTTTCAACTGCAAAAAACACAGTTGTGCCAACTAAAAGCAGTTGACCAAATTGCAGAATCGGGTCTAAGCGCCATCCTTGAAACACGAGAATAAAGCCGCAGAGCAAGCCAACTGCCGCAAAAAAGATATCTTGATCTCGTGACAATTCAGGACGCACAGTGCGGAGAAAATACAGTGCTGCCCCAGCCACAGCCAGGAAAATTCCTAGAATACTGGCTGAGTTTGCCCCAAAATTTACCTGAGCCAGAAAACTGGCTGAGTTCAGCCCAAAATTTATCATTGCTGTTTTCCCAATATCAAATCTATGTTAGCGAGTCACAATTAAAATCACTACTGTAATTAGTCACGATATATTAAAGCTTCAAAGCCTCTGGCAAAGAAGCTCTGAAGCTGTTCACCGAAAAATAAAAACACTTATGTCTGTAATCTACAACTACCACTAGCGGCAAACACTGCTGCTTTTAGTGCAATCATAAATAGCTGACAGACAATAGGTTATGAGAGTTAATTCAACTCTCACAAGCATTATGAACGCTGGATTTTATCTTTTTGGCTAATGAAAATTAGACCAACTGTAGCGGGGATTACAACAATTGCAGTACCCCATAGCAGACTCCAAAGAAAATTTGCTAAAGAAGGCGTCATACTTCTAAACCTTTTTTTTACACACTTCATCTTAATTTTAATAGTGTATTACTTTCTTGAGAAGCCTCTAAATCCGAACTGCCAAACTTGTTAACTGCTGTGAGGAAGTTTGCTTTTGTATTCCAGAAGGAAGTGGCAGCATTTGGTTAAAATGATGATGAGAGTGCTTTACAAAGCTTCAAATTTTGTGGCGTGAGCGAAGCGCGGCTTGCCGTTGCCTAAGTTTTTCTTTCTTTACAGATAGTACCTTAAACCGATGACTGGTGTTGACCTGACTGCTTGGATTCTTGGCCCTGTGTTAGGGCTGATGACATTTTTATTTATATTTCGGATCATTCTCACTTGGTATCCGCAAGTGGATCTAAATCGTTTGCCCTTTAATTTAATAGCTTGGCCCACCGAACCATTTTTAGTACCATTGCGAAAACTAGTACAACCTATAGGCGGAGTGGATATTACACCTATTATTTGGGTTGGTATCTTCAGTCTGGTGCGAGAAATATTACTAGGTCAGCAAGGATTGCTGACTATGCTGACTCGTGTCAATTAGGCATGGGGCATGAGGCATGGGGCATGAGGCATTGGTTCCACTCCATCTCCCTCATCTTCTCCTACTCCTCATTCCCCACCCCCTAGTACAGGTCGGCGGAAATAAACCTACTATTTCATTACAGCCAGAAAGCCAAAAATTAAAGCAGGCGTGACTTTTGACTTTTGAACGCCAGTTGCTTCTCCTGTCGGAGACGCTAAGAGCGTAGCTTGCTTCCCCGTAGGGGTACAAGTCGGCAGAGCCGCCCAACGCACTGGCTCCTTTTGACTTTCGCCTTGCGGTGCTAGCCGTTCATTTCCTGAACAAAATTTGTATAGACATTACCCTGCAAAAACTGTGGAGTTTCCATAATTCTTTGATGAAATCCGATTGTCGTGGGTAATCCAGTGATGGCACATTCCCGGAGTGCGCGTTTCATGCGGTTAATAGCAGTGGGTCTGTCTGGGGCCCAAACAATTAACTTGCCGATTAAGGAATCGTAGTAAGGCGGGATTTGGTAATCTGTGTAAACGTGGGAATCAATGCGAACACCAGGGCCTCCAGGGGGAAGATAGCCACTGATTCGTCCAGGAGAAGGCCGAAAATCATGATCGGGATCTTCAGCGTTAATCCGGCACTCAATCGAATGACCTCGTAATACTACTTGGTCTTGGGTAAGCTTGAGTCTTTCCCCTTGGGCAATGCGGATTTGTTCAGCAACCAAGTCTATCCCAGTAATCATTTCTGTTACAGGATGTTCTACTTGAATGCGGGTGTTCATTTCCATAAAGTAGAATTTACCGGATCTATCCAAGAGAAACTCGATAGTACCCGCCCCACTGTAATTTATGAATTGGGCAGCTTTGACAGCAGCTTGTCCCATTTTCTCACGTAGGTCTTGGTCGAGAGCCGGACTAGGGGCTTCTTCTAGTAGCTTTTGATTCCGGCGCTGAATAGAGCAATCCCGCTCACCCAAATGGATCACGTTACCGTAGTTATCCGCCAAAATTTGAAATTCGATGTGGCGGGGACGTTCAATAAATTTTTCTATATAAACGCCAGAATTACCAAAAGCTGCTCCTGCTTCCCCTTGGGCTGCTAAGAAAAGTTTGACAAATTCATCTTCAGAACGCACCAGGCGCATACCCCGTCCACCACCACCCGCCGTGGCTTTAATCATTACTGGATAGCCGATATCCTTGGCGAATCCTAATCCTTCTTGCTCGGATTCTACCAATCCTTCACTACCAGGTACCGTAGGTACTCCAGCTTTTTGCATGGTTTCTTTGGCTGTGGATTTATCCCCCATCAGCCTGATAGCTTCTGGAGTTGGGCCAATAAAAGCAATATGATGGTCGGCACAGATTTCCGCAAACCGGGCATTTTCTGCCAAAAAGCCATAGCCTGGATGAATGGCAGTCGCATTGCGCGTCAGTGCAGCAGCAATAATATTGGGAATATTCAAATAACTTTTACTGCTAGCAGGTTCGCCAATACAAACCGCTTCATCAGCAAGTTGGACGTGGAGAGCATTACGGTCAACGGTGGAGTGAACTGCAACTGTCGCAATCCCCATTTCTTCACAGGCGCGGAGAATGCGAAGGGCGATTTCTCCCCGATTGGCAATTAATATTTTGTCAAACTTCATTTTTTAGTTTCGATATCATTACCAGTAGATTGATATTTTCTCTGATCCAACCTAAAACAACGCTTCCGCATTATTTCAAATTATCGCAGGAGATTCGCCACCCTGATTCTAAGCAAACTTGCATATTGCAGGCTTGCTGCGTCTTTGGGTCTTACTACACTAACAACATTGCTGCTGTAAGTCTTGGCTAGACTACCAAGCTGGGCTTTTGCGTAGGTGTCGCCAGTCGTAGACATCGCCTACGACGGGCGGGTACGTCATCGCACTGCACCGAACACAGTAGTTCTACCCTTTTTAATATCACTTGTGCGGCTGCTAGATTTCTGTCAGCCAGATACCGCCTTGAAAAAATTTATATTTTTGAGCAACTGAATTTAGATATCACCTTACTATAATTATTTTCTTATGCTATATTCTATATTTAGACAACCTGTGCGGATGTGGCGGAATTGGTATACGCGCACGCTTGAGGTGCGTGTGGCTTTGCCTTGGGAGTTCGAGTCTCCCCATCCGCATTTTTGTTTGTTTAATCATAGGGTCAATAGTCAAGGATAAAAAAACCTCAGACTATTGACCCTTAAATATAAGTTTATATATATAGTGAGGACTTTAGTCCTTGCTTGAAGTACTGAATTGCTTACTAAATACTAGCCAAATTTGCCTTGTCAAAGTACTAGTTTTTTATGCTTTTATAGAGATAGGTAAAGTTTTGTAAAAAGCATTGACTATTACTTTTACGCCGACAAACAACCTAACACTGCCACCAGCTTGGCATCGCCTCACTCCGATTTGGCAAGGAGGGGAGGAAATAATTCAGCAAAGTCTACCTCATACTCAGTTAGCACCTGCATGGCAGCTAATGCTCTTGGGTGACGGCTCCCCAACACGTCACTTAGAATTGCTCACAGGTGAGGCTGTAGAAGTAGATGTTATTGATATGTCATTGATTGGCATGGACTTGGATGCTGCTCCTGAGTTAATCCAAGCTGTCCCAGGGCCACGACTACGACGCCAAGTATGGCTGCGTACCCCTTCTGGTCAACGATTAGCCTATGCGACTTCGTGGTGGGAAGCCAGTCATGTCGATGAGTATTTGCAAAACCGTTCATTACCAATTTGGGCAAGTTTAGCTCGTCTTCGCACAGAATTGTATCGGGATGTTCGAGGAATTTATTATGGTGACTCATTGGCACTAGAGTCGGGTTTTGGTGTACCTGGGCCTTTTTGGGGTCGCCACTACTTGTTTTGGCATCATGGACAGCCACTCACATTAATTTATGAAGTTTTTTCACCTTATTTAACCAAATATTTGGGGTCTATGCAGTTGAGCGCTGTTAATGCTGATGCATAGTACTATTTAAAAGTTTTTCATATTTTGCAGTGCGCCCCAGAGTATGGCAATTTTGCGCTAGTGACTTTAAAGATTTGTAATCTATGTAAAATCCCGGTTATTGAATTGATCTTGTTTAGATAAAGTCAGTACCACAGATGGAAGCTTTATAAATAGAAAAATAGAAGGTGGTGTGGGTTACTGATTACTTGCAGCAATGCCCAAGTTAGTTATATCCTCAAAGTGCTTGAAATGACGGTTGTCTTTTTCGGAAAAGCTCCGAAAAAGACAACCGTCTAAAAGAAGTGTCCTGCGAAATTCAATAAAGCGTGTTAAAAAAGGTAACTAACCAGGAAAACACTGCTTTTGAAACATTCGAGAAGGTTGATTACGGAAATATCATCATCTAGGGTGGAGAAATCTATGAAGTTAACTGCCTTAGATCACAAGAAGCTTCTTGGTTGACTTAACCAATTAAGCAAGTAATGAGTTTGCAAATATGAGGTATAGGTTTCAATGGCACCGCCTCTTGTGTCTGTTCCGATGAAGAAAAATAAGAAATCGTCTCTGGTGTTGACGCTCTCGGCTGCTGGATTATTGATTAGTGGGGGGAGTGTAGGATACTGGTTGTTAGCGCAGAGACAAATATCTTCTAGCGATTTGCTAGTAGGTGCAAATATTATTCCTGGTGATGCTCTGTTTGCGGTTTCCTTAACAACAGATCCCCAGCAGTGGCAAAAATTGCGGCAGTTTGGGACAAGAGAAACCCAAACAGAACTGGACAAAAATTTAGTCCAGTTACGCGATCGCTTTCTGACTAATAATGGTTACGACTTCCAGAAAGATATCGCTCCTTGGGTAGGCAATGATGTGACAATCGCAATTCTTGCCCCAGCAATAGGGAGTAAATCTGCACCCAAACCAGTTACCACTAATGAAAATGCTGCTAGCGATCAGCAGTCGATGGTAATGGTATTGCCAGTGAAAAACCCAGAAATCGCCAAAAACATCTTGGCACAACCCAAAACCCTTAAACAAGGTAAATGGATTGACCGTACTTATCAAGGGATTGCCATCAAACAAAGTGAGGGACAACCAGGAGAAAACTTCTCGGCGGCATTACTAGATGGGCGTTTTTTAGTCATAACTGATAGTCCCAAAGCCACAGAACGAGCGATCGATGCCTACAAAAATAAAACATCTTTAGCTACAACTGGGGGCTTTACGGAAAATTTTCCGAAAATCGCCAACCATCAACCCTTTGCCCAGTTTTATGTAAATGTACCAACAGCAGCCAAAATAGCCGCCGCTTCTCCAAACCGCCCTTTACCTGCTCAAGTATTGGCTCAACTGCAAAATAACCAAGGTTTAGCGGGGACAATGACTTTAGAGTCAGAAGGAATCCGCTTCAAGGGCGTTTCTTGGCTAAACCCTAATAGTCAAAGAGTGCTGGCAGTGGAAAACAAAGCTGGGAAAATGCAAAGCCGCGTACCAGCGGAAACCTTGATGATGCTTTCGGGGGGTAACTTACAGAGGTTGTGGGGAGACTATGTTTTAACATCTCAGCGAAATCCTTTATCGCCGATCGCACCAGAACAGCTACGAGGCGGTGTAAAATCTCTGATTAATCTTGACTTAGATAAGGATTTGCTCAGTTGGATGAAAGGCGAATTTTCCTTATCATTGATTCCTAATACTCCAAAAGCAGGTTCACCAGATGATTTCCGTGCAGGTCTAGTGTTCATGGTACAGGCAAGCAATGCCTACAACGGGCAAAGTTTACGCCAATCAGCTGAAGCATCCTTAAAACAGCTAGATGACGTGATGAGAAATCAATACCAGTTCCAAGTTCAACCGGGGAAAGTCGCAGATAGACCTGTTGTTAACTGGGTTTCACCTTATGGTACGTTAACTGCCACCCACGGTTGGTTAGATGGAGATGTCGCCTTTCTAGTAGTGGGCGCTCCAATCACGGATAAAATTGTTCCCAAACCGAACAATGCATTAGCTAGCGCGATCCCCTTTCAAGAAACAGTTCCTACAGAACCAAATCCGACAAATGGTCAATTTTTCCTGGATGTGGAACGAACTGTGAAAAATTTCCCTTTACCAACTCTAATTCCCAATCAGCAAATTTTGTTAAATGCAACACGCTCAATTGGGATGACATCTGCTGTCAGCGATAGTCGTAGTAACCGCTATGACATTTTTATCGCACTCAAAAAAGTTACTAACGCGACTGCTTTGCCTAGTCCAGAAAGCAATAAGAGCAACTCTGTCAAATAGGGGGCTAGGGACTGGCTACTGGTTACAACGGAAGAAATTCTTTTAAGATTGGTTGGGATATGACTACATATTTATTTTGGCTAATCTCTAATCCCCAGTATCCAATCCCTATTTCTCTATTCCTCCTGTGCCATGATCCTCTAAACATATAGGATCAGAACAGTCAGAATCCATATTTTAAATTATCCACGGAGAGAACACTTTATGAATCTAGTTGTACTCCAGAACTGGCTGGACAATGCCTCCTTTGCCATATTATTCCTGACAATGCTGGTGTATTGGGGAGGCGCAGCTTTTCCGAATATACCTTATCTAGCTGCTTTGGGGACAGCTGGGATGGCGATCGCAAATTTGTGTATAGCTACTTTACTAGGGGCACGATGGATCGAAGCTGGTTATTTTCCCTTAAGTAATCTCTATGAATCTCTGTTTTTCTTAACTTGGGGAATTACCGCCGTTCATCTCATTGCCGAAAATAGTAGTCGTAGCCGCTTAGTAGGAGTTGCGACAGCGCCTGTGGCAATGGCGATCACTGCTTTTGCTACTATGACACTACCATCGCAAATGCAAGCGTCAGAACCCCTAGTACCTGCGTTGAAGTCAAATTGGCTGATGATGCATGTCAGCGTGATGATGTTGAGTTATTCTGCTTTGATGGTGGGTTCATTATTAGCGATCGCTTTCTTAATTGTCACTCGCGGCCAAAACATCCAATTACAAGGTAGTTCTGTTGGTACTGGCGGCTATCGCAGTAACGGCTATCGCTTGCACAAAGCATCCGAACTAATTTCTCAACCACCAACCCCTGCTGTCGAAAATAACGGCTTTGCCCGTTTTGAAACTACTAGCAACGGCAACGGCAACGGTAACACCGCTGTTTTGAATTTAGTAACTACTCCTGAATCTCAAGCTGTAGCATCTGCTGAACCTCTTTCACCTCAGCGCCTTACCCTTGCCGAAACCCTCGATAACATCAGCTATCGCATCATTGGATTAGGATTTCCCCTGCTGACAATTGGCATCATTGCCGGTGGGGTTTGGGCTAACGAAGCCTGGGGTTCTTACTGGAGTTGGGATCCGAAAGAAACTTGGGCATTAATTACCTGGTTAGTGTTCGCCGCCTACCTTCACGCCAGAATTACTCGCGGTTGGCAAGGGCGAAGTCCCGCAATTTTAGCCTCAACAGGTTTGCTTGTCGTTTGGGTTTGCTATCTCGGTGTAAATCTTTTGGGTAAAGGTTTACATTCTTACGGTTGGTTTTTCTAAGAACCTCACTAAGACAGTACTGAGTGTTGAGTATTTTACTTTTATTCATAACTCAGCACTTAGTAAAATCCCGCGTAAAACTATGGTGAGTTAAATATTTAAGTTGAAACGCAGAGGGGTGAAGAGTTTTTCTTCACCCCTTTGTGCAATACACAAATTATTACGATAATAACCAAGGACTAATGATAATTGACTAATGACCAAATTATCATTTTATTTCGGATCAACTGTTATATCTCTGGAAAATATAGATTTATTGACAGGAGATTTTTATGGAAGATGGATTTGAGAGACTAAACCATGATGAAGTTGTGTCTATAGAACCAGACACTTTTAATAAGTTAAATATTGCTAAAACTTTTAAAGTCCGTGATTTGATTACAGCAATTAAGGAATATATTGGGGCAGAAGAGACAGATGAAGTAAATTTGTATACCCAAGGATTAAATTGTGAAGTATTACAATTTAGTACTTTGGGATGGAAAAAAGGAAAAGTGAGACTTGCTTTAGAATTTTGTCCTGATGAATCTGAGTCCCCACTTGATGAAATTTTTCAAAAACTAAAACAAGTGGAAAATTAATATCCAATGAACAAAACATCCCTGGCTTCTTAAAGAAGTCGGGGATCTAATACTCTCTATGTTTGCAAATAAAATTAGTATGTGCTGAATCGCTATCAAAATTCATTAATAAAATAAAAATGTACTAATAACTAAGAAACGGTAAACCTATCATGCTAAATTACGATCCATTAGCTTGTTTGCCCTCCTCTGAGGAACTGCCAGACTCTGACGATACCCCTGTGGATAATGAATTACAAGATTTAATTCCTGGTTTACTCAAAGCAATACTTTCAATGGCATGGCCAGAAAGAATGGATTGGTTTTTTGGTATAGATATGGGAATTTATTATGACCCAGATTTACCGCCAATTGTGCCAGATGGATTTTTGAGTTTGGGGGTAAAGCGATTTTATGATGAAAACCTCCGTCCCAGTTATGTGCTTTGGGAAGAGAAGAAACTACCGATATTAGTGCTGGAAGTGATATCTCAGACATATCGCGGTGAGTATTCGACCAAAAAAGCAGAGTATGCAAGATTAGGGTTTTTGTATTATGTGGTTTACAATCCATTTCGTCGTCGTAAGCCACGTTTAGAAGTTTACAAATTATTTAATAATACTTATGAATTACATGATAGTAATCCCGTTTGGTTGCCAGAGATTGGTTTAGGAATTGGCGTAGAACGGGGAACTTATCTAGGCATTCCCCGCGAATGGTTATATTGGTACGATCATCAGGGGCAAAGGCTTTTAACACCACAAGAACAGGCTCAACAAGCTGAAAAACGCACCCAATTATTAGCAGAAAGATTGCGATCGCTTGGTGTAGATCCTGATTCTCTCTCCTGAATTGCTATCAAAATTCATTAATGAAATTTAGTATATTCACCCTGCTGTTCTGCCAAATCTCCTAACCACCAGAGAGTAATTGCTTGAGTTTGGACATCACCAATGCATTCTTTTATTTCCAAAGACTGATTGAAAAGTGCGATCGCTTTGTTGGTAAGATGTTCAGAAATACCTGGCGTTAGATTACCAACAGAATTGTATAATGTCTCTTGCTCCTTGGCGAGGTGCGATCGCTCATGCGCTCCATCGCAACCGCAGCCTTGTTTATGCCCGTTATCTGCAACTAGCAACGCTACAAGCTAATGGTCGCCCCGCTAATCGTACCCTAGTCTTTCGCGGCTTTCTGGAAGATACAAATCAGCTAAAATTTATCACCGATAACCGTAGCGCCAAAGCCGATCAGATACAGCAACAACCTTGGGCAGAAGTTTGCTGGTACTTTCCCAATACACGAGAACAATTCCGCATCACTGGTTATTTGACTTTGGTAAGCAGCGATGATTTTCACCAAGATTTACAGCCAGCGCGGATTGCAATGTGGCAAGAATTGAGTGATGCGGCGCGTTTACAGTTTGCTTGGCCCTATCCTGGTAAACCCAGAATCCAAGAATTAAGCGCCTTTGAGCCAGCAGCGCCCGATCCTGTTGAGCCAGCGGCTAATTTTTGTCTACTGCTACTTGATCCGATGCAAGTAGACCATTTAGAATTACGCGGCGAACCACAAAATCGATGGCTTTACTGCCGTAATGACCAGCAAGAGTGGTCTAACGAAGCAATTAATCCGTGATTTAGTCAAGAGTCAAAAGATCGGCCCTTAACCCTTGACGTTTAACTAAATGCCAGCACCATCTAGAAATTGCTGGATAGTCTTATCTTTGAGGTTGCACCAGCGAGTATCGTTAGTTGGTTCATCTTCTTTTGGAGCTAAACAACCCACTAAAACAGGAGTGTTTTCTGAAGAATTGGTACGCTGAAGAGTTTGTATTTGTTCTTCCAACGCCTCAATCCGGTCAACTAAAGCACGAATTACTTGGGCTTCTGAATCAGGTAAGTTATTGTGTTCAAGAGGTGCAACCCGAACTCCAGAACGATACATTATGCGCCCAGGCACACCCACCACAGTAGAGTCTGAAGGCACATCCCTAAGAACAACAGAACCTGCACCAATACGGACATTATTACCAATTTGGATATTGCCCAATACCTTAGCTCCAGCCCCAACTACGACGTTTTCACCCACAGTTGGATGGCGTTTACCACATTCTTTACCAGTACCCCCAAGGGTGACACCTTGATAAATTAGGGCATAGTCTCCCACGATCGCAGTTTCACCAATTACTACACCCATCCCGTGGTCAATAAACACACTTTGCCCAATAACTGCACCAGGGTGGATTTCAATTCCAGTTAAAAACCGAGCCAAGTGAGAAATCAGGCGGGGAATAAAGGGAAGACCAAGAACATACAGCCAGTGAGCCAGCCTATGGAATAGCAGGGCTTGCAAACCAGGGTAACAAAATAAAACTTCCAACCAGTTACGGGCAGCTGGGTCACGTTCAAATATGATACGAAAGTCAGCACGCAGTATAGATAGCACGAGATAGCACCCTCGGAAAGCACAACAAGCTACTCTCCCATATTATCCTCTCAGGTGTTACACCTAAAAATTGGGAATGGGGCACTTGTACTGAGCGACGCCGTAAAACCTACGGCATAGCTACGCTTAGGGCGCAGCCTCTCGTAGTATTGGGCATTGAAAATAGGCAGAGGGGAAGGGTGCCAATACTTCTCGGTTAACGGGAAAAGGGGAAAGGAAAAACCTTTAACCCTTACCCTTTACCCTTTTCCCCAAACCCGATTCCGAGTTAAAAATGCACAAAGTGAGAAGTATTGGGAAGGGTGCTGCTCTTGCGGAGAGGAAAATTCTTCTCTTTTGCTTCTTCCCCAGTCACCATCACTGCTGCTCAACTTTTAGGGTATAGTCGTGCTTCACTCCATTATTAAATGTACCTACCCAAATTTTATAAGTGCCAGGTTTCCAGTTGCGATCGCTAACGCTAGCATCTTTACTTTTGCCAGTGTCATCGCCGCAACGAATTGTATTTTGATCTGGGCCTTGAATTAGCAAAGTTGTATCGTTATTATTGCTATCAACTTGGATTGTTAACTGGGAAAAGTCATTTTCCAAAACCATAATGTGATCTGGAGTTGGATCGGCAAAACCAATACAGGCTTTTTGATCACGATCGCGGTTACTTATGGCAGACAATGAGTAAGAACCACCTGTGGAACCCTGCATTGTTCCTTGTGCTTGATCAAAGTTTGTTGATAAATTGAAAGTGCCAAAATTTGCTGTCTCTGCTATTACAGGGGTAGCTGTAATGGCGACAAGCATAGTCAACAGACAACTGCCGCGAAACTGAAGTCGGGGGCAACAGTGTTTCATAGTAGCCCTCCAACAGGCTTTTAAATTAGTAATGATATATACATATTCTAATGAAAAAAATCCAGTGAAATTTCAGTTAGATGTGCCACATAAAAATGTGCCACAAGTAATTGTTTGGAAAGCAAGCAGCTAATTGCTAGGTTGTTCTTAAACTAGACAGCACCTACAATTCCTCAAGGTGAGCATTTTAGTTTTTTACAAAGGGGCTTAAAAGCAGTCAAAGTATCGTAAAAATTAGGTTTTAAGCAAACACTAAGCAATGCCTACCATACAAAAGTTTCTTCGCTAAACTGACTCTACCAAGGAAACACCAAAACGATAGCCTTTACCATATACCGTGTGAATCAGCGTAGTTTCTTTACGTACTTCAATCTTACGACGCAGCAAGCGAATTAATGCCGCTATCACATTGCTGCTAGGTTGTTCTTCCTCTTGCCATAAATTTTGCATAATCTGGGCATGAGTTAGTAGTTGTCCAGTGTGTTCCATAAAGTATTGCAACAACTGGCTTTCTTTTTGCGATAGCTCAATTATCCGCCCTTGACGATAGGCTACTTGATTTTCACAATCGAGTTCTAAATCAGCAACAGTTAAACGTCCGGTAGTAGTTTCATTGGTTTGGGAACCGGAACGACGTAATAAAGCACGGACTCTCGCTAGTAATTCCCGCAGTTCAAAAGGTTTAACTAAATAGTCGTCCGCACCAGCGTCTAAACCTTGTACACGGTCATCGAGAGTATCTTTAGCTGTGAGAAAGAGTACTGGAGTGGTTTTACCTTGGTTTCGCAATTCTTGACAAATCTGTAACCCAGTTTTTCCTGGCAGCATCCAATCTAAAATCAGCAAGTCATAACTACCTGCTTGTGCAAGTTCGCTGCCAGATGTGCCATCGTAGGCGGCATCTACAGTGTAACTTTCACGAGTTAACAAGCGACTCAAGGGTTGAGTTAGTTCAACTTCATCATCAACTAATAAAATTCTCATGCTGCTTGTCTTGACATTCCCACGAGAAGCCAATGGTCTTTGTGCTGAAAATTTTGTCAGCAATAGAGATATTCTCAATATTAGTGAACTGCCGAGACGCTAAGGATACCAATAAAAAGAATGCTGACTGTTGCATTGCCAAAAGGGGAACTACTTAAAAATAGCATCCGCCTGCTACAAGCTGTAGGATTAGATTTTAGTGCTTTTTTAGATTCAGGAAAACGTCAACTTCAGATTACTGACGCTAGCGGACAAGCGAAAGGTTTGCTTGTACGGGCGCAGGATGTGCCCGTTTATGTAGAATATGGTCAGGCACAACTGGGTGTTGTTGGTTATGATGTGCTGCGCGAGAAACAGCCGCAAGTTGCCCATTTAGTAGATTTGCAGTTTGGGCATTGTCGGATGTCGGTGGCGGTAAAAGCAACCAGTTCTTACCGATCGCCTTTAGACTTACCACCGCATGGTAGAGTTGCTTCCAAGTATGTAAATTGCGCTCGTGAATATTTCCACAGTCTAGATTTACCTGTAGAAATAGTTCCCTTGTATGGTTCAGTGGAACTAGGCCCAATTACTGGAATGTCAGAAGCGATCGTGGATTTAGTTTCCACAGGGCGGACTTTAAGCGAAAATGGTTTGATTGAAATTGCGACTCTGTATGAAAGCACGGCGCGCTTGATTGCCCATCCTCTGAGTTACCGCTTGAACACGGGTAATCTGAGTGATGTGATTGCCAAGCTCCGAGAGGCACTTTTGGTAGAGGTTTAATACCAGTTTGTAATTCGAAATAATGCTCCGACATCGCTAACCCTACCTTTTCGTAGCATCTGGTATATAAGACAGTAATTCCTAATTTAAGGGACTTCCAAAAAAATACTCAACTACTTCTTGTGGGGTATGCGTCTCGCAGTGTGTCAATTTAACTTAAAAATTAGTCAAGACATTTTGAGAGATTGCCTCGTTCCCAGCTTCATGCTGGGAATGTCTATACAGAGGCTCTACTTTTATTACTCGTGGCAGCAACCCAATTTTCAAAGGGTTTTGACTAAATTAACACCAATTAAGCTACCCGTACCTTGTATTGCATTTAGCACGTAGCAACTTCACACATATAAACGATTAAATTTTTTATAAACAATAATGTTATGGTCTTCAATTTGTAAAGCGAAAAATGAGCAACTTTTTAGCGTTATATAGCGGTTCCCATTCAGATGCGGTACAAGATTATATTGCGAGGGTAGGGGTACGGCAGTGCCGTGCCCTTACGGGTGTACCTTACGTAAACGAGAACCGCTATAAATACGTATTGTGAGGATTTCAGTCAAAAAAATAGATGAAAAAATATGTTTCAGGCTACTCGCCGCCGTCTTGCAATTTGGTACACTGCCGTCACTACTGTATTACTCCTTCTGTTTGCCAGTGGGGTTTATTTATACGTCCGTAGTACTTTGATTGAGCGGATTGATGACACCCTTAACCATGTTGTGGAAATAGTAGAGCGTTGTATTACAAACAGTCGCTGTGCGTCTACGCTCATATTTGAGCCAATTAATGCTGATGCAGATAAATTTCGCATTAATGTAGAAGCCAGTTTACGTGAAAATACTGATGCTGTAGAAGATGACCACATCGACCTAGAATGGTTTAGTCCAACGGGTAAATTACTTTGGTCAACGCTATCGGAACCTCTAAATATTCCCATTCATGCCAACCGCACTGGTGAAACTGTGCGTGTAGTCAAGGATGAGAGTAAAGATTCAAAATTCAAAACTTCTGACTCACCACTGTTATTACGGCAAATTACACAACGTGTGGATGTGGGACGGCAAGTATTAGGATATCTGCGTGTTAGTCATCCCTGGTTTGAAGTCACTAAACCCAGTCGCCAATTGATTTTTGATTTGGCGCTAGGTATTGGCTTAATGGTGCTTTCTGTAGGTGCAAGTGGTTGGTTTCTTTCGGGTAAAGCGATGGAACCTGTAGGTGAGTCTTATCAACGCCTCAAACAATTTACTGCTGATGCTTCCCACGAACTTAGAAGTCCCATTACTTTGATTCAAACCAATGTGCAAGTTGCCCTTGCTGATTTGGATTTAACAGAGTCAGAAACAACTACTTCTATGCAGTATCGGCAACAGTTAAAGGTGATAGAACGTTTAACGCAGCGTTTGGGTAAGTTAGTCAATGACTTACTCTTCTTAGCACGGCAGGATAGTGGTATTAGCAAAGACACTTTTTCACCTTGTCCGCTGGATGCTTTGTTAATGGAGGTGGTTGAAGAACAGCAATTGTTAGCTCCTGAACAAGAAATCACCCTTTCTCTAGATTTAGTTGACCCTCCTGCTTCCGAAACTAACCCCGAATTACTGGAAAATTGGTTTACCCTTGTGGGCAATTGGGATCAATTGGTGCGGCTGTTCACAAATTTAATTTCTAATGCCTTGCATTACACTCCAGCAGGTGGACGGGTGAAAGTGGAATTGGCGCGGATAGAGGGAATAAATCGTGTTTCTAGGCTACGTAACACTAGTGCCCAGTTGCAAGTTAAAGTGACTGATACCGGAGTTGGAATTCCAGCAGAAGCGCTACCATGCTTGTTTGATCGCTTTTATCGGGTAGATCCGGCACGTACTCATAGTACTAGGAATACAACTACAGCTAATGCTACTGGTTCAGGATTAGGATTAGCGATCGCTCAAGCTATTGTCGAACATCACCAGGGTCATATTCAAGTTGAAAGTACCCAAGGCACTGGCACCACATTTACTGTCACCTTACCAATAACTCTTGAGTCTTAATTTAGTCATAAATTTTTGTTTCCTATGATAGATGTAGAATTTTATTCAACCAAAACTGACTTGCACTATTAACCTGAAAATTTATTTTTGAGCATTATCATTATCTTGTTAAAAATAATTTAAATTTGCAACAATATGTTTAATGGCAAGGTTTAAAGTCTTTAGTCTATTTAAGAACTAAGGCTTTCAGTCTTGAGGATGAAACATATCTATTTTTTTATATTATTTTCGTTTCCTTAGTTAGATACGGAAAATTGAGTGATTTGTTAAATATTAGATGTACTCAAGTAACGATAAAACCTAATTTAATATTCAACTGGATAAATCTTTCTAGAAAAGAAAAATTGAAGTTATTCTAGGAGTCAATAATGAATATAAAGCCTCAAAAGTTCCGCAAGTCTGCTGAGTTATTTAGCGCTATTTGTGGGGGATTGCTGATTAGTCTGCCAGCAATTCCTCAAGCATTAGCACAAGAATCTACTCCTAAAGTTAATCCGTGCCCTAGTATTTTCTATGAAGAACCACACAATAGTCAGGTTGTAGTGCCACAGGGCTGTCCTCCCAATGCGTTAACGCAAAGACTAGCTGCTCAAGGGCTTCTTGGTGTCCCTGTGAATCCATCACCAGAGCAAATAAGATTGGGTGTCGGTGGTGAAGCTCCAGAACCAGGTGTCAGGCTACCACGCCCAGCCCCTGGCACTCAAACTCAACAGCCTTTGACAGGGACGGTTTCAAGTGACCAACCACTACTACAACCACGGCAAACCCCCATTGCGACGATCGCACTAGCAAATGGTACGGTTAATATCAGGTTGATAAATGACACTGCGGCTAATGTAACTTACCAAGTAATTGGCGATACAGCACCGCGATCGCTACAAGGTAAAGACAATGTGACACTGCAAGTTCTAAGGGCACCAGTAACGGTGACATTTGAACGAGAAGATGGCGGACAGTTGATAGTAACTCCACAAGCTTCTTCAGCAGGAAGCTTGGAAGTTACATTTAAGGAAGCCACCAATGCAGCACAGGGTAGAAGTGCGATGAGAATTGAACCAAACGGTTCAGTATTTTTGAATTAATCAAAGAGTGAAGATTTAGGAGTGAACAGTTAAAGAACTCTTCACTCCTAACTTTTAACTGCTACTTTCGCTGAAGCATTTTAGTTAGCTGATCTAGCAATTGCACTTCTTGCTTGCTGTCTTCCAACGTCCGCGCCAGTATAATCGCCCTTTCGTAAAAATTTCGGGCTGTTAGGTAATTACCTTGTTGCTTATATAACTGAGCGTAAGATTCAAAAGATTTTAATTCTTCTCGCAAATTTTGCAATTCTTTAGCGAGTGCTAAACGTTGCTCTAGTAAGTCAAAAGCCCGTTCATAGCGTCCTACAGCACTGTGAGCCGTAACTAAACCGTCAATTGCCCGTAATTCATTAGTGCGATCGCGGTTAATTTTAGCTGTCCGCATTGCTACCCCATAAGTGGCAATTGTATCTTGATAATTTCCCGATGCTAAATAAGCATCTCCTAAATTATTCAGGGTATTTGCTTCACCGATGGCATTGCCAGTCTGACGGCGGAATATTAAAGCATTTTCATACAATTTAATCGCCTTGTTGTAATCTCCCAACCTGGCAGTTACCAAACCCAAATTATTTAAAGATAATCCTTCCCCTTCAATATTTTTGACACTGTGAGCAATTGCCAGTGCATCTTCAACAGTTTTACCAGCAGCAGTATATTCCCCTTGTTGCAGCATAAATGTACTGATATTATTCAGCACAAAAATCTCAGATTGGAAGTCTTTAGTATCACGAGCGATCGCTAATCCTCGTCTGAAAGCATCTTCCGCCTCTTTTAAACTAGCGAGTTGGACATAAGCTTTAGCAAGCAAATTGTATGTCAGACCTTGTGATTTCAGGTCGCCAATTGAGTGATATAGTTCTAGTGCCCGCAAGCAAGATGCAATTGTTTTATCGGCATATCCTGAAGTGTATTGTTGTTCACCAATACGCAACAAACTATCTGCTTCATCTCTTGATTGTCGCCCAACGGAATTATTTAAAGGACGATGAAGTTGTTGCGTAATATCAACCACACCCGCAGTTACAGGTCTCAGGAAGAAAGTAAACAGTAAAAAGCTGTATAAAAGTACCTGGGAGTGAGAAATCCTACTTACACAAATTAAGCCTACCTTTTGCCAGGGAAATACAAGCCGTTGTTTCATAAAAGTTACCCGTAAAGTTGCGGGTTTAAGTAGAAGGTCTAAGAAGAAGTTTTAATTTTTTAATTGAAGACAATCAATATACGCGTTTACACTTAAGTCATGATTGAGCAATATCTTCCCCAAAGTATATAGAGCGGATATCTGTGGGTAATTTGTCCTCTAGCATACGATAGCCTTCCTGAAGAAACTTGGCTACTTCATTAGGAGCGATCGCTTCTCCTTCGGCTTGCAGATAGGCAGCGATTCTAGTTTCGCTCCAGTGGAAAGTTTGAGCCATTAACACGATCAATCGTAAAACTGGTGGTAATTGGTCTAACGCCTGTTCTACATAACACCATAGCGGCGGCGAAGTCGTTTGGAGAGAATAATGAATTGCTTCTGTGGGTGGTAGTTTAATCTCGTTAATACAGAAAGCTGTCATATTAATTAACCAATTTTGCATGGTTAGAGCTTCCTCATCTAATTCAGAGTCAGTTAACTTTAATCCACCGAGTTCGTAATAAATATGCCGCCAAGTGAGGGCAAACAAATAATCTGCCTGCACAGGCGATCGCGCCGAATGTCGAATTAAGGTATAGACTATAGGGCTATAGCGACAAAAAATTACTGTAAAATACTTTCCGGCATCTGGATTGCGCTGAAACAGAGTCAGTAGTTCATGGTCACTGTGATGGAATAGCGACTTCACCAGGGGGTGATTAGCTTCCGTAAAATGGGGAATTTGCATAAGCCTTTCGATTGATAATTGTTAAAATAGTTTTGGAAATTACACTCTCCTAGTTAATCGCATAATATCTTGGTGTTGCTCACTTTGTAGATGAGACTCAGACTACTTGAGTATTGATAAACTAGAAACAAGGACTTAATTTTAGTCTTAATCGACAATCATAAAATCAACTCTCTTATAGAATCCTTATTTGTTCATGGTTATAGCGGTTAGTGTGATATCGTTCCTGCTCAGTCCCCTTACCTTAGGCTCCTTTCTGCCTTCCCTGCCCTTGGATAGCCTATTCTCTACCCAAGGCATTATGGTGATGCTACTAGCAGCTTATGCTGGTGCTATGTGGATGTTTCTCACCAGTGCGCCAAAAGTACACACTGTAATGGTGTCAGATTTGGAAATTGCCCGACAGTTGTATGAAGGACTGCTAGATTTGCCAGCAGCCGAGGTGCCATTGCACTACTACTACAATTACGAACAAACTATAGGTGCCACTGGCGTTGATCCGCTATATATGTCTACTGGGCCTAACTTGTCTAGCAAAATGATGAATAATGCTAATGATGGGCTATGGTATCAATTGAAAAAAAACACGCAGCTACACGTCATTACTGGTGCAAGTTTAGGTAGCAAAAATCAGCAACGTCACGTTTGTTTTGACCACGACTGCCTAGAAATGATTCTAATGCGAGTCGAAACGCGCGGTTTGAAATTCAAGATTCGTAACCAGAAACCCCTGAATTTTTTAGTCAAGGACTATGAAGGGCGAGTGATTGAGGTGGCTGAGGTAGCGAATTAGTCGTTAGTTATTAGATTATTTTAGGTTGGGTGGGGCGTGCTTGCAGTTGTAGGCATCGCTCCACCCAATATTTTTAGATTTTATATGGACTCCCAGCTTGGCTTCTAATTAATGTCCCATTTCCACACAGGCTAAAATAGGTAAATCCCCTAACCAAGATGATTTATGAACCAGCCGATATCTGAGAGAGTGCGCTGGACTACCGCCGACTTAGAGTTGTTTCCAGATAACGGGAATCGCTATGAAATTATTGACGGAGAATTGTTTGTGACTAAAGCGCCCCACTGGAAGCATCAAAAAACTTGTGTCAGAATTAGCACTTCCTTGGATAACTGGTCACAAACTACTGGTCTGGGAGAAGTTGTGGCTGCTCCAGGAATAATTTTTGGTGATAATGATAATGTTATTCCCGATGTTGTCTGGGCTAGCAACGAGAGATTGCCTTTGCTTTTAGACGAAGCGGGGCATTTGACTGGTGCGCCAGAACTGGTTGTAGAGGTGTTATCTGCTGGTAGTGAAAATGAAAAGCGTGACAGAGAACTAAAACTTAAGCTCTACTCATCACGAGGTGTCAGAGAATATTGGATTGTAGATTGGCGCAAGCAACAGGTGGAAGTATATCGACGCGAACAAGCGAGTTTAAAGTTAGTTGCTACGTTATTCAATAGTGACGAATTAAGTTCACCCATATTGCCTGATTTTACTTGTGCGATCGCTCTTTTATTTACTTAAATAAATTACGAATTAGTTAACTGTGTTGTAAAAACTCAACTTTAGGCAATAATGGGTCAGTTACAATACCTACACCATTAAACCCCCAACGTTTGAGCAAGTTCCCCAACTGTGTACGCGCAATAGATTCCACAGTAAAGCGATTTGCCACTTCTGCTGCGTGCGTGTTGAGATAGCTAAGAGCCTCAAAGTTTTCCTGAAACAGCAATAAATAACCCGATGTTTCCGCATCAGGACGAGCGATGAGATAATTACCGTCAGTTTTTGAGCGCACCAAGTAATAGACTTCGGACAGCATGGAGATCAGGTTTGTTTGAGAGGAAAAAAGTCCTTCAAATAAAAAAACATAGAGGAATATCGCACAGCTTTAATTTCCGAGTATCCCTCATTGCTTTAATATCAACAATGTAAAATAAATATTTATCCAAATTTGCCGCTAACGTAATCTCGCGTATCTTCCTGCTTAGGATTATTGAAAATTACTTCTGTTGCGTCGTACTCCACCATGTAGCCGCTACGGATTCCTGTGTCTGAAGTCCGAACATTAAAAAAGGCTGTCTTATCAGAAACACGCGCTGCTTGCTGCATATTATGGGTGACAATGACGATAGTATATTGCTCTTTAAGTTCGTGAATCAATTCTTCAACACGCAAGGTGGAAATGGGGTCGAGAGCAGAGCAAGGCTCATCCATTAGTATAATTTCAGGTTGTACTGCGATCGCACGAGCAATACATAACCGTTGTTGTTGTCCACCAGATAAAGACGAGCCACTTTGTTTTAGTTTATCTTTGACTTCATCCCACAAAGCTGCTTTTCTGAGACTGCTTTCTACCAATTCATTCAAATCACCTTTGTAGCCGTTGATTTTGGCTCCAAAAGTAATATTGTCATAAATTGATTTTGGAAATGGGTTTGGTCTTTGAAACACCATCCCAATTCTCCGGCGCACTTCTACAGCGTCGATGTCGGGTGCATACAAGTTTTTATCATCAAAAAATATCTTACCTTCTGCCCGAAATGACTCAATCAGGTCATTGAGGCGGTTATAGCATCGCAACAACGTACTTTTACCACAACCAGAAGGGCCAATAAAAGCTGTAACCTGATGTCTCGGTATATCTAGCCAAATATTCTGTAAAGCTAAAAACTTACCATAGTAAACGTTGAGATTTTCAGTGCGTAAAACGGTTTCAGTGTCACTCACTGTACTAGTGTTGTTAGCCATAAATTAAATCTAGTGTTAGTTTTTTAGCGATGGGGATTTGCACTGTGGATAATTATTTACTAAACTTTTTTGCGAGTTACCCAGCGAGCGATAATACTTGTGATTAGAACCATCAATACCAAAATTAAAGATGCTGCCCAAGCTAATGATTGCCAATTTTTGAACGGAGAAATGGCATATTTGTAAACCAAAACAGCAAGGGAAGCTGTGGGTTCAAATAAGCTACTAGGCCAAAAATTGGAAAACAGCGCGGTAAATAGTAAAGGTGCGGTTTCTCCAGATGCTCTGGCGATCGCTAGCGTTGCCCCAGTTACAATTGCTGGTAAGGCTGCTGGCAACACTACTTGTGTTACTGTTTGAAAGTTAGTTGCTCCTAACCCTACAGATGCTTGTCGTAAATCTTGCGAAACTAACTGCAAGGCTTCGTCAGTAGTTCGGACAATAATTGGCAACATCAAAATTGACAGGGCAAAGCCTCCACCTAAAGCTGAATATGATCCTAAGTTCAACTTTACCAGTGTTAAAACTACAATACCATAGGCAAATACCCCAGCAATAATTGAGGGGACTCCACTCAGGACATTAGCCGCAAAACGTACCCATCTCGCGACTTGAGCCGAGCTAAATTCTGTGATGTAAATCGCTGCTAGAATACCAAATGGGATACTAATTAAGGCAGCAATTCCTACCATTAGTAGTGTACCCAAGATTGCATTACCAAAACCTCCTCCCTGTTGTAACGCTTTGGGTGGCAGTTCAAAAAAGATGCTAGGATTCAAACTGCTGAAGCCTTGAATAATGACATAAGAAAGTACTGCTAGCAAAGGCACAAGTGCCAATACCCCGCAGATAAATCCAACTACGGTCATTACAGTATTAAACAATGTTCTTTGAGACATGGCAGCCCGAGTTAGACTGCGCTCTGGAAAATTAGAAGTCATAATTTAATCCAAAAATAAGCTACAGTCGCTTGACTCTCAGAACGATAAATTCGGCCATGATATTGACTATCAAGGTCAAGAAGAATAGAACTAAAGCAGCGTACATTAAAGCCGAAACTTGCAAACCACTAGCTTCTGAAAATTGATTCGCCAGTAGAGAAGAAATCGTATTACCTGGTGCTAACAGTGAGATACTAATGTTGTTGGAATTACCAATCAACATTGTTACAGCCATTGTTTCTCCCATTGCCCGACCGAGTGCTAACATCACAGCACTAACTATGCCCGAAAAAGCTGCTGGAATCAGAATTTGCAAAATCGTTTCCCAGCGAGTTGCTCCTAGTCCTACGGCTGCTTGGCGCAAACTGGAGGGTATAGAAATTAAGGCATCGCGTGATAAAGCTGTGATGATTGGCAAAGTCATAATTGCTAATATAACTCCCGCCGGTAACATTCCTGGGCCTGTAGGGGGGGTGCTAAAAAATGGTATCCAGCCAAAGTAACTATTGAGCCATTTTCCTAAGTTAGTTAAGATAGGTACTAAAACAAAAATACCCCAAACCCCGTAAACAACACTGGGAATAGCTGCGAGCAGTTCTACCGCAAAAACCAGTACCAACTTCACTTTTGAGGGTAAAAAATCCTCGCTTAGTACAATAGCAGTACCAACTCCAATCGGTACAGCTATCAGTAAACCAATAAAGGAACTCAAGAGAGTTCCATAAATTTGAGGTAGCACTCCATAGCTATCATTAACTGGGTTCCAAGTGGTGTTAGCTAAAAAGCTAGCACCAAACTGTTGGATGGCAGGCCAAGAAGCAATTGCCACCTGTAAGCCGATCCATAATAAAGTAGCAGCAACCCCAAAGGCGAAAATTTTAGTAAGCCAAATAAAACCCTGATCTAGGGACTTTTCTACATCAGAGCGATTTTTTGTTGCTGATGAAAGGTTTTGAGTATTTGTAGCCATGACTACCAATTTTAACAATTAAATTCAAAGAGAAATATGGGAGGCAACCAGATTAGTAAAATTGCCACCTCATCATTTCTTGAAACTGAAACATTGATAACTTAGAGTTCTAAGTTACGAATGTCGATAAAACAACAACTTTAACGAGCAGCTGACAAATTATTGTTTAGGGATGCCTTATCTTTTGACTGTAGCTACTTGCTAGCGCTAGTACCACTACCAACAGCGATTTTATACTCTGGACTGATTTGATCAGCAGCAGCAGCCACTTTTGTAATGACGTTTTGGGGTAAAGGAACATACCCTAGTGCCGTAGCATTCTTTTGACCCTCAGTTAAAGCGTATTCGATTGCAGCTTCCATAGCCTTAGCTTTTGCCGCATCAGGATATTTTTTGTAAGTCAACAGCCAAGTGTAAGTGACGATGGGATAGGAATCAGCGCCTTCGGGATCGGAAATGAAGACGCGAAGATCAGGCGGTAGAGTTGCTGATGCCAGAGTTTTAGAGGCTGACTCTTCAGTAGGTACAATAAACTGACCGCCTTTATTTTCTAAAGCAG
This sequence comes from Nostoc flagelliforme FACHB-838, assembly GCF_014698065.1. Taxonomy (GTDB): domain Bacteria; phylum Cyanobacteriota; class Cyanobacteriia; order Cyanobacteriales; family Nostocaceae; genus Nostoc; species Nostoc flagelliforme_B. Next base: position 89,678 of record NZ_JACJSI010000005.1, read on the forward strand.
CGAACTTGAGACTATTTTGTTTGGCATAGCCGTACTCGACATAACCAATAGAACCTTGTGTTTGTTGGACTTGAGCGGTAACACCCTCATTCCCTTTCGCACCAACTCCCACAGGCCAGTTGACAGTTTTGCCTTCACCAACTTTAGTCTTCCACTCCGGGCTAATAGCATTAAGGTGTTTTGTGAACACACCTGTTGTTCCGCTACCATCAGAACGATAAACAACTGTGATTGCCTGGTTAGGAAGGTTTACACCTGGGTTAGCCTTGGCAATTTGGGGATCATTCCAAGACTTGATTTTGCCTAGTAGAATATCAGCGTAAACGGCTCGTGGTAGCTTTAGTTCTCCAACATCAGGCAAGTTATAAGCCAGCACAATACTACCAGCAGTTACAGGCAGTAAAATAACGCCCTTATCCGCTGGCACCTTCTGGATTTCTTCGTCGTTCATGGCAACATCGCTGGCAGCAAAGTCTACAGTCCCTTTGAGAAATTGCTGAACTCCAGCACCGCTACCAACTGAGGCATAGTCAATTTGCAAATTTGGATATTTTTTATTTAGATCCGTAAACCATGTATCATACAGTGGTGCTGGGAAAGACGCACCAGCCCCGCTTAACTTGACATTTCCACCCAAATCTAATTTGGTTGAGCTGGAGGCAGTAGTATCTGTAGCAGTACCAGGATTGGAGGTTGTGTTATCCGAGTTTTGCTGTCCGCCACACGCAGCCAGGCTGATTGTCAGTGCTAACACTGAAACTGAAGCTGTAAAGCGATGAACTTTTGTTACATTAAATGGTGAGCGCATTGCTATAAATATTTTAGTAACTTTTCAGGTGAGCGTTTCTAAGATACTCCTAAAGGACAACAATAAAGATTAACAAGAGGTTAACAAAGCAAAAAGGTGCTTGTTTTTTTGATGAAGAGCAAACCATTGTTTCTAGTTTTGCTTGATAAATTTTATACTTTTGTTATAGGTTTAAGATATAAATGTCACTACAATTAAGTGAATTATACGTATTTACAAAAATTTATTCTTAGTGTGGTTTCGTTGATCAATCAATGAAAAAAATATAAAACATTAATTTAGGATTAATCATTAAGCACTTTGTAGACAAATTTAGACACTCTTCCGAAATACTAGTGTTTATACTAGTATAGATCATGTTAATATTACCATATTTTAGGTTAAATATAGAATTCCGAACACGCCTCAGCCAAAAAAATAAGATATATATCTAGACACCTCAGCCGCAATTCGTAAAACTGAAAAATTACATACCAAAAAGGCAAAAGAAAATATGCTAGTTCTTAAGATGTCAGCACAAATTTTATTTCAATATTAATGAATATACTAGGTGCTGTTGGTTTTCCCTTTTGCTTTTCCCTGGTTGCCTGATAAATGTTTGCTGCTTCCAATCAATTACTATGGTCTATGATTGGCTTACTCCTGACAATGGGTGGCACCTTCTTAGAAGTTTATGGCATCACCTTACCTTGGACTTGGAGTCAGCACGGAATTCAGACTTTTTCTTTAGGTGTCACTTTTCAAATTGGCGCAGTATTATTAGTGGGTTGTTTAGGGGGCACAAATGCCGGGGCCCTCTCGCAAATTGCCTATTTAGTCATGGGGTTAACCTTACTACCAGTATTTGCTGATGGCGGGGGTATTGGTTATATCAAGCTATCTCAGTTTGGCTATTTACTAGGCTTTATTCCTGGAGCATGGATTTGTGGCTTGTTTGCCTTTAAAGCTAGACCTCGACTAGAAACTCTTGCTTTTAGTTGCATCTGTGGCTTGTTAACTCTCCACATCTGCGGTATTACTTATTTGATTATTAGCTATCTTTTTCAGTGGAAAGGCACAGAAAATTTACCCTTAATGCAAGCAATCCTCAGATATTCCTGGTTTCCATTACCAGGTCAGCTAATTGTTGTCTGTGCGGTTACTGTAATAGCATATATATTGCGTCACTTAATGTTTTATTAGTTGATTGTCTTTCGTCCTTTGTCATTTGTCAAAAGCTCATGACCAATGACCAATGACTAATGACCGATGACCAACGACCAATGACTAATTCACCATGCGTTTAAAAAATCGTCTTTTCTGGATTGCTGCCTTCATCGCTTTTTTCTTAGACCAAGTAACAAAGTACTGGATAGTGCAAACCTTTAGCTTGGGGCAGACACTACCATTATTACCTGGGATATTTCACTTTACCTATGTAACTAACACTGGCGCGGCTTTTAGTCTGTTAAGTGGGAAAGTAGAGTGGTTACGCTGGCTATCTTTAGGAGTGAGTTTAGTATTGATAGCGTTAGCGTTGTTTGGCCCAACATTAAATTTGTGGGATCAGTTGGGCTATGGTTTAATTTTAGGTGGAGCTATGGGTAATGGTATTGATCGTTTTGTTTTAGGCTACGTCGTTGATTTTCTTGATTTTCGCCTGATTAACTTTGCTGTATTTAATGTGGCAGATTCGTTCATTAGTATCGGTATTGTTTGCCTGTTAATTGCTTCGTTGCAAAAAACACCGACTTCAACCGACAGACCGTATTAAACTATTAAGCCTGGGATAATTAATCCCAGGCTAGCTGTTATTGAAACCCTTGCTCTGTCTTATATGCTAAGACTTTATCTATAAAGGTTCTAGGAACTTTGGTTTATTATTTTACACCAGTATGCATAACTAGTGTAAGAGTTCAAAAAAGATGCACCGATGATCGCTGATGGCAAACCAGTTATTCTGATTATGCCTCAGCTTTCAATTTAATTACCTGTGGCAGGAGTTTTTGGTGAACTAGAGTCGGGAATACTCATACCTGGTTCGGTAGTGCTGCCAGGAGTGGGGGATTCAGATGGGGTAACATTTTCTGGTGCTGGAGCTAAATTGCTAGGAGCGCCAGATTCAGATGGGGTGGCAGTTCCTGGTGCTGGAGCTAAATTGCTAGGAGCGCCAGATTCAGATGGGGTGGCAGTTCCTGGTGCTGGAGTTAAATTTCTAGGAGTGCCAGATTCAGATGGGATGGCAGTTCCTGGTGCTGGAATGCTTTCGGGAGTGCCAGATTCAGATGGAGTAATGGTTTCTGGTGTAGTTGTGCTATCAGGAGTAGTTGTGCTACCAGGAGTAGTTACATCAGGTGTGGTAGTGCTACCAGGAGTGGTTTCTGCTGGTGCCGTAGTGCTACTAGGAACACTAGGGCTGAGTGCTGTGCCGCCGGGACAGCGGGAATTGAGCGGAAAATTCTTGCACAGAATTTCCATCCCTTGTGGCGACATCTTAATTTCCGCTGGTGCACTCGTGGAGTCGCTACTGGATTGAGCTATGAGGGATTTACTGGATTCGGCTACAGCAATATTAGTGGTAAATGCCAAAGATAAAGCCGCACCAATCAGAGTCAGAGATTTTCCCATTATGTAATTAACCTCAACGGAACACTCGACCCATTAAAACAGACAATGAGATTTAGAAAATCTTCCTAAATGAGTATATTTAGGTTTGTTTCAGAATATGTGGATATGTAAAATTGGTAAAAATTCAATCTCTTCTTTGTTGATAGCTAGTATTTAAAAGTACAAAAGTAAAAGTTATAATTGTAGTTATTAAATTAGTAATGGTATATGCAATAAGGCTTTTAGAATGGAAGAAAATGTTATGAGTTTATAAAGAGGTGACAAAAATAACAGCTTTATTTTTGTCATAAGCTAGATTATAAGTATAAATTAGCTCAAAAAGTTCCGTATACTCAATTTATGCTTTGGCTTATGAGTAAAATGATGAAAGACTAACATCTAAATTGATTGTAATTCGCCCGATTCTTCACTAAAAACTGTGATGTGAATAGCCGATGAGTTCTCCCCAACCCCCTCACAAGCCACAAACGTTACTAGGTCAACTGACTCAAGCAGTACATACAATTCAAGCTAGGGTCGATTTTTCTAAATTGGCGCTCAAGCCTAATGCCAAAGTACCAGAACTTTGGGTGCAGGATGCGGGGGCGGATAAAGCAGAGGTCTATCCACTGTTGGGCGATCGCTATATTCTAGGTCGTAGCTCCAAATCAAGCGATATCGTCATCCGTAACCCTGTTGTCAGCCAAATTCACCTGTCTCTGTCACGGAATTCTACTCAACGCACACCAGTCTTTGTCATCAAAGACGAAAATTCCACCAATGGCATTTATCGTGGCAAGCGTCGTGTTAGCTCCCTAGAACTGCGCCACGGTGATATTCTGACTTTGGGCCCCCCAGAACTCGCCGCTTCTGTGCGGCTGCAATACGTCGATCCACCAGCCTGGTATGTCAAAACTGCAAGTTGGACAGGTTATGGTGTCGGTGGTGTCAGCGCCCTGTTAGCCTTAGTAATTGGAGTCGAATCGCTAAAATTCTCAGTTAGACCTTTACCTACAGCTACACGCGCCCCAGTAGTTGTTTACGCCCGTGATGGAGCCACTCCCCTGAGAGAGCCTCGGACTATCTCTCATGTAGACATGAAGCGATTAGAAGAATTTGGCTCTTATTTGCCTGCTGCGGTAGTGGCTTCAGAGGATAGTCGTTATTACTGGCACTTTGGGGTTGACCCTCTGGGGATTTTACGAGCCATATTGATTAATAGCCGCAGCGGAGATGTGCAACAGGGAGCCAGCACTGTTACCCAGCAAGTTGCCCGCAGTTTGTTCCGTGATTATGTAGGCAGACAGGATACCCTTGGACGCAAATTGCGGGAGGCAGTTGTTGCCCTGAAGCTCGAAACCTTTTACAGCAAAGATGATATCTTGCTGATGTACCTAAATCGGGTTTTTTTGGGAGGGGATACCTCTGGCTTTGAGGATGCAGCCCGATATTACTTTGAGAAGTCGGCTAAAGAGTTAACTTTGGCAGAAGCGGCAACATTGGTAGGAATTTTACCTGCTCCCAACGCCTTCGATTTTTGTGGGGATGGGCCAAATAAGCTAGAAGCGGCTGAATACCGGAATCGCGTGATTAAGCGGTTGCTGGAGATGGGCAAAATTAAACCAGAGGATGCAAACCGAGCTAGACGCTCCACTGTTCAAATTAGCCCTAAAGTATGCGAACAGCAAGCTAAAACGATCGCTCCTTATTTTTACAGTTACGTCTTCTCTGAACTCGAATCAATCTTGGGCGAGGGAGCTGCAAGAGAGGGAAATTATATCATTGAAACCAAGCTTGATCCAGCGATACAGAGACAAGCAGAAGCAGCTTTAAGTAATTCAGTGAACAACGCTGGTAGAAATTTTAATTTTTCTCAAGGGGCAGTAGTTACTCTTGACTCCAGTACAGGCAGTATTCTGGCAATGGTGGGCGGCACTGATTACAAAAAAAGTCAGTTCAATCGTGCTGTTCAAGCCAAAAGACAACCAGGTTCCACCTTCAAAATCTTTGCTTATACTGCCGCTATTCAACAGGGTATTTCACCATTTAAGAGTTATTCTTGCGCCCCTTTAACTTGGCAAGGCTTTACTTATAAACCCTGTCGTGCCGGTGGTGACACTAGCCTCGATATTGCCACCGGGCTGGCGCTTTCAGAAAATCCCATCGCTTTACGAGTTGCCAGAGAAGTTGGGCTGGATAAAGTCGTGTCAATGGCGCAGCGTTTGGGGGTAAAGTCAAACCTCGATCCGGTTCCTGGCTTGGTACTAGGTCAAAGTGTAGTCAATGTTTTGGAAATGACTGGTGCTTTTGGTGCTATTGGCAATCGCGGTGTGTCCAATCCTCCCCATGCCATTAACCGGATTTTAGACAGTGGTGATTGCCGCGATCGCAACGATATCAAAACCTGTCGTGTCATCTATTCCTTCGACCAAGATCCGGCTGCTAACAAACAAGTGTTGACAAATGGTGTCGCCGATGAGATGACTAGTTTGATGCGCGGCGTAGTTACAAGAGGTACTGGTCGTAGTGCTGCCATTGGACTAGGGGAAGCTGGTAAAACTGGCACGACTGATAAAAACGTTGACTTGTGGTTCATAGGTTTTATCCCCAGTCAGCGACTTGTAACTGGTGTTTGGTTGGGAAACGACAACAACTCCCCTACATCTGGTAGTAGCGCTCAAGCAGCTCAATTGTGGGGAAATTATATGCGGAGAATTACGCGGTAAATAATGGGGAGTAGGGAGTAAGCTAGTCCCCAGTCCCCAATCCCCAATTACTGATATCCCTGCCAAGGAGTGACTTCCAGCATACCGCTAGGCTTGAATATCACTTGGAAGTGTGCTAAAGGTTCTTTGTCATTGGGAGGTGCGACATTGGAACCATAGATAGCGTTAAACATCTTGGGAAGAGGTGTTTCTCGGAAATAGTCAAAGGCAACTTGGTTTAGTGGTTCATAGTCAGCAATTACACCATCTTTGTTGACTGCTACTCGATATTTCAAATCTCGCGTAAAGGTGGTAGTACCACTCCAACTTTGGCGAACTGTATTATAAAGCTTTTGATTTAAACCTTTAGTTATATTAGAGTCAGTAATTTTTGTACCTACTACCTCTGGTGTTCTCGCATATCCCCGCCAAGGGCTAACTTGCAACACACCATTTGTAGTAAACACTATTCGGAATTGGGCGACGGGTTCCTTGGAAATGGGAGCGCGGTTAGCAGGATTATAAAGTAAGTTGGGCAGAGGAGTTTGCCCGACTCCTTGATTTGCCTCTTTATTCACCGCCTTGTAACCAACGATCGCTCCATCCGCAGCTACACCCAGACGATAGATCAAATCCTGTTGCAACCCTGAACGCTTGATCCAAGCTGGATGAACTTGATTATACACTTGGCGATTCAATGCACGCAGCTGCGACGGATCGGTAATTTCTGGAACTGTATTTAAAAGTGCTTCTAAATCTTTAACTGCTGGCTTTGTATTAGCTGTGGTTGTTGCTGTAGGCGTTGCAGTAGCGATGGGAGTTGCAGTAGCCGATGCTGGAGGAGTAAGGCTCTTTGTAGAGCTAGTTTGCTCATCTGGTTTAGGCTGTGGTGGACGCATTTGGGGAGGTGGAATCAAGTTAAAAGCGATCGCAGCTACTGCTAAACTTGATACTCCTATAGCAGCAGGAACAGCCTGCCTGATCAAAGCCTGACTAGCACCGCCGTAGCGTCTGGTAACGGGTTGTAGTTCTAGAGATAATTCTGGTAAAGTCTGCGTATCAGCAAAAAACTGATCTACTGCTTCCACTAAATCAAACAACTGCACCGTATTCAAATCTATTTCAATCGGCGGACGTTTGGAATTTTTAGACTGCGACTCAAACCCTTCTGGAGAAGCTTCTGAATGTATGATTAACCTATGTCGGTTGCTGTCAATTTTCTGAAACTCTACTAGCTCTGATTCCTGATTGTGTGCTTGCGGATTGGGTACACTACTTAAAAATTCTTGGGCATAGCCACTAACAGCCCTCACCAAACTTTCAAAAAATTCTCGCCCTCCGGTTAGAGGTTGATTATAACCAGATAAATAGCATTCTGCATTTACCAATATTGATAATTCCGGGCGCATTTCTTGGAAGTGTGCAGCCCTAGTAACATCACTTAACCCTTCTAAAAGAAGCGTACAATTAGGTAGACTGTACTTACGTTGAATATTCATTCCACTTCACCGTCAAAAAGACTAATCCAGAATCGCTGCATTCCAGCTGTACCAGTACAAAATAGTAATTGTCCTAACAAATTTATCGCTAGCTCATCTAATTTTTCATCAGAAGTTAATGCTAGTACACCAGAACGCCGAGCATTCATCCGGCTCTTAAAATGCGCTCTAAACCGCTCTAGGTAATTAGATAGCCGCAAATTCTGTTCTAATGGAATCTGCTTCTCTTCCATTTGTTGACATATCATTAATAACTGGCGGATGACAACAGTTAAACGCCGCGCTATGTAGCAAGCAATAACCACCAAAGCTTTTGCTTCCATAATAGTTAAGGGACGACGTATATGCGCTCTTCGTAGTGGGTTAGAGCTACGCATCCGCCATAAATTCACTCTATCTTTAACAATTCCTTTAAGATCCAACTCTTGAGCAAAAGCCAGGATTGCTTCTGAACCACCAAGCTCTAAAGCTTCAATTGCCAGTAAAATCAGGTCAATTTGCAACCTGGTTCTTCGAGGACAAGTTTTGGAAGCGATCGCTGGATCTGGTAAAGTGTCCAAAATCATCGGCAGTGAGTCTTGGGTTGGACTGTTGAACGGCGTTAAACTTGCTGAGACATTCATTCTAAAAATACCTTATGCGGTTCCAACAGACTAGATAAAACAAATTTAAGATCGGTAGCCAAACAAAAACACTAGACTTGTGGCAGAAGCATGACTACCTGACATATACATTAGTGAACTCTTTCTACTCAAAGTTTTCCCTATATTGAAATCAAAGTTTTAAAACATAACTAAATTCACCTCATTTATTAATGGAATACCTTTTTTAGCTTGATTTAGACTCTAATTATCGTCAATGAAAGGTGAAGCTTCAGCCTCGACCCCCAGCGTATGACATTATAGTGTACGATTTTTCAGGTATCTGAAATTGAGCATTGGGGATTGGAGACTGGGGACTGGGATAGCTATGAATTTAAATTAATAACTCCTCACTCTTCACTCCTAACTTTCCCCATTCCCCACTCCCTACTCCCTACTCCCCATTTTATGGATTTAAAGTCTCTCGTTCGTGACATCCCAGATTTCCCGAAACCCGGCATTTTATTTCGAGATATTACTACGTTGCTGCGTGATCCAGAGGGATTGCGCTACACTATTGACTTTTTAACACAAAAATGCAATGAAGCCGAAATAACGGTAGATTATGTCATAGGTATAGAGTCGAGGGGATTCATTTTTGGCTCACCTCTGGCTTATAAATTAGGAGCTGGTTTTATTCCCGTCCGCAAAAGAGGTAAGCTACCAGCAGCCATTCACTCAATTGAGTATGAACTAGAGTATGGTACAGACTGCTTAGAAGTGCATCAAGACGCTTTACACCAAGGTAGCCGAGTTTTGATTGTGGATGATTTGATTGCCACAGGTGGAACTGCGAGTGCCACAGCAAAGTTGGTGCAGAAAATTGGCTGCGAACTAGTAGGATTTGGGTTTATTATCGAGCTACGGGATTTACAAGGGCGTGCATATTTGCCGGACGTGCCAATTATCTCTTTAATTGAATATTAGTTATTTGTCATTGGTCATTAGTCATTGGTCATTAGCAAAGGACAAATGACAAATAACAAACGACAGATGACAAAGGACAAAGGACAAAAGACAAATGACATCTACGAGAATTTCCTTGGAGACAGGTCGGGATTGGCTAATCAGGCTAGTCACGAGCGAAACTTTTGTTTATGTGACAAAGCGACTATTGCAGGCACTACTGACTTTGTTGTTGGCATCAGCATTGTCGTTTTTCATCATTCAACTCGCTCCTGGTGATTATGTAGATACGCTGCGGCAAAATCCGAAGATATCTCCAGAAAGAATTGAGGAAATCAAACGGCAGTTTGGTCTGGATAAGTCTTGGCCAGAGCAATTTTGGCTGTGGCTATGGCGAATCTTGACAAAAGGGGATTTCGGCACAAGTTTTATTTATCAACGTTCAGTGGCATCGCTGTTGTGGGAAAGGGTACCAGCAACTTTGCTATTAGCGATCGCATCTTTAATTGTCACATGGGCGATCGCCATCCCTCTAGGGATCTTTGCTGCTGTTAACCAAAATAAGCTAGCAGACCGCATTCTACAGGTGATTAGTTATGCTGGACAAGGCTTTCCCAGTTTTATCACGGCCTTAGCGCTGCTAGTTTTAGCCCAAATCACCTCACCGCTGTTCCCAGTGGGTAGTATGACTAGCATCAATCATTCGGAACTATCGTGGTTTGGCAGAATCTTAGATATCGGCTGGCACATGATTTTACCAACGATCGCCCTCTCAATTACCAGTTTTGCTGGTTTGCAACGCATCACTCGTGGCGAATTATTGGATGTGCTGCGTCAAGATTACATCCAAACGGCTCGTGCTAAAGGTCTGCCAGAAAACCGCGTTATTTATGTTCATGCACTCCGCAACGCCATAAACCCTTTGATTACCTTATTGGGTTTTGAATTAGCTGGTTTATTAAATGGTGCCTTCATTGCCGAATTTTTCTTCAACTGGCCCGGTTTAGGGAGGTTAACTCTACAAGCTTTACAAGCTCAAGATTTATATTTATTAATGGCAAGCTTGGTAATGGGCGCAGTGTTGCTGATTGCAGGCAATTTAATCGCCGACTTAATGCTCAAAGCAGCCGATCCACGCATTCGCCTAGAAAACTTGAATTAGTATGCAATTGTAAATTACCCACACCTTTTTTGACGTAGTAGGTGTGGGTTCTGGTTTTATCGACAACAGGATTTCTACCTTGCGGCTCAAGTTATTTTCGCACCATGTCAAATTTGGAATTTCTGTTTAACTGATTATTTCATCAAACCCGGACTTAAATTTCTTTAACTAGTGGATTTGAGGTTTTTTAAGCGGGCGGCGGGAATCGAACCCGCATTAATAGCTTGGAAGGCTATAGTTTTACCACTAAACTACGCCCGCAATTTGCCAACCCTAAAATATTAACACAGCTTTTATAAAAAATCAAGCATTAGTTCTAATTGGCATTTTGAATTTTAATCCTGACATACAAATTGCTCAATTCTGGTTTTGTGCCATCGTTGTTATGAGCAGGAATAAAGTTTTCTGTTTTGAAAACCTCGCTGACAACTTGCTCGTATGTGCGTTTTTCACTTTGCAGTGTTGCTGGTTGTATTTCTAGAATTACAGCCTGTTGAAAGTTGCCATTGTTATCAATTATTAAGCTAGCCAAGAGCTGTACTGGTTCAAGTCCCGAACTTTGGACAAGAAAACTTGAGTCTAATTGTTTTGTATTGCTTCCCCTGTATAAAGCAATAACGTCGGGTAAAGCATCTTGTCGGAATCCTTTTGATTGTATCAATTTAATCACTTCATCTCTGGGCAAAGGATCTACTATTGCTACCGATGCTCCCCCAGTTGGAGTTGCTGGAGTTTCCTCAGTCGGAGTTGCTGGAGTTTCCCCAGTTGGAGTCGTTGAAGTTTCTCTAGTCGGAGTTGCTGGAGTTTCCCCAGTTGGAGTTGCTGGAGTTTCGCTATTTGGAGTTGTTGGAGTTTCGCTATTTGGAGTTGCTGGAGTTTCCCCAGTTGGAGTTGCTGGAGTTTCCCCAGTTGGAGTTGTTGGAGTTTCTCTGTTCTCAGGTTCTGAAACTGGTTGATTTGATGGAATACCTGTTGGTAGTGGCGTTCCCTTTCCCAGTCTAATTTCTTGACGGCGCTTCCAAGGTATATTACCAACTGGAACTGTCGGTGTCGGTTTCAGTATCGGTGTCGGTGTCGGTGTCGGCGTGGTGGTAGCTATCGGTGTCGGTGTTGGTATTGGTGTTGGCGTGGAAACTACCTGTTGCCTAAAGGTTTGACTATTATTTTGAGAGGCGTAAGTTCGGCTCTTTTTCTGAAGATTATCCACAGAATTTATTGCGCCAAAATCTTGATTTACAGGCGTAGTTCTTTCTGGTGCAGACTTTTGAGTTAGGGATAATGGCTTTGATGAAACGATTTTGGCTGTTGATTCTGATTTGATTATTGGTTTTGTTTTAGGAGCAATGTCTATCAATTCAATAGGAACAGCAGATTGATTTTGCTGGGGAAACCACAGACTAAATGCATTAGATGAGCGCATCAGCCAGAACGCCAGCAAGTGCAGAGAGACTGAACCGACAACGACAGAAATCCACAGACCCGGTGGGTCAGTGTGTCGTCTCCAGACCTTGGCTGGAATTGGAGTTTTGTCTGCAACCGATAATGTCATATTATAAAAACTGGATATGATTAGGCACTTTTACTCATTGCTAATGCTTTAAAATACCAGTCTAAATTTTAGCGATTAACCATTACCTCTGGTGTAACAGCGAAAGTCAAAACTGTTTCATCTACTCCTTTAAGTTCTAGCGGACTACCTTTAGTAATTTCTTCTTCCTGCAAATAATCTGCCACCGCAGCAGAAACCAGGATCGTACCGGGAAGAGCGGCAGCTTGCAACCTTGCAGCAATATTCACACTTGGGCCAATAGCAGTATAATCGGCGCGTTCAGCACTACCAAACATCCCCACAACAGCAGTACCTTGGTGGATACCGCACCGAAATTGGACGCTAGTAAGTCTGTCACCATCGAATACACCTTGATCTCGCCAGCGTTTATTTAAGTCAGCTAGTGAGCGGTGCATTGCTCTTGCTGTATTAATGGCACGACGTACTTGTTCATTAGGGGTTAATTCTTCCGGCGCTCCATATAAAGCTAAGATAGCATCTCCCATAAATTTATCTACAGTGCCGCCATTGCCAAATACAACCTTGGTCATGGCTTCTAAATATTCATTTAGCAATTCTGCGACTCGTCGAGATCTAAGAGTATTTGATAGCTGTGTAAAACCCACAATATCACTAAACAAAACTGTAATTAAGCGTGGTTCTGGGCGCAAATCTAAGGTTAAATCCCCGGTTGCGGCTTTTTGCACCAATACAGCCGGCAAAAAGCGTTTTAACACCGATTCTGTTAAATAAGTATTTAACTCTACAATTCGCCGTTCATTTTCCTTTAATGCTAAAAGATTCCGAACTTCCGCCAAAAGTTCCCGATCATTGAACGGTTTTGCCAAATAAGCATCCGCACCATGTTCTGTACCTTCGATGCGGGTTTCCTCGTCAACTTTCGCTGTCAACAGAATAATTGGTGTTCCTTTCAACTTCTCCTCTTGGCGGATCATTTGAATCATCTCAAGTCCGCTCACCAAGGGCATCATTAAGTCAGTCACAATCAAGCTGGGTATAATTTCCTTGGCTCTATTGTGCCCTTCATAACCGTTACGAGCTGTCTGCACATGATAACCGTTTCGGCGGAAAATCTCAGATACATAGGTTCGTAAATCTGGGTTGTCATCTACAACTAAAATTGAGTGTTGAGTCTTAAGTGCTGAGTCTTGAGTATCAATACTGGAGGAGAAATTTATTGTAATATCTTCAATATTGTCTGTTGTTGACTCTACCAATTCTAAATCAGCCAATTCTACGCTAGCGCGGCTCGTATTCAGTTCGGTAGGCGTTTCTAGTACTTGCTGTGCGGGTAAATGAGCATTTCCAGTCACAAGCCATAAACTAAAGGTAGTGCCTTGGCCATAGACTGATTCCACCGTGACTTGGCCACCATGTAATTCGACCAATTCTTTAACTAGAGCTAAACCCAAACCACTGCCTTCATAGGAGCGGTTTGCTGAACCTTCAGCTTGGCGGAAGCGTTCAAAGAGATGGGGAATTTGTTCTTTAACAATGCCAATTCCAGTATCTTGTACTTGCAAGATGCAGCGATCGCGCTCAGATTTTAGTCTGACACTGATCGTCCCACCCTCGGGAGTAAATTTCATGGCATTTGACAAAAGGTTATAAACCACCTTGTCAAATTTTTCCATGTCCAAGTACACCGTAGAACATTCATCTAACTGGGTGACGAGATGCAATCTCTTTTTCTCGCAGTAGGGACGAAAAGATTCTACAATTTGGCTGACAAATTCTACTAAATCGCAGGGATGGAAGCTAGGCTGCATTCTCCCCGCATTCAGGCGTTGTAAATCCAAAAGTTGATTTACTAGCCGCAGCAGACGACGAGAGTTACGCAGGGCGATCGCACTTTGGGAGTAAGATAATCCCTCCCCAGCTGCCACCGCCGATTCTAAAGGCCCTTGAATCAAGGTGATGGGTGTGCGAAACTCATGGGAAATATTTTGAAAAAATTCGGTTTTTTGTTTGTCTAATTCTAATAAGCGTTCAGCTTGTTGGCGAGTTTTTTGATATAAGTGTGACTGCTGTACAGCGATCGCGGCTTGACCTGCTACTGCTTTCGCCAAATCGATATCAGATGGCAGCCATTGACGTACTTTTTTACCTTCATGTAACGTAATACTACCTATACATTTGCCATCAGCTAATAATGGTACAAACATTAGCGATCGCGCCGGCATTTTTAAAGGCAAATCAAAACCCTTCACATCTGAAGGAGAATGGCTGACATTTCCAATTACTACAGGTTCATGTGTCTGTAGCATTTGTTGGAGGATAGGATTTTCTTGTATAGAGGCTTGAGAATAGGGTAATCTCTGAGTTGATGGGTGATTGTTGCTACTAAAATTATGGTCTAGGGCTGGCAAACGAAAATTTTCTGAATGTTGAAAACTGTCATATAAGGCCACACATTCGACAAACTCATCTTCCTCTGTCCACAAAGACAGGACGCAGCCATCGACTTGTAAAGCTTGTCCCAATTGCTGAGTGATCGCCGCAAAGATGTCTTGGGGGTCTAAACTAGAACGAATCGCGCTAGTAATCGTATTGATTAGGGCTTCTCGCTTGGCAAGGGCACGTACTTGTTCGTAAGCATAAGCTTGAGACAAAGCTAAGGCTGCCTGATCCGCGACCATCAACACTAATTGCACCTCATCATCACCCCAGACGCGAGGCTGAGAACACTGATGCAGCGCTAGCACTGCCATCAGTTCTTGTTGGCAGATTAGTGGGACAACTAAACTAGAACAAATATTAGCGGCAGCAAAAGCCGCTGCACGCTCACGCAGTTGGGGAGTATTACCTTGAATCCGCTCATCATCCATCGCATCGTGAATCACCTGGACTTCGCGGGTTTCCCAAACCGTCTGAGCTAAAAGAGGCAGAGGGGGAGAGGCAATGGGGGGTAGAGAAGAAATACTTACTGCAACTTCCCCTGTACTCTCATGGTCAAGAGCTGCTTCAGAAAGAGGCTTCTGATAAATAAATCCTCTATCCGCCAATTGCTCATCTTGGAAGGGACGCAATAGACAGACATCCACCTCCAACATGTGACCCACTGTATCTACAATTGCCTGCAAAATTTGTCTGTAGTCTAAAGCACTACGAATCGTATTTGTAACTGTATTCAGCAGCGATTCTTGACGGAGTGTGCGGGTAAGTTCGCGGGTTCTCGCTTTGAGGACATTGTGGGTATCCAAAGCTTGGCGTACCACTCCTTTGAGTTCTTCAGCTTCCCACGGTTTGGTGACATATTTGAATACCTTACCAGCGTTGATTGCTTCCACCAAGTCTTCGACATCGGTGTAGCCAGTTAAAATAATCCGAATAATATCTGGGTATTGAGTTGCTGTTAGGCTTAAAAATTCTGTACCGCTCATCATCGGCATCCGCTGATCGGAGATGATCACCGCGACCTCTCCCTCTTGAGCCAGCAGATCGAGGGCCGCAGGGCCAGAGTTTGCCCTTAGCACCTTATAGTCGCGATAGAAAGTGCGGTAAAGCAAGTCAAGGTTGTCTGGTTCATCATCGACAACCAAAATTTTAGGCTTACTGTTTGCTTGGGATTTCATGCACCGCTTTCCTGCTGCAACGGCAGTCGGATAAAGAATAATCTGATCAGGTAAGGATTTTTCTGAGTCAGTTGAGAGCAGAGCATTTCGACCAATAAGGCTGTTTGGCTACATGACTGCTGAGTGTAGGAGCGTTTGCTCACAGTAATTCGTCTCAATGGCTTGTACCGATTACCGTTTGCTTTGGTGCAGTGTAATTGCTTTCATAGTCAGTTTTAGTGTTATGGAGCCGATACTTGCTTGCCAAATCTTCTTTCACCTCCTTTGAGCAATGTCTGATACCACATACAGCGCCCATAGCTAGCTGAAAAATCCAGATGAAGCTGCATATTAAGTTTTCCCTCCGCAGCAGTCGTACTAACACTTGCAGGTAAATTTTATTTATGGTAGTCATGGTAGAGTCAGCAAAATTAAACAATAAGATTTAAAGCCAAAGTATACTATTAGACAAATACCTCTTTCTAATTTAGCAATCAGAACTACCATTAAGACAAGTGTTAGTGGTTCAAGAGTTGGAGATTAGGGATTACAAAATCTTGCAGATTCTTGCCCCAGTAGCAATACAGTCTTTTTTTGTCATTTAGTAGCAAAGTGGTGTCAGTATAGCGGCAAATGCAAAAACGAGTTCAGTACTCCAACCAAGGGTGGTTTGAAAGCATAGTTTGTCAATAGTGTACTTACTTAACAATTTTTTCAGTGCTGGCTATGGACAAGTTATGCTATTCCTCTGCCTACTCAGCCAAAGCTCTATCACATTACAGAGGTTTTTGTGGTGATCAGTCTGATATCCTGGCTATTTAAAACAAGTTATGCATTTGAACTTAAGACTATAGATTGATGAAACTGTAACTCATAACACTCTTTCAAAAATACAGGTTATAAAGCCCTACGCTAAAGTGTAAAACTTTGTTTGCTCCATAAGCAAAAGCGATTTAGCTATCTTAGATCAGTTAAATATCCTGGGCATTTCTTAAATTCTGATTCAGTTTAAATCTTGTTTTAGGATATTTGATAAAATTTTCTTTGATAAAATCAATACTAAACTAGCCTTGAAATATCGGTTTTTTCACTCATACCAGCAACAGCCAATCGATCCAGCTTCCTACCAATTTCAAATTCGTAAGGCTACACCTGCTGATTTGATTGGTGTTGCCCAAATTATTGCTGAAAGCTTTCACTCTTACAACGGTATATGGGGATGGGCTTTTCCATTGCTACGTCTGGGTATTTACGAAGACTTAAGGCATCGCATGGCATCACCTGTGCCCCGTCATGTTTGTTTAGTCGCCTTTGAAGCTACTACTGGTGATGCTCATAACTTAGTGGGAAGTGTGGAACTGGGTGTGCGTTATAGTGATTCGTGGGGCCAGGTTGGAGCAGGCTTTCCTTACTTATCTAATTTAGCGGTTCACCCAAAATACCGTAGAAATGGTGTGGCTTCAGAACTACTTACTAGCTGTGAAAAAGTCTCTAGCGAGTGGGGATTTCAAGATTTATATCTCCACGTTTTAGAAAATAACTATCAAGCAAGACAGCTTTATTTCAAGCTGGGATATCGAGTGCATAAAGTCGAATCGAATTGGAATACATTTTTCCTAAGACGCTCAAGCCAGATGTTGTTACATAAGCATTTGAGTGCTGATTCCATTGTTTGAATTTTATTCTGGTAATTCTCAAGTTTTATGTTGCAATTCAGATAAAATGTGTCACCCATAGCAATAACCAAACACAAATTAACCTAATTAAAAATTCAGCCAATATTTAGCTAAATATAAAAACTAAAACACCTGAATTTCCAAAGTGAGGAAATGGCTTATTGTTAATTATTTTTAGAAAGAATATTGTGTTTATACCTGATTGCGAAAAATCTTATTGATAATTTAGGAAAAAGCCTCTTTTCGGTAAAGATTTTTAATATTTTAAAACTTTGAATTTTGCCTTCTGGGATTTATTGTTAACAAATATTTTTTAAACTATTCGATTAAATAAACAAATGGATTATAATAAATGGACTAGATATGTAAACTTAACTTTAAATAAATCATTCTTTCCTTATAATAACTTTGTAATTAAGATATTCATCTTTATAAAAACTTTAAGGAAAGACTCATAGAGTTTACAGACAAATCTAGTTATATCTCATAAAATATAATCACTCAATTACTGAAACACGGTCTATCTATTGCTGTTTTAGTTAAATTTACTAGAAAAGTCCTGATAAGAAAAGAATTCAAAAGCCTGATTTGATATAACAGCTATTTCTTTTTTAAAGTGCATACTCCTACCACATTCGTTAAAAGTTTAAAAAACATGGATAGCGAACAGCATCGACGCTATCAGACCTCTATGGTATCAACTTATTACCCTGAAACTAGTTTCCTTGACTGTCTTGTCATGTCAGACGGAACTGAGCAATCGCAAGGCTCTGATATCCTTACACGTTTGCACAGTGGAGAAGTTTTCATCGTCAATAGTCGTAGACGAAATGGATTAATACTCTTTAAACGCTACCATGCAGAGTTTGCTGGGCCCGGGGCGGCTGTGGGTGGGGATTATGATTGTGATTGCCAAAGGGCACTGCCCATAGGTAATCTTTCTTTATTAACACCCGAATCTAATGAAGAACGTCAGAAGGCTTACTTGATTAGGCGTCAGTGGATTCGATTGATCAAACAAATTACAGAAAACCCAGTGCCTGGACAGCGAGTTCAGAAGATTCTCGATCAATTTGAACAATACTTTCCGCCAGAAACAGTGGCTCTTCTGCCAGATATTGCTTTTGCTCTTTTAGTGGGTGTGCTGCCACAAACAGTAGGGACAATACGCCGTTTGGGCAATGAGGTAGACAATAGATTTAATTACTGAGTGAATTACTAAGATTCTAAATTTGCCAAAGCAGTTTTTAGTCGATTTACCGTGCGCGTGTTTTCCTCTATCGTCCCGACAGTAATTCGTAATCCTCCGCTAATGTGTCGCACAAGCGTGCCAAGTGTCCTAAGCTGATGGTGGAAAGTTTTTAATGCAGCGTCTTGTGAATTTAAGCCCTTTGGTTGAAGACGCAGGTAAATAAAGTTAGCAGCACTTGGGGTAATTTGTAGTTCTGGTTGCTGGGATAAAATTTCAATGAGTTTGGCTCGTTCACTCAAGGTTTGGGAAATTGACTCTAGCAAGAGTATACGGTTTTGTAAAGCAATTAATGCTGCTGCTATGGAAAAACTGGGAAGATTGTAAGGTAAACGAACTTTTTCTAAAATGGCGATCGCTTCGGGATGAGCAATGCAATAACCAACACGGAGAGATGCCAACCGGAAGGCTTTAGAAAAAGTACGTAATATCAGCCAATTGGGATACTGTGCTAATTCACCTACTACGGTAGTTTGACTGAATTCGAAATAAGCTTCATCAATTACTACCAAAATATGCTCTGGCAAACTTCTTAACCATGCCAACTCTGCCGCAGTTAAGCTATTGGCAGTCGGCGAATTGGGATGCACTACGAAAACTACGCGAATCGGAGGATCTTGAGTTTGTTCGATGGCAGACTGTGCGGCTTTTAGGTCAATTTCAAAATTGGTTTCATTTCTACCCACTGCCACTACAGGAATACCCAAAGTTTGTGCCAAAATCCCGTACATAGAGAAAGTGGGATTGGCAACAAGAATTGAACCTTCGCCTCCTAGACAGGTGGCGATTAATAAAGATCGGATTAGTTCATCTGAACCATTGCCAACAGAAATATTGGCAGCGGTAAATAAGGATGACGAGAGGGCAGCTGATTCATTGACATATTCAGCGATCGCGTCCTTAAGTGTTTGATGTCCGCCATCAGGATAACGATTTGTTTCAATTACTTGTTGATATGTCCATGCCAGCTTCTCTTTTAACTCAGGTGGCAAATCATAAGGGCTTTCATTTGTATCTAACCGATCTAACTGTGTGGGGACAGAATCGGCTGTATCGCTGCTGGGATGAGGTTTATAAGCTGTGAATTGTGCTAAATCTGACCGGATGAAGGGAAGCATAGTTTTAGTCATTAGTCATTAGTCATTGGTCATTAGTAACTAACAAAAGACAAATGACTAAGGAAATTAGTTATGTGTGAGTTTAATATTTTACAACTTCAAGGTAATTGGCAAAAGAGGCGAATTGCCTGCCAAATTTCTTCTATAACATTATCTAAGGCGTGGTCACTGTCGAGTTCGACTAACTCCACCCAAGGACGCGAACGCGCAAAGTCACGGCTAGCTTCAATGGGAATAACTTCATCTTTTTTTCCATGCAAAATCAGAGTGGGGATAGGACGTTGCAAAAGTTTTTCTTGGTATTGGGCAGCATCTGTAACGAAATCGTAGCTTAAAGGAATTGATCGCTCCTCCCCATAGTGGTAGACCATCATATATTTTTCTTGCTGCCAATGCTGTAATTCTTCATTGCCTAGCTTGGGCAACCAATGGGATAAAAACCCAAAAGCTGGTGCTAGAATCACAAGACGTTTTATTTGTAAATATTGCTGACCCAAGTGGGCAGCGGTCAAACCGCCCAAACTTGAGCCAATGAGTGTTACTGAGGTAAAATCGTTGCTGAATTCTGCGGCAACTTGAGTAATCTGGCGAGTGATTGTTAATTTAGAAAAATCGCCAGCATTTAAATCGGGAATTTTTAGCTTTGTCTGAATTTGAGCAAAGCGATCGCCTATATTCTGCGCTTTGTGAGAATTAGGGCTAGAAGCAAAACCATGCAAGTAGATATACTGAGTAAGCATTCAAGTTTTCCCATTAGGATCGTCCTTAGTCATTAAGTTTTAAATAAATGACCAAGGACAAATGACATACTTACCGCATTGTGACAAATTCCTCTGCTGCTGAGGGATGAATACCCACAGTGGCATCAAAGTCTTTTTTAGTTGCGCCCATTTTGACAGCGATCGCTATACCTTGGATGATCTCAGCTGCACCTTCACCTACCATGTGAGCGCCTAGAACTTTATCGGTGTTGCTATCAACCACCAACTTCATCATTGTCTTCTCTTGCTTACCCGTTAAACTATGGTACATCGGGCGAAAGCGAGTGCGAAAAATTTTTACGGCATCACCGAGTCTTTCCCGTGCTTCGGCTTCTGTCCAGCCGACTGTCGCGGCTTCAGGGTTAGAAAAAATTGCTGTGGCGACAGTTGCGTGACTAAATTCGCGGCGGTTATTCCCAAATTCGCTATCGGCAAAGGCGCGACCTTCGCCAATGGCTACGGGAGTTAAATTGATTCTGTCTGTGACATCGCCAACAGCAAAAATATTCGGTTGATTAGTTTGACTATATTCATTGACTGCGATCGCATTTGTAGTACTGTACCCTGGCCCTTCTATAGAACTATCGACAACATCAACTCCAGCATTTTCCAAACCTAGTCCATCTACATTGGGAGTTCGACCAGTCGCCACTAAAAACACGTCGGCAATTACTGCTTGTTGGTCTTCCCCTGATAAAGTCAGTTTAAAACCTTCCGGCACGCGTTCAACTGTTTTTACCACATTATTTTTAATCAGCCGAATTCCGTGGTTTGTCATCCCCTCTTCAATTTCTGTAGGGATGTCCTCATCAAACCCCTTCAAAATCTTTTCACCTCTGGTAATTTGTGTAACCTCAGAGCCCAAGCCACGCATGATACAGGCAAACTCTATGCCAATATAGCCAGCGCCAAGAATGACAATGTGTTTTGGTTGTTCTTTTAGATGAAAGATTTCGTTAGAGGTAATGCCATATTCCATCCCTGGTAAATCTGGTTTGATGGGACGCCCGCCAACAGCAATTAAAATTTTATCTGCTGTAACTTTGCGTCCATCAACTTCTACAGTGTGGGAATCTACCAATGTGGCGCGACCAGAAATTAGTTTTACTCCGGCTTTTTCTAAGAAGTTTATATGTAGTTGCGACAGTCGCCGAACTTCCTTATCTATAGATGTAATGAAATGTTCCCAGTCCAATTCAGCATTACCTACTTTCCAGCCATAGCCTGCGGCATCACTGAAGAGTGCAGGGAAATGAGAGGCGTAGACCATGAATTTTTTAGGCACACAACCGCGAATTACACAAGTGCCACCAACTAAATCATATTCAGCGATCGCCACTTTTGCCCCATAGTCAGCCGCCCGTTTGGAAGCCGCCAAACCTCCAGAACCCGCACCAATTACAAACAGGTCGTAATCAAAAGTCATAAATTTATGTTCTCTCTAGCAAAAAGTTAGTTCCTGGGAACTTACACACAGAATGTCATGGAACTACATAAGGATATCCGGTGAACCTTCTGTAAGTCCTGTCCTTGATTTAATCTAGCGTTAGCAGATGCTATCTGGTCGTAGGGAATATCACTTTTTGCTTTGGCGGCTGTATAGGCAGTAGTCAACACTTGTTATGGTTCTGCCCTTGGTATCGAGTATATATCTCTGGTATTGCTACATTGAAAAACTTTTCGGTAGGCGGTGACTGCTAAATATCGTTTTGGTTTTGGGAGACTTTCAGGTAGTTTCTGGTGGTTCTACTGGCGGTTCTACTGGTGGTTCTACTGGCGGTTCTACTGGTGGATTTGGTGGTGGATTTGGTGGTTCTACTGGCGGTTCTGCTGGTGGATTTGGTGTATATACTGGAGGATTTGCTGGAGGATTTGGTGTATATACTGGCGGTTCTGCTGGAGGATTTGGTGTATATACTGGCGGTTCTGCTGGAGGATTTGGTGTATATACTGGCGGTTCTGCTGGAGGATTTGGTGTATTTATTGGAGGATTTACTGGAGGATTTGGTGTATTTATTGGAGGATTTACTGGAGGATTTGGTGTATTTATTGGAGGATTTACTGGAGGATTTGGTGTATTTATTGGAGGATTTACTGGAGGATTTGGTGTATTTACTGGAGGATTTACTGGAAGATTTACTGGCGAATTGATCGGCGAATTTGCTGGAGTATTTACTGGAGGATTTACCGGAACACTAACATTATTTTCCCTAGTTCGCTGCTTAGTATTTGACAGGACTTGTCCTATGTCCTCAAAAGAATTTAATTGAGAATCATCTACAATTGGGTCTACTGGGGAATTGCCTGTGATAGTCTCAGTGTCATTGGTAGAGGAAGTTGAAGGACTAGTAGTTAGGTCTGCAAAAGATGGGTTTTCAACTATTCCCTCACCTGTTATTGGTGACTGTGCGTTCAAGGCCGCAGCAGTTTCAGCTTGAACGCTAGCGATCGCAGGGTCGGCTGTAGGAGTAATATTTTGCTTAGTTAAATCAAGCCCACGAACCATATCGCTGGTTTCATAAAAATTTCTGAGATCAAAATCGTATAAGCCCTGAAATTTGCCTTTAACTATAACCATCATCTGTCCTGCTTGCAGCACCTGAGTTTGAGAAGCTTCCTTATTAGAAACTTCAATGCCGCTACTCGTCAGTGCCCCCACAATTGTGGTATCTGTTTGTTGGTTGTAGCGTACAAATAAGGCTGAACCACGAATTGCTGCTGCTGCACTTGGCGTTTGTATACGTGTTTGCCCCCTTCCAGGTGGAATAAGCAACAATGCTGTTCCGTTTGACAGTTTAAAACTGCGAGTCTTTGGCAAAAATTGAAATATAGCCTGTTCCCCAACTCGTGCCAAAGAACCGTCGTTAAAACGCAAGTCTGCTAGTGAAGCTCGACCCGTTGACAACCCATCCCCAGGAATCATTGCATCTGATTTGCGTGCAGGACGCTTTTTCTGTCTATCTCTGGGTATCAGTTGTACTAAGTTGTGGAGGTTCTGAATCTCTGCTCGTGTCAGAGGAGTTATAGCATTTACCCGATTTGGTAAAGGCAGTACTATAACTCCCCATAAACCAATCACTAATAATGGAAACGATTTATAGAACATGGTTTGAGAATTTGTAAACTTCAACTAATGCCAAGAAAGTTAAAGGTTTAAGTTATTGCTAGATTATTATAGGAAGTTTCTTTAGTTAGATTTACCTATATTTTAATCTAAATTTAATACAGAAAATAGATGATGATAAATAAACTATGTATTTAATTTATTTAAGTTTATATTCTGAAACTGACACTATCTGAAATAAAGTATGTGGCAGATTTCAAAGTTAGTATTTGCAATAAGCAATTGAATCAGGAGTACCTTACAGATAATTCTTTCTAATCAGATCAGGCATAGGCTTATCTCTTATGTAGGATAGGAAGTCTCTAGGCATTTGTTGTGAAATTACTCATTGGCTGTATTTCACTAAATTTAACTAGAAATCTGATCGGATTTTTCTGAGATTATCAAAAAAATATTAGAAAAATCCGAAAAGCAGTAATTTTAGTTTGTAGCTTCAGTATATACCTACAAAGCTAAACTAGATACACTCAATTGTATACTCTGAGTCGGAACTTCCAATACAGCTTGTAAATATACATTTGCCAAATGGGATCAAAGCGATCTAACCAGATGCGACTTAATAACTGGAAGAATTTGTTTTTTTATATTTTGTTAGCGTCCAGTGGTGGAAGCTGGTGTTGCATGAGAGTAGACGCCGCAGAATCAGCAAATACAGATATTTGGCATCCTAATAATTTAGTAAGTACACAGATAACTTCTCAGCAGTTATGTCAGAAGTTGCAGCAAGAGGCAATTGACTCTTTGTGCAAGCGGTCTAGTAAGTCACATTCCTTAGACTTCCAGATGCTGTTAAATGTAGCACAGCAAACACCAGAAACAACTCAAGTCCCAGACCAAACCGAAGAACCTGAAAATACTCAAAACCAAATTGACCCGCCACAACTAGAATCACAGCCAAGTAATTTGCCTACCTCTCCTTCAGACTCAAAAGATCAACTGTTAAAGGCACCTGAAATAGATTATTCTCTAAGGCGAGAAAAGCTGATACAACTGCTCCGATCGCCAAAACAGCCATCTGAGTCTGATGGCGACCGCGAATTGGGTTTACGGGTGCGGTTACGTCCCTTAGAACAGCCACAGCTACCACCGACAGAAAAACCCGTAGTTAAGTTTAAACCTATCGGCTATCTACAGGGACGTGTAGGCTACTTCCAAACCAGTAATATTTTTTCTTCAAAAGATAGTCCCATAGAAGATGGTTTAATTATTTCTGGGCTGACGCTAGCCTCTGTATATTTTCCTTTGGGATCTAAGACTTATTTAAACGGCTCAATTGATGGCAACCTGATTCGTTATGTAAATCAGTCACAATATCATTACAACCAAGTGAGATTTAATCTCAGTCTTTACCAGCAGCTATCCCAGCGAATGTATGGAGAAATCAGTTGGAGCAATCAACAATTATTTTATGCCAACAACAGCGATCGCCTGGATTTCAAAGCAGGCGATCGCTTTTTAAATGAGAATTCCCTCCAACTGTCTTTGGGACGGCGAGATCCCTTAACTTCAAAATTAACGCTAGATAGCTTTTACGAATTGAGTGTGAATTTTGCTGACCCCCTAAGTCGCGATCGGATAATCAATTCTTTGTGGGTGTCTTTGAACTACTACTTGCAAAAGCCTCTCCGGGTTGGTATTGACTACCAGGGGAACTTCTCAGACTTTACACAGCGCGATCGAGAAGACCAATTTCATCGGTTATTCGGGCACTTAAATTACCGAATATCCGATACCACTAATATGAATGTGCAGGCTGGAGTAAGTTTAGGTAGTTCAACTGCCGAAAACATTGATTTTGATGGCTGGTTCTTCAGTATTAATTACAGTTTGCAATTAGGTCGGTTTTGAAATTTGTCATTTGTCCTTAATCTTTTATCAAAAACCAATGACCAATGACCAATGACAAATGACTATAAATAAGAAATCCAATCACTCCAGCTACCAGGATAAAGTTTACCCTTACTAATGCCAGCTAATTCTAAAGAAAGTAAATTAACACAAGCAGTAACGCCAGAACCGCAATATACCAAGATTTCTTCAGATGTTTCTAGCTTTTCCCAGCGACGGCGTTGTTCCTCTTGAGGGAGTAGGTAGCCATTAGAGTCTGTAACTTCTTGCCAAGGATAGTTAACTGCACCAGGAATATGCCCAGCAATTTTATCAATTGGCTCTCGTTCACCTCGGTAGCGATCGCTTTCTCTGGAATCTACCAATACTACTCCGTGGCTATCTTGCCGACTTTTCACCGCTGTAAAATCTACTGCCTTTTCTGTTTGTACTTGAGCGACAAAGGCACCCATTCGTGGGGGAGGAATAATATTTGTAACAGAATAGCCAGCTTTTTGCCATCCAGCAAAGCCTCCATCCAGTACTGCTACTTGCTCATGCCCTAAATAGCGCAAGAGCCACCATAGACGAGCCGCAAAAGCAAAGCGCGAATCGTCATAAGCGACAACTAAAGTTTTTTGGTAATTGACTCCAATCGCTGCTAGTTTGTTAGCTATATCATTGGGGTTAGGTAAAGGATGTCTCCCGCCATGTTTACCTACTGGACTGGAAAGATCCTGATTCAAGTCTAGGTAATATGACCCTTCTATATGACTTGTTTGGTAATGTTGTTGTCCTAATTGTGGATCGGCTAAAGAGAAGCGACAATCCACAATCACGACTTGCGGATCTTTTAAATGTTCAAACAGCCAAGCTGGTGAAACAACAAATTGGGAATTGGGCATTGGTCATTATTTAGTTTTTTTGTAAAATGTCAGACTTAGAAAATTTTACACCTAAGCTAACAGCAGATGGTTCTTTCACCTTTGTCTCTCAAGAGTTTGGTGAATCCTTTCACAGCCATCATGGAGCTAGACAAGAGAGTTTTTTCAAGTTTGTGGAACCGACTCAACTGGCTACAGTCGCTCAAAAGCCAGTTTTGCGGCTGTTGGATATTTGTTATGGTCTGGGATATAACACAGCTGCGGCTTTGCAGACAATTTGGGCAGTCAATCCCAGATGTTGTGTTGAAGTAATCGGTTTAGAGCTAAATCCAACAGTGCCACAAGCTGCGATCGCTCATCACTTGTTCGACAATTGGAACTGTAACTATATTGAAATTTTGAAAGAGCTAGCTTTTAACAATCAAGTGCAAACACCTTGCCTGAAAGCGAAGCTACTAATTGGCGATGCTAGAACTACGATCCAGCTAGTACATCAGTCAGATTTCTGGGCAGATGCAATTTTCCTCGATGCCTTTTCACCACCTCAATGTCCTCAATTATGGACTGTTGAATTTATTAAACAGGTGTCATTGTGTTTAGCTCCAGATGGTTTATTAGCTACCTATTCTTGCGCTGCTGCTGTACGCACAGCACTTTTGTCTGCTGGCTTAGTTATAGGTTCTACCCCACCAGTGGGAAGGCGATCGCCTGGTACTGTGGCAGCAAAGCAGACTCTTCTCCCAAGGGGAGATGTCAAAGGCGATCGCGCAGCGTTAGCGAGTCTGCGAGCGTCTGGAGGTTTCTCTTTGGAGCAATTGCCATCAAGCAGAGATGATGTTTTCTCTGCTACTCTCCCTCTCTCACAAGTTGAAAAAGAACACTTGCTAACTCGTGCTGCTGTTCCCTATCGCGATCCTCAACTGAGCGATCTGACCGAAGTTATAGTGATGCGGCGACAACAAGAACAACAAACCTCTTGGCTCGAACCTACCTCCCATTGGCGAAAAAGGTGGCTGTTGGGAAGACAAGGCAGGGATTTTATGAGAACTAGTTTGTAGTTAGATTGTAATGTCTACAACGGGCTACGTTTACGCAACTACAAGCCTAATCCTCAATCTTTCCTTAATTCCCAAAAAGTTAGACATTTTTTGCCAAAAATTATGATTTCTTTTCCAGATACTCAGGCAACGAGTTTTGACTAGCCAATCATCTTGATATTATGGTAGTATTTAATACTAGTAGTAACTAATACTACTTGAGTATTGCTATAACTGAGTAAGTAAAAACATACATACCTAATGATTACCATAAAAACTTGAAACTAAAAACTCGATATCTTAAATAAAACGAACAATTATAATCCTTTTTGAGGCTGTTAGGCTAAATAATCACCGTAAAAAGCCTGATTTAACATTTGTGAAAATTCACCATACTGGGATTAAAAGCAAAAATTTTGAGAACAAAATACACCTTGTTTGTAACATAAAAGATACATGCTGCAAAAAATTTAGATAAGCAGCTTGATATCATGCATAATCTCTATGAAAACTCTGGCTCAGAAACAGTCGAATATTAAATTTTTTGTTGAAATCTAACACTGTTAACTTGTGCAAAAACTTGGAGGGAGTGCCTTTGTGATTCAATGGAAATCCAACCATACAGGCTTTACAGAAACAATTGTTAGTGGGTCAAACCCCATTAGCACAGCGAAGATTATTGGTTCAAATCATGCCGTAGAATCGCACAATGCGGAGGATTATTCTTTGGGCTTATCTCAAGAAGACTTTACGCTTGAAGATAGCCAAGCAGCGTCTTCTTGGATAAAAGCTGATGTTAGTTGTGCTAATGATTCATTGGTCTCTAGAACACTACAAGCTAAAGGTTCTAAAGTGAATGGGTTGGATTTAGATCCACCGAAGGTTTTAGTCGTTGACGATCATGCCGCCAGTCGCATGACTGCTGTTGCCCTCTTGGGAATGGAAGGATACGAAGTAATTGAGGCGGACAGTGGTTCTATTGTTGTGGGATTAGTAACACAAAAACAACCAGATTTGATTTTGCTGGATGTAATGATGCCGGGAATGGATGGATTTGAAGTGTGCCAATTGCTCAAACAGGATGAGCAGACTAGGCTAATTCCAGTGATTTTTATTACGGCATTAAATGACAGGCGATCGCGCATTCGGGGAATTGAGGTTGGGGCAGATGATTTTCTCACCAAACCCTTTGATCGTGTGGAACTGGCGGCGCGTGTAAAATCTTTGGTGCGGCAGAAGCGTCTGAACGAAGATTTAGACCATGCCGAACAAGTACTCTTTTCCATTGCCATGTCGATTGAAAGTCGCGATCCCAATACAGGCAACCATTGTCAACGCCTAGTAAAACTGGGACAAGTTTTTGGTGAATACCTCAACCTCTCACGCTACCAAATTCGAGATTTGAGGTGGGGTGGTTATCTCCACGATATCGGTAAGGTGGGTATTCCCGATGCAGTGTTGCTGAAAAAAGGTAAACTCACCCCCCAAGATTGGCAGATTATGCAGCAGCACGTTCTGATTGGAGAAAAAATCTGTCAGCCACTACGCAGTATGCGGGGTGTTATTCCAATTATTCGTCATCACCATGAACGCTGGGATGGTTCAGGCTACCCTGATAGGCTCAAGGGGGATGATATTCCCTACCTAGCGCAAGTATTTCAGTTAGTTGATATTTATGATGCTCTGACTAGCGAACGACCTTACAAAAGAGCTTTTACATCAACAGAAGCACTTTTAGCGATGCAAGCAGAAACCGATGGCGGTTGGCGTAGTCCCAAACTAATGCAGCAATTCACAGAGTTTATTAGCTCCGGTGAGAAAAATTTTAGAAAGTAAGGAGTAACGATTTGTAACTGCTGCAATGAACGCTAATTGGTATTATTGTAATTTCTGCCTTTGATGAGTAAACTTCTCCTAACTTTTTAATTCTGGCTCCTTTAATTTTCACTCTTTTATGATTAGCTGGTATGATTTGAGCCTAGATTTTAAAGTACCAAAAGCATTAATCATAATTTTACTGATAGCTGATAGCTAATTTATGGTAGTTGTAGCAATTTTAGCGGCGGGACGTGGCACACGCATGAAATCAAGCTTACCCAAGGTTTTACATTCTTTGGGTGGGCGATCGTTAGTAGAGAGAGTTCTCGAAAGCGTAGAACCACTTTCCCCCTCACGGCGAATCGTGATTGTGGGTTATCAGTCCGAGGAAGTGCAAGCCGCCATGCATTCAATTCCCAGTTTGGAGTTTGTTGAACAGACTGTGCAATTGGGAACAGGTCATGCTATCCAACAATTACTTCCTCACTTAGAAGATTACACTGGGGATTTATTGATCCTTAACGGCGATTTACCGCTGATACGCAGCGAAACCCTCAAGGAGATGTTACAAACTCACGCCCAAAATCAGAACTCTGCCACAATTCTCACCTCACACTTACCTGACCCCACAGGCTACGGGCGCGTTTTTTGTAACGATGAAAATATTGTGCAGCAAATGCTCGAACACAAAGATTGTACTGTTGCTCAAAGAGAAAATCAGCGGATTAACGCTGGAGTTTATTGCTTCCGTTGGCCAGATTTAGCAAAGGTGTTGCCCCACCTCCAGCCAAACAATGCCCAAAAAGAATACTATCTGACTGATGCCGTCATTCAGGTGGGAAAAGTTATGGCAGTGGATGTGAAAGATTACCAAGAAATTCTCGGCATTAACGATCGCTTGCAACTGGCAACAGCATACGAAATTTTGCAAAAACGGGTCAAAGAGAAATGGATGCTGGCAGGTGTCACCCTCATCGACCCCGCAAGCATCACCATTGATGAAACAGTAGAGTTACAGCCAGATGTAATTATTGAACCTCAAACTCACCTGCGAGGAAATACCGTTATTCAAACCGGAAGTCACATTGGGCCGGGAAGTTTAATTGAAAATAGCCAGCTGAGTGAAAATGTCACAGTGCAGTATTCAGTCGTAATAAATAGCATAGTGCAGGCGGGAAGTCGAATTGGCCCTTATACGCATTTGCGCGGTCAGGTACAGGTGGGTGCTGGCTGCCGTGTGGGGAATTTTGTGGAATTGAAAAATACGCAATTAGGCGATCGCACTAATGCGGCACATTTGTCATATATAGGTGATACCGTTGTCGGCAATAAGGTGAATATTGGCGCAGGTACAATTATTGCCAACTATGACGGCGTGAAAAAACACCGTACCAAAATAGGCGATCGCACGAAAACTGGTGCTAATAGCGTTTTAGTGGCTCCAGTCACCTTGGGAGATGATGTCTATATTGCAGCTGGTTCTACAGTCACAGAAGATGTACCTGATGATTCTCTGGTGATTGCCCGTAGTCGTCAGGTGGTGAAACCTGCTTGGCGCAAAAAGAGCCAATAAAGCGATAATTAAATCATCAGATTAGCTGATTCAACTAAAGGTACTAATGGTTTCTATAGTTTTAGCTTGTCCCATTTGAGTCATCAGAGCAAAACAAACACAATTTAGTATGGAAGAGCTGCTAGAACTTAGGCAATTTCTAGAACAAGGCAAAATCCATGAGGCGTTGCTGTTGGTGGATGAGTTAGAAGAAATGAGCCTCAGTGACAAAATCAATAAAATTGATAGTTATGGAGTAATTCTGCTCATCCATTTAATTAAACAAAACGCTGAAAAACGTTCTACTCGCTCTTGGGATGTTTCTATAGAAAATACAGTGCGTGAAATCAACAAAATAAACAAGCGCCGCAAATCTGGTGGTTATTACTTGAATCAGGCAGAATTAATCGATATTCTGCAACAAGGATATCAAGTGGCACTAAAAAGAGCGGCGCTAGAAGCTTTTGAGGGGCGTTATGAAGCCCAAGAATTAGCTGCAATGGTTGACCAGGAAGAAATCTTAACTCAGGCGCTAGAATTTATTCAACAATAGCCAATCAATTCACTATCATTCCATTCCAAAGTGTCGCCAATTTTTTCGCCGTCGTGGTAGGCGGCGAGTAAAATTTCGCTAGTTTTCCCCCAAGCGATCGCTCCACTAACATCTAAAGCGATCGCTCCCAAATCCCGTTTATTCTGATGTGCTTCTCCAAAGGATCGCTGCATCGCCTCCTTCAGAGACATCCCATCAGTGACACGTACTACAATCCGGGGAGCTAAACACTCATCAATGATATCTTCCCCAATGCCAGTACAACTAACACCAGCATTACTAGTTGCGTAATTACCTGCTGGCATTGCCGAATCACTTACCCTGCCAATCCGCTCAAAACCCTTACCACCAGTAGAAGTGCCAGCAGCTAACTTACCAGATGCATCTAAAGCTACTACACCGATAGTGCCGCGTCCAGCATTGCTAGTTTCTAGCAATTCGGGTTCTGCTACCACGCCAGCCATTGCGCTTTTAAAATTATCCTGGCGTTCTTGTATCCACTCTTGTAATCGCAAATCAGTTAAAGCGTTATAGCTGGGAAGTTGCATTTCCCGCGCCAACTCAGCCGATCCGAAATCTGATAGTACTCGGTCTGGTGAGTTTTGTAAGAATTGTGCCAACTCAATGGGATTTTTCACCCGCGAAATATTAATCACACCACTAAACCGCCCTAATGCGCCATCCATCAGGGAAGCACTCATGCGGATTTGTCCATCAGATTGCAATACTGAACCAGTACCAGCATTAAAACGGGGGTTATCTTCGAGCATTTGGCAACCCTGCACCACCGCCTCAGAAGCAGTTGCTCCTGACAATAGCCGAGAATAGACTTCTTCTATTACTGTATGGAGCGATCGACGCACCGCCTCTAATCCTCCTTTACCGTGGAGAGAACTACCAGCCCCCCCATGAATAATTAATTTAGGTTGCATCTGTGACTCCATTAATCTCTTGCGCTATTTGCGTCTGTATTGCGGTTAGTTTCATTTTGAGCTTCAGAACGGCGACGACGACAACGTTCTGAGCAGTATTTCACATCGTCCCAACAATCTTGCCACTTTTTACGCCATGTAAAAGGACGTTGACATACCGGACAGATTTTTGTCGGTAGGTCAGATTTAGAACGAACACGTCCCATAAAAATATTGTGTATGTAAGAGTTTAATTTCTGAGAGAGATGGAAGATAATTATAACCAGTTTGCTATAAAGTGAGGATAGTCTTAGCAAACAAATGTTTTGTCAATCTATCTTTAGAATTACTTCTTACTTATTTCCTACAGCAATTAGGCACAAGCAACGTAAAAACGTAGGTGCTTCTCTACGAGACGCTACGCGTAGCTTGCTTCCACGAAGTGGTACGGCTTGCCGCAGGCTACCGCAGAGGACGCAGAGAACACAGAGAAATGAAAGTTTGAAAGGTTTTTTGCGTAAGTCCTATAAAGTTAAGTTTCGCAAGACTGGCGAATTTGATCCAAACTTCGGTTGAGCCAGTCTTCATACCAATCATAAAAACTCAAAGGCTGCTCCTCATCACTATCGGGATAAAAATCATCAGGGTTGATGTCATGGAACGCATTACAAAAAGTCAAAGAAGTAGGATATATCCCATTATCATTAGTACGGTCATCTATCCAAATTTTTCCTGGCTGCTCTCCGGTAACAACTAACATTGCATAAATTCCACAACCATAATTTGTAATAGTGAGAGTGCCATGAATAAACTTATCATCAACGTAAGCATCACGGTTGGCATTAAGACCCGTATTATTCTTGACAATCAAATCTAAATTATTCCAGGCTTCTGTCAAAGGAAATGGTTTAGAAAGAATCTCGTATTTCTCTTGGTATAGTTTTTCTGAAATCACATCTTTATACTCAATTCCCAACAGTCCAGATAACCCGTATCCTGGCCCAGCACCACCATTACCAACTTCTAAGAGAAAGTTTCGATATTCGCCTGGTAGTATAATATTGTATCTGGACTCAAACACTTGAATATCTTTGTTACTCAAGCAAGGTTTAAATTGATATTGGTGTGATTCTGAGCCAAAAACCTCAAATGTAGCGTCTAAAATAGCTAATTGAGTTAGCTTTTTCTTTAATTGTAAAACTTTATTCATTATGCGCTCCAGAATTTGATGGTGGCGCTGCCATATTTTAGATATGGGTCGCTTTTTGCGTCTATGCTGATGGTGAAGCCAGAGGTAGTATTAAGAGAAGAATGAATTAAGCTTTGCTTGTAATGACTCTGGCTGAAACTCCGAACTACAAAAATTCTAACAATCCTTTTCTCTCCCTCAACTACGAAAGCGCCTTAGAATCTCTAGGCGGTGACTACTACGATGAGGTTGCAGCAGCGGAATTCCCCCAACACATCCTGCGTTGGCGCAACGATGAACTATTACCCCGTTTCGGTCTAGACCCCCAAGTAGTCAAAGACGAAGATTTTATCACAGCCTTTGGCCAATTTCAGGGGCGCAAACCCTTGTTAGCACTGCGTTACCACGGCTATCAATTTGGTGAATATAATGGGCAGTTAGGTGATGGTAGAGGCTTTCTCTACGGGCAAGTACGCGCCAATGATGGCGAATTGTACGATTTTGGTACTAAAGGTTCTGGGAGAACGCCCTACTCCCGTGGTGGCGATGGTATGCTCACGCTCAAAGGTGGGGTGCGGGAAGTTCTGGCTGCGGAAGCACTGCACTATTTGGGTGTACGTACTTCGCGCTGTCTGAGCATGATTGAAACAGGTTTACCACTCTGGCGGGGCGATGAACCTTCGCCTACTCGTTCTTCTGTGATGATTAGAATGAGCAGTTCTCATATTCGGTTTGGCACTTTTGAGCGACTGCACTATTTTCAGCGTCCAGATTTAACTAAGAAGTTATTAGACCATGTAATTGAACAGTATTATCGAAACTTAAATACTGAACAAGATAAATACGCCCTGTTTTACGCCCAATTAGTTAAACGGGTCGCAGAACTAGTAGCGCAGTGGATGACGGCTGGCTTTTGTCATGCAGTCTTGAATACTGACAATATGTCGATTACAGGAGAAAGTTTTGACTATGGCCCTTATGCATTTATCCCTACTTATGACCCATACTTTATAGCTGCATATTTTGACTATTCTGGACGCTACTGTTACAGTAATCAACCAATTATTTGCAAGCTGAATTTAGAAATGCTCCAGGAACCCTTTAAGGCAATTATTGATAAAGGCGATATGGAGGCTAGTTTAGCTAGGTTTGATGAATATTATCAAGCTGAATACACTTCTTTGATGTTGAAAAAGTTGGGTTTTGTGGGATTGCAACATCCACAAGCTGAAGAACTCTTAAATCTGACGATTGAATTCCTGAAAGCGAGTCAAGTTGGTTATCATCAATTCTTCTATGATATGGCTCGCACTTTTTCATCTAAATGGCGAGATGAACCAGGTTTTGTAATGAACAGTTCAAATATTGTACCAGTACCAGGTGCATCGACAATTTTTGATGATTGGTGCATACTATACCATAAAATCTTGAATGATTTTGATAGCGATCGCTCCGATTTAATTGCTCAAACTCTCGCTGTTCATAATCCCAAAACGGCATTATTAAGACCTGTAATTGAATCTATTTGGGAAGCAATTGCTCAGGAAGATAACTGGCAACCTTTTTATGAGTTAATCAAGGCAATTCAGTCTCGGAAATAGTTAAAAAGGGGGCATGGGGTATTGAGTATTAGTTATTTCTTCTCTGCTCCTCATCTTCCCCACTGCCAACTCCTAACTAAACTGCTGGGCATGAAATCGCGCATAGCGATGCTCTAAGGCTAATAATTCTTCATGGGTTCCTGATTCGACAATTTGTCCTTGTTCAAGAACTAAAATGCGATCGCACCTCCTAACTGTCGATAAACGGTGAGCAATAATAAACACCGTTCGTTTTTCCATCAGTCTTTCTAGCGCTTCTTGTACTAGTGCTTCTGACTCGGAATCTAATGCTGATGTCGCCTCATCAAGAATCAAAATTTGGGGATTGAGCAAAACAGCACGAGCGATCGCAATTCTTTGTCTTTGTCCACCGGATAAGTTTACCCCACGCTCACCCACCCAAGTCTGATAACCTTCTGGCAGCTGACTAATAAACTGATGGGCATTTGCAATTTTTGCCGCCTCTATAACTGCTTTAATCTCAAAAACATCTTGTCCAAAGGCAATATTTTGAGCAATTGTCCCCGAAAACATGATGGTTTCTTGAGGGACAATCCCAATTTGCCGCCGCAGACTATGCAGCTTGACATCCCGAATATCAACACCGTCAATCAATATTTGACCAGCTTCGGGGTCGTAAAAACGGGGTAAAAGATTCACAAATGTGGTTTTACCAGCACCAGAAGCACCCACAAGAGCGATCGCTTCACCTGGCGATACTAATAAACTGACATCTTTTAATACAGGCTCACCTGGTTTATAGGCAAAGGAAATATGACGATATTCTACTTTGCCTTTGACTGGGGGGAGAGCGATCGCATTTGTCTTTTCGATCACCGTCGGCTGAATTGCCATCAATTCAAAAACGCGGTCAACAGATGCTTCACCCTGCTTAAATTCGTTGTAGTTATTAGTAGTGTGACCAATGGGATCAATTAACAGCGCCGCCGCCGCCAAATAGCTGAAAAAACTCGCCACCGTCAAGTTGGCTTGGGAAATTTGCCACGCTCCCACAATCAGTAATGATAAGGCACTTAAGGCTTCCAGAAATCCGATGATCGGAATCTGAATCGCTTTCAGGCGTTCGGCTGAGTATTTGGCTTTGAGGCTGCGTTCTGCTTCATGACCAAAGCGGGCGATTTCGTAATTTTCGGCAGCAAAAGCCTGTACCAAACGAATACCGTTGAAAACTTCTGAAAGGATAGCTGATAAACCCGACACGCGGTTTTGACTTTTTAAGGAATATTTACGTAATCGTTCCCCAAACCAGCCAATTAAAATACCCATCAATGGTGCAATTATCACCGTTGCTAATGTCAGTTGCCAATTCAGGTAAATCATGTAAATCGGAATTGCCAGCAACTGCAAAATGCAGGGGATAAAGTCGTGAAATGCTTTATTTACCACTTCGCCAACGCGGTCAACATCTTCGGTGAGGCGGTAAGATAAATCACCTGATTTTGCCGTTTCAAAATAGCTGAGATTTAGCTTTTGAAGATGGGCGTAGACTTGTTGGCGGAGATGAAAAGCAACTCTCAAAGCAGCTTTCGCCATGTACATATCTTGTATAGACTGAAACAAGCCTCTGACAAGAAAGACTAAAGCACAGCTACCAGTTATTTGAGCGATCGCTACTACATTACCTTGAGCAAAGGGAATTGCCAATTTGCCGGCGAGATTTATCAACACTAATGTCGCCAGTACGTAGCCGAAAATACCAATAAGTCCCTTGGTGATGGTTCGCCACTGGAGTTTGATATAAGGCAGCAGTTGCCAGTAATTAGAACGCGTTTTCAAGCTGTGACGTCCAAAACAATATTTTACTTTGTTTGACGCTAGCAATTTTTGGTGAGTTTCTGAACAGTTAAAGAATTCAAAAGGTTTATTGCCTACAGGGAGACTCCGCTTCTGAATCTAGAGTAAACTTCTTCCAGAAGTGGGGTAAAGGGGAAAGAAATGAAATTTTCCCTTTCCCTTTAACCTTTCCCCAACATCTTGCAAAAATCACTTTTGCAAGATGTCTAGTAACAGCGCAATAAATCTCGTTTTCAGGTTTTAACTGGAAACGAGATTTTAAACCGATATTTATCTGTGCTGTTTATGCCTTGTTAGTGCATTTCGTCGTATTCTGGAGCTTCAACTCGTCTTGCTTCCATCCGAGAAGCAGGCAGAAACTCAGCACGACGGACTGGAACCAAGGGCGGCGTATTTCCTTGGTAGGGGTGAATCACTTGTACAGTACGTGCTGGACGCTGACGGGGCGAGAACAAAGCCAATACCCCAGCAACGACAACACCACCACCAATAGTCAGAGTTGCGCCACCCACAGCCCAAAGCATAGGTGAAGACCACCAAGAAGGATTTTGCGGTTGGAATGCTGCTGTTTTTTGTTGGTTATTTTGTTGGGCTAATTGCCACTGCTGCTGAGTATTGAAATTTTGGACTTGACCTTGGAGTTGTTGATTTTGCAACTTTAGCTGTTCATTGTCGTTTTTTAAACGCTCTAGCTGCATTTGCGTGTTCAACTTCTCCACCTCCAGACGCTGGTCAGTAGTGGGAGCAGTCGGTGGCTGACTGGGATACATTGGTTGCCCATAAGGGCTATAAGGATACATTTGTGGTTGTATTCCTGGCGCCACTACAGTCCCTGGCATTTGCGGAGCAACGGCAAAGTTAGGTTGTATGGGGGTATTTGTTCCTTTGAGCAATACGAGAGCCGCCAGCCCAGCTACGGCGACCCCGCCGATAAACGCCATACTCTCACTCATCGCCTTTGCTCCTGAATTGCGACGTAACTATAATAATCATTTGTGACTGACTCACTCTCACACTCATAAATTATGCCTATTTGATTTCACATAATACTCAAACTATAAGCGACTATATCAGCTAGTTTTTTTACATCATGATATCTGATGTTAATATTCAAAACCATAATGGTCAAATTGTCTACCAAAGGAGGATAGAAAAACTACACTGTTATACTTTTTAATCTACTTTGTTTCTGTCTAATTAAGAGGAGTATTTGTGCTGGTGTTGTTGGTCTTGATGGCTGCCTTGAGACTTTGACAAAATTCTGCGATCGCATTTAGTCCCTGTTCTGGTGTACCTTGGGCTAACCGTTTCACAAAAGCGCTGCCGACAATCACTCCATCTGCGCCCCATTCCCTTACCTGATGGGCTTGGGCAGCTTCGGAGATGCCAAAACCTACACCAATGGGTTTGTCAGTAACACCACGAATTTGTTTGAGTAAATCTGACACTCGGATTTCTAGTTGCGATCGCATTCCCGTAACCCCTGTGACGCTGACTAAATAAATAAATCCTTGGGATGAACGAGCAATGGCCTCTATCCGTTCCGCAGAACTGGTGGGAGCTACCAACAAGATTACATCAATTCCCTTTTCACTAGCTGCTTGGAGCAAGCTTGCTGCTTCCTCTAAGGGTAAATCTGGTATTACCAGCCCGGCGACCCCAGCAGCAGCAATTGAAGAAAGAAATTTGTCAATTCCCCGATGCAAAATTGAGTTGTAATAGGTAAATAGGACAATAGGCGATCGCAATTTGGGAGTAATCCCTTGCAGCATTTCTAGTATCTGCTCTAATTTCGTACCTTTTTCCAAAGCGCGGGTAGCAGCAGCTTGAATCACTGGCCCATCAGCCAGAGGATCGGAGTAGGGTATGCCCAGTTCTATAATGTCGGCTCCACTACGATCTAGAACCTGCAAGGCTTTCGCTGTTGTTTCTAAATCTGGATCGCCGGCAGTGATAAACGGAATTAGAGCGCATTCACCATTGCGCCCAAGAGTTTCAAAACAATCAGAAATTGCAGTCATTTTAGTCAAGTGTCAATAGTCAGTGGTCATTGGTCAGTGGTCATTAGTCATTGGTCATGAGCTTTAGGCAAGTTACAAAGGACAAATGACAAAGGACAAATGATACAACTGACCAATGATAACTTTACACCTGAGATTGCTCTTCTTGTTCTATTTCAGCTTGAATTCGTGCCAATTCTTCGGGACTAAGCTCGTCTAGCCGCTTTTGCAGAAAGTCTTGCTCATACTGTTCCCGCTGTTGGTGGTAGGTCATTTTTTGTCCCACCGCACGGAAAAAATAGGTGGCTAACCAGCCAACTAACCCACTGATTAGTAAGACTTGGCTCCATATACCAGCTTTCTGATTATCCAAACCAACTAGCTGTAATCCTATATAAGCCAAGCCACCGGCAATAAACACACCCAAGCCAATTCCAATAGCGTCAATCCGTCGCATGAGAGTTATGACCTACCAATTTCGTTAAACTTGAATTTGTCGCCGTTGGGGTCGAAAATTTACAAACGGCGATAGAACCAACAAACCTGGAAAGAAGAAAAACACCAAAAAGTACATAAAGACACGCTCAATGGAGCTAGCTACATACCAACGCAGCTTCAGGTACAGCAAAACAGCAACGGGAATTACTAGAAGGTAAGCTCCAGCCAAAACGAGATACAGCAGGGCGACAATCATAACTTTATTTGTCTAAGCATCTGTTTTCCATCATAGGCTGAAGAGCCAAACTCAGAGAAGTATAGTCATAATGCTTTCAACATGACCGCGCCAGAATTCCTCAAAACCTCGCCGCCCGCAAGCTAAATCATGCTTTGGCAGATTGGAGTAATTTTATCGTATATCATCACAAAAGCTGATATCGTGCTATTATGATAAACTCACTAGCAACAAATTCTTTAGTCAAATAAGATCGAAAACTGATCCAGATTCATAACGAATAAAACCAAGAAAACTTCCAATTTTGGGAAACAATCGGACAATTTGGAAAAATATTTTCAATTTAGTTGGACAAAAGACACAATTGATGGTGGAATAGATGAGGAGGGATTTGCTGCCTCCAAAAAATAACTAGTTATACTAGTTGCCAAATACCTACGGGGGCGTGGCGGAATGGTAGACGCTACGGACTTAGACAACTGAGCCTTGAAGGAGAAATCCCTCAAGTGGAAGCTCTCAAACTCAGGGAAACCTAAATCTGGTGACAGATATGGCAATCCTGAGCCAAGCCGAAGAAAGTGCTGAGTACTGAGTAAAGTTAAAACTCTTAACTCACAACTATTCGGAAGGTGCAGAGACTCGACGGGAGCTACCCTAACGTTAAGTCGAGGGTAAAGGGAGAGTCCAATTCTCAAAATCTGAAGCTTCTGAAGTCATCAGGTAGCAGTGAAAGCTGCGGGAGAATGAAAATCCGTTGACCGTAAAAGGTCGTGTGGGTTCAAGTCCCTCCACCCCCACTAAAAATCTAAAATACCGAAAGGTTTTTATAAAATATATGGGCGTGTTTTATCTAATCGTTAGATGAACTCGCCCATAAACTTATGTATGCTCTTCGATTCTTAGAGACTTCAAAAAAATATATTATTCATTCTAAATTGTTTGCTGTCGGTGAACACATCTGTGAGTCTTACGAGAGAATGTTTTCACTGGAACTCCTTTACAAGTAAGTAATTTCACTGGACTATTTGATGAAGTATTAAACAATTTATCTTTAATACTTTATTTACAGTCTTAGTTAATTAACTTTATGTAAAAAGATTCCTGAATATCAGAAGAATAGATTGATGCTACTGTTCGCCAGGGTTAAGCTGGTAATAATATGAACAGGAAGGCTTTTTGTCCTGATACCTGAAATGACAGCTAATAGTTTATCAATTAGTCAAAAAGATCCCGATTGTGTTACATCTGAGTCTAGACAGGTAAATGTGCACATTGCACAAGAGGAGGTTTATAGCTTCTTCGTGGAAATTGTCAAAAAATTGCCCCCAGAAGATGTTTTAAGAGAATTTAAAGGTTTATTTATAGATGGTCTTGATTCGGAAGATGCTGAGTATATACCTGGAATATATAGTATTTTTCTAGATGATAATGAACAAGACTTTTCTAGTACACTTAAGCGCTGTTGCTACATTATAGTTAATAATTGGAAAACCAACAGAAAAGACAAATATATCCAAGAACTAGTAAATATATTTATTAATGAAAATCTGAAGATAAAGTCTAATAATCCTCCAGTAGTAAAAATTTGTAAAAACTGGATAGAGAATTTTGTTAATAGCAAAGATTACAAAGACCTGAAATTATTTGCTATTAAATATGAAGAATCAGCTAAAGGTCATTGGGCTAACCGTTACACTTCCTATTTATTAATTGATCAATCTGTTAATGATAAAAATCCCAGAGAGCAACAAGAAGCTGCTAGAAGGCTTTCTCAACAGATAAAAGACAAATTTAAATTTGAACTAGCAATGTATATTGCTCGTTCTCAA
This sequence comes from Nostoc flagelliforme FACHB-838, assembly GCF_014698065.1. Taxonomy (GTDB): domain Bacteria; phylum Cyanobacteriota; class Cyanobacteriia; order Cyanobacteriales; family Nostocaceae; genus Nostoc; species Nostoc flagelliforme_B. The sequence goes on from NZ_JACJSI010000005.1 coordinate 130,726, forward strand.
TCTGCCGTTTCCAGCACCACACGCTATACAAACCCAAGTATTTTGGGAGATCAAGCTTTGCGTTTAATCAAAGCAATTGTCTTAAAAAAAGGTGTGTTTAGCCATGAAAATATTGCCCATATATTTATTAAGCAAACTCAAAATCAAACTTTGGAAGAATTTAAAATAAATGTGGAAAAATATCTATTTTTCTCTGTAGAAAATCAAGAATTAGTTAAGGATTGGCGGCAGAAATTCGCAGATAGTTTATCTTTATGGAAGAAAGATTATAATCAAGAAATTATTACTAAAGAATTATTTTTGAGAACTTGTAATCGAGTGATTGATTGCTTGACAACAGAAAAGGCAAAAGAGCCTTCGTTATTATTTACATTATTGCTTAACCAAGGTCATGCTTTAACATTAGTAATAATCCTGTTAAAGATTATTTTGATTTGTAGAAATTCTCGCAGACATTTAGAAACTAGAATTGCTCATCTGATTCGTTTATATGAAAAGTATCCAGAAAATGAATGCAAGGGGGTAATAAATTTTATGGAGATTTTTAATATCACTTTTGCAATTTATGCAGAAAATGTAGAATATAACTTGATTAAAATGGAAGAAGAGGAAAGGAGTAATCCACAGTTAAATTTGGATGGTTATCGTGTGTTTTCCCAGATGAAGGTAGATCGACAAAAATGAGTTTTGTCTTATTTATGATTTAGCAAGGCGTTCGTCTAACCAAGCGAGGGCAGCACCCGCAGTTTCAGCTAGAATACTAATGAGGCGATACAGAGCGATCGCACTAAATACTAGAGCAGATGGAAAGTGGTGTCGTAAAAGTTCATACGCAGTCGCTTCAAACACACCTAACCCACCAGGCGCACCCGGAATCACAAGCCCCAACAACCAAGCGCAGCTAAAAGCCCCTAATAATAAAGGAATTTGATTCACATTCAACGAACCCAAGGCGAACATAGTTAATATAAACCCAGTGGCGCGTAGTCCCATAAAGCCCAATTCTCCTAACAAAGGTCGTAAGGGATAGCTTTTAAGACTGAAGGGAACAGTTGGTTCAGCGGTAGTAGCAGATTTTTTTGCTTTCAATTTGTACAAAAAGCGAATAACTGGGTTTAAAAACCAAGGATGAATCGCACAAAAAACTACAGCTAAACTCAGTAATTGTAGTATTTTTAGAACAAAAGTACTATTAGCTGGCGCAAATTGGCTACTGCATAAAACAATGATGATTAAAGCAGCCGTTAGCATGAGTAGCGGTTCTAACAAAACGCTTAAGGTGGCTGCACCAGCAGAAACATTGGCATTTTTTGCAGCGACAATTCGCCCGTAGTAATGCCACATATTACCTGGTAAATACTTAGCTATGTTCGTTTTTAGGTAAACCTGGATGAACTGGGAAGACGATACAGGTTGATTTAACTCTTGCAGAATCCAAGTCCATATCCAGCCTGCCCAAGTATGTGCTAATAAAGTAATGCCTGTAGCGATCGCTATAATTGCCCATCCTACCGCATCAATGTGGATAGTAGTTACTCCAATCCAATTATCCTTCAGAGCTTTTACTAAAAAAAACAGCGTTCCGCCCAAAATTATCCAACGTAAAAATTGCTTCATGAATTTAGTAATTTAACGGTTAGAGCAACAAGGGCTGAATACCTCAATTATTACAGTATATTAACGACCTATTCAAAGCTTTTGAAGTATCAAACAGGTTGATGTAGTTCTTTTTACAAAAACTATATTACTTTATTTTATATCTCTCTAGAGTTAGATAAAAATATTATTCTTGTGGTAATTAAAATGTAGCTTGCGCTAGAGGTCAAGCGTATTTTATTATTCATATCCTTAAAACAGGTTGTCGAATGAGCGAACCAAGACAAGCACAATAACTTGCTGACCACTCCAAAGATTCAGCAAACTCTTAACTTATTAATATTTTGGTAAGGAGGACTACGTGAACGCTGTAAGACTATTCTTGAAAAAAATAAGATTGCGCCAGATAGTAACTATCTTTTTAGCTGGACTATTGTTGATAGTTAGCACTGCTTGTAGTGGGGCAAATGCTCAAGGTGCAAATCCACAAAATCCTGCTGTACAAGCTGGTGGATCAAACAATCCTTATAAGAATGGTGGAGACAACTATACTAACAATAGTATGTCTACCGATCCGAAAATAACAAATCCAAAAGCCAATCAGGGACGCGACCAAGCTAGCTTACAACCAAGTTCGGAATTGTTGATTGCTACAACAGATAGAGAATCCAAGATACTTTATCCTGGTGCTGAGACACCAGCAGGTCGAATCGAGAAAGAAGCAGAACTACCAATTATCACAGATCAAGACTTCCGAGAACCTGAACCAGGTGGTTTGATTCAGGATGAACCAAAGGTAGGAAATCGGATTCAAGATCGGCTTGAGATTGTAAAAGAGAATGTTGAAGAAGCTTCCGGCTTTTTGCAAGATAAGGCAGATGAAGCTGCTGCTAGACCTGAATTACAAAAAAATCCAGCAGTAGGCAGATAAAACTCTTATTCTTTCTGAATGCCTTGGATGTAAAATTAATTCCAAATGCCGTCTTGGTTGAAGTTTAACTTAGTCACAAAAATGCAAGGAGTAGAAGTATGAAAAAAGCAATGAATTGGCTCAAAAGCATTCGTCCCTTGAAAGTTTTAACTGTTTTATTTGCAGGAATATTCTTATTTCTGACACAAGCTTGTGCTGATCCGGGAGTAGCAAAAGAACCACCACAGGCTGAGTCACCTTATCTCGAACGATATGATCCCACAAAAGATTATCCTCTCTCTTCTCCTGAGGGTGGGATGAATAACTTTAGTGATGTAGATCCCAGAGCGAAATTAGATGAAAAGGCAGCTAATGACAGAGGTGATGCGCTGGCGAAAAATTCCCAAAAAAATATTGACCAAAAGGGAATTGACAGCCCAGAACAATATGGTCGAAATTACAAACAAGGTACACCCTTTGGTGAAAGAGTGAAGAACTTGGGTGAAGATATCGGCAGTTCAGCTAATGAATTGGGAGAAGGCGTAGTTAAGGGTACTCAACGAGGAATTGAAAATCTTAAGGGAAATACCCAAAATGCAGCCGAAGGCGCGACAAAGAATGTTCAGCGTGGGGCTGAGGATGCAGGTAAAAATGTTCAGCGCACAGCTGAAGATGCAGGCAATGCAGTAAAAAGAGCAGTTGATTGAAATTAGTCATCTAATGTAAAAAGCTGAAAGCGCCCACAGATTAGAGTCTGTGGCTACCAAAACAAAGCCTGCATAAGCAGGCTTTGTTTTAGATAATCCGCATTGCGTTCCCCTATATTAAAAACGTTACGCTTTTACGCAAACGATAGTGCAACGTTAGCGAGTCATCGATCATTACAGGCGATCGTAGACATCGCTCATTCATCACTACTACAAATATTTCTGCAATAATAACCCTAACTTTTCCTTCGTCGCCGTTGGTACTTTATCCAACTGAGTCAAAATCGCATATTGCAACGCAGAATGCGCCTCACTCGGTGGTGGATTTTCACTCAACCGCCGTACAGTTTCTTGAATCACCTTTTGAGCATTCGCAGCATTCCGCAGCAAATTGCCAATTACTAATTCTACAGTCACACTGTCGTGATCTGGATGCCAACAATCATAATCTGTCACCAGCGCTAAGGTTGCATAAGCAATTTCCGCTTCTCTTGCCAATTTCGCCTCTGGTAAATTCGTCATACCAATGATTGTTGCACCCCAACTGCGGTAAAGATTCGATTCTGCCTTCGTGGAAAAAGCTGGGCCTTCCATGCACACATAAGTACCGCCGCAATGGAGAGTAACTTCTGGTAAATTGAGAGATGCGATCGCATCTGCCAACACAATAGCCAAATTCTTACAAATCGGATTGCCAAAGGCAATGTGAGCAACAATTCCCTCACCGAAAAACGTTGAAATCCGATTTTTTGTCCTGTCAATAAACTGATCTGGCACCACCATATCCAGTGGTTTCGCCTCTTCCTTCAAGGAACCCACAGCACTAGCTGAGATTAAATACTTCACGCCCAATTGTTTCATCCCATAGATATTAGCGCGAAACGGTAACTCAGAAGGTAAAAGCGTGTGGTTGCGACCATGACGCGCCAAGAAAGCTACCCGTGTACTATCCAATGTCCCTAGGATCAAAGCATCAGATGGTGAACCAAAAGGAGTTTCGACTCGCACCTCTTCGACATCTTTGAGCGCATCCATTTTGTACAGACCGCTACCACCAATAATCCCGATACTAGCTTGAGCCATGATTCTGAACCTCTTCTTTGCTGATCTGCTAAGTTATTTTATCGAAAAGAGGAGTAGCAGAACAGACAGTCAACAAAGTGACTATATATATTTTGTGCAGCTGACACTATTAGATATCTGGTAACAATAGAATGTAAAGACTTAGTGGTCTCCACAAGGGTGCTGGATAATGCATATTTCATTTCTGGGGATGTCTATTGAATTATTACTCATTAATTCTTGGTTTAGGCGCAGATATAACAATCCTGAATCAAACGCGCAGAAATAAGATCCCAAATTTCCAATAATTTATTTTTGGAGATTAATGGCTAGGATTAGCCCTTAACTTAATCGTCACCATAGTGTGTAATCAATACTTCATGTATACAAATGTTAAATAGACGTACTCATGAGCAGGGAGAGAAACTAAGGGTTATACTTTGGGAAAAAGGCTTGTTTTAACACCTGCGTTTAACATTTTCATAAATTAATGACTCTCAATTTTCGCTTTGCGGTAGTCAGCGACTTACACGTTGCACTTCCCCACACCATCTGGGATCATCCCAGCCGATTTCATCTGGTGGAAGTAAGTATTTCGGCATTTAAAAGTGTACTAGAACATTTAACACAACTCGATTTAGATTTCTTGTTACTACCAGGAGATTTAACTCAGCACGGCGAACCAGAAAACCATGCCTGGTTGCAACAATTTTTAGCCCAGCTACCTTTTCCCGTTTATGTTGTTCCTGGTAATCATGACGTTCCTGTGCTGTTGGCTGATCAGCAATCAATTGCTTTTGCTGATTTTCCCTACTATTACACGAAATTTGGTTATGAAGATCCACGGCAGATTTACTACATTCGTCAGTTATTGCCTGGAGTTAAGCTGATTGGGCTGAATTCTAACTCTTTTAATGAGCAGGGTGAGCAGGTGGGGTGTTTGGATGCCAAACAGCTACAGTGGTTAGAAGAAGTGCTGGCAGCATCTGGTGATGAATTAGTTCTAGTGATGGTGCATCATAATGTGGTTGAGCATTTGCCCAATCAATCGAACCATCCACTGGCAAATCGGTATATGCTGGCCAATTCAGCAGAACTGTTAGACTTGCTGAGGCGCTACGGAGTCAAGTTAGTGTTTACTGGGCATTTGCACGTTCAGGATATTGCTTACTCCCAAGGAGTATATGATATTACCACTGGCTCTTTAGTTAGCTATCCTCACCCTTATCGGGTGCTAGAGTTTCATCGGGATAGCCAAGGTAAAGAATGGTTAGAAATTTTATCCCATCGGGTAGAGTCAGTGCCTGAGTTCCCCGACTTGCAACAGTCATCACGGCAATGGATGGGCGATCGCTCTTTCCCCTTCCTAATCAAATTATTGACTCACTCTCCATTAAACTTACCGTTATCACAGGCAAAAAAATTAGCTCCTAGTTTGCGTGACTTCTGGGCAACTATTGCCGATGGAGATGCGGTGTTAGATTACCCTCATTTTCCCCTAGAAGTGCGGCGCTACATTGAGACATATAGTGCATCACAGCCTAACCCAGGCATGACCACTAATGGGAATTTGACTATGATTGATAATAACACCACACTTTTGCTGGATAAGAGTTAGGAGTTGGGAATTTAGAGTTGGAAATTTGGAGTTAGAACCTAATTCATAACTCCTAATTCAGCACTCATAACTGATTTTGGCGACAAATTCCAAATGCTGAAGTATAGGCGTGTAAAAAAGTTCTGCCACCTACAGGGCCGATTTCACCGCCACAGAAAAAGCCACTTACAGGAATATCGTTCAGGTAGCGCCGAAATAGTTCAGAATCGAAATTGGGTTTACCATACAATCCTTCACCTCGCCCTAAACAGGAAAACATTAAGGCGGCTACAGCAGAGGGTTCAGATTCTCGTTGGTGTTGATAACTTTGCAGGAGTAATTCTAGGTCGTCAGCAGAGGCTTGGGCATCGCGGAGGTGGAATTGCAGCCTTTGCCCAGGACGGACGCGATCGCCAATTGCGATCGCCCCAGCAGTTGGATCGACCCCAAGAATACCACGAATTAAAAAGTCCCCTTGCTGCAAAGCTAACTTAAATTCATCCATTGCCACACCAACAAACAGAGAATGCTGGGCTAAAACCCGTTCTTCTTCGTTGAGACTGGCAATTAAATCTCGCAACACCATTAGAGGCACTTTCTCATCTAACTCTAAAATAATATTGCGATCGGCTTTTGTGACTTGCAATGGTTTGCCAATCGGTCGGCATCCTTGGGCTACAATCGTTTCCAAAACAATATTGCCAGTCAAAGCTATACCAACAGTACCCTCACGATACAGGCTTTGGTGTTCTTCACTGCTGGCATCGTTACAAAATAGGGCAGCACGACCACCTATACCCCCACCACTAGCCTGTCCTCCCACTATTACAGAGCCTGGATAAGCAAAATCCAAACCTTGCAACAAATCGTTGATTCCAGAGGCAAAAGAACTAGACAACAAGATAAACTGGGGTGTCGGTGATGGTGGCACACCAATCAAATCAAGCCAAGCATCTGGTGAACTGTCTAAATCAGGTAATTCTTCAGCTACAACATGAAATACTTGAATCTTCACTCCTGGAAGGTGTGCTAAAGTCAAGCTGATAGCTGGTTCAGCTTCTAATTCTTGGATATCTCCGCTAACTGTTGTCCCAATTACACCTCCACCACTACAGCCAATTAGCACTGGCACAGAAAGTTTCTCAGCTAACAACGGTAACAGTCGGGAATACTCACTCGTAAAAGCAGACGAAATGAATACCAGTCCTAGATCAGCAGGTGCTGTTAACGATGATACAGCTCGTTCCACCACATCTGTAACAGCGGCTTCCAAAGAATGACGGGTTGATAGGGCGTTTGCCCACTGCATTTGGTCTGCCATGAGTTTTGAGCTTCTTTCTCTTTTTAGGCTAGTAGGTTTAGATTTTTTTTGTGAAGAATTGCATATTACAAGAATTGATGCCAGCTCTTTGTCTCCTCCATCCCAAGAAGCTGGGGTTGTGATTCCTTAATAGAGGCATATAAATATATTGTATGATTATTTATCTATGCTACTGATTCTATAAAATCTTAAAAAATAAAGGTAAATGCATTATAAATGCCGTACTTTGCTGTATTGGTTAGAAATCAATAACCTAAAATACTAACTTATGATCAGCTAAGTGGTTAGAATGGTAGGAATCAAGCCCAAAACTGCCATTTCTGAAGTTTTTCTATACTAGTATTAACAACACACAACGGGATTAAAGCAATGACCAACATCCAAGAAACAGCAAAGAGCGACATCCAAGAGAAAATCCAAGAAGAAGTGGAACAAGCGCGTACTGTCTGTGATGTAAACGGTAGCGGCTCACCAGAGTGTGCTGCTGCTTGGGATGCAGTAGAAGAATTGCAAGCCGAAGCTTCTCACAAGCGCCAAAGCAAGCCAAAAAACTCTCTAGAACAGTATTGTGATGACAACCCAGATGCAATTGAATGCCGGGTTTACGACGATTAGGAATTGAGGTAAGTGAATTTTCTGTTGCTTGATCAGCAGGCAACCAGGATTGACCGAAAAAGACGCAAATAGCGGGGGACGTGGATACTCGCCAATGTCCTCCGCTTGTAAGCGTTTTGTTTAAAGCCCCAGCTTTAGTCGTAAAGATAAAGAATAAACCCCTTATTTGAACCAAGACGCATCTCCAAAGCGAGAAACTGCGGCTTACATAAATTAAACAACAAGGTAATTTGCAATAGGGGCATACATCTGTACGCCTTTATTTTATAGTAAGTAGGCAAAATTGAAGGAGGCAGAAGGCAGGCGGAAGCTCTTCAGTTAAGGATTCGACCCGTACTGAGAAAGGAGCCACGCTCACTGCCGTACCTGCGGGAAGCTAACGCAACAGTGGGCGTTTTAAACCATGCACCCTAATTGATCACGACAGGAAACAGATAGCGCTACGGAGAGCGAGTCTGCCAGCGTTGGGCAGTTTTCCTCTCTCTTGAACTGCCTTCTGGCTAATGCCTTCCTCAATAAATTAAATTATGTTACACAATTATATTTTAATTACATTCGCTTGTAGTCAGCGGCTCCAACCCTTACTACAAACTTTTAATTATTCACGCCCCTCACTTAGAGCGTGTCATCAATTAAGCCAGATAACAGCAGCAGCAAGATAAATTGCGCTGAGAAAGTTGATTGCCCGCTTATCATAGCGTGTGGCGAACACTCGATATTGTTTGAGTTGGGCAAAGAAATTCTCAATTAGATGTCGTGCTTTGTACAAATCTCGCTCATACTCACGCTTAACAGTACGGTTGCACTTAGGCGGAATAACTGCCGTTTTGCCCTGTTGTTCAAGTCGCTCAATTACGCGTTTATCAGCATCGTATCCCTTGTCAGCCAGGACTGTATCAGTAGCAAGCTCGTTAAGCAAGACATCGGCTCCATCAAGATCACATCTTTGTCCAGGAGTTAGGTGAAAGCCGATAGGATTCCCCAAGGCATCCACCAGAGCGTGAATCTTGGTACTCAATCCACCCTTACTGCGTCCGATGGCTTCCCTAGATGCATCCCCTCCTTTGCCCCGGCACTGTGTTGGTGGGCACGCACTTCGGGTCGAGTCAATCATCGCATATTCGTTGTCTGCATCCTCGGCTAACGCTTTAAATACCCGTTGCCACACTCCGCGCTTTGCCCATCGACTGAAGCGGGTATGAACTATTCTCGTTAATCGCCAAATCGTTCGGGTAAGTCCCGCCAGGGAATGCCTGCTCGCTAACGATACAACACTGCTTCGATAAACAATCGATTATCTTTAACAGTTAGTCCGACCGTCTGTTTTCGCCCTGGTAGTAGGTCTTTGATACGTTCCCACTGGTCATCCCGCAAAGCATAGCGGCGCGTCATTTTAGCACTCCCCGATGACTCAACTCGCGCTTGGCTATCGATTTTATACTATATTCACATCTAATTGATGACACACCCTAGGTTTTCCTGAGAGATTGATGCTTTTTGAGAGAGATTGTTTACTCTGGAATCAAGTTACACTGCTTTTGTTCAAGTGAACATATTGCTCGTTTACCTTGTAAACGCTCTCCCCTCTGTGAAATTTGGACATTACCAGATAGAATAACTTGTCCTCCTGCTGGCACATATCGAATCTCATCAGCATTGGCTTCAATTTGAGCTTCTGGATATACCCAAGTAGCGTTGCCAATTGCTCTGATTTCTTTTGTACTCTCATCATAGTTTTGAACATCTGATCTAAGAGTCATTTGTCCCGTTTCAATCAATTGGGCAATAGTCTGCGCGTTTGCTTTTGTATCACCCGTTGAGTAGAGAAATGCTGAAAACCATTCAGGAATCCGCCCTGAAGTCATGGTTGGAATAACGAAAACAGCAGCGATCGCAAGTGAGGCACAAGCGACTAGAGAGGCGCGGCGATTTAACCGCCCAAGCAAAAAGTTCATTTGATTCACTCCTTGGTGGGTCTTTTGATTTAAACTTGATTGGTGAGCCTAGTCATTAGTTTTTTATGGCGAGTTTGAGTATTTACACCACCTAATTTATTAGTTTTTCATCTTGCCCATTGTCGTAAAATATAATCATAAAAAGCGTCTTTATCTACCTTATCCATTGCAGAAATTTTCCGACCACCAGTAATTACTTTAGTACGCCCCTGACTAATACCAGTAGTGATAATTTCTGTTTCCCATTCGCGCAGTTGATAAAATTCTGGATGTCCCAGATAAGCTGTTGCCAGCACATCCCAAAAATAATAATCTTGGGGGATAACTAACGCATAACATTGTCCGGCTAAATCAGAGATGGGATAGTGGCGTTGTCGTCCCATTTTGTATACTAATTCCGATGTGACTGGGACATTGTTAGTTAAATCCAAAGGACACATAATAATTTCAATTTGGGTTTGCCATACCCGCGCTGCTGAAACCGCATCCCAATAAACATTCCATTCGGCAGAACCATCTTGTCCTGCTTCCAAACTTTTTTCTACATTGCCACCGACATTTAATGCACCCCCCATCCAAACAATTTTGTGAATCTTGGCTTCAATGTCTGGTGCTTTGTCTAACGCCACTGCTACCGTGGTTAACGGTCCAGTTACCATCAACGTTACGGGGTCTGATGCCTCCTGCAACACCTTGATCATGAAATCTTGACCTGTTTCGGCAACCAAGGGCGTAGTGATGGTTTCGCTTTGATTCAGAATAGGGAGATGGTCAACGATAAACGAGTCACGGCGATATAAAGTAGGAAATGGATTGATACCGCGCACAGTACTTTCTGCTACCGGGATATAAGAAAATCCCATCAAATCTATAATTTTACGTGTGGCGCTAACAGCTGGTTGAACGTAGCAATCTGCTGGAGTGACGACAATACCAAGAAGTTCAATATGATCCATTGTCAACAGCAACATAGTTGCTAAATAATCATCTACGCCGCCATCGTGATCCATTAATACTAGTTGTTTTGTCATAAAAGGAGATATTAATATGGATGAGTTTATGAAAGCTGCTATTCAAGAAGCAAAACAAGGCAGACAAGAAGGTGGAATTCCTATTGGTTCGGTTCTCGTCAAGGATGGCAAAATTTTAGGCAGAGGACACAATAAACGTGTGCAAGACGCAGATCCAGTCACCCATGCGGAAATTGATTGTCTCCGCAATGCTGGGAGAGTTGGCAGCTATAAAGGGACAACACTCTATTCAACTTTAATGCCATGTTACCTATGCGCTGGGGCAGTGGTACAATTTGGCATTAAAAAAGTCATTGCTGGAGAATCCAAAACTTTTCCTGGTGCTAAAGAATTTATGGTATCTCACGGTGTAGACGTAATTGATCTTAATCTTGACGAATGTGAGCAAATGATGAGTCAGTTTATTGAAACTAACCCCGAACTATGGAATGAAGATATTGGTAAATAGTCGTTTGTCATTTGTCATTAGGCATGGGTTATTCCCGTTATCCTCTTGTCTCCCTCACAGATGCGATTAATCGCGTCTCTACCCCACCCCCCTTTCTTTAAGAAATGCATTAAATGTAAACCTATCCGGTAGTGAAGTTTGTGCGCCTGATTTTGTCGCCGCTAAAGCACCCGCAGCCGCACCCCAAACAACTGCCTGATGTAAAGAAAGTCCTTCAAAAAGTGCCGCCGCTAAACCGCCGTTGAAAGCATCACCTGCGGCCACTGTGTCAACTGCGTGAACTGGAAACGCGGGTACAAAAAACTTTTCTTCGGCAGTGGCACAAAAAATACCTTTGGCACCCAGTTTGACGATCGCACATTTCACACCCCGTTGTAATAAAACCGCGGCTGCTTTGGCTGCAAGTTCTTCTCCATCCACAGGAAAACCCACCAACTGCGCTGCTTCAACTTCATTCGGTGTAATAACATCTACCAATGGATACAGTTCATCTGGTAAATTAGATTGTGCGGGTGCAGGGTCAAAAATTACTTTTATATTTGCACCTTTTGCGGCTTTAGCAGCAGCAACCACGGCAGTAATAGGAATTTCTAGTTGTAAAAGTAGTGTCCTAGCTTCTGGTAATAAGTGGGATAATCGCTCTACATCTTCTTGATTGACGCGCCCATTTGCACCAGGAATGACGACGATTTGATTTTCACCAGTATGACTCACGGTGATAATAGCGACTCCAGAACTAACAGTTTGATCCACAAAAATGTTATCAGTCTGCACACCAGATGTTTGCAAATTGTTAACAAGTTCCGTACCAAAATCGTCTGCACCTACACGCCCTACTATCTGGGTAGGAATGCCCAATTTTGCTAGTGCTACGGCTTGATTGGCTCCTTTCCCTCCCGAAACTTTAAAAAATTCTTCTCCTAGCAACGTTTCTCCAGCAACTGGCAACCGTGGTGTTGTGGCTACTAAATCTATATTTATGCTGCCGAAAATGATAATACTCATAATGCTGATTTTTATTGAGCTTAAAGTTATTTTGATTGATATTACAGGAGGCGATCGCTGATAGCTCTGAAAGCAAACGCTATTTGGGAATTTTTAGCTATCATCAGTAACATCTTCATGTGTAGAAACGGGTAATGGCTGTCCGACAAACAACAAGCTGCTTTGTTGTAACTTCTCCTCAATTTGCCTTAACATTACTTCTAGTTCTACTCTTGGGCTAGTTTGTAAACCAAGACACTGTGCAATTCCATTCGCATCTGTACTCCAACGCTTTGTAAGTTGAATCCGATAACCTGAAGCTTCAGCAAGCAACTCGTAGGAGTGAAAATGCATAGGATTTCCAAGACGAGCATCTTGAATATGTTCAAAGGAAAATTCTCGTTGCATGTAATCAATAAGGCAATCTTGAACTACCAAAACAAGATGTTTACTGAGATGTTCAAACGTGTGAATTTTGTGATGAAGTTGCATCAAGATTGTCTTTGCAGTCATTTTCCAGTTCATACCAAAACCTTTCCCCGATGCGACATCCACATCTCTCACTGAAATACCATGACGCTGGAGAAAACGTTGTCGTTCTGGCCAGACTGTGCCAGTAGTATCAAGAGCTTGCAGTTCAATGCCAATAAAATCGAGGACTTTTCCTGAACGTACAGAAGCAAGACAGTAATCTATGCTGCCTCCTGGTACTGTAATTTCAGGAACAATCCGAAGTTCGTTACCAGGCTCATGAAGTGTCAATAAATGAATACAATCTGTAAAGATTTGACTACGCTCAAGAAGTCGAAATGGGTAGATAATAATGTTCCGGGCTTCTCTACCGTAAGAAACTGTGCATGAGCCGATAGTCAGGTCAGGCTCACTTTTCCTATTCTTGAAACATTTGCGAGATAGGAAAGGACAGTTTTGACTAGAGGCAATATCACTCCAGATAAGTGATTGGTTTGTAGGATTCCCGTACAATTCGACAACTTTAGTCATGACAGTAGTCCACACCTTTCATGAGCAGCAGTAATGTATTCGCCTGAAATATCAATTCCAATCGAGCTTCGTCCCAGTTGAAATGCAACCAAATTCGTTGTGCCTGTTCCTGAAAATGGGTCTAGTACAACACCAGATTGTGGACAAGTAGCCAGAATCGGAAGTTTACAGATATCTTCAGGGTAGGGTGCAAAATGAAGTTTCCTTTTTTGAGTATCTTCTGGCAAAATATCCCAAACATCGCTAGGTTTACTACCATTTGGGTGATATTTTAGAAAATAGAAGCCGCGTTCAGCAAGTTCACGCGCTCGCCCAGAAACCTTTGCTGAATCGGAGTGTGTAGTTCGTTGCTGACCGCGAATAATCATGCGAAAGTCAGATAATTTACCTAGTCGCACTTCCTGTAATATTTCATCAAGAGCCTTCAGGGCATTTGTACGTTCAAAATCACTAAGCGCTGTAGATAATTCAATTTGTCGACGATATCGTACACCAGAAACGCCTGTTGCAGAAACTACGGAACCATTGACAACCTTGGCTTGTCTCGGCTTTGAGCGAATTGCATCAACATCGTAAAAATAACGGTCTGCCTTTACAAAATGGAAAACAGGTTCATACACATTTCGGAGTTTGTCTTTTGCATTATCAGGTGCGCCTTTTACTTTATTCCAAATGACGCTGTTGCGAAGAATCCAACCTTGTTTATCGCTCATTGCTAGTGCAACTCGCCAGGGTATACCAATCAGAGATTTACGCTGATACGTATCTCCGAGATTTAGCCAAAAAGACCCACTGGGTTTAAGAATTCGCTTTACTTCACAGAAGATTCCAAGCAAATTATTGATATAGTCTTCCCACTTGTCTTCAAGACCAATTCCTCCATTAATGTAAGCTCTTTGTCCCCAATAAGGGGGAGATGTGATTACACAATCAATACAATCAGCAGGAAATAACTTTAGTAAGGCATAACTGTCAGCCTGTAAGAACAGTGGTGTGCGGTTTGATGAAGTGAGGTAATTCTTAATAGTACCTATATCCTTCAGAAGCTCGTTCTCCTCAATCATCGGAACACCTAGCGAATTCATCCTATTACTTTACTCGAATTTGAAGAAGCTGTTGCTTTAATGATTCGCTTGTCAGCCTTTGCAAAACTTGCTTCAACACGATCACTGTCCAATCCAGATCAGCTTCAGTGGTATCACGCCCCAATGTGATGCGAATTCCGCCCAAGGCAGCTTTTTCTGAATAACCCATTGCTAACAATATCGGACTAGGACTAAGTTTTCCACTGTGACAGGCAGCACCAGCACTGATACCGATGCCAGCAAGGTTTAGATGCCGTACCAAGGTTTTACCACTAAGTTTTTCCCCATCGGCATATTCTAAGCACATACTGATATGGTGAGGCAAACGATCGCAGCTATCCCCTGTAGGAATTAAACCAGGAATCTCAGCTAATTGGGCAAAGGCGCGATCGCGTAACTCAATCAACCGTGGTGTTTCTGTAGCCAATTCTTCGGCTGCTAATTCTGCTGCTACACCAAACCCCGCAATTATCGGTACTGCTTGCGTACCAGAACGCAGTCCCATTTCTTGTCCACCACCACCCAATAAGGGCATCAATTCCACGCCAGGACGCACATATAGCGCCCCTACACCTTGCGGCCCATATATTTTATGACTGGAAAGGCTAAGTAAGTCTACGGCCAGTTGTTGCACATCTATGGGTAAGCGTCCCGCAGCTTGCACTGCATCTGTATGGAACAAAGCACCATGCGATTGCACAATCTTACCCAGTTCTGCGATCGGTTGCACTGTCCCAACTTCACTTTGACCGTAAATCACCGAAACTAAAGCTGTGTTATGTCGTAACGCCGCCTTTAAATCCAAGGGATTAACTCTACCTTTAACATCTACAGACAAGCGCGTAACTTCCCAACCCCACATTTCTAGCAACTTTACTGTCTCAGAAATTGCCGAATGCTCGACGCTGGAAATAATAATATGTTGAGGAACAGCATACAATCGAGCCACACCCATAATTGCGAGATTATTTGCCTCAGTACCACCAGAGGTAAAAATGATCGATTCAGGACTTGCAGCGTTAATTAAACCGGCAACTTGAACTCTAGCTTCTTCTACAACCGTTGCCGCCCTTTGCCCCCACTCATGTAAGCTGGAAGGATTGCCCCAGTGTTGAGTCAGGACTGTTTGCATAACTGCGATCGCTTCTTTTCGAGTGGGAGTAGTGGCGCTGTAATCTAGATAAATTTGCATATAACCGATAATGGTGAGAACACACGTTGGTAGTAGGCTGCTGATCTTGTCAGCATATACAGTTTGAGTGGACAAATCCTGAAAAATCTCTGTAATGCCTCTAACAGTGAATTTTTCCTTTTACTTGGAAAGTTATTTTTCTACTTAATTCAGAAGACAAAATTTTGGGAATGATAAATATGTCTACTCCCAATCCACTTTTAACAGATTACAGTGCAACTTATCTCTAGACGAAGATATTTTTTATATATCTTTTTACTGATATTTCCCCTTGCTGCTTGTCAACGAGTCCAGTCTTCCAATCAGCGTCTACAACCTTTACCACAAGATCCGTTAGTTCAAGTTTATTTTAACCATTCTGAGTCTTCAGAATACAAAGAACCTTACCGTCAGCAAACTCGCCTTGGGGATGATTTAGAAAAACAGATTGTCGATGCTATTACGCAAGCTAAGTCTACAGTAGATGTGGCGGTGCAAGAATTACGTTTACCCAAAGTTGCCCAAGCACTTGCTGATAGACAAAAAGCTGGGGTAAAAGTCAGGATAGTTTTAGAAAATACCTATAGCCGACCTTGGAGCAGCTTAACATCTACTGAAGTAGGTAAGTTAGATAAAAGGGAACAGGAACGTTACAATGAATTTCGCAAATTTATCGATATTAACCAAGATAATCAACTCAGTCTAGAGGAAATAAATCAAAGAGATGCTTTGATAGTTTTGCAAAATGCCAAAATTCCCTGGATAGATGATCAAGCAGATGGTTCAGCAGGTAGCAGTTTGATGCACCACAAATTTGTGATTGTGGATAATCGCATCGTAATTATAACTTCAGCCAATTTTACATTAAGTGATACTTCAGGTGATTTCACAAATTCCAGCAGTTTAGGCAATGCCAATAACTTATTGCAGATTGACAGCCCAGAATTAGCATCTTTATTTACAGAAGAGTTTAATATTATGTGGGGAGATGGGCCAGGAGGTAAGCCAGATAGTAAATTTGGTTTGCAAAAACCGATACGTTTACCTAAACAGATAACTTTAGGAAACACCCAAATTACTGTACATTTTTCGCCTACTTCCCCAACTCAACCCTGGAGTAACAGTAGTAATGGTTTAATCAATAAAACTTTAGATTCAGCAACCAAATCTGTTGATATGGCGTTATTTGTTCTTTCCGAGCAGCGTCTTGCCAATACCTTAGAAAAACGCCATCAGCAAGATGTGCAAATTCGCGCTTTAATTGAACCACAATTTGCCTATCGTCCCTATAGTGAGGCATTGGATATGATGGGGATTGCTCTCAGTAACAAATGTAAATATGAAGTTGATAATCATCCTTGGTCAAATCCAATTACAACTGTAGGCGTACCTGTGTTACCTAAAGGCGATTTATTACATCACAAATTTGGTGTTATTGATAACCAAACAGTAATTACAGGTTCTCATAATTGGTCAGATGCTGCCAATCATGGTAACGATGAGACGCTTGTAGTGATTGAAAGTGCTATAATTGCTACCCATTATGTGCGCGAATTTGCTCGTCTTTATGCCAAAGTTAAACCCGGCTTACCACCAGGAATTCAAGAAAAAATTAAAGCAGAACAAACACGGTGTTCTCAGATAAAAAGTTCTTCATCAAGTGAATTACAACCAATTAAACAAATAAATATCAACACTGCAAGTCTGGAAGAATTAGCAACTCTTCCTGGCGTGGGTAAGAAGTTAGCACAGCGGATAATTATTAGTCGCCAACAGCAAAAATTTACATCTTTACAAGACTTAGAACGAGTTTCAGGAGTGAGTACTAGAACTGTAGAAAAATGGCGCGATCGCCTGATTTGGTAGCATTATCATAAAGTATAAATTGAGATGTTATCAAACATAATTCAGGAGCCAGAAGCCAGAATTCATAATTAATTTTGTACGGCTGGCGGATAGTGCAGCGTAAAGCCTGCGGCATAGCTTCGCTTAGAGCGAGTCATCGAGCATCTTGATTCTAATTTCTGAATTCTTCTTTAATGAATTCTCCAAGAGTCAAAAGGGAGGAAAAAAGTTAAAATATTGACTTATTACACAAAATATGATATTTTGTATTGCTATCAATAAAAATCATATATAAACGTGAATATCTCTCCATCTCTCAAAAAACCGCGTGTCTCATGGCAGGCGGTTTTCTCACTGCTGATATTTGTGTTCATGTACCTGCCCATACTGGTACTTGGCTTTTATAGCTTCAATCAGTCGCCCTACAGTGCAACTTGGCAAGGATTCACTCTCGATTGGTATCGCAAGTTGTTCAGTGACGATCGCATCTTATCAGCTTTGCAAAACAGTATGATAGTTGCTGCTTGTGCTGTGACAATTTCAGCAGTGCTGGGAACCTTGATGGCGGTTGGGTTGGCGCGTTACGAATTTCCTGGTAAGAAATTATATCGGGGTGTTGCTTACCTACCATTGATTATTCCCGATATTGCGATCGCAGTGGCTACCCTAGTATGTCTAGCCGCCTTTGCCATACCTTTGAGTTTGTGGACGATAGTTGCAGCCCATATAGTGTTTTGTCTCGCTTATGTCGGACTTGTAGTTGCTTCACGGCTGACTAATTTAGATCCCCATTTAGAAGAAGCGGCACTAGATTTAGGCGCTACACCAACACAAGCTTTTATCCAAGTATTGTTACCTCAATTGATGCCTGGTATTTTAGCTGGTTGTCTGTTAGCCTTTGTTCTCAGCTTAGATGACTTTCTCATTGCCAGTTTTACTGCTGGTAGCGGTTCTAACACCCTGCCAATGGAAATTTTTAGCCGCATTAGATCAGGAGTCAAGCCTGATATTAACGCTTTGAGTGTGATGCTGATTTCAGTATCTGCGATCGTAGCTCTTATAGCTGAATTAATTCGTGCTTCTGGAGAAAATAAAAGTTTCAAATAAGAGTTCAATCAATCTTTACAATTTCACCTTTTTAATTACATCAAGTAGAGTTGCAAGTTCTATGGCTTTGAGTACTATAGCGATTTCCATTCAGATGCGGTACAAGATTATATTGCAAGGTGTAGGGGTACGAGCATTGCTGTGCCCTTACGGGTGTACTTAGTCTATCTAGTGTTTGTCTTAAAAATGATAACAATGGAAAGATGGATACGAATCATGTGTTTAGTACTGCAATTTATTCTGCCGAAATTTTAAATTATCTAAATTCGGGAGTAGTAGCAAAGGATGCGATATTTCGCACCTAATGCGTAACTTTTATTATTTTTTGTAACTCTCATAAATTTTGGATTTTTTAATTGGTTCTTGACGAACTTTTTTAGATAGTGAACAACCGCTATATTAAAATGTAGTGTGCATTACGGCAAGCTAAAATACTGATATTAGTTTTATTCAGAGTTTCAATGCCCTGATGTAACTCTATTTAATTTTTTATTGTTAATCATTCTTATATTCTCATGTAAAAGATAGTTTTAAGCAAAATACCCTTAGGTTAGTTGATACTCCCTAATCTTCCTTAAAAAGGAAGGAATTAGAGCAATCTTAAACACATGAATAAACTTCCGTGTTCGCTTCTCTACATAACTGTTTTCAATTAGATAACATTGGGGCTAACTTTGGAGAAGATGCTATTTCCCCCTCATTATGCAAATCTGCCAAAATCCCAATTGCTCAAATCCATTCAACTCTGATAGCAATAGATTTTGCGTGAGTTGCGGACAAAGTAACTTTGGCAAACTTCTAAGAAATCGTTACCGCGTATTAAGACTTTTAGGTGAAGGTGGATTTAGTAGAACTTATGCTACAGAAGATGTAGACAGACTAAACGCCCCTTGCGTCATCAAGCAATTTTTCCCCCAGTTTCAGGGAACAGGACAACGCACCAAAGCAGCAGAATTTTTTAAAGAAGAGGCTTTTCGTTTGTATGAACTGGGAGAAAATCATACGCAAATTCCCAGATTATTAGCTTATTTTGAACAAGGTGCTAGCTTATATCTCGTACAAGAATTTATTCAAGGAAAAACCCTCTTACAAGAAGTTCAGCAACAAATCTATGATGAAGCACAAATTTGGGAACTTTTAGCTGATTTATTGCCAGTTCTGGAATTCATTCATGCCCATAACGTCATTCATCGGGATATCAAACCAGAAAATATTATCCGTCGTGCAAGTGATAAAAAACCTGTATTAATTGACTTTGGCGGTGCTAAACAGGTAACACAAACCAGTTTAGGAAGACAAGCTACAGTAATTTATACCCTTGGTTATGCTCCAACTGAACAAATGGCTGGATTTGCTTGCCACGGTAGTGATTTGTATGCTTTGGGTGTAACTTGTGTACGTCTTTTAACTCGATGTTTGCCTTTGCAGGATGCTTCTGGACAGGTTAATGATCCTATTTATGATGCCATGAATGCTAAGTGGTTGTGGCGTGAGCGTTTACAACAACAAGCTATTACTATCAGCGACGAATTAGGAAAAATTTTAGATAAATTACTAAAACATCTACCGAGTGAAAGGTATCAAACAGCAGTAGAAGTTCTCAACGATTTGAAATTTGCAACATTGAACATTGAACCTGTTGCCCTTAAAATTGTTTCGATACCTCAACCCATATTACCGCCGTTACCACAAAAAGTAATCGTACCATTACCTGCGTTAGAAACTTTTGAATTTGACGTAGTGACAGTAGACACAGGTGGTAGGGAAGTAAACCGCATGAGTTGTAATGCTAACTTCTTTGCCGAAGAATTGGGTAAGTCTGTCACATTAGAAATGGTATCAATTCCTGGCGGTACTTATATGATGGGTTCACCGGAGTTTGAAGGGGATGCTGACGAACGTCCTCAACATCAAGTTAGCGTCGAACCATTTTTTATGGGGAAATTTCCCGTAACTCAAGCACAGTGGAGAGTAGTAGCAGCTTTACCCAAAATAAAACAAGCTTTAAATCCCAATCCATCAAAATTTAAAGGTTTAGATAGACCAGTAGAAAATGTATCTTGGTATGAGGCTGTAGAATTCTGTCTCAGACTATCAGAAAAAACTGGACGCGACTATCGTTTACCAAGTGAGGCTGAGTGGGAATACGCTTGTCGTGCTGGAACTACAACATCCTTCCACTTTGGCGAAACGATTACCTCTGAGTTAGTCAGCTGCACTATGGAACCAAAAAGCAAATTTCGTAAAGAAACAACGAACGTCGGTAGTTTTGAAGTCGCCAACACTTTTGGATTGTACGATATGCACGGGCTAGTTTGGGAATGGTGCGCTGACTCATGGCACAACAATTACAACGATGCACCCTCAGATGGAACAGCTTGGGAAGTTGGAGGTGATATTAATCGCCGCGTGCTACGCGGTGGTTCTTGGAGTTTCAACGCAGAACTGTGTCGCAGCGCTAGCCGTAGCTGGAATGAATCAGACGGTGGACTCAGGGTTTGTGGCTTTAGAGTAGTATTTTCGGTAGAGGAGATTATTTAGCAATTTAATTGAGAGGCTGTAGAAGTTATGAACAACAGAATTGAGAAAGGTGACATAGTACTTATAAATAAAACTGTTTGCTAATATACTGGGCGACTCTGACTTGATAGGTTCGTTTGCTGGAACTGCACGAATTGATGCTCAAGTTGCTGCCGTACCTGAACCTGATAGTGTATTAGCAACTTTGGTAGCAGGTGCGGCTCTCTTGGCAACTAGATTTTATACTCAAAAAATTAAATGCACTTGATATCTTGAAGCATAGCTAAATGCTTGTTAATCGGCGCAAGTGTATTCGCAGCAATCAGCCCACTGGCGGCGACTGCTGGTAAACCAATGCCGGGAAATGTCGAGTCTCCGCAGCACATCAGCCCTGGTAGAGGTGTGCTAGGGTCAGGAAACATACCAGATCCAGCCTGAATTGCTGGGCCGTAGGAACCTTGATGACGACGGAGATAACGCTCGTGAGTTAGAGGTGTACCAACAAGTGTGATTTCGCAACGAGAGCGAATATCTGGAATGATCCGCTGTAGCGCTTGCCACATTACTTCTGCACGCGATCGCTTTTGTTCGGCATATTCTTGGTTCCTTCTATCCATTCCCTGCCAGATAGAGTATGGCTCATTACCAGGAGTATACACATGAATCACATGCTTACCTGGTGGCGCTAAGGATGGATCGAGAATTGAAGGAATTGATATCACCACAACATTCTGAGGTGCTGTTATGCCCAATTCCCAGTTATTAACTACGATGTAATGACAGCGCAAATTTGGCTGTAATCCTTGAGCATCAATACCTAAATGTAGATGCATGAAACTATCACACTCAGGTGTTGCTTGTCGCTTGCTGCGGTACTGTTGGGGTATTGCCTTTTCTGGTAGTAGCTTCAGTGTGTCCCAAACCGATGCATTAGAAATTACTGCCCGACGCGCCCGAATTTCTTGGCGATCGCGCAGACGCACTCCCACGGCACGATTACCTTCTACCAACACTTGCTCCACATGAGCGCCTAATATCAGTTTCCCTCCGTGACGCTCTAGCCCTTGTACAAGGCTGTCAACTAAAGCACCACTCCCACCAATGGGATATTCAAGTATTGCGTCTGGTCGATACCAGTCCGCAAACATAAATGCTACTTCTGCGGCACTAGTGCCATCTGCGGACAGTCCAGAAAGCAGAAAACACAACAAATTCAGCCAATTTCGGGTAAATGGATCTTTAACAACGCCATCCATAATCCGGCTGAAGGGGCCTGTCAACTTGATGACATCTGGCAGGTTTTTTGCCAAAGATAGGACAAACGGGGCTACAGTTCTAGCTGCACCCAAATCAAAGCGTAATGCGGCTGGTGGTATAGAAATTGCTGCACCAGCGAATGGTTCCATAACGCGCTGGAGTTCTTGCCATTCAACAACAGCATTATGACCACAGAATTTCATCAGCACTTCAGAAAATTGCTCGGCACCAACCGATGTGTCAAAATCACCTTCTGGCAGACAACAACCCCAAGTATCGTAGGTTACGCATGGTAATTCAGAACCAATTGCATCTAATACTTGTTTTAGGGGGTTGGTGGAGGGGCTATAAGATAGTCCAGAGTAGAGGGATGGGCCTGAGTCAAATTTGAAACCGTTGCGCTCAAAACTGTGGGCAGCACCACCAGGGATGGAGTGACTTTCACAAACCATCACATCAAAGCCGTATCGTGCCAAAAGAGCAGCACAACTTAAACCGCCAATACCGCTACCAATGACAACTATATCTGTGTTTTGCATATCCCCTATGTTTGCAACCACTCGTCTTTTTATCTTAATAAAAAGTTACTCTAGCGGCTTGTTGACAAACTGACTAGAAGCGAATTTCTGTTAAGAATCTCCTAATATTTTCAGGAATTTTCAGCAATTAGACTATTATTATTTGTTGCACTTAGTACAGCATTTCATTAATTTGTAGAGAATTAGGACTTACGCATGAGTTACGGAATAACGTAGACGCTTCGGCTTCGGCTTGCCGCAGGCTACCGCAGAGGCACAGAGAAGCCAGTGCGTTGGGCGGGTTCCCCGACTTGTAGCAACTGGCGCGGCACAGAGAAATCAAATTTTGAGAGATATTTTGCGTAAGTCCTAAGAATTAAACTTGACAATACCCGGCAATATTAATGTATCGGCTTGCATTAAAAACGCTACGCTTTTTCCCTTAAAATAGGGATACAGTCTTGACTACAAACCTTTAATTATTCACGCCCCCTTAAACCACTTGAAAACTAAAGCTAAGACTTGCCCAATTATTCACATCCAAGATATATGAGTCGGCTGCTGTGCCGTTCATCTCCGTTTTGAGATGCAAATCTTGTAGCAAGGCTTGTGCAACGTCTAAGGGATTCAATAATGCGCTAATCGGGCGTTGCTCGGCTGTGGAATACTTAACAGTACTCAAGGCGGCGAGAGTTTCGCTAAAGGGGGCAGTACTAAAAATTAGTTGTTGTTCGCAAAAGCTAGCTGGCCCTGAAATCACCCATTCGGAAGCACCATTAGTTTGGGGTAAGGTGAGGGTTTCACCTGGGGCGATGACGACTTCTTTTAGGAGGGGTTTGGTGTCGGCAGTGTTTAGTTCTTGAGGGGTTTCCCAAGGATAAAAGGCAACTGCTGTATGATTATTGTTTAATCCCAGCAAGATTAAATATACCGGGCGATCGCTCTGGTTTTCCACTCGATATTGCATTCGACTACCAATAGGCACAATGGGAGTCGGGAGAGATGCGATTAATCGCTTCTGTACTGATGCTTTAATTGAGGTTTGAGTTTTGATGGCTCTCACTGTTTCGCGCTGCATGACAATGCGAGGTGAACTGTCACTAATTATTTCTAAGGTTGCCTTGAGTGGCAAGCGGGAAGAACCTTGATTTTCGGTGACTCGCCATAACTTTGCTGCTAGCAAGATTGATAATTGTGGCGATAACCTTTGCGCTGTTAATTTTACTGCTTCTCCTACTTCCCCCATAGTATTAGGAATTATTTCGCCACCAATAGAAAATAGACCATAACGGCTGGGTGTTTGCTGTAGCTTCGCAAATAGATAATCAGCTGGTTTTTCTCCTGCGACTACGGTAGATACATGAGAAAATCCAGCAAAGGCACTTGTAGCGTCTACCCGCTCAATTCTTTCTAATCCAGTATCCAAAGCTATTGTTAAATTAATATTTCGGGGTAAAACCCGGACTGCTTCTTGGACGAGTTGCCCGACTTGTAGGGGATTTGCACCTTGAATTTTGGAAATTTGCGCTTTTGCAGTTAACCCACTCCGCGATCGCAATACTAATTCTTCTGTTGTTGCCAGGGTTAATCGAGAATTAACTCCGTAGTATAGCAGCACTTGTGCAGGTAATCCTGCCAACCACAGATGAACTGTTTTACCATCTTCTTCAATAGCTGTCACCACGCCTTCTGCACCAATGATACCGTCTGGCTGTAGAGACGTTAGATTTTGATTTTTCTGACTACTTAATAATGCTGGTTGCTGTTTACTACCCAATTGGGATAGAGAATTTTCTACATGAGAGAAGGCGACTTGAATTGTGGTGGCTGGGGTGAATTCCCACAAATACTGTGTTAAGGCGTAGGTAAATAACCCAGTAGTAAAACCAGAAAAGAACCCTTCCCTTGCTGTCTGATTTGGTTCTGAGGTAGCTGCTAAAACAATCGGAGTGCTGGATAACTTCTGAGTTTTAAGTTGTTTGAGAAAGTCGAGTTCCTCTGGTGCCAGCTTTCCTACTGATTCCTGAAGGGCACGAATTTTTAATCCTAAGACTGTGTTTGGAGCGTAATAGCTAGTATCCAATACTGCTGTTACTCGATTTGTGGGGAGCGATCGCAATAATAGCAGTAGAGTTTCTTCTAATATATGGTTGACTATTTTTTCATTTTGTGCATACTGTCCCACATTAGCTGCTACCAGAGCATTTTGCCCTGTATCCGGTGATGTTTCCAATTTGACACGGCTGCCATAGCCGCTAAAGTGAAAGACCACCACATCACCAGGTTTAGCTTGCTTACCCAGGTGATCCAAAAAAGCTGCCTCAATGAATTCCCTGCTAGCTTGTTCCTCAGTTAAGGTTAAAATATCTGAACCTTGGAAGCCAAAGCGATGAATCAAAAGTTCTCTTTGTAATTCCACATCCGTCAGGCAACCACTGAGGGCTGGAATTTGTGGGTATTGGTTAATACCTATTAACAATGCCAACTTGCGCGGACTGGGTTCTGCCAAAGCCCGATAATAGCGATTTCCCAAAGACAACCACTCAGCTTCAGTTACCCCCAATACCGCGAGTATTGAGCCAATTCTATGTAAAAACGTGCGCCGTTCCATAATTAGCCATCAGCCCTCAGCCATTAGTTAGCAGCTTACAGGGCTGAACTCTGTATTGTAAAGTTACAAAAGTGTGGGGAGTGGGGAAGAAGCAGGGAGAACTTTCCCCTCTGCTCCCTGCACCCTGCTCCTCTGCCTCTTTATTAATGCCCAATGCTCTAAGCTGGTACTTCTATCCGCATTGCCCGCGCTAACTCAGCCGCCACCTCTGGACGGGAAAATTCTGCTGGAGGTAATTCACCACGCCGCAGCATTTCCCTGACTTTCGTCCCTGATAAATGAATACGTTCTTCTGGTCTGCTGGGACTGGTTTTAGATGTTGCCATCTGTTTAGTGCGCGTGCAGTAGAAAGCGTGTTCAAATTTCATCGGCACAATACCCAATTCACTTGGGGCAAATTCATCAAAAATGTATTGAGCGTCGTAAGTGCCGTAATAGTCACCAACGCCAGCATGATCTCGTCCGACGATAAAGTGAGTACAGCCGTAGTTTTTGCGGATTAAAGCATGGAAGATGGCTTCACGAGGCCCAGCATAGCGCATTGCAGCTGGATTAATTGCCAAACTTACCCGGTCTAAGGGGTAGTAGTGTTCCAGCAAAATTTCATAGCAACGCATCCGCACATCAGCAGCAATATCATCTTCTTTTGTCGCCCCGACTAATGGGTGCAAAAATAGACCATCAACGATTTCTAAAGCGCACTTTTGAATATATTCATGGGCGCGGTGGATGGGGTTGCGAGTTTGAAAGCCGACGATGGTTTTCCAACCCTTGTCTCTAAATAGTTGCCGTGAGGCGGCTGGATCAATTTGGTAAGTGGGAAACTGGGGATGAGGTTCGCGTTGCAACAACCAAATATCACCCGCCAGATGTACATTACCTTGGTTATAGAGTACCTGCACGCCGGGATGTTTGGCATCATCAGTGCGGTAGACTTTAATTGCTTCGCGGGTTTTGTCGTAGTTATACTTTTGCGTCAGTTGCAAAACCCCAATAAATTCGCCTCTGGAGTTATCTAGACGGATTAAGCCGCCTTCTTGCAACGGAGAAGCTACTTCTTCACTGACGGATAGTGTAATCGGGATTGACCATACAAGACCGTTGGCTAGTCGCATTTCTGTTACAGTGCGATCGTAGTCTTCCTGGTTCATAAAACCCGTGAGTGGACTAAAAGCACCGATCGCAATCATTTCTACATCAGAAACGGCGCGATCGTCTAGTTGCACTCGCGGCAAAAAGTCAGCTTTTGAAAGAAACTCTGCTCTTTGTTCTGGTGTGGCGATACGGTTAACCAATTGTCCACCGTGCGGGGCTATGGCATCTGGATTGTGACTCAACGTAATCCCCTCTTTGTATTAACTGTTATTGTTTCAGATTATGTACTAACTTATCAAATGCTGGTACGTAGAGAAAAAATAGTTGAAAAAATAGTATCATTTCAACCTACCACAAGATTTACCTGACATAAGAACTGCTTTCAGTTTTCTGCAACTCCAGACTAATAATTGGGAAAAATAAGCTTGAACTCAAGAACTAACCTTTGGAGATTGCAAGTGCTATCTTACTTACGTGTGCTAGCTTCAGCTTTACTTAGACCATTAAGAGCAATCCATCGTTTCGTTAAATTTTTAATAAAACAAGAATATCAAGCAGACGGAGTTAGACATTTAAATCTGGGACTTGACTTATATAACCAAGGACTTTATCATGATGCATTAAAACAGTTCAGTCAAGCTTTATCTTATTTTCAAAGAATTAAAGATTTAAAAAATGAGGGTACTACTCTTAGTAATATTGGGGGTGCCTATCGTAGTATTGGGCAATATTCAAATGCTTTAGAGAACTATCAAAAAGCACTTTCTCTTCATCTTGAAGTCATGGATCGCAAAATGGAAGGAAAAACACTCTGTGGTATTGGGGCAGTGTATTCCTTATTAGGACAATATTCAGAAGCTTTAAGGCACTATAATCACTCTTTAATAATTAGTAGAGAAATAGGCGATCTATGTAATGAAGCTGCTACTCTTAGTAATACTGGCTTAATTTATGGAAGGCTTGGACAGCCTCAAAAAGCCTTAGACAAATATCAAGAGGCATTAAAAATTTACAGAAGTCAAAATCATCGAAATGGGGAAGCAGCTATTCTTAATAACTTGGGACAAACTTACAATGAATTAAGCCAATATCCAGAAGCATTAGAGCTACATCATCAATGTCTTAATATCGAGATAGAAAATAATCATTTATCAGGTCAAGCTTCTTCGCTGAATAATATAGGATGTATTTATCGCCAGATGGGACAATATACAAAAGCGCTAGAACACTATACAAAAGCTTTAAAAATTTTCAAAAAATTAGATGATCGTGCAAACGAAGCTACAGCCCTCCATAATTTTGGAGGTATTTATGATCAGACAGGACAGTATCAAGAGGCATTAAAATATTATCACCAAGCTTTATCAATCCGTCGAGAAATAGGAGTGCAAGAAGATGAAGGTACTACTTTAAATAACATTGGAGCAGTTTATAGTTTTCTAGAAGAATTCCCTAAAGCACTTCAATATTATGAAGAAGCTTTAAGCCTACATAGGCAGATTGGTGATTTTGGTGGTCAAAGTACAACCCTCAATAATATAGGTCATATATATTTTCGTTATGGAAATTATACAACAGCTTTAGAATGCTATCAAGAAGCATTAGTAATAGCGAGTAAAATGGGCGATCACGACACAGAGGCTACTGTTTTGAGTAATCTTGGGTTACTTAACGCTAGTTTAAAAGACTTTGAAAAAGCATTAAACTATTACGAGCTTGCATTAGCACTTCGACGAGAAATTAATGCTCGTCCAGGTCAGGCAGAGACTCTCTATCTCATTGGTGATGTCTATTGCGATTTAGGAAATTATTCAAAAGCACAAAATTATCTTCAAGAAGCTCTAGCAATTAGTAATGAAATTGGAGATAGTCTGAGTGAGAGTAATACTCTTAGTATTTTAGGGTTAATGTATAGACATTTGAAAGAGTATGAAAAAGCTATAAAGTACTATAAGCAATCTTTAATTATTTGTAAACGATTAGGCAATCGGATGACTGAACTTCAAAATATTGAACATATAGGTGAACTATTTCTTGAGCTAAAACAACATTCCAAAGCCTTGAAATATTATCAGCAAGCATTGGCAGTAGCTAAAGAACAAGGTTATCAAAATAATGAAGATAAAATTGTTAAAATAATTAATGAAATTAATAGTTGTTTATTTGATTGATTGATTCAACCTTGGTTAAAGATAAAAAGCGATCGCTATTCCGGTATTATAATTTTTAAAGCTGTAAATACTCCAATAGTAGTAAGCGCAAGTAATCTAATGTTCTAATATAACTCTTTATTTGTTCATAATTGCCATTACTGCCAAAATAAAAACTTGCAATCTGAGGTATATTTAAAACCCGCATAGCTTGTAATTGCTCAATTGCCCGGTCTTGATTGACAATTTGACCTGTGCTTTGAATTTGACTTGCATAGCCTCTGAGATTTACTGTTAAAAGTTCAAGTTCTTCTAAAAGTGAAAACTCTTCATCTTCTGCTGGAAACCGAATAGAAATTTCTTGTCGTTCGCCTCGTGTATTTTGATAAGTATTAGTCAACTGTACTAATAATTGAATAATATTTTTCTTAATCAATTCTTGCTGATTTAAAATTGCTTTAGTCATCATTAACTTTATAAATAACTATCTTTTCAGTACCATATTGGTCAGGTCTGACAATCAGATATTCATTGCCTTTACGGTATACAGCTGAACTATCTCCACGATATCCAGTTTTCGGAACTTTAATCGCTCCTTTTTTATTAAAGTTATGAGCTTTGCGTAGATACTTTAATGGATCAATTCCTTTTCTATTAGCATGGTCTAAGATACTTTGGGCAACACTGGTATAGGTAGCAGCATTCCACTCACTTATGTATTGTTGAATCTCTATCGTCTCTGTAGAAGTATAGCCTTCTAATAGCTGTATCAAAAACTGGTCAGAGATAGGTTCTTCCGGCATATATCCCATTTAAAAATAAAAATACCCCTCTTTACAAGCGAAGAAGGGTAGTTTTGCTTTATCCTAAAACAGGGTAAGAGTTCTTATTAACTAAACTGTTCAATTATTCCGCCACCTAACACTTTTTCCCCGTCGTACCATACCGCCGCTTGTCCGGGAGTGATGCTGAATTGGGGTTCATCAAACACCAAACGCACACGGGAGTTTTCCAAAGGAATCACTGTCACTGGTGTAGGCGTTGAACGATAGCGAATTTGCACTTCGGCATGAATTGGGGTAGATGGTTCAGCAATAGAAACCCAATTTACCCGTCCAACAGTGCATTCTAGTTGAGTTACCTTAGTGCGATCGCCTACTACTACTTTATTATTTTCCGCATCTAATTCAATCACATACAACGGTTCGGCAGCAGCCACCCCTAAGCCTTTGCGCTGGCCAATGGTGTAGTGATGGACACCATCATGCTGTCCCAAAATTTTGCCTGTGGTATCCACAATATCGCCTATTTTCGGAGCTAAATATTTATCCAAAAATGCCCGCATGGAACCGTTACTTTCCACTAAGCATAAGTCTTGGCTTTCTGGCTTATCAGCAGTTTTCAATCCGTATTCAGTCGCAATCCGGCGCGTCTCAGTTTTTTCTAGTTCACCTAGAGGAAATATCGTTGCTGCAAGTAAATCTTGAGACAAATCATAGAGAAAGTATGACTGGTCTTTGTTGCGGTCAACAGCTCTTAATAATTGGTAACGTCCAGTTGCTTCGTCATAGCTAATTCGGGCATAATGACCAGTGGCAATGCGATCGCACCCCAATTCTTCACGAGCATACTGCACCATTGGCCCAAACTTCACCGTTTTATTGCACTGAGAGCAAGGCAAAGGTGTAATCCCAGCACTGTAACCAGTCACCAGGTAATCGACAATATGCGTCTGAAAGAGATCCCGAATATCGACAATCTGATGGGGAACGCCCAGTTGTTCACACAGTTCAGCCGCGTCGATCATACCTTCAGAGCAACATTGACCTTTGCCTTTCATTAGCCAAAGAGTCAGACCAATCACTTCATAGCCCTGATGGTGCAGGATAGCTGCGGCGGTGGAACTGTCAACGCCACCAGAAAGACCAACGACGACTTTTTTCATACAAAGCACGACAAGCTGCGTGGTTGTCCAATTGTAGCATACACTCTTTCATTGCCTTGCTACCAAAGCACTTCAGTTTCAAAATCGCTGAAGGAGTGTAGGCTTTGCCCATCGTAGACATGGCTGTTTACTCTCCCATCGCTCTTATCTAAGATTAATTACAGATGTATTTTTTGCCACGCAAATGAGCTAATTTTACGTTAACGCTATATAGTTGCTACAACGGTGAACTAAATTAGTTCCTAATGGAATTATCTAAAAATACTTTGACTACTTTCTAAACTATTATGTCTAGAGGAATATCAAATCAATTTATCCGATTTCAGATGCTGTGTCGAAGTTATGAAGGTTGGAAGCCCACTATCAGACTTCTCTTTTTGTTAGTAGGAGGATGGTTAGTACTGATTCCCAACTCTACCCCAGCACAAGCACAACTGCACAACAACAATGTGCTACTGGCTCAACAAGAAGGCGAATTTTTACCGCCACCGCCAATAATTCCCTTTGGTCAACAGCCATCACCGCAGTTACAACCGGCTCAACCAGAGGACTTCAATCAACGTGAACTGAATTTTCAGCCCTCTCAACCATTACAAAACAATCAATTTGAGCAGAATTTTCAGCCCTCTCAACCTGGACAGTTTAGTCAATATAACCAGAACTTTGAGCGCTACTTTGTTTACGTTGATGGTGATGATTTCCAGACGCTACAAGCAATACGTCGGATTGAACCCAGTGCTTACATTCGCGAGTACCAAGGCCGGAGGGTAATTCAGTCAGGAGTTTTTAACAGAATATCTAACGCCCAACAACGGGTGAATGAGCTACAGTCACTAAGCATATATAACGCCCAGGTTGTCAGCTACGCTAACGGACAGGAAATAAATCCAGGCTCTAGAGGTTTTATTGGCGATCGCAATAATAGAAATGCTAATAGACCAGCCTCTAGATATTATGTTGTAATTCCCACCACTCCAGAAGAATTACCTGCGATCGCAGAACAACTTAGGCAGAATATAGCTCGATTTAGCCCAGATTTCGGTCGAGTTGGCGGAGTCCTCGAAAGGACGCAACCACGAGGCCCACATGTAGCAGTAGGGCCTTTCCCCGATCGATTCCAAGCTGGGGAATGGAATAAGTATTTGCGAAAGATAGGATACGGTAATGCCAGGGTTTACTACGGGAAGTGAATAATACCAATTCACGAAAACCCTGATACATATAGATTTCTCGTAGGGGCACGGCAATGCCGTGCCCCTACCAACGTATTTGTATCATTATTAAAGTGAAATGGTATAAGTGGGGATTGGAGATTGGAGACTAAGGACTGGGGAGTAAAATTAAACTCATAACTCAGCACTCAGCACTTAGCACTGATGGAAGATAGGCAAGAACAAATTTCGCAAGTGGTAGTGACTGCTGTGCAGATGCGCAATATTGAAAAGCGGATCTTTGCAGCAGGAATGCCTGTAGTTGCTTTGATGGAAAAGGTGGCGGGATTAATTGCCCGTCGCATTCTAGAGATTTTTCCAACTCTCCTTCAAAATACTTTCTCGATTCCCCCCTCTTTAAGAGGGTCGCCACAGGCGGGGGGATCTCGTATCGGAATTCTTGTCGGCCCCGGTCATAATGGTGGCGATGCTTTAGTAGTAGCCCGTGAATTACACTTTCGCGGGTATCAAGTTTGGATTTATTCTCCTTTTTCTAAACTTAAAGAATTAACTTCGCAGCACTTGCAATATGCCCAGAGTTTGGGCATTTCAATTTATCAAACAATTGAGCAATTGCCAGATTCTGATTTGTTGATTGATGGGTTGTTTGGGTTTGGTTTAGAAAGAAACCTGACTGATCCCATTGCCTCTGCAATTAATCAGTTAAATGAATTGTCTGTGCCGATTTATAGTATCGATTTACCTTCAGGTTTGCACACCGACACAGGCGAAGTATTGGGAACTGCCATTCGCGCCACTCACACATTTTGTTTAGGTTTATGGAAACTAGCTTTTTTTCAAGATCAGGCGTTGGAGTATCTTGGTAAAGCTGAGTTAATTGATTTTGATATTCCTTTAGCTGATGTAGAAGCTGTTCTCCAAGATGTACCCAGAATTAAACGTATTACAGCAGCAAAAGCACTTGCTACTTTACCTTTACCCCGTCCAGCAGTTACTCACAAATATAAAGAAGGACATTTATTGCTGATTTGCGGTTCGCGGCGCTATGCAGGTGGAGCAATTTTAACTGGTTTGGGTGCTAGGGCTAGTGGTGTAGGAATGCTTTCGATTGCCGTACCCGAATCCCTTAAATCTCTTTTGGTGTCACACTTGCCAGAAGCGCTAATTGTCGGTTGTCCAGAGACGGAAACTGGAGCGATCGCTCACCTACAACTACCAGAAAATACCGATCTGAGTTCTTTTAATGCGATCGCTTGTGGCCCCGGTTTAACAAGAGATGC
This sequence comes from Nostoc flagelliforme FACHB-838, assembly GCF_014698065.1. Classification (GTDB taxonomy): domain Bacteria; phylum Cyanobacteriota; class Cyanobacteriia; order Cyanobacteriales; family Nostocaceae; genus Nostoc; species Nostoc flagelliforme_B. The sequence goes on from NZ_JACJSI010000005.1 coordinate 163,710, forward strand.
GACCCCCATTGTGCAAGAAGCGATCGCTGTTGATGGCCCTTTGATTCTTGATGCCGATGGTTTAAATATTCTGGCACAAATGGGAGCGATCGCCACGTTAAAAAAACGCCAAGCGGTAAGCGTACTTACACCCCATACAGGCGAATTCCAACGATTGTTTCCTGATGTCACCGATACCAAACATGACAGGGTGAAAGCAGTACAAGAAGCTGCCGCGCAAAGTAGTGCAGTAGTGTTATTGAAAGGGGCAAGAACTGCGATCGCAAACCCTCAAGGTGGCGTTTGGATTGTTCCTGAAAGCACACCTGCCTTAGCGCGTGGTGGTAGTGGCGACGTATTAACTGGACTACTGGGCGGACTCTTAGCGCAAGCAGCAACTAAACAGATTCCTGTAGAAGATATTGTGGTAACTGCTGCTTGGTGGCATTCACAAGCAGGTATAATAGCCGCCCAAGAGCGTACCGAATTGGGTGTAGATGCGTTTACATTGACACAATATTTGCTAAAAGCTCTAACTTAGTTATTTCCCTCGTTCCCAGTCTCCGACTGGGAACGAAGAGAACGACGAGATTTAGGCATTAACTAAATACCAACGCTGTAACGCTAACCGTTGAATTTCGCGCCAGGCAATATTATGTTTTCGGGCTAAGTCTGCACAATCTTCATATTCTGGCTGCACATTTGCAATAACTTTTTCTGCTGATTGTCCTTTCCATGCTACCTTCACACGCACTTTCCCATATTCCGTTTCCACTTGTTGAATTTCCCGTTGTAAAATGGCGCGTTGCTGAGTTGTTCGCCGAATGCCCAAAGTAGTGGTTTCTTGAAATAAAACCGTTTCACACCTGAGTAAATTTTCTGGATGACAAATCACAGTCAGCAAAATTCCCGGACGCGACTTTTTCATACCGATCGCTTGGGTAAAAACATCCAGCGCACCAGCCGCAAATAACGCCTCAAACACATAGCCAATAGCTTGTGGACTTAAATCATCAATTTGGGTTTCTAATACCGAGATGGTTTCCAAATTTGAGCTAGTTTCTTCATAATCACTGAAATTTGACTGTAAACTTGTGCTTTCACCCAACCAGAGGCGTAAAATATTGGGAATGGGTAAATTTATGGTTCCTGCTCCCAGTCCTATCTGCTTGATAGCGATCGCAGGTGGTGAACCAAAATCTCTTGCCAAAGTAGTGGCGATCGCGGCTCCTGTTGGTGTGACTAATTCTCTGTCAATGCCATTGCTATAAACTGGACAATCCCGCATTTCCCACAGCTTTAATACCGCTGGTACTGGTACTGCCATCTGACCATGTGCAGCCCGAACAGTGCCGCCACCAGTCGGGAACGCCGAGCAGTAAAGTAAGGGTAATCCTTCCTCGTTGCTCTCAATCCCCAACCAATCCAACCCCAGGCAAGTACCCACAATATCTACGATCGCATCTATAGCACCCACCTCATGAAAATGAACTTTTTCAGGAGAAATGCCATGCACTGCCCCTTCTGCTACTGCTAACTGTCGGAATACTGCCAAACTCCAAGCTTCTGCCCGTGATGGCAACCCCGCTTTGAGGATCATCTGCTCTATTTCTGGCAGGTGTCGTGTGTGATGGTGGCTGTGTTCGCGATCGTGGTGCTGATGATGATCATGATCGTGTACTAAATCCACATTGACTTTAGTCGCCTGCTGACCATTACGTTGGACAAGTTCTGCCCTTAACTGATATTCCTGTTCAATACCTAATCCATTGAGTTTTTCAATTAAATACTCCACAGGAACACCCAAACTTACCAAAGCACCCAGGCACATATCGCCAGAAATTCCTGTCGGACATTGAATATAAGCAATTTTATTCATAATAAATTTCTCATTTGTCATTGGTTATTAATTACTTCCCCTGCCTCCCCTGCCTCCCCTGCTCCCCCTGCTCCCAGTCCCCAATCCCCACTCACCGAGTTATGGCAAAAATTTTCCCAGTTCATCCGGATAATCCTCAAATTCGCCGAATAGAGGAAATAAAGTCGGCGCTTTCTAGTGGCGCAGTCATGCTTTACCCTACTGATACAGTCTATGCGATCGGTTGTGATTTGAATGCCAAGTCGGCGGTAGAACGAGTGCGGCAAATTAAACAGCTAGCAAATGATAAACCACTGACATTTTTATGTCCCTCGCTTTCAAATGTGGCAACTTATGCCTTCGTAAGTGACACAGCCTATCGGATTATGAAACGCCTGATTCCAGGGCCATACACGTTTTTGCTCCCAGCTACTAAATTAGTACCGCGATTGGTGCAAAGCCCCAAGCGGAAAACTACTGGAATCAGAGTACCAAACCATACTGTGTGTTTGGAATTGCTGGCAGCATTGGGTAATCCGATTATTTCAACTTCGGCACATCTGCCACCAGATGAAGCAGATGATGGCATGATTCGGATAGATTCAGAAACGATTCAGTCGCGGGTAGAGCTATTTGACCGTTTGGATAAGTTGGTAGACATCATTATTGACACTGGCGAGGAACCTACATATCAAGTGTCTACTATCTTAGATATGACCGGAGACGAAGCAGTAATTATACGGAGGGGTTTAGGTTGGGAAGCAGCAGCAGCATGGGTATAAGAATTCAACTTCACAGGCTCACCTCTCCGTTTCGGAAATTGTGATAAAAACGACTCCAGTTTTCTAATTGTCATACTTAAAGGCGACGTCTACTATGGGCTGTTTGCTGACACAGTGGATATAACAGGATGGTGGCAACAGTTGGCACAGCAAGGTATTTGACAACTTTGAGAAAATGGTAGGTACTCGTGTGCCAGCGTCAATATAGTGGCTTGTGAAAAAAACCGACACATTGCCAAAACTGTAACTCTTTCGTATTTCCTATAGTTTTATATATGAGCTTTAAATGTGAGCATTATATGCGGCAAACCTTGATGGATGAATGCCCAAAGATTCTCCGGTCAAGGACGGTCTTGATTGCTGTGTCTGCGTTGTAATTACGGTGCAATACTACTACCTGGAAAAGTCATGAAAGCTAACGTCGTCAATCTACCAAACTCTACATCCATTTTTGAGAACCACGTTTCGACTGAAGAATTTTCAGATAGCAGCAGTGATAGCCTGATTGACTTGCTGTGTGAGGAAATGCAAGCGCAAGTAAAAGCAACACCGAAGTGCGTAGAAGCTTTAGCAAAGCGCATAGCCGTAGAAGTAGAACGCATTTGCGACAAAAGCTCTCGTATCCAAACATCTGGGGAAATCAAGTCCTGGCAAATGACGTTGGGAAGGCATCGGATGCAAAAATGCTTACGTTACTACCAACTAGGTTCTAAGCAAGGGCGGGTAGAATTACATAGCAATTTGGGTGCTATGGTTTACCGTCATGTAACTATGGCCGGCTCTGAGTTGGGCTTTGATGCTCGTTACAGCCTGATTGAAGATTTTTTACAAGCATTTTATATCGAAGCGATTAAAGCTTTCCGCAGAGAAAACGAACTACCAGAGAATCACACGCCACGTACTCAGCTGCAATTAGCTGAATACATGGCTTTTACAGAGCAGTATGCCAAACGCCGGATCAATTTACCTGGTGGTGCAAATCAGCAATTAATTATCTTACGGGCCCAAGGTTTTGCTCGTCGTCAGCCCCAAGAAACTACCGTGGATATTGAAATGGCGGTAGAGTCTGCTAAGGGTGAAGAAGCAGAATCTTACCAGCGTAACTCGGCGGTGCAACAGCTGCGATCGCAGATGATTGCCCAAACTAATTTCGATCCATCAGAAGAGTCAGAACGCGATCGCGTCATCACAGAATTAATGAAATATTTGGAGTCTCAAGGTCAATCTGATTGTATGAACTACCTCAGCTTGAAACTTCAAGACCTCTCAGCCCCAGAAATTGACCAAATTCTCGGTTTAACTAGCCGTCAGCGCGATTACCTCCAACAACGGTTTAAATATCACGTAGAAAAGTTTGCCAAGCAACACCATTGGCAATTAGTACATCAATGGTTAGGTGCGGGTTTAGAGCAAAAGTTGGGTTTATCTTCCCAGCAGTGGGAAATCTTTGTAAATCAACTCACAGAACAGCAACAGCAAATATTACAGTTAAAAACTGCACGACAAAACGACGTTGCGATCGCTAAAACCATCAAATGCACTCCCAAACAGCTACAAAAGCGCTGGACTCAACTTTTAGAACTAGCATGGTCTATCCGCAACGGTCATACTGAAGCTCAGACAGGTTGAAATTAAGGCGAAATCATGACAATTTATCCAATATTCCAGTTATTAGAGAGGTTTGAAAAAATTTAAGAGGCAAAAAGAAAAGGGAATTTCATTACTTTTATAACTTCCCTGAATTAGTAACTCGCCTTATCCAAATTATTAATACATTTGTATTTATTTAGTACAGAAGTACCAATATTTTCCGATTTTTCATGCATTAATTCAACCTTGTTTAGTCAAAATCAAAAATTCATATTAAGCAACTGACCCTTTTTTACTACTTCTGTGAAATCCTGTAATAAGCAGGACTTTTGGCAGAGGGATTGAGGATGGCTCTGACTCAAGGCGGACGGGCAAATAAGTCTGGAAATATTTTAGAAAGAAATGTAGAAGCAATTTTGACTGGGCATAATTATTTCCAAGTCGGGAACTATGTCCCAAAAGAATTTATACTAAATGCTGCTTTATTGCCAAAGCGTTATGGAAAAGAAGTTTATATTGGAACTGGAATTTATCATACCGCTCTGAAGGTGGATTTTTATGTTGTTGGCTTACCTGCAATGCCATCTGGTTTAATTTTCGAGTGCAAATGGCAAGAAAGCCCCGGTTCGGTTGATGAAAAGTTTCCTTACTTAAACATGAACATCCAGAACTATTATCCTGCACCAACTATCGTCATCTTAGGCGGTGAAGGTATGCGAGAAGGCGCAAGTAAATGGCTAAAAGCAAGAGTTAATGATAACCATAATTTATTAGCAGTTTATAGCTTAGATAGATTCATTGCTTGGGCTAATAAAAATCTTTAAAAGATGTAATTAAGAGTTCGTTAATCATACCTCTATTTTTTATATTTGAGTTAATTGATCGGGCTGCTTTGATTTGATAGATTTCAAAATTAATATCAGTATAATTTTTTTTAATAAACTCACTATCAGAATTACATACCATAACTTTGACACCACGACTTGCTAACTCTGCACAAGTATCTCTTAAAATTTCTTGGTCTTTTTTACTAAAACAATTTTGACTATAAGCAGTAAAATAGCTAGTCTCACTGAGAGGATGGTAGGGCGGGTCAAAAAATATAAAGTCATCACTGCTAGTCGCATGATTTAGGACTTCTGTAAAATCTGCTTGTTTAATTTCTGCATGAGAAAGCCCTTCTGAGGCTGCTTTTAGTAAAACCTCAGAACAAATATTGGGATTTTCATATCTGCCTAAAGGCACATTAAATTTTCCCTGTGAGTTGACTCGATAAAGACCATTAAAACAAGTCTTATTAAGATAAATTAGACGAGCAGCTTTTTCTATGTCAGTTCCCCCAGAGTGGTTTCGGATGCTATAGTAATAATCTTTATTATGTCTAATTTGATGCTCTTTCAATAGAGAAATTAATTCCTCAACATGATCTCTAACACAACAATAAGTGTTAATTAATTCGGCATTAATATCAGTTAAAACTGCTGCGGTTGGTTGGAGATAGAAAAAAACAGCGCCACCACCTAAAAATGGTTCATAGTAATTTTTATAACTTTTGGGAAAATAAGGAATATATTGCTGTATCAACCTACTTTTACCCCCTGCCCACTTCAAAAATGGACGCGGGCTAGTTTCCTTGGGGATTTGAATTACCATTTACTTGCAATTTAACTAAAAATAATCGTGACTAAATAAAGCCAATATAACCGACGAAGTAGATTTTATATTAGCTGGCTAATTTTCCAGCCGCATAGATTACAATTGAGTAGATAAAGCATATCAAAACAAACGTAAGTATATAACAAGGCAGTTTACATTCAGATGTTTGACGGATTTTGGGATAACGTCTTTCGCTACCCCCGGTACTTAATTAGTATCGTCTTAGGACTGTTTCTGAACACCTTTGCGCCGTTAGTGCCATTGTTGAAGCGTCCAGTCACTTTGATCGCTATCTTGGGTTTGTTTGTGAGCAGCCTAGTCTTCCTTACTCTCACCCTACGGGCAATGCTGGGCTTGAGTACAATCTAGACTAGCGTTATATCGGGGTTATGCCCCACAGACACTTGTTCTTGGCGTTGCTTTCGCTAAGTAGTGTTTACTCAACTTGCATATATTTTTGTTGTACAACCTCTGTGAGGAGGCGAAATTTTTATGGCTACAAATCGCCGGGTTTCCCGCGTTGCTGAATTGATCAAACGGGAAGTTAGCCAAATGCTTCTCAACGGCATCAAAGATGACCGTGTGGGTACAGGAATGGTAAGCGTTACTGATGTTGATGTTTCTGGCGATCTCCAACACGCCAAAATCTACGTCAGCATCTATGGTACAGATGAAGCTAAGGTAGAAACAATGGAAGGCTTAAAGTCAGCTACAGGTTACGTCCGTAGCGAACTTGGGGCGCGGGTACGGCTACGTCGTACACCAGAGGTGCTGTTTCTCGAAGATCGCTCCATAGAACGCGGTAATAAAGTACTGGCCCTACTAAATCAACTTAACCATGAGCGTCCGCCAGAACATCTGGTAGCACTAGAAGACAGCACTGATGAAAATGATGACGAATTTTCCGAATAAGTAACTAAAACAACAATGTAACTTCAGAACAATTAATCTCAGCAAATCCGCCAAACAGCTTACAGACGTGACCAGATCACGTCTGTTTTAATGTAACCATAAACCTAATTCAGCGATTCAGTAGTTGTATATATACGCTTTCTGTTTGTCTTAGCCTTCGTTTCGTACTCTAGTACTGTCACTTCTCTTACTTCCACAGCGATTGAATATTTTTTTGTCGGAACAGAATAAGGTTGCCAGTCGTCAGATTTCAATTGGGTATTCTGTACGGCTGGCGGATAGAGCAGCGTAAAGCCTTCTCTTCTCCTTCTCTATCGGACAGGCCGCGCGAACGCGAAGAGCTTCTTTGCCTCTGCTCGTGAATTGTGGCTTCTTCAATTAGAATTCCCTGATTCCACCTCTTACATAAGATTTATCTAAGGAAAACTGTTTAATGGGAGTGCTGAAATTAACTTGAGTCATTGCGGATTTGCTTAAGAGAATGTTAACAGATGCTAGTTTAGAAGCTTTCGTAGTATATTTTAGCCGTTATGTTTTGCAACAGTTTATACCCTAATATCTGACAAATATTCTTGTGTTGTTTATCCTTAGATAAATACCAGCAGTTCTAGATCCGGTTGTAAGGTGATTAGTTGATATGTAAGCAATGCCTGCGGTGGTCACTGAGCTTTGTCGTACCACTTGCCTACGGCACGCTCCGCGAACGTAGAAGCAAGCTACGCGCAGCGTCTCGTAGAGAAGTGCGAGCTACGCCTACGTGAAATAAACTTTTCCCACCTACCAAATCTTGCCTAAAGACAGTAATGGCAAGACTTCCAGACTTGTGGCATCAAAGTCATACAGCTGCCACAGCAGGTTAAGTTAACTACTCGGAATTTTTTTTGTAAAGCGGATTTTCCATAAATGTCAGGATTCGTTGACTTTCTTAACATATCTTGAGATAATTTTAGGAGATGTAGCGTCAAAATAAAAATAGTTCCGTATAGCAAACTACAAAATTCTAGCCACAAGTCTAATTTCTGTAATGTTTGTTCCTAATTATTAAGGGGAACACTATCGTAAGTGTTAATTTGTGAGTAAAAAACATGAGTGTGAATACGGTGCCTTCTATCAATTACTACTCTCTGGATCTGATTCAAGACGAAGCACGCCGACTGGTGCAAAAGGGGATGATTAGCCGACAACAGCCAATATATACCCTCTGCCAATACATTCCAGCGAGAGAGTGGGTTTGCGTTGAATGTGAATTAGAGAAATGTGACTTTTTGTTACGCGATCGCATTGGCGACCTAATTGGTCGTGAACAGTGGGACAACGACTAAATCAATCTTTGATTTCAGATTTGGATTGGGAGCTTATTCTCGATGTGTGAGTGTCACCATCAACGATTTAAAGCCCAATCTGGGGGATAATCTCTGGTTTTTAATGAGCATTGCCCTACACAGAATCTTGCGTTTTTCATTAATACAGAAGCACTTGAGTCTGAATTTATATAACTTTTCAAGTCAAAGAATGCATCAGAACCATTTGTTATGTATATCTGGTGTCACAGCTTGAGTTTAGTATATAGATTCTGTGATGTTCCTACATTGATCCGATAGAGGTATAGACAATACAGTTTGGTTAACGTATTAATATTTTGAAGATCCCCCAAGTCCCTTAAAAAGGAGGATTTTAACCCTCTTTTACCTCCTTCTAAAGGGGGTCGTCGTAGGCGGTAGCATTTTAACCTAACTGTATTAGAAATGTAGGAACCTCACTTTTGACTCGCAATCAATTGCATCGCTTTTTTTCAAGTAAGCGATATTCTGCTTGCTGTTAAAAGCTAAAATCCGTCTTGAAAAGTTTAGTTTGTTAAGTCGGGCTAATCGACACCAGTTGCAGCAACAGAGGGAACCTCCGCAAGCAACTGGCTCAACCTTGAAAAAATTCAAAATTTATATAGTATTTTTTTAAATCTCGAAAAGCATAAAAAATCATCTTACATATTATCCTACTTGCTCTAAATACTGATTAATGTCTTCAATGATGCGAGTAAGTTCAGCTTCAGTAGTCAAGCGAATGTTGAGGTTGCGGACAGTCAGCAAAACCTTGGCTGCGAAGGGCGTTGGCCAGATATTAGGATTACAGAAAATTTCTAAAAATACTTCACCTGTATAACGATATTCCAGGGGAGGCTGGGGAGTGACTCTACTACCGCCAGGAGTGGGTTTAGCGGCGACAGCTTTCAAGCGCTCCATCAGTTGATCCATTGCTGTCTTTAATTCGCGTGCTGCTTCGGGTGAAAAACTGAAGGAGACTGAGCCTTCAATTAGGTTCAATGTTAGAGGAGTTGAAGACATACCTTTTTGATTAAAACTTCTTGATAAGTACTAATCTTACTGGAATAAGGGGTCTAAATCCCACTTTGATAGTTCTCTGTGTCTTCTTCAAAAACCACAGCAGCAGGTAGGCACTTCCTTAAGTGGGTTAGGTTGAACAGAAAGATCAGAGTCACTTTTCCTGCTGCGAGTTTTTTGGTAATCCTAGACATGATTTTGTGTCTTTGATGGTTTTTTCGCCGGGTTAGTAGAAGTTTTTAGGCGTAGCTGGTCAGTTTTAAAAGAGAATTTGCTTTAGCTTGTGGAGCAAATGGCGATCGCCTCTCGCGGTGTTTTTGGTCGCCAAGTATTCATTGAAATGCATTTAATAGTAGATGCATCAGATGTAGAAACCGCTCACCACATTACTGAAGAAGTAGAAAGCTGATTAAAGGAACGGTTTCGTCCAGTAAGGATTTTAATTCACGTCGAGCCACCAGCATATAAGTCTGAGCAAATTATTTTTGAAACGAAGGGATGAGGAAGCTGGGGGTAAATAACCAATTACTAACTCTTATAATAGGCAATCAAATTAGCGACGATTGCAACTAATTCTCCAGGATCAACTGGTTTAGCCACATGACTTTGAAAGCCTGCTTCCAGGGCACGGCTACGATACTCGCTATCGCCGTATGCAGTTAAGGCGATAGCGGGGAGTTTTCCATAAATATCAGGCTTCAGCGCCCGGATCTTGCGGATGAAAGTGTAGCCATCTTCATCAGGCATAGCGATATCACAAATCAAGACATCTGGTTGCAACTCAGGTAATACTTTCAATGCTACTGCTGCTGATATAACTGCCGTAACAGTGGCTCCATCACCTTCTAACACGGTAGTAATGTAAAAGCGACTATCATCATCATCATCAACTACGAGGATGTTTAAGCCAGCAAGGGGAAAAGCAGGTTCCATAACATCTCCATTAATGTTGATCAAATGAAAGTTATTTATAATGAGCTGCTTGTTATTTATTTCTTAATAAGCATACCATTGGTAATTTTACTGCGATCGCGCCTATTTTCCTAGCTAATAACTCAAATTTATCCGATTACTATCAAGTTGATGGTTAATTATTCATTGATATTTATAATTGCTGGATAAAATTATGTTAGTATTTAAATTCTTTTATATTTTAGAAATTAACTTTAACGAGCGAAGAGTTGGACTTTCAAAATATCTTTGCTAATTACTGGCTGCTTCATTACTAATAAGCTTAAATTTTGATATAGGCTTTAAAAATTAAAAGTAGTAATATTAATTCTCTGTAAAGTTGTACTTAATGATTACTCATTATCCTTAGCATAAATACAGCGGCGTAAATAATTAAAGGTTTTTAGTAAAAACTTTAGTCCTCAAATGAGGGCTGAAGTCCTTACTACAAAATAACCTCAATGTTTTTTACATACTTAACTTAGCCTTATTTATTCTCATCGACTTACTTGTTTGGCGGTTTATTTAATAATTAAATGCATATTCATAGCCAATTAGTAGAAAGTTACTTATAGCAACAGACAAGGCGGTTAGGACGCTAGGCGAAGTACATATTCCATAGCATCCCTGATACAGTCAAATTGAATAAGTTGTTGACGAATTCGACTCTTCAACCATGACCAACATCGCTC